>CAJUAA010000041.1 GCA_910584205.1 uncultured Lachnospiraceae bacterium
TACCCTACTCCCCATTTGGTATGTACATACTTTGGTTCGCTTGGTTTCTGTTCGATCTTCTCCCGGAGCCTCCGGATGTGCACGTCCACCGTACGGACGTCTCCGGGGTAGTCATAGCCCCACACGGCATTGAGCAGGTGATCCCTGCTGTATACTTTATTGGGATTCAGTGCCATCAGCTCCAGAAGATCGAATTCCTTGGCAGTCAGATTGATCTCCCGGCCGGCAATATTGAGCCTGCGGCCCTCGCAGTCCAGCCGAAACTCCCCCTTCTGGACGATACGCCGGTTCTCTTTCTCGGGCGCTCTCTTCCTTGTACGACGCATGATCGCCTTGATGCGCGCCTTGACCTCCAGGATGTTGAACGGCTTGGTGATATAATCATCCGCTCCGTATTCCAGGCCCAGAATCTTATCCATGTCGTCCCCTTTCGCCGTCAGCATGACCACCGGAACACTGGAAAATTCCCGAACCTGCTGGCATACCTCAAATCCTGTCAGCTTTGGAAGCATCACATCCAGAAGTATAATATCATACTCCTGCTCCCGGATCTTCTCCAGAGCCTCTTCCCCGTCATAGGCGCAGTCCACCTCCATGCCGTCCTGCTCCAGACTGAACCGGATCCCCTTAACGATCAGTTTTTCGTCGTCAACTACCAATACTTTTTGTCCCATCTTTCACCTCAATGCACTACGATCTGATTCTGTATTTTAGAATATATGCCTTCCTTGATTCCCTGAACCTGCATAATATCTTCTTCTTTTGTAAAGGGACCGTTCTGTTCCCGGTACTCCAGGATCGCCTTTGCCCTTGTCTCCCCGATGCCGTTCAAAGTCATCAGTTCCTCCAGGCCCGCCGAATTCAGATCGACCTTCCCATCGGATTCCATACCGCCTTCCGGCCCTCTGTCATCCTGCGTCTCTTCCTGCGGGGCAGCGCCGGCCTCTTCCCTTTCCTCCGGACGCCCGTCCGCCGGGCGCGCTTCGGATGCGTCTTCCCCGCTTTCTTTTGGCAGCTCTTTGGACGCACCTTCTCCGTCTTCTCCGGGGCGTGCTTCGGACATATCCTCTTCCGGCAGCGCTTCGTTGCAGGAAAAGACCAGCTCCTTCGTCCCTCCCGGGCGAAAGCCGCAAAAGGAAACGCTGCATCCGGCCAGGCAGGCCATAAAGCCCGTACAGACAGCGGCGCACAAAACAGTCCGTATCCCTTTTTGATACCTCATCCTCTTCTCCCTTTCCGGAAGAAAAGCCATCCATGCCCTGTTTTCATTGTAGCGGACTTGCGCCGGAAACACAAGGGAAATCTTAATTTTCCCATTCAAATAATATGACGCCCGCCGCCGCAATCAGAAGTCCCAGCAGCTTTCGAACGGAAAATTCCCCTTTCTCCACGCCGAAAGCCCCGAACAGCTCCACCACCCAGGAGACCGTAAGCTGCGCAATGACAATCAGCATGGTAGACCGTGCAGGCCCCAGCGCCGACATGCTCTGAATCACCGTATAGGTGATAAACGCTCCGAAGATTCCGCCCAGCATCACATATCTGGGCGACACCTTCATCAATACGGAAAAGCTGCTCCTGTCAAACAGCGCCCATATGGTAAGGCAGGTGAGAAGCGCAGAAAACTGTACCCAGGACGCAGACACCCACATGCTGCTCTGCCTGGTAACTTCCGTGTTGAAAACTCCCTGAAGGCTCATCAGGGCACCCGAGATCAGTGCAATAAAAATTCCAGTCATAAGGACCCTCCTTTGTTTCAAGTGTGTCCAAATGACCGGAATCCTATGCAGCCTTAATCAAGCTGTGCCTGTAAAAGTTCCATAAATCCCGCCATCTCTTCTCCTGCGTCCTCGCCCCGCCAGATATCCGCCAGGGCGACCTCCAGCTGCAGCCACATGTTGGAAAGCTCCATGATCTTCGGAACCTCCGCCGCCGCTTCATATGCTTCGTACACCGTCAGATAGGCGCCGGAAGGACCCTGGCCTGCCGCGCCGCCTTCGCTCCCGCCGGGAAGACGGTCATACAGCGACCGATAACCCATGACCACGCCCTGCCCCTCCGTACCGGAAGTTTCCGCACCGGACTTCCCCGCTCCAAGAAGGCTTTTGCATGCCGTCAGCTTTTTCGCTTCCTCGTAAAGTCTGCCGGCCCGCTCCTGCGTCAGATATCTGGCACAGTCCTCCGCCGCCTTCACGTTGGAAGAATATGGATTCACCACCACGCTGTTTGTCACTGACAGGCCTCTGGAGTCAAGCATGTCCGTCAGCGGAGGGAGCGGGGCGATCTGATAGAACGGATCGTAACTCACCGTCTCCGTATATTCCTCTCCGTCCTCCCCGGTCACGGTTCTCTCCGTCGGATATTCCGGGATCTCTCCTTCCGCCACCGCCCGGTCCAGTTCCGCCAGCATGGGGACGTTGACAATGGTAAATACCGTCTTCCCGTCGATGAATTCCCGGATCACCTCCTCGGAAGTGACCGTATCCGCATCGATGGCAAAAAATCCGTTGAGGCTCTGATAATAGTTCATGCACGCCGTAATCTGTTCCAGATCCATGGACACCTGGCCCTTGTCGTCTCCATTGGGTCCGCCCAGATCGGTGTATGCCCCCAGAAACATATAATCGTCGATCACGTCCGCCACATTCCATTTAAAGATGTTTTCCACCCGTTCTGTCAGAGCATCCGTCTCAAAATTTTCCGCGTAGGTCAGTATCCCCTCGATATTCTGCGGAACCTGCTCCGGATCCACATAGTAACGGTTATACAGCATAAAGCAGGTCTCGATGTAGAAAGGGCGCGCCACCACCTCACCTGCGTAGGTGGCCGCCTGCACCGCCTTCTCCGAATACGTCCCGGAAAGCCCCTGGTCCTTCACCGGAACCGCCAGCCCCGCAAGGACCGCCTTCTCAAGCAGCGCGCTGGAAGTCACATACACGTCCGGCCCGGTCATCTCCTCCGCCACGGACCTTTCGCTGATCTTCTCGATGTAATCCACTTCCGAAACCAGCTCCGCGTACACCTCCACCTGATACCTGGCTGACGCTTCCGCCGCCGACGCCTCCATATAAGGCTGAATATCCGGATCGGTGTACCAGATCCGGATCGGACGCTCCACGACCAGTTCTTCTTCCTCCGGCCGGTTCTCAAGCCCCATATACAGCAGCTGCGCGGCAAAGAGGAACACCGCCAGCACTGCAATCACCCGTTGGTATTTTTTCGTCATATGGTTCCTTTCCTAAAAAGACTGCCGGAGTTTCCCGACCATATCGTCCACGTCCTCCTTTGTGATGACCAGAGGCGGAACGAACCGGAGCACATTGCTCCCCGCGGTGATCAGGACCAGCCCGTTCTCCAGTGCGCGCTCCACGATCTCGCCTACCGGCCTTCCTGTCACTTCCAGTCCCTGGATCATGCCTTTTCCGCGGCGTTCCGTCAGGAAATCATACGTCTCCACCAGGGCGTCCAGCTGTTCGGCCAGATACGCGCCTACCGTACGCACATGCTCCAGAATATGCTCTTTTTCATACAGGTCAAATACTTTGCTGACCGCCGCGCAGACAAATGGATTTCCTCCATAGGTCGTCCCGTGGTCTCCCGCCTTCAGAGAGCCCTCCGTAGCCTTCTTTCCAAGCACAAAGGCGCCCACCGGCACGCCGCAGCCGATGGCCTTGGCGCAGGTCATGATATCCGGCTCCACGCCGTACTCCTGCCACGCAAACATATAGCCGGTACGGCCCATGCCGCACTGGATCTCATCCAGGATCAGCAGGACGTCCCGCGCCTCGCACAGCGCCTTTACGCCTTTTAAAAATTCCTCCGTTGCCGGATAGACGCCGCCTTCGCCCTGAACGGTCTCCAGAATAACGGCGCAGGTACGCTCCGTCATCTGCGCCTTCACGCTCTCCAGATCGTTGTACTCTGCAAACCGGATTCCTGGAAGCAGCGGACGGAAGGGAATCTGATATTTCTCATTCCCGGTCACGGACAGGGCGCCGATGCTCCTTCCATGGAAGGAATGGTTCATGGCGATGATCTCATGCCGCCCCTCACCGTATTTCTCATAAGAATACTTTCTGGCTGCCTTCAGCGCCCCCTCGATGGCTTCGGTACCGCTGTTGGTAAAGAAGACCTTGGACATGCCGCTGGCGCGCACGACCTTCTCCGCCGCCTCCATCATGGGAACCGTATAATACAGGTTGGAAATATGGGTCAGCTTGTCAATCTGATCCTTCAGCGCCTGCGTATATTCCTGATGGCCGTATCCCAGAGACTGTACGGCGATGCCGGCCGCAAAGTCCAGATATTCTTTTCCGTCCACATCGTAAAGATGCACGCCCTCTCCATGGTCGAACACCACCGGATAACGGTTATACGTATGCAGGATGGCTTCCTCCGCCTTTTCGATATATGAATTACTCATGATAATATTTTTCCTCCGTGTCTCCTAAAATTGCCGTTCCGATCCCCTTGTTGGAAAAGACCTCCAGAAGGATACTGTGCATGATTCTGCCGTCCATAATATGGACTCTGGACACGCCTGCCTCGATAGCTTCGATGCAGTTACCCAGCTTCGGCAGCATTCCGCCGCCGATGGTCCCGCTCTCCAGAAGCTTCTTCGCTTCCCTGACCGTGATCTCCGAGATCAGGGAATCCTTGTCGTCAAAATCACGGTAGACTCCTTCGATATCCGTCAAAAACGCCAGCTTTTCCGCCTTCACGGCTCTGGCGATGGCGCATGCCGCGTCATCCGCATTGATATTATACGTATTAAAATTCTCATCCAGGCCCACCGGACAGACGATGGGCAGAAAATCCTTTTCCAGAAGGTCGTACAGAATCTTCGGATTCACCTCTGTAATCTCGCCCACGTACCCGATGTCCTGTCCGTCCGTGTATCGCTTCTCCACCTTCAGAAGACCGCCGTCCTTACCGCTGATGCCGACGGCCTTGACCCCCAGCTCCTGTACCATGGTCACAAGCCCTTTGTTCACCCGGCCCAGCACCATTTCCGCGATTTCCATGGTCTCCTCGTCCGTCACCCGCAGGCCATTCACGAAACGGGGCTCCATACCGACTTTTCCGACCCATCTGCTGATCTCCTTACCGCCGCCGTGTACGATAATCGGCTTGAAACCGACCAGCTTCAGCAGCGTCACATCACTGATGACGCTCCTCTTCAAGGTCTCATCTACCATGGCGCTGCCGCCGTATTTCACCACGATGATCTTCCGGTTAAACCTCTGTATGTAAGGCAGCGCCTCCACCAGGACGGCGGCCTTCTCCAGATATTTTTCTGTGTCTTCTCTCATAATGTCCTGCTCCTCTTTTCCTGCTGCGGCCCCTTCTCTAAAGCCGGCACGTTTCTGCCTCCGGGCTCCTCCTCCCGGCCTGTTTTCAAAAAGCCGCCCTGCCTTGACCTTCCAAAGCAGGGCCGGTTCCTTCACGGTTCCGTCAGACGCAGACAGCGCCTTCGCATCAATAATTCTCTGCGCTCACTTCAAAATAACTCTGCGGATGATTGCAGGTTGGGCATACCTCCGGCGCCGCGGTTCCCACCACGATATGGCCGCAGTTGCGGCACTCCCACACCTTCACTTCGCTTTTCGCAAAGACCTCCGCCGTCTCGATGTTCTTCAGAAGCGCGCGGTATCTTTCCTCATGGTGCTTCTCGATGGCCGCCACCAGACGGAATTTCTCCGCCAGCTCCGGGAATCCTTCACACTCCGCGGTTTTGGCAAAGCCCTCGTACATGTCGGTCCACTCAAAGTTCTCGCCGTCCGCTGCCGCCGCCAGATTCGCCTTCGTATCGCCGATACCGCTCAGCTCTTTGCACCACATCTTGGCATGTTCCTTTTCATTGTCCGCCGTCTTCAGAAACAAGGACGCGATCTGCTCATACCCTTCTTTTTTTGCCACCGACGCAAAGTAGGTGTACTTATTCCTGGCCTGCGACTCTCCCGCAAACGCCGCCTGCAGGTTTTTCTCCGTCTGTGTTCCCGCGTATTTACTCATTCTTTTCCTCTCCTTTTTTCTTCTTTATCCCGCCGGTCCCCACAGGAACGCTGTCAGAACAGACCCGTCAGGACCAGCTGCTGTGTTTCAGTATAACAGAGAATGCTTCCCAATTCAATGAAATCCGCATTTCTTCTGCAGCAGCTCCAGCACCCGTTCCGTGGAAATGCCTTCCTGCGCAGCGTACCGAAGAACGCCGTCAAGTGCTTCCTCCACATACCGTTCCGGCTCTTCCTTCGTAATACCGATGGTGATTCTGCACTTTCGGTACACATCCGGAAACCGTTCTGCTTCCTCCTGTAAAAACCGGTCCATAGGAAGCTCAGAGATCACGACCTCTTTGGCCCCTGCCTGCAGGATCGCGTCCTCCAGCGCCTTCTTTTCCACCCCGGTGATCCCCTTTGGCACGCAAACCGCCACCCCCGGCCGCAAAAATGGTCTCTTTCCTGTTGTTTTTGCCATCAGATATATGAACATAAGTTCTGCCACCGTGTAATCCGCAATGACTCCCTGTCGAAACGGCGACAAGACGCGGATCTGGTCCGACTCCCTGCCTGTCAGGGCTTCCGCCTCTGTTCCGACGGCAAGGATCTTTCCGGTCGCCGCATCAAAAGCCACAAGAGATTTTTCCCGTACCACAATGCCTTTTTCCCGTACATGAATAACGATATCTGCAGGTTCGAAAAATTCTGCATTCAGCTCAATGTTTCTGCCCATCTGATCTCTCTACCGCCTTTCATAAAAACGGATCCAGGAGCAGCTCCTGCCATCGGTCTCTTGGATAAAACGGCACCACTGCCATTTGTTTATTGAGCCGGAGTTCCCAGAGGAACCGCTCTTTCCACTTCATCCCTTTTTCTTTTCTCTTTTTATACGGATAATAATGTATCGTATAGGAAATAAACCAGCCGATCATACCAACGATACAGATTCCGATGCACAGATCCGGAATGTCGTAAATAAAACGTCCCACCTTCACATAATCCAGCGTAAACGTTCCGCGGAAACGGGTGATCACCCGATACAGCGTGGCGGCGACACCACAGTCCAGGGCGTACAGCCAGCGGCGGCTGACCCGGAACAGATATCCCCACGCCTCCAAAGCCCGGTACAGATACGCCGCCACAATCAACGTAACTGTATGTTCTGCAAGGAGCACCCCGTTTCGGTAGCCAAGCCCGGATCTGGCGTGGATCCAGCTTCCTGATTCATTGTAGACCGGCCGGATCTGAAACAGGCTGCCAAACGCCAGCGGCTGCCTGGTAAGGCTTTCATAACAGCAGGTCATGACCGCTTCCATCGCCCCGGAGAGAAGCAGCAGCCCCAGGATCAGAAACCAGTATGTGTTTCGTCGTTTTTCCATCCTTAAGCTCCCCGGATCAGCTCCGGTAATCCGCATTGATATTTACATATTCATGGGTCAGGTCGCAGCCCCAGGCGGTGGCGGACGCCTCTCCCATCTTCATGTCCGCAATGGCCGTCACATACTCTTCTGACAGGATCTTCGTGGCCAGCTCCTCGCTGTATCCCGTGGATACGCCGTTCTCGATGATCTTCAGCTTCCCGGCAGCGCTTTCAAAATACAGATCCACCTTGTCCGGATCAAACTGCGCGCCGGAATAACCCATGGCACAGAGAATCCGTCCCCAGTTGGCGTCATGGCCGTAGATGGCCGCCTTGGTCAGGCTGGAGGTGATGACCGATTTACTGAGCGTCACCGCCTGTTCCCTGCTTTCCGCTCCGACTATTTTCACCTCAAAGAGGCAGGTCGCGCCTTCTCCGTCGCCTGCAATCTTCTTTGCCAGCTCCGTGTTGACATAGTTGAGCGCCTCTTTAAAGGCCGCGTAATGTTCGTCTTCCTTCTCGATCACCGGATTGCCCGCCATACCGTTGGCCAGCAGCAGCACCGTATCGTTGGTGGACGTATCCCCGTCCACGGAAACCATGTTGTATGTATCCTGTATATCCTCGCTCAGCGCCTTCTGCAGCATTTCCTTCGTGATGACCGCGTCCGTGGTCACAAACCCCAGCATGGTGCACATATTGGGATGAATCATGCCGGACCCTTTGCACATACCGCCCACCGTCACGATCTTCCCGCCGATCTCTACCTGCGCCGCCGCGTATTTGGGTTTTGTATCGGTGGTCATGATGGCTTTCGCCGCCTCCAGCCCGGCTTCCTCCGTGTCCGCTTTCGCACCTGCCAGAAGAGCAACTCCGTCCCTGATCCGGTCCATGGGAAGCTGCATCCCGATGACTCCTGTGGACGCCACCAGCACGGAAGATACAGGGATGCGGAGCAGCCGCTCCGCCGCCTGCGCCGTCTGTTCACAGTATCCATACCCTTCCTCTCCGGTGCAGGCGTTGGCGATGCCGGAATTGATTACCACTGCATGCACCTTTGGAGAATTTTTAACAATCTCCTGATCCCATTTGACCGGCGCCGCCTTGACCACATTGGTCGTAAAGGTCCCCGCTGCCACGCAGGGCGCCTTGCTGTAAATCAGCGCCATATCCGTCCGGTCCTTATACTTGATCTGCGCCGCTGCCGCTGCCGCTTCAAAGCCCTTCGCGGCTGTTACGCCGCCGTTTATCTTCTTCATCTTCCATCCTCCTGATTCTTATACTGTTAAATTTCCATTCTGCCGGGTTCATTTCACCGCTTTAATCCACATCCTCAATAAACGCCGTAATATTCGCTTCGTTCAATGTAAAATCGTAGTAATTCAGATCCTGCCGCTTCGTCCAGCCCATCTGCTTCCAAAAGGCGTTTCCGATGTCGTTTTTCGTAAACGCGATGAGGCTGACCTTGTTGATCTCTTCCGCCTTCAGCGCTTCCATGCAGGCGACCACCATGGCCTTTCCCACGCCCCGGCGCCGATAGCCCTTCCGGACGCAGACATGGTACAGGCAGCCTCTCCGGCCGTCATGCCCGCAGAGAATCGCCCCGATCAGCAGATCTCCTTCCCAGGCGGTGATGCTGGTCGTGGGATTCCGCTTCAGGAACCGCCCGATTCCTTCTCTGGAATCGTCCATGCTCCGGATTCCGAAACCCCTGATGGTTCTCCACAGCCCGTATACTTTTTCATAATCTTCAATCGTCATAATCCGAATATCCATTCTCTGCATCACTCCTCGTCTTTTGCCGGCGCTGCCGCCGTCCCTGACCGCCTTCGTTCTCCCACCCGGCAGATCCGAAAGGGAACCCCGGACCCGCCAGACGAAGCCGCTGAAACCGCTTACGGGAACAGCGGCGCCATCCGAAGCCCTTCCGCCTCGTCGATTCCGAACATCAGGTTCATATTCTGCACCGCCTGTCCGGCCGCGCCCTTCACCAGATTGTCCATGGCGCCCATCAGAATGATGCGCTTTGTCCTTGGATCGATCTTGAAATTCACATCCACAAAGTTGCTGCCTTCCACCCAGCGGGTCTGCGGGCACACGTCCTTCGGCAGCACCCGGACAAAAAATTCCTTCTCATAATAACGGTCGTAGACCGCCTTCACCTCTTCATAAGAAACGTCCTGTTTCAGGGAAGCGTAGGCCGTCACCAGAATTCCTCTCTGCATGGGCACCAGATGGGGCGTAAAGTTAATGAGCACCGGTTCTCCCGCCGCCAGCGAAAGCTGCTCCTCGATCTCCGGTGTGTGCCGGTGTCCCGCCACTCCGTAGGCCTTGATATTTTCATTGACCTCGCAGAACAGATTGTCCACCTTTGCTCCGCGCCCCGCTCCGGAGGTTCCGGATTTGGCGTCGATGATCACCGTATTCGGATCGATCAGCCCTTCCTTCACCAGCGGATAGGCGGACAGGAAGCTGCAGGTGGGATAGCAGCCCGGATTGGCAATGAGCCTTGCCTTCTTTACCGCCTCCCGGTTGATCTCGCACAGTCCGTAGACCGCCTCCTCAATATACCGGGGCGCCTTATGCTCTATTCCGTACCATTTCTCATAGACGTTCACATCCTTGATCCGGAAATCCGCACTCAGATCAATGATCTTTACCTTATGTAAAATATCCTCGTTCACCAGCGAGGCGCACAGTCCCTGGGGCGTGGCCGTAAAGATCACGTCCACCTGCTCCGCCATCGCTTCCATATTATCATCCAGGCAGGAGGCGTCCACCAGCTGAAACATGTTCTGATAGATCTCCGCGTACTTCCGGTCCACATAGCTTCTGGACCCGTACCACAGGATCTCCGCCTCCTTATGTCCCAGAAGCAGCCGCACCAGTTCTCCGCCCGCATACCCTGTCGCTCCGATAATTCCAACTCTGATCATCTTTTTCTACCTCTTTTTCCTTCCAAAAATAACTGTTTTTTATCATATAACAAATCCCACACCCGCGCAAGTGCTTTTATATTCCACGTCTCCTTTTCATCGGATTGCATAATTATACGTTATTTATTTATATTATGCAAGATATTTTTATAAAATTGTAAAAAATATGTATATTTTTTCACTTGCATTATCCTGAAAGTTGTTGTATAGTAGAATGCAGTTGAAAACAGACACTATTTTTCAGAGGAGAATACGTATGAAAGAGAAAGTAATTCTGGCTTATTCCGGCGGCCTGGACACCACCGCCATCATTCCCTGGTTAAAGGAACATTTTGACTATGAAGTCATCTGCTGCTGCATCGACTGCGGACAGGGCAGCGAACTGGACGGACTGGAGGAGCGTTCCAGACTGTCCGGCGCCGCAAAGCTTTACATCGAAGACATCGTAGATGAATTCGCGGAAGAATATATCATGCCCTGTGTTCAGGCAGGCGCTGTTTATGAAAACAAATATCTGCTGGGCACCTCCATGGCTCGTCCGGTGATCGCCAAAAGGCTGGTGGAGATCGCAAGAAAAGAAGGCGCTTCCGCCATCTGCCACGGCGCCACCGGCAAGGGCAACGATCAGATCCGTTTTGAGCTTGCCATCAAGGCGCTGGCTCCGGACCTGAAGATCATCGCACCCTGGAGAATGACCGATGTGTGGACCATGCAGTCCAGAGAGGACGAGATCGAATACTGCAAACAGCACGGCATCAACCTTCCCTTCGACCACAGCCACAGCTACAGCCGCGACCGGAACCTGTGGCATATCAGCCACGAGGGACTGGAGCTGGAGGATCCGGCAAACGAACCCAACTACGACCACATGCTGGTTCTGGGCGTCACGCCGGAAAAAGCGCCCGACGAAGGCGAATACGTAACCATGACCTTTGAAAAGGGAATCCCGACTTCCGTAAACGGCGAGAAGATGAAGGTGGCGGATATCATCCGCAAACTGAACGAGCTGGGCGGAAAGCACGGCATCGGCATCGTGGACATCGTGGAGAACCGCGTGGTCGGCATGAAGTCCCGGGGCGTCTACGAGACTCCCGGCGGAACGATCCTTATGGAGGCGCACGATCAGCTGGAAGAGCTGGTTCTGGACCGCGCTACCATGGAAGTGAAAAAAGACATGGGCAACAAGATGGCCCAGATCGTCTATGAAGGAAAATGGTTCACGCCCCTCAGGGAAGCCGTTCAGGCATTTGTGACCAGTACCCAGGAATACGTAACCGGCGAAGTGAAATTCAAACTTTACAAAGGAAACATCATCAAAGCCGGAACCACCTCCCCGTACAGCCTGTACAGCGAGTCCCTGGCTTCCTTTACCACCGGCGACCTGTATGACCACCATGACGCCAGCGGCTTCATTACCCTGTTCGGGCTGCCCCTGAAAGTCCGCGCCATAAAGATGGCAGAGGCGGAAAAGAACGCATAATTAAAAAACCGTCAGACTATCCGAAAAGCGGAGAACCATGCTTCAAATCAGCCATGGTTCTCCGCTTTTATCTTCCCGTTCCAGACAATGCATCATTTTAAGAAAATACCCGAAACCGGTCTGTCATCCCGTATCTGCTTCAAATGCGCTTCGTAACGAAGCCGCAGCCGACGGCTTAAACTCATCTCCCTCACTTCTCTGATCGCCTCCAGTATGCCCGGTTTTTTTGTTCCCATCATATCCAAATATACTCCTTCCGACCTGTCAGGTTAAAATCCAGGATACTGATGGACACGCATCTTTTCAGCAGGGTATAGTCTTCCCCGCCTCTCATGTCTTCCGCATACAATTTCGCAAGACAGAAAAGCTGGCGTCTGTCCCAGTACGCATAATGCTTTACCTGAAGCTCGATGTTGATTTTTGTACTGTCGTTCATTTCTGCCAGGACATCCAGGATCCCCTGCTTCTGTTTCCTGTATCTCCGACGAAGAAATGTATTTTTCAGGCGTATCGTACGAATGTCTTCCGGCGGAACCGACAGAACCGCACTGACAAAATACCTCAGGACTGTTTCATTCCGGAACAGCTCTTTCATACAGACATCCGATTTCGGGGGAATAAACATACCTCTGCCTCCTCTAAAACACCAAAGAAACGGCAGGCAGTTCTGTCCCTTACCACATAAATGATGTGCAGACATATGTCGGGAGCCGTCTTTTACGATATCCAAAATTGTAGTGGCAATCTTCCAGAATTGTGATATACTGTTCTCATTGACAGGTGCCTTTAACCACACGGCACTAAGAATTGCAAAAGGAGAGACAGTATCTATGAGTCAGGAAAAAGTAGACCGTTATAAAGAACAGAAGAAAAACCGCAAAGCGATCCAGGCAAAGAAGAAAAGGAACGCGCTGATTACCAAAGTCTGCGCTTCCCTCATTGCTCTGGCCCTGGTGGCATGGCTTGGCTATTCGATTGCCGACTCTTACGAGAAGAAGCAGAACAGCGGGCCGGTGACGGCAGACGTGACCGCGCTGGATGACTATGTCATGTCGCTGGACGCGGAATAGACAGTGATGGAAAATGCAAAAAGCCCTTTGAGCGCTTCAAAGGGCTTTTTCACTTTTTTCTGATTTCCCGAACCGCATTTTGAGAATCCGGACTGCCTTTTTAGAAAAATGCCGGAACACAACATTACGATCGGGGCAGTGCTCAGATCACCATAATGATCCCGCCCTGGGCCGCGTAAAGCGTGCTGACCCCGTTGGTCTCCGTGATGATGATGTCCTTTACCTTCAGGAGCTTCTTCACCTCTTCCTTCACGAATTCCGCCCGCTCCCGGTTGTTGCAGTGGGCGATGCCCAGCACTTTCTCAGCCGGATTCTTCACCTCCGCCGCCATGGCCTCCACCATGCTGCGCAGCGCTTTCTGGATGCCTCTCGCCTGTCCCAGCTGGATGATCGTACCCTGATCCGTAGCCCCCATAAACGGCTTGATGTTCAGCGCCGACGCCACCAGCGCTTTCACTCCGCTCAAGCGCCCGTTCTTTCTCAGATTGTCCAGAGACTCCAGGACGAAATACGTATGCATGTTCAGGATAAAGTCCTCCACCGTCTTTACCACAGTCTCAAAATCCATTCCCGCTTCTTCACACTCCTGAATCTTCTGTGCGATCCTGGTCTCTCCGATGGACGCGGAGCAGGAATTGAATACATGTACCTTCCCCTCCGGATGATCCTCCAGATAAAGGCTCTTTCCCAGTTCCGCACTGTTAAAAGAACCGCTCAGCTCCGCCGACAGCGTCACTGCGTACAGATGTGCCGCCCCGCAGTCGTAAGCCTCCCGATAGGCCTCCGGAGACGGACAGCTGGACTTGGGACAATTGGGGCTCGCCTTCATTTTCTTCAGAAAATTCAGCCGGTCAAACGTCTCGTCATCCACAAACTCTTCCCCGTCAATGTTCAGCCGGAGCGCCACATGCACGAAATGCGGATCCCGCTCCATCTCTTCCGTAAACTCCCCGCAGCTGTCCACAACAATCCTGTAACTCATATCCCATACCATCCCTGCTTCATATTCTCTGTACAGACTGCACCGCAGACACATATCCCGCCTGCGAACCTTCTGCAGTCAAACCCTGTTACACACTCATCGTTATTCATGATGTAGTTTTCATTACCACATTATCTTATCACAACAAAGCAGGATATGCAATAGGCGACGCAAAAAACTGTCTTCCTTCCCCCATATCCTGCGAAGCAGTTTGACAGAAAAAGAATCAAATACAGTATGGCAAACTGCCCCGTTTTCTTCTATAATAAAAGCATCTTGAACCGTACACCGGCAATACCGGCCGGCGCACACCCCAAAAGGAGGTTTTCTTATGACAGCCCTGCAGATCGCCGATATCGGATTTTTTATGAAAAAATTTCTTCTTACGGATTCTTTTGACCGTTTTCTTCTTCTGGAAGGCACCGTGACCACGTTTAACACTTTCCGGATGGACGGCGCCCTCCAGAAATCTTATTATACCCAGGAAGAGCAGGAACAACTCGCCGAACGCAGCCTTTCTCTCTGGGGCGAGGTCCGTCCCTTCTGTCTGGAGCTCATCAAGGGCAAAAAGACTCCTCTGTCCTTTCGCTTTACCCTGCAGCTCTCCTACCCCAATACGGCAAAGCTTCTCACGCAGGCCGGCATCCCCATTCCACCGGAACAGGTCCGCGGGCTTCTCATGAACCTGAAATATGACGGGCACACGCTTCTCTGCACCACCGGCACGTCCCTTGCGGTCTTTACCATGGATAAAAAACTGGACCATGCCTGGGATGACATGGTCCAGAGGTATTTCCGCCGGCAGGGAATTCCCTTTGAGACGGCGTAGTTTTCTGAATGGTAACGCTAAATGGTCATTTTATTTTGCCAGCAACATCATCAGTTCATTGCTTCGATTGACGAATCTGGTCATGGCCTCCGGTGCGAGCGGCTGATGGCTGATCATGGCCAGATCGTAAAGCTGTTCGCAGATCATGTTCGTATGCTCGCCTTCCGGATGCTCAAACAGGTATTTCACCAGCGCGTTGTTGGCGTTCAGGATCAGCGTAGTGGATGTCCCGAAGGCGTTCGGATCCATGCCGTACATGTTGTACATCTTCATCATTTCCTGCATCCTGCGGTTTTCCTCGGAGAGGGTAATCATGGACGAAACCTTCTCGTTCTTCAGTTTTTCCACTTTGACTTCCAGTTTCTCGTTGTTCAGTGCCTTGCGGAACAGTTCCGTCAGAGCGTCGGTCTCCGCCTTCAGCTCCTCCTCGGAAGCCTCCTCCTTCATGGAATCGGTCACATCCGCGTCGATGCGCTGGAATTTCACCTTCTCGTTCTTCGCCTCCAGATGGCTGATGAACGGACTGTCGATGTTGTGCTTCAGCACCACCGCATTCATGCCCTGCTCGCGGAACATGTTGATATACTGGCTCTGCTGCACCTCGTCGGTCACATAGTAGACGGTCGTCTTCGGCTCCTCCTTCTCTTCTTCGATGGTCTCGCCGTCCGCGGTCTCCACGGTCTGTTCCGGTTCCTCTGCCTTAGACCCCTCGGAAGATTCCTTCACCTCTTCTGCCTCGCCTTCCTTTTTCTCCGGTTCCAGATACTCTTTTGTCGTTGTATATTTGCCGTCGATGTCCTTGAAGAGCACGTAGTCCATCATACGCTCGCAGAATTTCTCGTCCTTGATGCAGCCGAACTTGATGAACGGATTGATATCATCCCAGTATTTCTCATAATTCTCACGGTCTGTCTTGCACATGCCGCTTAATTTGTCCGCCACCTTCTTGGTGATGTAGTCCGATATTTTTTTCACAAAGCCGTCGTTCTGCAGCGCGCTTCTGGATACGTTCAGCGGCAGGTCCGGACAGTCAATGACGCCCTTTAACAGGAGCAGGAACTCCGGAATCACTTCTTTGATATTGTCCGCGATAAATACCTGATTGTTGTAAAGCTTGATGGTTCCTTCGATGGACTCGTATTCCATATTGATCTTCGGGAAATACAGGATGCCCTTTAAATTAAAAGGATAATCCATGTTCAGGTGGATCCAGAACAGCGGCTCCTTGTAGTCCATGAATACTTTGCGGTAGAACTCCTTGTATTCCTCCTCGCTGCACTCGTTGGGATGCTTCGTCCAGAGCGGCGCCGTATCGCTTAAGGATACCGGACGCCTGTTGATCTTCACCTTGTCCTTTGCGGGCGAGATCTCCTTCGTCTCCTTCGTGCCGTCCTCGTTCTCGATCTCCTCGGTCTTCGCCTCCTCGTGGATCCGCTCCACAACCACGTCGTCCTCGGTCAGCTCGCTCTCGTCGATGGTCTCATACTCCTGCTCCGCGTTTTCCTTCGCCAGGAAAATCTCCACCGGCATGAAGGAGCAGTATTTGGAAATGACCTCACGGGCCCGGTATTCGTTGGCAAATTCCAGGCTTTCCTCATTCAGGAACAGGGTGATCGTCGTACCTACCGTATCCCTTTCCCCTGCCGTCATGGAAAATTCCGTTCCGCCGTCGCATTCCCAGTGAACCGGCTCCGCGCCCTCTTTATAGGAAAGCGTATCGATGTGCACCTCGTCCGCCACCATGAACGCGGAATAGAAGCCCAGGCCAAAATGCCCGATGATCTGATCTTCATTGGTCTTATCCTTATACTGCGCCAGGAAATCCGTCGCTCCGGAGAAAGCAATCTGATTGATATACTCCTCCACCTCATCCCCGGTCATGCCCAGACCATTGTCGATGAATTTCAGCGTCTTCTCATCCGGATTGACCAGAATCTGGATCTGGGGTTTATATTTCTCCGGAAGCGCGTACTCGCCCATCATATCCAGCTTCTTCAGCTTGGTGATGGCGTCGCATCCGTTGGATACCAGCTCCCGGAAAAAAATGTCGTGATCGGAATACAGCCATTTCTTAATGATCGGGAAAATGTTGTCACTGTTGATGGAAAGATTACCATGCTTTTCGTTCATATTCACACTGCCTTTCTTTTTCTCATAGATATGTCCGGCCATCTGCCGTATACAGATGCCGCCGAATCAGTTTAATAGTAATATAAGCCCGTCCGGCGCAAAAGTCAAGAGATTTTTAGCACTCAATCTTTGTGAGTGCTAATAATTTTTTATAAAAAAAAGAAACAATTTCTAAAACGCTTCTTCTATTTGTTGATTTTGACTATAGCTTATGGTACAATAAAGCCACGATTATAATATTTCCACAAAGGGGTGGTGTACATGGCTAAAAAATTTACGATTACATTGGGACGTGAATGCGGGGCGGGCGCTACGCATATCGCGCAGACTCTTTCCGAAGAACTTCAGATCCCCTACTACGACAAGGATATTTTCCGTATGGTTTCCGACCGAAGCGGCGTTCTGGAGGAGTTTTTCCATGTGAACAATGAACGTCCCGGCAACAATCTTCTGTACAAGTTTATCAAGGATCTGAACCCGAAGGACCAGAAGCCTTCCCTGGGAAAGGACATCGTATCCCCGGATAATCTGTTCCGCTTCCAGTCTGAACTGATCCGGGAGCTGGCGGAGAACGAGACCTGTATGATCATCGGACGCTGTGCGGATTACATTCTGAAGGACTACGATCATATCGTCAAGATCTTCGTATGCGGAGATTCCGAAAGCAAGGTCCATCGGATGATGCGCACCTTCTCCCTGGAGAGGAACACCGCCGTCGAACGAATCCGGGATACGGACAAACAGCGCCGTAAGTATTACAATTATTACACCGGTAAGACCTGGGACGCCGCTGCGAATTATGACCTGTGCCTGAACACCGGCAATATGTCCATCCAGCAGGCCGCTGAAGTCATCAAGTGCTATCTCCGGGAAAAAGAATACATCGACTGACCAGACAAGGGCAGCCCCGCGGACGAAAGATACGTCCCGGAACTGCCCTTTTTCCGGCTTTTCTGCCATTTCTCATTTCATAAAACGGTCGATCGCTTCCGTCAGATCCGCGATGGACTCCATATCCCCGCATTCCACCGCCTCCACCAGACAGTGCTCGATATGATCTTTCAGAATGACCTTCCCCGTATTATTGATCGCCGACTTCACTGCCGAGAGCTGGATCAGCACCTCGCTGCAGTCTCTGCCGTCCTCCACCATACGGCGGATGGATTCCAGATGTCCGATCGCCCTGGAAAGGCGGTTCAGTACGGCCTTTGTATTCGCATGGGTGTGGGTATGCCCGTGTCCGTGAGCGCCCTCCGCTCCATGTTCATGCCCATGGGCGCTTTCCGCTCCATGCTCATGGGTGTGGCCGTGCCCGTGGGCGCTCTTCGCCCCATGCTCATGGGTATGCTCATACACCGTCCCGTCCGGAGCTGTGTGTGTATGTGTTTCTCCTGCTGCCATCTTCTGCTTCCTCCGGGCTTCTACAGATCACAGTTCTTCACGGTTCTCGGGAACGGGATCACGTCGCGGATATTTCCCATACCGGTCAGATACATGACGCAGCGTTCAAATCCGAGTCCGAAGCCTGCATGGCGTGCGGTTCCGTATTTTCGAAGATCCAGATAGAACCCGTAGTCCTCTTTGTTCAGCCCCATCTCGTCCATACGGGCGGACAGTTTCTTCAGATCGTCCTCCCTCTGGCTGCCTCCGATGATCTCGCCGATTCCCGGAACCAGGCAGTCCATGGCCGCCACCGTCCGGTTATCCTCGTTCATCTTCATATAAAACGCCTTGATCTCCTTCGGGTAATCCGTCACAAATACCGGACGCTTGAACACCTGTTCGGTCAGATAGCGCTCATGCTCCGTCTGCAGGTCGCAGCCCCAGGAAACCTTGTAGTCAAAATGTTTGTTGTTCTTCTCAAGAATCTCCACGGCCTCCGTATAGGTCACATGGCCGAATTCCGAATCCAGCACATGGTTCAGACGCTCCAGAAGTCCCTTGTCCACAAAGGAATTGAAGAAATTCATCTCCTCCGGCGCATGCTCCAGCACATAGCGGATCACATATTTCAGCATGTCCTCCGCCACCTGCATATTGTCTGTCAGATCCGCAAACGCCATCTCCGGCTCGATCATCCAGAACTCCGCCGCATGACGGGTCGTATTGGAGTTCTCCGCCCGGAAGGTAGGGCCAAAGGTGTAGATGTTGCGGAACGCCATGGCAAAGGTCTCGCCGTTCAGCTGGCCGCTGACCGTCAGGTTGGTCGGTTTGCAGAAGAAATCCTTTGAGAAATCCACGCTCCCGTCATCCGTCCTTGGCACGTTGTCCAGATCCAGCGTCGTCACCTGGAACATCTCTCCCGCCCCTTCACAGTCGCTTCCGGTAATCAGCGGCGTGTGCACATAGACGAATCCTCTCTCCTGGAAAAACCGATGGATCGCATAGGCGGTCAGCGAGCGCACGCGGAACACTGCCTGAAACATGTTCGTCCGGGGACGAAGATGCGTCATGGTCCTCAGATATTCCAGTGTATGCCGCTTTTTCTGCAGCGGATAATCCGGCGCGGACGCGCCTTCCAGCGTCACCTCCGCCGCCTGGATCTCGAAGGGCTGCTTTGCCTGGGGCGTCGCCACCAGCGTTCCCCGCACGATCACCGCAGCCCCTACGTTCAGTTTGCTGATCTGCGCAAAATTGTCCATGGTATCGTGATAAACGACCTGCAGCGGCTCAAAGAAGCTGCCGTCATGCAGCACAAGGAAACCAAAGCTTTTGGAATCACGCACGCTGCGGACCCATCCTCCTACGGTAATCTCCCTGTCCAGCCAGGCCTCTCTGTCCCGATACAGTTCACGAATCGTTGTCAGTTCCATATGAAAAAATCCCCTCTCTGTTCTATCTGCCGCTGTATACGATTCCCTGTTCCGCGTCAATGGTCACGAACGTTCCGGATTTCAGGATGCTGCCCGCATTCCTTGCTCCTACGATCACAGGAATATCCAGCGCCATGCCGACGATCGCCGCATGGCTGTAGCGGTCTCCGGTCTCGGTTACGATACCTGCCGCATCTTTCAGCCTGCTCATCATCTCATTGGTCGTCTGCTCCACCACAAGGATGTCGCCCGGCCGGAAGTCGTGCTCCAGATCTTTCATATCCCTGCATACACAGACTTTTCCGGACTTCTTCAGTTTGTTGCAGCCCTTACCGGTAATCAGCGTATTGCCCGCCACATGCACCTTGATCATATTGGTCGTTCCGGACATTCCAAGCGGAACGCCTGCCGTAATGACCGCCAGTTCCCCTCTCTTAATCAGCCCTTTCTGCTCGGCCTTCTCCACTGCATGGTCAAACAGCTCGTCCGCGCTTTCCTCTTCCTCCATGAGGATCGGCACCACGCCCCAGCACAGATTCAGCTGGCGGCACACCCGCTCCTCCGTGGAACAGCCGATAATCGGGACGGACGGACGGTATTTGGAAATACTGCCCACGGTCTTGCCCGACTTTGACACCGCCACGATGGCAGCCGCCTTCAGATCCATGGCAGTCGTGCAGGTCGCATGGGAGATGGCGTTGGTCACGTCCGGGCGGTGGGACAGCCTGCGGGGTTTGAATTCCGTCGTATAATCGATGTCCTTTTCCGTACGCTCCGCGATCCGCGCCATGGTCTTCACGGCTTCCACCGGATAGGCGCCTGCAGCCGTCTCTCCGGACAGCATGATCGCACTGGTTCCCTGATAGATGGCGTTGGACACATCTGACGTCTCCGCACGGGTCGGACGCGGATTCTTGATCATGGAATCCAGCATCTGGGTAGCCGTAATGACCGGCTTGTCCATACTGATGCACAGACGGATCAGCTTTTTCTGGATCACAGGCACATCCTCCAGCGGGATCTCCACGCCCATGTCTCCCCTTGCGATCATGATGCCGTCCGCCACCCGGAGGATCGCCGCACAGTTCTCCACGCCCTGCATGTTCTCGATCTTGGCGATAATCCGGATTCCCTCTCCGTTGTGATCCTGCAGGATTTTGCGGAGTTCCAGAATATCCTCCGCCGTTCTGGTAAAGGACGCCGCGATATAATCAAAGCCCTGCTCCGCCGCAAAGACAATATCGTCGAAATCTTTCTGGCTGACAAACGGCATCCGCAGCTCCGCGCCCGGCACGTTCACGCCTTTTCTGTTGGAGATAAATCCGCCGTTCTTCACCTGGCAGACGATCTCCTTCCCTTCGATCCGCAGAACCTCCATGCCGATCAGACCGTCGTCAATCAGGATGGAATCTCCCGGACAGACATCCTGATACAGCTCCTTGTAGGTAATGGATACCTTCTCCGGCGTACCGGTGATCTCTTCATCCGTAAGGGTAAAGGTCTGTCCCGTCTTCAGTTCCAGCTTTCCGCCCTCTACTTCTCCGATCCGGATCTCCGGTCCTTTTGTATCCAGAAGCGCCGCCACCGGAAGTCCCAGTTCCTCACGGATTTTTTTCACCGCATCCAGCCGCACTTTCTGTTCCTCATGGCTTCCATGGGAAAAATTCATCCTGGCAACCGCCATACCCTCCAGCATCAGCTGGCGCAGAACCTCTTCCTTGTCTGTCGACGGCCCCAACGTACATACAATTTTTGTTTTCCTCATAACCTGCGATATCCCTGTCCTTTCCTTTTTTTATTCCACATGATCCTTTTTCGACCATGCAAAGACCGATTCACACAGTATAGTTTACCATTTCTCCTTCTTTTTTACAATAAAAAGGTAACGGAATGAAAGAAAAGGACCCGCCGCGGGCCGCTGTCCCCCGCAGAACCCGTTTCCGAAACGGATTCTGCGAAGGAATACCGGCCTTCGGCAGGCGTCCTGTCATCGTTTTATTCATTTACGCTGTAGTTCGGCGCTTCCTTTGTGATATGGATATCATGGGGATGGCTTTCCTTCAGAGAAGCGGCGGAGATCTTCATGAATTCTGCCGTCGTCTTCAGCGTCTCCACATCCGCTGCGCCGCACAGTCCCATGCCGGAACGCAGGCCCCCCAGAAGCTGGAAGATCGTATCTTCCACATAACCCTTGTACGCCACACGTCCTTCCACGCCTTCCGGCACCAGTTTTTTGGCGTCGCTCTGGAAGTAGCGGTCCTTGGACCCGTTCTCCATGGCAGAGATGGACCCCATTCCGCGGTAAACCTTGTATTTTCTTCCCTGATACAGCTCAAAAGATCCCGGGCTCTCATCGCAGCCTGCGAAGATACTGCCCATCATGCAGACGTTGGCGCCTGCCGCGATGGCCTTTGTAATATCACCGGAATATTTGATGCCTCCGTCCGCGATAATCGGCACTCCGTACTCCTTTGCCACCGCATAGCAGTTCATGATCGCACTGATCTGGGGTACGCCCACGCCGGATACGACTCTGGTGGTGCAGATGGACCCCGGTCCGATGCCGACCTTCACCGCATCCGCTCCCGCTTCGATCAGCGCCTTCGTCGCCGCTCCCGTCGCCACATTGCCGGCGATCACCGGCACATCCGGGTATGTCTCCTTCAGCATCTTCAGGCACCGGATTACATTTGCAGAGTGGCCGTGAGAAGAATCCAGCACCAGCACGTCCACATGGGCTTCGATCAGCGCTTTGGCACGGTCCAGTACGTTGGCCGTGATGCCGATGCCGGCGCCGCACAGAAGCCTTCCCTGCTCATCCTTTGCCGCCAGAGGATACTTGATCTGCTTTTCAATATCCTTGATCGTAATCAGGCCCTTCAGGTTAAAGTCCTTATCGACGATCGGAAGCTTTTCCTTCCTCGCCCTGCCGAGAATAGTCTTCGCTTCATCCAGCGTGATGCCTTCCTGCGCGGTGACCAGGTTCTCGGACGTCATGGATTCCTTGATTTTCTTTGTAAAATCGGTCTCAAACTTCAGATCCCGGTTGGTGATGATACCCACCAGCTTTTTGCCCTCTGTGATGGGCACGCCGGAAATCCGGTATTTCCCCATCAGCACATCCGCGTCTGCCAGTGTATGTTCCGGAGTCAAAGAGAATGGGTCAGTGATGACGCCGTTTTCAGAACGTTTTACCTTATCTACTTCCTCTGCCTGTTCTTCAATGGACATGTTCTTATGGATGATACCGATCCCGCCCTGTCTCGCCATGGCAATCGCCATCCGGTATTCCGTCACCGTGTCCATGCCCGCACTCATCATTGGAATGTTCAGCCTGATGGTTTTCGTCAGCCAGGTCTCCAGATTGACCTGGTTCGGAATTACTTCAGAATAAGCAGGTACCAGAAGAACGTCGTCAAATGTAATACCTTCACCGATAATTTTGCCCATTTCTTTTCCTCTCTTTCTTTTGTTCTATAATTTAAAACAGTCTATCAGATCGCATCCGTTATGTCAATGCATTTTATGGAAAAAAGGACACTGACTCGCAGCGTCCTTTTTACTGTTTGCACAGAACGATATTCAGGGAATTACATCATACCCATTCCACCGCCGCCTGCCGGCATCGGAGGAACTTCTTCTTTGATATTTGCCACACAGGCCTCAGTAGTCAGGAAGGTAGCCGCAACGCTGGTAGCGTTCTGAAGCGCGCTTCTGGTCACCTTCGCCGGATCCAGAATACCTGCCTCCACCATGTTCACATATTCTTCCTTCAGAGCGTCGAAGCCGATGCCTTTCTCAGCCTCATGCACTTTGTTGATGATAACCGCGCCTTCCAGTCCCGCGTTGGATGCGATGTGGAACAGCGGAGCCTCCAGTGCCTTCAGGATCACTTTCGCACCGGTTCTCTCGTCGCCTTCCAGCGTATCCACCAGTTTCTCCACGTCCTTGGATGCATGGATGTAAGCCGCGCCGCCGCCGCAGATGATACCTTCCTCCACAGCTGCTCTGGTAGCTGCCAGTGCGTCTTCCATGCGAAGCTTTGCTTCCTTCATCTCGGTCTCGGTCGCCGCGCCCACACGGATCACAGCCACGCCACCGGCCAGCTTCGCAAAACGCTCCTGAAGTTTCTCCTTGTCAAACTCGGACTTGGTCGCATCGATCTCAGCCTTGATGGTCTTGATCCGGTTCTCAATCTCTTCCTTGCTTCCAAGGCCGTCCACGATCACGGTGTTCTCCTTCTGTACCTTTACGGACTTTGCACGGCCCAGCATGTCTACCGTCGCATCCTTCAGTTCAAGGCCGATCTCCTCGGAGATTACCGTACCGCCTGTCAGGACAGCGATATCCTGCAGCATGGCTTTTCTTCTGTCGCCGTAACCCGGAGCCTTTACGCCCACTGCGGTAAAGGTGCCGCGGAGTTTGTTCAGTACCAGCGTGGTCAGAGCCTCGCCCTCGATGTCCTCAGCAATGATGAGAAGCTTCTTGCCGGACTGCACCAGCTGCTCCAGCACCGGAAGGATCTCCTGAATATTGCTGATCTTCTTATCGGTAATGAGGATGTACGGATCGTCCAGAACCGCTTCCATCTTCTCTGTATCCGTTGCCATATATGCGGAAATATATCCGCGGTCAAACTGCATACCTTCTACTACGTCCAGCTCCGTCTTCATGGTCTTGGACTCTTCGATGGTGATGACGCCGTCGTTAGCCACTTTCTCCATGGCATCCGCTACCATATTGCCCACTTCATCGTCGCCCGCGGAGATGGCCGCTACTCTTGCCATCTGATGCTTGCCGGTCACCTTGCTGCTCATGGCTGCAATCGCCTCTACCGCCGCGTCCGTCGCCTTCTTCATACCTTTTCTTAAAATGATCGGGTTCGCGCCTGCCGCCAGGTTCTTCATACCCTCATTGATCATTGCCTGTGCCAGTACAGTAGCGGTCGTTGTTCCGTCGCCTGCCACATCGTTGGTCTTGGTGGCAACTTCTTTTACCAGCTGCGCGCCCATGTTCTCAAACGCATCCTCCAGCTCGATCTCTTTCGCGATCGTCACGCCGTCGTTGGTGATGAGCGGAGTTCCGAACTGTTTGTCAAGGACCACGTTGCGTCCTTTCGGTCCAAGGGTAACGCTTACGGTATCTGCAAGTTTATTCACACCGTTCTCCAGTGCGACTCTGGCGTCTACGCCATGTTTGATTTCTTTCGCCATGATTTTTATTCCTCCTGTTCCATGTTCGAGTGTTTCATTTATTCAACGATCGCAAGGATGTCACTCTGTCTTACGATCACATACTCTTCTTCGTCCAGCTTTACTTCATTTCCCGCATATTTGGAATAGATGACCTGATCGCCTGCCTTTACCTGCATGGTCACTTCCTTGCCGTCAACCGTTCCGCCCGGTCCGACTGCAACGACTTCTGCAGTCACCGGTTTTTCCTGTGCTTTCGCGGTCAGGATAATACCGGATTTTGTAGTTTCTTCTTTTTCACTCTGCTTTAATACGACTCTGTCGCCCAAAGGTACTAACTTCATGATGATTCCTCCTTCAATGTTCAGTTTCCTGTTATTAGCACTCACTTGAATCGAGTGCTAATCTTTAAGCATTATATTAGTACGACTGCGCACAATTGTCAATGGGGAAATTTCGTTTTTTTTAAATTTTAGGATTTCTTTATAATTTTCCGGCCTGCTTCTGCTCTCTGACCGTTTCCAGCTCTTCAAAGACACAGTCGTTCAACACCTTGATGCTGGTCCCCTTCATGCCGGAGGAACGGGACTCAATGACGCCGGCGCTCTCGAATTTTCTCAGTGCGTTCACGATCACGGACCGGGTGATTCCCGCCTTGTCCGCAATCTTGCTGGCCACCAGCACGCACTCATTGCCCTTCATCTCCCGGAATACCAGGAAGATCGCCTCCAGCTCCGTGACGGAAAGGGTCCCAATGGCCGACCGCACCACCTGGCGCCGGCGCTCCTCCTCCACATTCTCGTCATGTACAGACCGCATCATCTCCAGTCCCACCACCGTTGTTCCGTATTCTCCGAGAATGATATCGTCAATGTCGTAATCCTGCCCGTATTTATACATGAACAGCGTGCCCAGACGTTCGCCGGCAATATTGATGGGCGTAATCAGGCCATGGCAGCCTTTGATATTATTTTGAGTAAATCCAAGCGTCTGCAGATTCACATTTTCCTTTGTGGACAGAATCCCCAGCAGCCGCTCATTCAGAAGCGGATCGATCAGAAGGCCCACCCGATCCTCGATCAGCTCATTGATCTCCTCCACCCCCGCATACTGGCTGATGCCGAGCACCTTCCCTTTTCTGCTGATTACCAGCACATTGGACAGAAGAATCTCCGACAGCACCCCGCATATATCGTTAAAGACCACCTTGCTGGAATTGTTATTGTGAAGCAGCCGGTTGATCTTTCTCGTCTTATCCAATAATTGTACACTCATTTTATTCTCTCCTAACAGACAAAGTGCAGTTATCCGCATAACCGCACTTTGGATATTATCACAATGTCTGACAGAATTCAATTATATTTTGGAATTTTCTGATGGTTTGCCGTCTTCTTCCTTCTTATCTGCCTCCGGCTTCTTCCAGGATATGAAATCACATTCCGGATATCCCTCGCAGCTGTAGAACTTTCTGCCTTTGGAAGAGCGTCTCAGGACGACCTCCTTCCCGCACTTTGGACAGGCGATGCCGGTCTTCTCCAGATAAGGCTTGGTATTCCGGCAGTCCGGAAATCCAGGACACGCGAGAAACTTCCCATGGGGGCCGTACTTGATCACCATGTTCCGGCCGCACTGTTCGCAGATCACATCGCTGACCTCGTCCTCGATCTTCACCTTCTGAAGTTCCTCCTCCGCCCGGATGACCGCTTCATTGAGATCCGGGTAGAAATTGCTGACAACCGTCTTCCAGCTCACCTTTCCCTCCTCGATCATATCCAGCAGCGATTCCACATTCACAGTAAAGTCCGTCTCCACAATACTGGGAAATGCCTGCTTCATCATGTGGTTGACCACCTCTCCGATCTCGGTCAGATACAGGTTCTTTCCTTCCTTCGCTACATATCGGCGGGCAATAATTGTACTGATGGTGGGCGCGTACGTGCTGGGACGTCCGATGCCCAGCTCCTCCAGCGTCTTCACCAGCGCCGCCTCCGTATAATGTGCCGGCGGCTGGGTAAAATGCTGCCGGTCATCCAGCTCCTTCAGCGTCAGGACGGAATCCTGGCCGATCCCTTTGATCAGCGTGATATTATTCCCGTCCTTTTCCTCTTCATCCTGTACATAGACCGACAGGAAACCGTCAAACGCCACCGCGGAGGCCGATACGGTAAAGCGGTAACCGCCGCCGTCGATCTTGACCGAAGTCGTATGATATTTCGCATCCGCCATACAGCTTGCCGCAAAACGCTTCCAGATCAGCTGATACAGACGGAACTGGTCCCGGGACAGAGAATCCTTAACAGAAGCCGGAAGACGCCGGATATCGGTGGGACGGATCGCCTCGTGAGCATCCTGGATCTTCTTATCCGTCGCTTTCTGCCCCCCGCTCTTCTCCGGACGCACATAGTCCGCCCCATAGCTTTCCCCGATATAGGCAGACGCCGCCTGCGCCGCCTCGTCGGAGATTCTGGTGGAATCCGTACGGAGATAGGTGATGATACCCACCGTGCCCTGTCCCTCAATATCGATGCCCTCATAAAGCTGCTGTGCCAGGCGCATGGTCTTGGTCGTGGAAAAGTTCAGCACCTTGGACGCCTCCTGCTGGAGGGTACTGGTGGTAAACGGGTTGGGCGCTTTTTTGCTCCGCTCTCCGTGTTTTACCTCCGTCACCGCAAAAGAAGCCTCCCGAACCTTTGAGAGGATCTCCTTCATCTCCTCCTCCGAATGGATCTCCAGCTTTTTATCCGGTGTCCCGTAGAATTTCGCCGTCAGCGGCTTCTTCTCTCCTTTTACGGAAAAGGCGGCGTCCAGGCTCCAGTATTCTTCCGGAACGAAGGCTCCGATCTCTTCCTCCCGATCCGCGATCAGACGAAGCGCCACTGACTGGACCCTGCCGGCACTTAAGCCCCTCTTGACTTTCGCCCACAGGATCGGACTGATCCGGTAGCCGACCATACGGTCCAGCATCCTTCTTGCCTGCTGGGCGTCCACCAGATTCTGATCGATCTTTCTTGCATGTTTGATCGAATCCTTCACCGCCGTCTTCGTGATCTCATTAAACGTAATCCGGCACACTCTTTTATCGTCCAGGTTCAGCGCCTTGGACAGATGCCAGGAAATCGCTTCTCCCTCACGGTCCGGGTCCGTTGCCAGATAGACCTTGTCTGCCTTTTTTGCCTCCTTGCGGAGCTTTGCCAGAATATCTCCTTTTCCGCGTATGGTAATATATTTCGGCTCATAATCGTGATCCACATCAATGCCAAGCTGGCTCTTGGGAAGATCCCGGACATGCCCGTTGGATGCCAGGACTTCATAATTGGAACCTAAAAACTTCTTAATTGTCTTCACCTTTGCAGGCGACTCTACAATAACCAGATATTTTGCCATTCCATCCGTCCTCAATCTGTTCTTACATAATCATTCTTCTGAATTTGTCTGATACAGCCTTTCAGCTCCAGGCTCACAAGAATGGACAGTACCTTTCCTGCAGGCATCCCGGTCTTCTGAACCAGCATTTCAAGAGAAACAGGCTGTAAACATATCCAACTATACACAATATTTTCTTCCTTTGCAAGTAAAATCTTCGTTGGCTCTCTGTTCCCGGCGGGGGAGACTCCCAGGACATCCAGTATGGTATCCGGACTGTCTGCCAGCCCCGCGCCCTGCCGGATCAGGTTCAGGCATCCTCTGCTCTGGACATCCCCCACCCGGCCGGGAACCGCATAGACGTCCTTTCCCTGCTCCAGGGCCAGGTCCGCCGTAATGAGGGCGCCGCTCTTCTCTCCCGCCTCCACCACCAGCACCAGATCGGACAATGCACTGATGATCCGGTTTCTGGCCGGAAAATGCCCGGATTTCGGCGGCATGCCGGGAGGCTGTTCCGACAGGACCCCGCCCTCCCGGATCAGCCGCTCATACAGGCCCCGGTGTCCGGAAGGATAGCAGATATCCACGCCGCATCCCAGAACCGCGTACGTATCTCCGCCGGCTTCCAGCGCACCCTCATGGGCCATGCCGTCGATCCCCCACGCCATGCCGCTGATGATCTGCACGCCCGCAGCCGCCAGCTCCTTTGCGAACGTCCGTGCCGTCCCGTTTCCGTAGGGCGTGGATCTTCTCGCCCCTACGATGGCCACGGCAGGGCGGCCTTCCTCCGGCAGTCTGCCCCGTACATAGATCTTTCCCGGCATCCCCGCGTACGGCCGGAGCCGCCCGGGATACGCCTCGTCCTCTTTTCGAACAAAACGTATGTCCTGCTGCCATTCTGCCATGTTTCTTCTATTATATGCCTCTTTATTGTATCCATGTCTTTGTTCCGTATGCGTCACCTCCCCCAGAATTTCAGATCCAGAGAACGGTAACCGATGGCCTCCAGCAGATGGTGCTCACGGATTCTTTGTTCTCCCTCCAGATCCGCGATGGTTCTGGCCACCTTGATAATCCGGTGGTAGGCGCGGGCGCTCAGTCCCAGCCTTTCAAAAGCCGTCTCCATGATCTCCATCTCCCGACTTCCCAGCGGGCAGAACTTTTTTATGGCGGAGGAAGGAATCCCGGAATTAAAATTCCAGCCGCGGTTCCCATAGCGTTCCCGCTGCCGCCGATGTGCCTCCTCCACCCGTGCGCGAATGGCGGCGGAGCTTTCATTTCCTTCATTGCCCGCCAACTCCCGATACTCCACCCGGGAGGTCTCCACACAGATATCAATGCGGTCCAGAAGCGGCCTGGAGATCCGGTGCAGATACTGACTGATCTCCCCCGGAAGACAGCGGCACCGTTCCCGGTCGGGATAGTATCCGCATTTGCATGGATTTAATGCGGCCACCAGCTGAAAATGCGCCGGAAATACATAAGTACCGCCTGTCCTGCTGATGACAACACGTCCCTCCTCCATGGGCTGTCTCAGCGCCTCCAGCGCGTTTCTGGAAAACTCCGGGAGTTCATCCAGAAACAGCACGCCTCTGGTGGCAAGGCTGATCTCTCCCGGTCTCACCTGCCGTCCCCCTCCGGCAAGCGCGTTTGCGGATACAGTATGATGGGGCGAGCGGAAGGGCCGGGTCTTCATCAGCCCTTCCCTGCCGGACAGAAGGCCGCAGGCACTGTACACCCGGGACACCTCCAGGCTTTCCTCCAGCGTAAGCCCCGGAAGAATCGTCGGCATCCTCCGGGCGATCATGGTCTTACCGGACCCCGGGCTTCCGATCATCAGAAAATTGTGCATTCCGGCAGCCGCGATCTCCGCCGCCCGGCGGACGGCCTCCTGTCCGTTGATTTCTTTAAAGTCTTCCCCGTACCCGGCCTTCGCCCCCGTACTTTCTTCCCGGCCCACAGCCTGTTCCCGCCAGCCTTCCGGAACGGCCAGGCATCCCAGCAGCCGCTCCAGACTGTCGACTCCCACCACCGGAATCCCGCTCACCGCCGCTCCCTCTCCCGCGTTTTCCGCCGGAATGACGCAGAACCTGCATCCCAGATCTCTGGCCAGCATCACGGTCTGAAGGACGCCGCTCACCGGACGAACCTTTCCATTCAGCCCCAGTTCCCCCACGATCAGCACCCCTTCTGCATATTCCCGGGGAATGATACCCAGGGCCAGCAGAAGCGATACCGCGATCGGAAGGTCAAATCTGGTCCCTTCTTTCCGGATATGCGCCGGAGACAGATTGATCGTCACTTTTTTCGGCGGGAACAGAATCTTCGTATTGCGCAGAGCCGTACGGACCCGGTCTGCCGCTTCCCGAACCTCCGGCGCCAGATCTCCGACCATGCAGAACTGAGGCAGGCCATCACAGATATCCGCTTCCACCTGCACCGGATGGGCTTCAATCCCTATGACTGCCGCTGATAAAATTGTACTGAACATAATTCCTTTCTTTGGATCTTTATTTGGATAACTCTGCGATATGCATTCCAGATATCAGACGTTTTATAAGTATACCATATCGTTTCCGGAAATTCAATCCTGGAAATACCCTTTCAGCCGTCCCAGCGCATTTTTTTCGATGCGGCTGATATACTCTCCTGTTAAGTCAGGGCTAAAAAATTTTTGTAAAATCTTTGAATTTCCAATGAATCCGCAGGGAACCGTCCCGGCAGATGAAGACCTGCTCTACAAAAGTCTCCGCCATCTCCCTGGTCAGTACCTCAAAAGGAGCAGAAAGTTCCGGCTGCGAAGCAATCTCTTCTTCCCCGGTATCCGCACACCTGCCATCATACCGTTTCTTCCTGCACTGTTCCATCTCTGCCAGAAGAAGATTCCTCTGTCCTTCCAACGCCGCGTTTTCCTCTATAAAGGCTTCCCGTGACAACAGTCCGTCCTTATACGCCTGGTATTTTATCAGTTTCTGACCTGTCAGGCGGTTCACTTCTGTTTCATACTTAATAAGAAGCTTTTCTGTTTCTTCTGTCTTACGGGCCAAAGAGCGCTTTGAGCTTTCCGCAACCTCCCCGTCAGCTGCTACTGCCGCCATCTTTTGAAGCATGGTCAGCACGGCCGTTTCGATCCGGCTTTCTTCCAGGGTCTGAGGACAGCATCCAAATTCCTTTGTCATATTCTGAATTCCACAACGGTATGTCGCGCCTTTCTCCCCTCCGGACCGAACCCTTTTTACCCGTGATATGATACGGTTGCAGCCGGCACATCGAACCTTCCCCTCAAGCGGAGCTTCTTTCTCCCGATGGTAAGTTCTGCGTTTCCGGATTCTCTGATTCACCCTCTCGAATACCTCGCGGGAAACAATTGCCTCATGGGTATCCGGAACGATGATCCACTGTTCTTCGGGCACCGCACGGTCTTTCCGGCTTCCTACCGCTGTTGGTTTTACCTTTCCATATACCGTATCCCCCACATACCGCTGATCTTTCAGAATTGAATAAACAGATGCCGTTCTCCAGACACTCTTCTCATGCACGGTTTTGCAGGGGAAATGCTCTCCCCTCTGCCGCCGAAGCATCAACGGCGACAAAATCCCCTCTCTGTTCAGGATATTGGCAATGTGAGCTTTGGGAACCCCTTCAAGCGCCATACGAAAAATCCTGCGAACCACCGAAGCTGTCTCTGCGTCCGGCACCAGCTTCTGCTCCGGAGATTTCAAATAGCCATACGGCGCATACGGAGTGATAAATTTCCCCTGTCTTGCTTTCATCTGCCGTACACTGATCATTTTCTCTGAAAGATCCTTGCTGTACAGATCATACACCAGATTTTTAAACGCCGCATCAAAAAATTCCCCGGAAAAACCTGAGACGCCGCTGTCAAATCCGTCATTTACCGAAATAAAACGGATGCCCAGGAAAGGAAACACCTGCTCCAGATAATTGCCGACTTCTATATAATTTCGTCCGAACCGCGAAAAATCCTTTACCATTATGACAGAAACCACTCCCGCCCTTACCTGCTCCAGCATTTTCTGTACGCCCGGCCTCACAAAATTCGTTCCACTGTATCCGTCGTCGCAGTACTCAACGGTCTGACAGTCTGCAAATTCCCTGTGGCTTCTCACATAATTCTTTAGGATTTCCCGTTGGGATGTGATACTGTTGCTTTCCAAAGATTCACGGTCATCCTCGTCCGACAATCTCAAATACAGTCCGATTACATGATTTTTCATGTTTCGCCACCACATTCCTCACCATGGCCATCCGGAAAAGCGGGCGCCTTTTCATATTCATCTGTAAATGTAAAATGAATACTTACAGAATTTTCATTCAGAACCACCCTTTTCACCATGACAGCGCACATTTCTTTTGTCAGCTTCTTCGCATCCTGAAAAGGAATAAAATCACGGAGCCGCTCTGTCTCCGCCGCAGGCATCCGGCTGTTCTCCTGTATTTTTTCATATGCAGCCTGTAACCTGCTGCTTAACTCTTCCCCGTCAACCCTGTATTTGTCCCGTGTAACGGTATACTCTCTTTCTGTGACAAGGCCGTCCTTAAAGTCAGCATAAAGATCGTTCCTCTTTCTCCGCAGTTTCCGCTGCTTATCCTCCAAAGTCCGAATTTCCTCCTTCAAACCGCTGAGACAGGGACTGCTTTTAGCTGTTTCCAGTGTGTCTCCTGTTCGTGCCTTCCTGTCAATCAGAAGTTCCAGCTGCTTTTTGCAGGCCAGAAAAACAGAATGGTGCAGTTCTGTCTCGTTAATCGCCCTGGAGGAACATCCTTTTGTCTTGATATATTTACCGGAGCAGCAGAAGCTGTAGTGAACCAGTGAACCATCTCTTCGAAAATAACCGCCATTACGGTGAACGCCGCTGCCGCATATGCCGCACCGCACCATTCCGCTTAAAATATTTTCTGTTCTCTGTCTGTAAGATCGATCCGCCACCTGCTGTTTCCTTTTCCGCCTGCTTTCCAAAACCAGTCCCTGGACTTTCTCAAAAGTCTCTCTATCTATAATTGGTTCATGGGTATTTTCAATCAGGTTCCATTCCGATTCCGGAATCACTTTGTTTTCCCTCCCTTTACAGAGAAGGCGGCTCCCTTTCCGCTCTACCATACAGCCGATATAACAGGGATTTTTCAAAATATCCGCAACCGCAGACCCGCGCCACAGGGCATGTTCTTTCCCGTCATGATGACCCTCCATGTAACGGATCTGGAGCTGTGTGGGAACCGCCATGTCATTCAGACGATGGGCGATGGAAACGGAACCCATCCCTTCCATCCGCCACCGGAAAATCATACGGATAATCTCTGCCCTTTCCGTATGCACACACAGTTTATGGCGATCCTGTTCATCCCGCACATAGCCATAGGGCGGCATCTTTCCCATGAATTTCCCGGATTTCTTTTTTATGTCGATAGCCGAACTTACCTTACGGGATATATCTTTTGCGTAAGTATCGTGCAGGACAGCTTTTAAAGGAACCAGCAGCGTGTCGCTTTCCCGGCCATGCAGACTGTCAAAATGATCGTTTACCGATATAAAACGGATACCCAGATAAGGAAATATTTTTTCCAGATAATTGCCGGTTTCCAGATAGTTCCTTCCAAAGCGTGATAAATCCTTTACTACAATACAGTTGATCGCCCCTTTTTTCACTTCTTCCATCATATCCAAAAAAGCCGGCCTTTCAAAATTTGTACCTGTTTCTCCGTTATCAACAAAGATACGCACCACATTCAAATCCTGACATTTGCTGATATACTGCTCGATCACCTCGATCTGGTTCTCTATGGAATCCCCCTGTATTCCATTATCTTCCATGGAAAGCCGCGCGTAAACTGCCGTAGAATAAAGAATCTCTGACTGAGACCGTATGTTTTCTGTCTGCAAATTCTTTCTGCTTTTTCTTGCCATAAACTCACCCCTCTTTCGCAAACTCATCCCGGTATTGAAAATGAATCTCAATATGTTCCGAATCCATCACAATGATTTCTTCCACTGTCATTGCCAGAAGCCCGCGGTCCAGTTCAGAAACAGTTCCCGTATCCTTCAGCCGTTCGATCCAGGGACTGTGAAGCCTGCTTTCTTTTACAAGTGAAGATACCTCTCTCTCCAGAGTTTCAATCGCTTCTTCCAGTTGTCTGCAGGAACTCTCGTAATCTTCTTTCATCTCAAGATATTCCCTTTTTGTTAAAAGATCCGATTTATAATCTTCATACACGGAAACCTTGAATCTCTGATACCGGATCAGCTCCTTTCGCCGTTCCTCGAGCTGTCTGCATCTTCTCTGCACTTTCTGTTCCTGTAAGGGTAATTTTCCGATCATTTCCTGCAGTTCCTCCACTGTACTGACAAGAGAAAGGTGTGTCCGGATCATTTCCAGCACAGCTTTACTCAAAAAATCTTCCCGTATTCTGTGGCTGCTGCATACAGACTTATCCTTTTTATTACTGGAACAGATATAATAGCAATATTCCTTTCCGGAAGACCGTATCTTTTTCCGAACCATATTTCCTCCGCAGCCACCGCAGCGCAGAAGCCCCGAAAAAAGGGGCAGCTTTGTTCCGTCAGGCGCGGTACGCGTATCACGGAGCATCAGTTTCTGCACAACCGCAAAATCCGCTTTTGGAATAATCGATTCATGGGTATCTTCCACCCGAATCCAGTCTTCTTTCTTGATTTTTATCCGTTTCTTCACTTTATAATTCAGGGTTTTCTCCTTTCCCTGAACCATAATGCCTGTGTAAATCTCGTTTTTCAAAATACGCTCCACTGCCGTGTGAGACCATTTTGCCTGTGGTTTCAGCTTAAAAGAAGTCTTATATCGCCAGTGCAGCAGTATTTTATACTCCATGGGGGACGGTACTCCATGTTCATTCAGATATTCCGCAATTTTCTGGTTATTGCAGCCCTTGATACGCATATCAAAAATTTCTCTGACCACTTCCGCCGCTGCCGAATCGATCACCAGTTTCCCTTTATGCTCCGGATCTCTAACATAACCGTATACGGGGAAGCTTCCTGTATAATCTCCACGTTTCTGCCGTACCTCGATCTGACTTCTTACCTTAATGGATAGATCACGGCTGTAGCTGTCGTTCATGAGATTTTTGAAGGGCAGGATCAGATTGTCAGTCTGGCTGTCCGCATGCGCACTGTCATAGTGATCATTGATGGCAATAAACCTCACTCCCATAAAGGGGAAAATCTGCTGGATATATCTTCCTGTCTCGATATAATTACGGCCAAAGCGGGATAAATCCTTTACGATAATACAGTTGATTTTTCCCAGCTTTACATCCTCCAGCATGGAAAGCAGCGCCGGCCGGTCAAAATTCACTCCGCTGTACCCGTCGTCCACTTTCTCTTCACAGACCTGAATATCGCTTTTGTCTTTCAAAAACGAATAAATCAAATCTCTTTGATTCGATACGCTGTTACTCTCTGCTTTGTCCCCATCCTCTTTTGACAGGCGAATGTATAAAGCTGCCTGATATGTTTTTTCGATACCTGAATTATTGGGCAAAACAAAAGACCTCCTGATATGTTTTATAGTCAGAAAGTCATTCGGAAATATTGTGTCAGCCGTTCTGTAAGCGTGATATCGGTTTCCTCAAAAACAGACTGCACTACCATATTTCCGCATTTACAGAGATATGGATTTTTTACTTTTTGAATAAAATCTGCAATTCTTTCTTCTTTTGGAAGCCGGCTCTCCACCACAATGTCCTGAATATCCACAAGATCGTTTCTGTTGACCTCATCAGGATTGACGGAACGCAGCTGTTCTAAATCTACCATTGTTTTGATTGCCAATCCCTTCCACCTGATATGTTGTACATCATATGAAAAAACCGGATTGTCCTATGCCTGATCCATAAATACAGTTTTTATGAATCCTGTCATTTCGGGAAAGGTTTGTCCGAAATCGGACAATATGTAAATACGGGCAAAGCCTTAATGAAACCGTTGACTCATAATTTTTTCCTTTACCGCCGCAACATTATTTCCCATTTAATATTTCTCCTGATTTATTCTCAAAGTCTTCATACTATTCTACCTCAACATCCCATCCATGCCCTCCTGTCAATCCATCTTTTACTCCAAAAGAAACCGTCACTGTAATCTCTGGTTCTTCCTCGTCATCCGTTGCATCAATTTCCAAATCAACACATTCACAAATCAATAGTTTTTCTAAAAAGTCAGATTCGCTCAAGGGAAGTTTAACTTCTGTAGAATCGTGCAGCATATAATAATTTTCCATTGAATTATCCAACCGGTTTTCTATATACATCTGCACAGTCTGTACAGGATTGTACTTCATCACTTCATCCAAAATTTTATCTTTTATACTTTCCAAATATTTAATTTTATCATTTATAAGTTTAATATTCTTTTCTATAAATTTTTGCGCTTTTCTTATATAACGTTTTTCATTTTCTTCGTCTTCATCAAGTTCGATGCACAGCACAACTGTTACCTTTTGATTCCAAAAAATTATTTCAGCTGTAATCTCATCAGCAGCCATCGCTTTAAAATCTTTTATATTCAGCATGATTTTCGATCCTTTCTATAACCTGTCAATAATTGTCATAAACTCTACTTCTCCATATAGCTTTCAGCAAGTATGACATCGGATTCCATTTTTAAATTTGGATATTTTTCGCACAATTTATATAAGGCATCAATAAACTCTTGACTTTTAACATTATATGAAATATCTTCTATAATCTCACTTATATAAAACATTTGCTCCTCCGTACAATCATTTAAAAAATCTATAGTTTCTAAAACATTTTCACTCAACAACATGGTTAACTCATCCCATATTTTAAGTATAACTGGGTCATCATTATTTATAAACATCCGCTCGCATAATCCATTTGTATAAATCACACCAACTTTAACTCTTTCATACTCTGCAAATTTCCGTTCCCATAGCAGATCTGTTCCAAACGTTCCAGACAGTCATAGCGATACCGGACTTCCATCCCTCCCTGACTGCTGATCCGGCTGGTGCGCCCGAGGATATCGTACTCATAACGCATTGTCACTCCCGCGGGATCTGTGATCTCTGTGATCTTTCTGACCTGATCAGTTAACTTGTTTTTATGAATTTGAATAACCTAAAGCTTGAGTCCTTTATAACATATTCTTCAATCATTTTTACTCTATAATTACCTGGTAATAAATTAAATTTACAATAATTATAGTGCCATCCCTTATCAAAATCACATGCTGGAAATAAATATAATTCCTGATCACATACTTGATATACTAATTCTGTATCACTATACTCATACTGTGGAATATCATTTATTTCTTTACTTAGCGTATCATACTCCATCTCATCGCCAATATAATTACCTACAACCAAAATTCCTCCTGTATTATCTGTAATCCAAGTACTTATTAGAATATCTTCATTAATTATTATACATTTACCTGATCCTATGTTTAATTCACTAATATAAGCATTTATTGAACAGGCTTTTTCGTAAAAACATAGTGACCTTTCAAATTCCTTATCACTTTCCCCTTTCCATATTTTCAAAAACTTACTTTCAATTATAATATGCGGACCTCCATCGCCCTCTACCCAATTAATTTTTTTATTCATTACAATGAGCTCTCATCTAATCTCCAAAACTTCAATGCTCTCTTATATGCAGTTTGTGCGCGGCCTTTGGCTTTCCCTTTTAATAATTGTAACACTTTTATTGCATATTCCTTTCTCATATATATGGTCATATCTGCCATTGCTTCTTTTGTGTCCATTGTTATTCTCATTTCAGTAATCTTTTTAAAAACGTGATACATCTGCTCATATAAAGAATCGTCCATATTTGCAAACAGGTCTGTATTTTCACTTGCATAACTTATACTGTCAAGCGCAAACAAAATTGCATCTGAATAATCACCTCTTGATAATCTGCGAATCCAGGACATTTCTTTTTCAATATACCCGTCCAGCAGTTCAAGAATTAACTGAATGTCCTCTGCCTGATACGGATATCCTCTCCCATAATAAGCGAGCAAATCATATTGAATGACTTCATTGGTACCTTCAGAAAAAAAATATTCTCTTACTCCTTCTACCCCCTTCTCTACACGAAGTATCCTGGCATTTAACAATGCTTTTTCGCTTAATTCATATTCATAATCTGTTTCGTCAAACTGTTGTTCTTTTTCTTTCAGTTTTTCAAGTCCTTTCCTGCCATCAATCCACATAATACTGTCCGCAGCTCTCAGACGAATATGTAATCTCTCATCATTCAAATATGGATAAATATATGGCAGATATTTTATTTTATGCGAACACCCCATTGCCATAATGATCTCTGACTTCAATGGATGTCCTTCCAGTATACTTTTTTCAATATCTTCGTCTGTCACTCTCACAAGTCCATTAATGTCACTCAACACTTCATACATCTTTTTTCATCCTTTCTTTTGAGGTTTTGAGGTTTTACTACGATCAAAATCAGAAGGACTATACGATTTTTCTTCTACAATTTTTAATGTTTCTTTATCATATCTCACAACTATCACCTCGTCAGGAGGCTCACCATATAGTATTTCATAAGCTTCAATATTTCTTCCTATCTCTTGAAAATCCTTAGAAATAGGCCTTCCAGCCGGCTTATCATCATAAATAATTCCTCCTTTTTCCGAGGCTTCTGGCATGATGGTGGGTACTTGACCATGCCCAATTAACATCTGCATATTGAAAAACCACCTGTGTTCCTTTAATGTATTAACGACCAGGAAAACACATAAAGGAGTTCCCACAGATGGTTTCTGTTAATACATTATGCAAAAATATCCTAAATGTCAAGAACTGATTTTGTCAAGATTAGTTGACACATTTTCCTCAAGGATTTTGTATCCTATGCT
>CAJUAA010000042.1 GCA_910584205.1 uncultured Lachnospiraceae bacterium
CATTATGCCACTTAAGGTTCTTTTTCAAGGTTACTTCACATAAAATATTAGCTGACAATTTCAAAAACTCCCTGCCAGTTCCATATGGTGCGTCTTCCGGCATCCGCACCGTAAAAGGGAACGGACCATCCTGTGATCCGTTCCCTCTGTCTTTGAGATCCTTATATTCTGAATTATGATTAACCGAAGTATCTCTTCAGCAGGCCTGCAAATGCCTTGCCGTGACGAGCCTCGTCTCTTGCCATCTCATGAACGGTATCATGGATTGCGTCAAGGTTCGCAGCCTTCGCGCGTTTTGCAAGATCAAACTTGCCTGCGGTAGCGCCGTTCTCAGCTGCCACGCGCATCTCAAGATTCTTCTTCGTGCTGTCGGTAACCACCTCACCCAGGAGTTCCGCAAACTTTGCAGCATGCTCAGCCTCTTCATAAGCCGCTTTCTCCCAGTACAGGCCGATCTCCGGATAACCCTCTCTGTGAGCCACACGCGCCATTGCAAGATACATGCCGACCTCGGAGCACTCGCCGTTGAAATTTGCTCTCAGATCCTCAAGGATATCCTCGCTGACGCCCTGTGCAACACCTACCACATGCTCAGCAGCCCAGCTCATACCGTCCTCCTGCTTGTTGAACTTGTCCGCCGGCACGCCGCACTGCGGACATTTCTCCGGTGCGGTATCTCCTTCATGAACATAGCCACATACGCTGCATACCCATTTTGCCATAATGTCTTTTCTCCTTTTCTTATATAAATTTTTTATTTCCAATAACAGTAATGATTCCTGTTACTGTTATTATAGTGGACATCCCTGATTCTGTCAAGCCTGTCTTTCATTTTTTCTGCAGGTTCTGCACACGCCCCGGAACTCCAGACGGCATTCCTCCACATCGCCGTATTCCCACAGAAGATCTACCTTCCGGACCGGGTCCTCCACCGGAACCATCACATCCAGCACGCAGCCGCAGTTCTTACATATAAAATGGTGGTGCGGAACCAGCTTCGCGTCGAAACGGTCCGCTCCTTCGGTAGCGATCTTTCGGATCTCTCCCAGTTCCACCAGCAAGGAAAGATTACGATACACCGTACCCAAGCTCACATTGGGGAATTCCCGGCGGATGCCGGTATAGACCATGTCCGCCGTCGGATGGTCCTCTCTGCCGCACAGATACTTCTTGATGCTCTCTCTTTGTCTGCTGTACTTCAGGGCCGCCAATTTCCACATCCCCCTTTCCGTCGTGATATCAGTAACTGTTATCAGTTTAATTGCTTTTTCTTCTATTGTCAAGGCTTCGCGTCCTTCTTCCAGAATTTTTCTTAAGAAATCTTAAGATTTCCTTCAAAAACCGCCGTTCTTATGTTGACAAACGCGTAACAGGTTGTTATAATTGCTATGATGTTTGTAATAAATTTGTAATATTTAATATAATTTCGTAAAATAAGCAAATGCAGGAGGTATTTATACATATGATAAGGAAAGGTATTCTCGCATGTCTTGCCGTCGGACTCTTCGTCGTCCAGCCCGTAAAGGCAGAGGCGGCACAGATTTCTCTGGCATTGGCAGGCGGCATCTCTACTTCCATGGATGAATCCACGGCGTCCGACAATGAGCTGGCGGAAGCGCTGGATGAAGCAGTGAAGGATAATTACACCGGATTCTGTATCGCGAAGGTGAACGACTATGTGAACATCCGCAGCGAATCCAGTGAAGACGGTGATGTACTCGGAAAACTCTATAATAAATCCGTAGGTACGGTGGAAGCAGAAGAGAACGGATGGTACCTGATCAACTCCGGCAATGTACATGGTTATGTAAAGAGCGATTATATCGCCATCGGAATCGATGCGGAAACACTGGCAGAAGAAGCCGGTACGAGAGTGGCGGTGGTCACCACCGAAACCCTGCGGGTACGTCAGGAAGCAACCACCGATTCTTCCATCCTGGGCCTGATCCCCATGGAGGAGGAACTGATCGTCACCGACGAGACCGAGGACTTCGTCAAGGTTTCCATCGAGGAAGGCGACGGATGGGTTTCCAAGGATTATGTGGATCTGAGAACCGATTATGTATACGCAGAGTCCAAAGAAGAAGAAAACGCGCGTCTTGCCAAGGAAGAAGAAGCAAGACAGGCGGCTCAGAGAGCTGCTCAGTCCAAGGTAAAGAGCCAGACCGGTTCTTCCTCTTCCTCCGCTCCGATGATCGGCAGCGGCGGCGGCAGCGCTTCCGGTAACGCGGTGGCAGGATTTGCTTCCCAGTTTGTGGGCAATCCTTATGTATACGGCGGAACGAGCCTGACCAACGGCGCTGACTGCTCCGGCTTTGTCATGAGCGTCTATGCGAACTTCGGCGTGGGCCTTCCCCACAGCTCCAGCGCTCTTCGGAGCGCAGGCTACGGCGTAAGCCTTGCGGATGCGCAGCCGGGCGACATCATCTGCTACAGCGGCCATGTGGGCATCTACGTTGGCAACAACACCATCGTACACGCCAGCACCGCAGCCACCGGTATTAAATACACTTCACCGGTCAATTATAAAAACGTACTGGCAGTCAGAAGAATCTTCTGATCCGGAAATCAGTAAAAATGACAAGGGCGTCCACAAGGACGTCCTTTTTTTCTGTCACATTAACACTTGCTTTTCTCACGCAATATGATATAATATGAATATATTTACACATAGTTTTCAATACTACTTATTATAGTTTATACTTATTGGACTGCTGATGTCCAATAAGATGTGAAATATGGAGGAATGATTATGACACTATCGATCAAAGACCCGGGCAGCGCCATTACCCATTTCATCGGCATGATCCTGGCGGCTGCCGCATCCACGCCCCTTCTTCTGACTGCCGTATGGCAGGGGGATCTGCATTCCGTTCCTGCCCTCGCCGTTTTCGCGCTGAGCATGATCCTGCTCTACGGGGCAAGCACCATCTACCATACGCTGAACATCTCAGAGAAAGTAAATAAAATACTCCGGAAAATCGACCACATGATGATCTTCATCCTGATTGCCGGCAGCTATACGCCTGTATGTGTGATCCCGCTCAGGGATTCCGTCGGTTATCCCCTGCTGGCGCTGGTGTGGGGAACCGCCGTCGCCGGGATGCTGATCAAGGCGTTCTGGATCACCTGCCCCAAATGGTTTTCGTCCCTGATCTACATCTCCATGGGCTGGCTCTGTGTCCTTGCCATGGTCCCGCTGGTCTCCTCTCTTCCCTCTGCCGCCTTTGCGTGGCTGGTGGCGGGCGGCGTCATCTACACCGTGGGAGGCGTCATCTATGCGCTGAAGCTGCCGTTCTTCAACGCAAGGCACCGTTACTTCGGTTCCCATGAGATCTTCCACCTGTTCGTCATGGCCGGAAGCCTCTGCCACTTTGTCGTTATGTTCTACATCGCGTGCATGTAAGGTTGTTCCGTTCAGAATATGAGACAGCAGAAAGGACTGCAGGAATGCAGCCCTTTCTTTCTGGTTTTATTCGATGAAGTTCATGGGATCCAGCGGTTCGTGTTTCTTCAGCAGCTGGAAATAGAGGTTGCTGCCTTCCAGTGTATAGTATTTGGTCGGCTCGCTCACATATCCCAGAAGCCTTCCCGGCTCCACGATATCGCCCTCTTCCACCGCTACCTCTTTCAGCTGCCCGTACACCGCCTCGTAGCCGTCTCCCAGCTCCATATAGATGGTGGTACCGGTCTCTTCGTTGACCTTAATGTCACTGACCCGGCCTCTGGCCGCACACTGCACCTCGCTTCCCAGCGGTGCGCTGATTACAATGGCAGGATGATATTTGTACTGGTTCAGCGTGGAAAAATAAATACTCTTGTCCATGCTGTAATCCAGGATCACATCACCCTTTACCGGCCACAGCAGCCTGCTGCTCTCCGCAAATGACAGCCGGTCGGACTGAACGTCCTCTCCAACGGTCTCCACAGATTCTTCCTCTTCCGTCTCCTCTTCTGTTTCTTCCGGAGCCTCTTCTTCCGGGGTCTCCGGCACATCCGGCGTCTCTGTCTCTGTCTTTGCCAGTTCCGCCTCTCCGATCTTGTAGATGTCCTCTTCGGTATCAATTTTTGCCTGTTCTGGTTTTTCCTCTTCCGTATCGGCCTGAGCTACTGTACCTCTTGAATTTGCCGCTTCCCTCTGTTCCTCCTGGGACTGAGCTTCCTCCTGCTTCGGGGCTTCTGTCTTTGGTTCCTCAGAAAGCCCTTTGCGGTACTGGTATACTCCGAATATCCCGGACAGAGAGAGCATGCAGAGACACAGTGCAATCAAAAAACCTTTTTGATTTCTATGCATAACATCACCTCTGACCATATTTTTACCAGATCAGGGGATGGTTATACACTCTGCGCCCTCATAGAATTTCTGAATAATCTCTGAAACGTCCGCGCCGTCCCGGATCATGCGGTCAGCCGCATACAGGCTGATGCCAAAGCCGTGCCCGATGCCTTTTACCGTAACCTTGATCCCATCCTCCGTCCGTTCCATAAAAAAACAGCTGGAAGGAAGATGCAGAAGGGACCGGAAAGCCTCTCCCGTCCACTCTGTCCCAGGTCCTTCCACCCTTGTGACATATTCCCAGGCATCCCTGTCATACTCCAGTTCATCCGGATCGCAGTTTTCTCCCAGCGCCTCCGCAAACTCTTCCTCTGTGAGCGTACAGCACCACAGATAACGGTCCGACTCCCTGTCATGGGAACAGTCTGCAGCACGTACATATACGTATTCCTCTCCCAGAAGCCTTCCGTCCCGGGTCACTCCGGCGCTGACCTCGTGATAAGGAAGGTCCCGGTATTCCCCGGCAATCGCTATGGCCTGTCCCTGCGTCCGAAGAACTGCTTCGTACATCCTTCTGTATTTTTCATCGTATATCCTGACCGGATGGGATTCACCCCCGGCCGGCTCCCCACGGACACAGGCGGTCCGGTGCAGCATGGCCATGAGATCCAGCGTCCCGTCTTCCATCCAGGAATAGTCTTCCGCCATCATGCAGGCCAGCACTTCATATTCCAGGTCGGACAGCGTTTCCTCCCGATGGATCCCCTGTTTTCCGTTTAACAGCAGTGTAATTGTATAAGGAAGAAACAGCAGCAGAAATCCTACCGCCGTGACATTTTTTACAAATCTTCTCATAGCAGGTCCCTCTCATCAGTCTATGACGCAGAGGGTCTGTATATACGGATCTTTTGTCCCGTATACGAAAAAGGCTGTGCCGCAGCGCACAGCCTTTTTCTGTATGATTCTCCTATTCGGAAAGTTCCACACTCACTTTATCAAGCTTCCAGATCTCATCCACATATTCCTGGATGGTACGGTCGGAACTGAATTTGCCGGAGCATGCCACATTCAGGATCGCGCTCCTTGCCCAGCCCTTCTCGTCTCTGTAGGCAGCTTCCACGCGCTTCTGCGCTTCTGCGTAGGAACGGAAATCCTTCAGAATGAAATACGGGTCCGGCCTGTCATAACCGCCGTCAATCAGCAGCGCATTGTACAGCTCGCGGAATTTCTCCGGATCATTCAGGGAATAAGCGCCGTTGATAAGCTGCATCAGCACCTGACGGATATCCTGATCCGTGTTGAACAGCTGGGACGGATCATAGCCGCCCTGCTTCTCCAGTTCAATGACTTCGTCAGAACTCATGCCGAAGATAAACGCATTTTCTTCGCCCACTTCTTCCACGATCTCCACGTTCGCACCGTCCATGGTACCGATGGTCAGGGCACCGTTGAGCATAAACTTCATGTTGCCGGTACCGGATGCCTCTTTGGACGCGGTGGAAATCTGCTCGGACACATCAGCCGCCGCGAAGATCCACTCTGCGTTGGATACCCGGTAATCCTCGATGAAGACCACCTTCAGCTTTCCATTGATGGAAGGGTCGTTGTTCACCACATCCGCAACAGAGTTAATGAGCTTGATGGTCAGCTTCGCCCTCATGTAGCCTGCTGCCGCCTTCGCGCCGAAGATAAAAGTCCTGGGATAGAATTCCATCTCCGGATGCTCCTTGATCTGATTGTACAGGTACATCACATGCAGGATGTTCAGAAGCTGCCTCTTGTACTCATGGAGCCGCTTGACCTGTACGTCGAAGATGGAACGGGGATCCACCTCCACGCCATTGTGTTCCTTGATGTATTTTGCCAGACGCACCTTGTTCTGGTACTTGATATTCATGAACTCGTGCTGCGCCTTCTCGTCGTCCGCATAGACCGCAAGTTCCTTGATCCGGGACAGATCCGTGATCCACTCGTCTCCCACATGGGCGGAAACCCATTTGGCCAGCAGCGGATTGCCGTGGAGCAGGAAGCGTCTCTGGGTGATCCCGTTGGTCTTGTTATTGAATTTTTCCGGCATCATCTCGTAGAAATCCTTCAGCTCCTGATTCTTCAGGATCTCCGTATGGAGTCTTGCCACACCGTTCACCGAGTAGCCCGCTGCAATGGCCAGATGCGCCATCTTCACCTGTCCGTCCATGATGATCGCCATCTTCTTGACTTTCTCATAGTTGTTCGGATACTTTTTCTGGATCTCGATGACAAATCTCCGGTTAATCTCCTCCACAATCTGATAGATACGGGGAAGCAGTCTGGAAAACAGCTCAATGGGCCATTTTTCCAGCGCCTCAGCCATGATCGTATGGTTGGTGTAGGCACAGGTCTTCGTGGTCACTTCCCAGGCTGCATCCCAGTCCAGTTCGTATTCGTCCATGAGCACGCGCATCAGCTCTGCCACCGCCACTGTCGGATGGGTGTCATTGAGCTGGAATGCCGCCTTCTCGTAGAATTTACGGATGTCTTTATGGGAACGCATATACCGCTCCACTGCCGCCTGTACGCTGGCGGATACGAAGAAATACTGCTGTTTCAGGCGCAGCTCCTTGCCTGCCATATGGTTGTCATTGGGATAGAGCACTTCCACCAGGTTGCGCGCCAGGTTCTCCTGCTCCACAGCCTTGTTGTACTCGCCCTTGTCAAAATGGTTCAGCTCGAAGGAATTGATCGCCTCTGCGTCCCAGATCCGCAGGCAGTTGATCACGTTGTTGCCGTAGCCCACCACCGGAAGATCCACCGGCACCGCCAGCACCGACTGATAGCCCTCCTGGATGAAACGGCTCTTGCCGTCCTTGTTCTCAATCCGGACGTAACCTCCGAACTTGACCGTCTTGGCATACTCCGGACGGCGAAGCTCGAACGGATTGCCGTTCTTCAGCCACATATCCGGAACTTCCACCTGATAACCGTTCTCAATTTTCTGTTTGAACATGCCGTAGCGGTAGCGGATGCCGCAGCCGTACGCCGCATAGCCCAGAGACGCCAGAGAATCCAGAAAGCAGGCTGCCAGACGTCCCAGGCCGCCGTTTCCAAGCGCCGCATCCGGCTCCTGATCCTCGATCACGTTCAAATCCAGGCCGATCTCCTCCAGCGCGTCTTTCACCTCATCATAGAAGGTCAGGTTGATCAGGTTGTTGCCCAGAGCCCTTCCCATCAGGAACTCCATGGACATGTAGTATACGATCTTCGGATCGTTCTTCTCGTATTCCTTCTGCGTCGCAATCCATGCATCCATGATTGCATCCTTCACTGCATAACCTACCGCCTGAAAGATCTGCTGCTGAGTCGCTTCCTCAATCTCTTTGCGGAACAGCGTACGTATATTATACTTTACGCTTCTGATAAAAAAATCCTTGTTAAAAGTTCTTTTGGCCATCGTATGCCTCCTTTTACTGCTTTTCTACACCCAGTGTAACGGTCTCCCCATTGATATTCCATTCTTTCACATATCCCTTTGCTTCCTCAAAGAGGATATCCGACGCCATGACATCCTTCTGAATCTCATCCCCGTGACGCTCCATAAGCCCCCGGATCTTCTCGTTTCCGCTGCTGTATACATGGATCCGGTCCATGACCTCGTATCCTGCTTCCTTGCGCATGGTCTGGATCTTGCTGATGATCTCACGGACAAAGCCCTCTTCAATTAACTCCTCGCTCAGATCGGTGCAGAGAACGACCGTCACCCGGTTATCTGCCTCTGTCACATATCCTTCCATTTGAGCCATATCAATGAGCAGATCCTCTTTTGATAATACCACGTTTGACCCGCTGATGTCAAATGACAGGCTGCCGGTTGTTTCCAGCTCTTCCATGGCTTTCCTGCCGTCCATCTCCGTCAGATGCGTGCGGATGCCGTTCAGAAGCTTTCCGTATTTGGGCCCCACGGTCTTCAGCTGGGGTTTGAACGTGTAGCTGGTAAATTCACTCAGATCTTTCCTGAAAACAAGCTCCTTTACGTTCAGCTCATCCAGAATGATCGTCCGGTAATCGCCGGCAAGCTCCACATTGGAGCAGACGTACATGGTCCCGATGGGCTGGCGGTTCTTGATGTTCGCCGTATTGCGGGCCGCGCGTCCCAGAACGACGATGTCGAGAATCTCCTCCATGGCCGCTTCCAGATCCTCGTTGATCATCTCCTCATGAACCGTCGGGAAATCGCACAGATGGACGCTCTCCGGTGCGTTTTTGTCCACGCTGCACACCAGATTCCGGTAGATATCCTCGGTCATGAAGGGGATCATGGGCGCCGCCGCTTTTGCGATAGTCACAAGGGCCGTGTACAGGGTCATATAGGCGTTGATCTTATCCTGCTCCATGCCCTTTGCCCAGAAGCGCTCCCGGCTCCTTCTCACGTACCAGTTGCTCATCTCGTCCACGAAATCCTGAAGGGCCCTTGCCGCCTCAGGAATCCGGTAATTCTCCAGATTGCTGTCCACTTCTCCCACCACCGTGTTCAGTTTGGACAGAAGCCACTTGTCCATGATGGAGAGGGACGCATAGTCCAGCATATATTGGGTCGCGTCAAACTGGTCAATGTTCGCGTACAGCACGAAGAACGCGTAGGTATTCCACAGGGTGCCCATGAATTTGCGCTGTCCTTCCTGCACGGCCTTTCCGTGGAACCGGTTGGGCAGCCAGGGCGCGCTGTTGATGTAGAAATACCAGCGGATCGCGTCCGCGCCGTAGGTCTTCAGCGCGTCAAAGGGGTCCACCGCATTTCCCTTGGATTTGCTCATCTTCTGTCCGTTCTCATCCTGCACATGGCCGAGAACGATGACATTTTCATAGGGCGCCTGATTAAATAATAAGGTAGATTCCGCCAGCAGGGAATAGAACCATCCGCGGGTCTGGTCTACCGCCTCGGAGATAAACTGCGCCGGGAACTGGCTCTCGAACAGTTCTTTATTTTCAAATGGATAATGGTGCTGCGCAAAAGGCATGGCTCCGGAATCAAACCAGCAGTCGATAACCTCCGGCACACGTCTCATGGTCCCCTGACATTTCGGGCAGGTGCAGGTGATCTCGTCAATATACGGACGGTGCAGCTCCACGGTCATCGCCGCGTCATTGCCGCTCATCTGCTTCAGCTCCTCCCGGGAACCGATGCTCTCCATATGGCCGCAGCCTTCGCACTCCCAGACGTTCAGCGGCGTACCCCAGTAACGGTTCCTGCTGATGCCCCAGTCCTGGATGTTCTCCAGCCAGTCGCCGAAGCGGCCCTTGCCGATGCTCTCCGGGATCCAGTTGATCGTATTGTTGTTGCGGATCAGATCTTCCTTTACCGCCGTCATCTTGATAAACCAGGATTCTCTCGCATAGTAGATGAGCGGCGTGCTGCATCTCCAGCAGTGGGGATAGCTGTGCTCGAATTTGGGTGCGTCGAACAACAGTTCTCTCGCATCCAGATCTTTCAGCACCTCCGGGTCCGCCTTCTTCACGAACAGGCCCGCAAATGGCGTGTCCTCCGTCATGTTTCCTTTGCCGTCCACCAGCTGTACAAACGGAAGATCGTATTTGCGGCCCACGTTGGCGTCGTCCTCACCGAAAGCCGGGGCGATGTGCACGACGCCGGTACCGTCGGTCAGGGTGACGTAGGAATCGCAGGTAACATAATATCCTTTTTTGCGCTGCTTCTCCGCCACTTTTGCAGAGCAGTCAAAGAGCGGTTCGTACTCCTTGTACTCCAGGTCCTTTCCGGTATAGCGCTCCAGCACCTCGTAAGCGGGCGTATCCTCCGTGCCCAGTTTCCCCAGCACCGCGTCAAGCAGCGCCTCCGCCATATAGTAGACGCGTCCGTCCGCCGCCTTTACTTTCACATAGGATTCCACCGGATTGACGCAGAGCGCCACGTTGGACGGCAGCGTCCAGGGAGTAGTAGTCCACGCCAGGATATAGGCGTCCTCGTCTTTTACTTTGAAGCGCACCACAGCTGAGCGTTCTTTTACATCCTTGTAGCCCTGCGCCACCTCATGGGAAGAAAGGGGCGTCCCGCAGCGGGGGCAGTAGGGCACGATCTTGAAGCCCTTGTACAGAAGGCCCTTGTCCCAGATGGTCTTCAGCGCCCACCACTCGGACTCGATAAAATCATCGTGATAGGTCACATACGGATCGTCCATGTCCGCCCAGAAACCGACGGTCCCGGAGAAATCCTCCCACATGCCCTTGTATTTCCAGACGCTCTCTTTACATTTGGTGATAAACGGATCGAGGCCGTATTCCTCGATCTGCTCCTTGCCGTCCAGTCCGAGAAGCTTCTCCACCTCCAGCTCCACCGGAAGGCCGTGGGTATCCCAGCCCGCTTTCCGCGGCACCATACAGCCCTTCATGGTGCGGTATCTGGGGATCATATCTTTGATGACACGGGTCAGTACGTGTCCGATGTGGGGCTTTCCGTTGGCTGTGGGCGGCCCGTCGTAAAACGTATAGGTCGGCCCGTCCTTCCTGCGTTCCATACTCTTCCGAAACGTGTCGTTCTCTTTCCAGAACTTTTCCACTTCTCTCTCACGTTCCACAAAGTTCATGTCGGTGTTTACTTTGTTGTACATGTTTTCTACCTCCTATTATAGTTCCGCATCCGCGGAGTCATTCCCCGATGTCTGGAAGAATTTCATGCCACATTCGTGTCCTGAAATCCTTCCGGGGCCTGACTCCGCAGATGCTGTTTTTAGGTTCCGCATCCGCGGAATCATTCCCCGGATGCTGTTTTAGTTTTTCCGCATCTGCCAAAAAAGGCCCCGTCCTGTAACAGGACGGAGCCGCAATCAGCGCTCTTAAATCAACCACCTCTTACAACATACCAGCATATGCGTCCCCTGTAACGTAAGGATCACGTCAGCGCCTACTCGCGTACGCTTTCAGCCTGCAGCTCGGAAGTGATATTCAGGACTCTGTACTCTTACCGGACTTCCACCGCCTCCGGCTCGCTGTCAATTTCCAAAAAATCCCTACTGTCTTCGTCACAGCCTTTCTTCTTATTTACAAGAGCCATTATAAAATCAAAAACGTCCATCTGTCAAGGCTTTTCTGACTGATGCGGTTATGATCCGGCCATGGGCTGCATCTGTCTGCGTTTAAATGTAAACAGTTTCTAAAGTTTTCCTCCGAGCCTTGCACCGGTTTTGCAAATATTCTATAATAAAATGCGACAGGCCGCCGCGCGGCGCTGTTTTATGAAAGATTATCCCGCCAAAATCGTGTTTTATATAGAATAGAGGAATCAAATGAAAATCATACAAACATGCAGACTCCTGGCACTGACATCTGTTCTCTGCCTTTCTACTGTCTTTTCTGCGCCCGTTTTTGCGGCGGAAGACCCCGCTGTCGAATCCGAAATCCGTTACAATCTGGAGATTCAGTCCAATTCCTGGGAAAACTGGCCGGCAGGCCCCCAGGTCTACGCAGAGGCTGCCGTCGTCATGGAAGCCGGGACCGGGACGGTCCTTTACAGCAAAAACATCGACGAACAGCTGTATCCTGCCAGCATCACCAAGCTTATGACGGTCCTGCTGGCGTTGGAGAATCTGGACATGGATGAGGAAGTGACCTTTTCCCATAATGCGGTCTTTTCCATCGACTACGCCAGCAGCCATATCGCCAGAGACGAAGGAGAAGTCCTTACGGTGGAAGAATGTCTCTATGCCATCATGATGGAATCCGCCAACGAATGCTCCAACGCCATCGCAGAACATATCTCCGGCTCCACGGAAGCCTTCGCCGACCTGATGAACCAGCGGGCGGCGGAGCTGGGCTGCTCCAATACCCATTTTGTCAATCCCCACGGGCTTCCGGACGAAAATCACTACACCTGCCCCCGCGATATGGCGCTCATCGCGCGGGAAGTCATCAAGCATGAAAAATTCCGGCAGATCGCCGGCACGCCCCGCTATACCCTCCGGGCAACCAACAAAAAAGACGAAGAGCTGCTGATGAACAACCATCACTATATGATCAACAGCTACAAGACCTCCCGTTTTCTGGACGACACGGTATTTGCCGGCAAGACCGGCTACACCACCGCGGCCCTCAATACGCTGGTCACCTGCGCTACCAGAAACGGCATGGACCTGATCGTCGTCACCATGAAGACCCTGGGAACCTCCGAACGGGGCGTTCCCGTCTACACGGATACCGCCAACCTGCTGAACTACGCAAGTGAAAATTTTCACAAAGTCAATATCTCGGAAAACGAAGAGAATTTTACCATCGGACAGGGAGAGCTGTTTGACACGGGAACCTCCATCTTCGGCACGACCGCTCCCACCATTGACATGGACCCGGAAGGGTACGTGGTCCTGCCGGTCAGCGCGGATTTTGCCGACGCGTCCCCGCAGCTGGATTTTCTGGATACCGACGATTCCAGCCTGGTCGCCACCTTAAGCTACACCTATGCGGGCCAGACGGTAGGCTCCACCAGTCTCCGGCTGTCCGACAGCAACATTCAGGAATTTGATTTCGGACAGGCGGACGGCGATCCGGCAGACCCGGAAAACGCCGCCGGGTCCGCGGAACATCCCGCCCAGGAACCGGTCAACCTGATCAAGATCAATCTCCGGGTGGTAGGCCTCGTGGTCTGCAGCATCCTTCTTGTACTGACGGTCCTCCTTTTGATCCGGAAACTTGCCAAAGACCACGGCGTGGAACTGAATCCCATCCGGCGCTGGAAAAACTGGCAGGAAAAGAAGAACGCCTTCGGCAATCAGCGCCGAAGACGCTATAAGAGCTGGAAACGCAGACGGAATCGGAAATGGTTTTAGAAAATACGAAACGAAGCCGTCGGCACGTTTTCTAAAAACGCGCTGACGGCAGAACATCGGTCTGCAGATTACTGACTCTGACTCCTCAAAGCAGACCGTTTTCTTACGATCTCACGGAAATCCTCCTTCACAATCTCATATTTGGAAGGGTCCCGCAGAATGGCTGACGGATGATAGGTAGCAGTCAGCGCACAGTTTTTCCGACTGATCCAGGCGCCATGCTGTCTGGTAATTTTAAAATCCGGTGAGATAATCCGCTGTGCCGCCACCCGGCCAAGGCAGACGATGATTTTGGGCTTCAGAAGAAACGTCTCATATTTCAGATACGGAAAGCAGGCTTCTTTTTCCTCCTCTCTGGGGTCACGGTTGCCGGGAGGATGGCATTTGATGATGTTGGTAATGTAGATCTCCTCTCTCGTCAGCCCGCAGTCCTTCAGAAGGCGGTCCAGCACTTCCCCGGAACTTCCCACAAACGGAAGCCCCTGCTGGTCTTCCTGCCCTCCGGGCGCTTCTGCAATCAGCATCAGATCCGCCTGATGGCCGCCGCGCCCCATGACCGGCCGATGCCTGGTCCGGCTCAGCGGGCAGTGCGTACAGACGGCAACATGCTGTTCAATGTCCTTCCACGTGTACTGCATTATCTTCCAAAACCGTCCGCCCATTTTTTCAGATCCGCGGCATTCTGCTTTCCGTTCAGAAGCTTTCCGTCCATGACTGCTGCCGATGGTACGGACTCCTGCAGTGTTTTCGCCGTTTTGCCAAGCCCGCTGCCGCCGGAAGTTGCAAAAGGAACTATGATTTTTCCACTGAAATCATACGCCTCCAGAAATGTCCTGATAATGGCCGGCGCCGTATACCACCATACCGGGAATCCCACAAAAATCACATCGTGCCCCGCAATATCCGCTGAAGTATCCGAGAGCGCCGGACGGGAAGACGGGTCATTCATTTCCACGCTGCTGCGGCTTTTTTTATCCATCCAGTCCAGATCCGCGCTGGTATACGGAATTTCCGGCCTGATCTCATATAAATCCGCCCCGGCCGCCTCAGCCAGACATTTTGCAGCCTTTGCCGTCACTCCACCCGCACTGAAATATGCTACCAGTTTTTTACTCATAATCTGTTCCTCCTTCTTTTCCGGTTTTAATAGACAGAACATATGTTCTTCCCGTTAAAACCGCAGGTTCTGCTGCCGTGCCTGCCCATATCCACAGGCTGCAATTCCATTTTATAGAAAGCGGTTGCTAAAATCAAATACTTTTCATTCGTCTACGCAGGATTTTTATGGTATTCTTATTCTGGGAGGTGGAACAATGTCAGACAGCCGTTTATTCAAAATTTTATATTATCTTTTAGACAGGAAGCATGCCACGGCCCCTGAACTGGCAGAGGAATTTGAAGTTTCCACCAGAACCATTTACCGCGACGTGGAAGCGCTGAGCAGCGCGGGGATTCCAGTCTATACGGAGCCGGGGAGAAACGGCGGTATCTGTTTACTGCAGGATTTTATCCTGGACAAGACAATCTTTTCGGAAGGCGAACAGCAGGAACTGCTGACGGCACTGCAGGGCATATCGGCCACAGGCTATATGGGCGGAAAGGAAATGCTTACAAAGCTGTCCGCGCTTTTCCATGTAACTGCAGAAAACTGGTTGGAGGTAGATTTTTCTCACTGGGGAAAACGCGCGTATGACAGTTCAAAATTTGAGCAGTTAAAGACAGCCGTCATCCAGTGCAGAGAAGTCACGATCGTCTATGAAAGCTCCGGCAGCGGAAGAAGCACACGGATCGTTCAGCCGTTAAAAATATGTTATAAATCAAAGGAATGGTATCTGAAGGCGTTCTGCACAAAAAAGCAGGATTTCCGCATATTCAAACTAAACCGCATCGTAGAGTTGGAACCGTCAGAAAATACCTTTGTACCAAAACCGTATCCGGAAGAAAAAAATGACTTTCAACAGGACTTTCCCCAGATCGTCCTTTTGTTTTCAAAAGAAACCGCATACCGCGTCTATGATGAATTTGACAAAACCGAGATGGAACTTCAGGAAAACGGCGATCTGCTTGTCCGCACGGAAATGCCCGTGGATCCATGGCTGATCGGTTATCTGCTTTCCTTTGGGACGCAGGTTGAAATCGTGGAACCGGACGGTTTAAGAAACATGCTGGCCGCGCAGGCGCAGGAAATTTACAGAAAACATAAACCTTGACAAAAGATGTCAGGATATGTGTGATATACTGAATACCATAACAGCCATGCTGTTGTACAGAAGCATCAAACACATCAGAAAGAAAGAGGTAACGAAAATGAAAGAAATGAAGGAAATGAACGAGATGAACCAGAGATTCTGCCAGTGCTGCGGTATGCCCATGGGAGATACGGATGAACTGTACGGAACAAACGCCGACGGCAGCAAAAATGAGGACTACTGCAGCTATTGTTTTGAAAACGGCGCGTTTACTTTTCACGGTACGATGGAAGAGATGATCGAGGTATGCGTACCGCATATGGCGGCGGCGAACCCCGATCTGAGCGAAGAGGACGCAAGAAGAGCCATGCAGGAATGGTTTCCGACGCTGAAACGCTGGAAAAACTGACCCCTGCCGCAAAAATTTATTTTTCCTGTCACACGGCCGTCTCTCAGTTGTCTAATAAGATACAGGAGGTAAAAAACATGAAGCAAAAGACCAACGAAGAACTGCTGGCTTTGATTGAAAAAGCCGTTGCCGGAGATAAAAAATCTCTGGAAACCGTTATACTCAGTGTACAGGACCTGGTGTTTAACCTGTCTCTGCGTATGCTCGGCACGTTTCCTGACGCAGAGGACGCCGCACAGGATATTCTGTTAAAGATCATAACCCACCTGTCCTCTTTTAAAGGGGACAGCGTATTTTCCACCTGGGTATTCCGCATTGCAATGAATCACCTGAAAAATTACCAGAAGCACATGTTCGCAAAATTTCCTCTCAGCTTTGAATTTTACGGAGACGATATTAAGAACGCAAAGATCGACGACGTGCCCGATCTCACGCAGAATGTGGAAGCGTCCATTTTAGCAGAGGAGCTGAAACTTTCCTGCACGAATGTCATGCTGCAGTGCCTCGATGCCGAAAGCCGGTGCATCTTTATTTTAGGAACGATGTTCAAGGCGGACAGCCGGATTGCGGGCGATATTCTGGGTATTACCCCGGAAGCCTACCGGCAGCGGCTTTCAAGAATCCGCAGCAAAATGGCGGATTTCTTAAAGGAATACTGCGGCGAGTACGGAAACGGAACGTGCCGCTGCGCGGACAGAGTCAATTATGCCATCCAAAATCACAGGCTTAACCCTGCGCAGCTGGATTTCTCTTCCGCAATCCCCAAAAGTACTATAATGGAAGTAAAAGAAGCGATGGAAAACATCGATGACATTTCTCAGGAATTTGCTTTTTGCAAAACCTTTGAGTCCCCTGCAGGCCTGAAAGAATTCATCCGGACATTTTTAGACGGGGCTTCCTGTTCCGTTGTCACAAACGCGTAGGAGGAATGGAAAAATGAATACTCAGCTTATCCTGAATTATCTTTCTGATTTAAGCGAAAACAACAATCGGGAATGGTATCATGAACACAAAGCAGAAAACAAGGCGGCAAACACAGAATTTGAAGCATTGATCGGCGCGCTGATCCTCCGGATCGGTGAATTTGACAGCAGCGTGCTTCATAATGAGCCGAAAAGCCTTACCTTTAAGCTGGTGAGAGATACGCGGTTCAGCCATGATAAATCGCCTTATAATCCGGCCTTTCGCGCCCATATTTCTTCACAGGGAAAACTGCCGGTCCCTGTCGGCTATTATCTTATGATAAAACCCGGCGGCCGGTCTTTTTTAGGCGGAGGCCTGTTTGCAGATATGTTCAAAGAGGCGACAGCCATGGTACGGAACTATATTGTCCAAAACGGCAGCGAATTGGAGCGCATCATCCAGGAACCGGAATTCAGGAAATATTTCGCGGTACAGGGATCGGCGCTCAAAAATGTCCCCGCCGGATATGACAAAAGCCACCCGCAGTCGGAATACTTAAAGTTTAAGAGCTGGTATCTGGAGTATCCGCTCAAAGATGAAGAGCTTCACGACGCCGAAGCATTTCTCGCAAAGGCCGCCGGGCTTTTCCGCATTATGAAGCCGTTTAACGATTATCTGAACAGGGCGCTTACAGGCTTTCAGATGCCGGCAGGGCGATGAACGCCATGATTTCCAAAGCCGGCAGAACCAGCAGGGCAGGCAGAAGCACCGGCCAGGCGGATACGGCTCCCGCAAGCAGCAGCATGACTGCCGGAACGATATATTTCCGCGGATGGTGCCACAGGTCGCTCTCGATCTTCCAGCCCCGGATGGGATAAAACCATTCCAGCAGCACGGACAGCACCGCGCTCTGAAGGGCGAAGAAGACTGCCTGGGCGGCCATGAAGGCGGTGACGCCGCCGCTTTGTATCTGCCAGCTTATGAGGAAGATCGCATCTGCGGCCATATTGCACAGGAAGATAAACAGGCAGTACGGGATGCAGAAGCGCCGTTTCTGCCCGGGGAGGAAGCGGACTGCCTGCTCCAGATCCCGGTCGCAGGACAGCAGGATACAGATGGGAGTATTCAGGGACAGAACCGCAAACCCCACCGGGACAGCGGACAGGCCGGCCGCTTCTCTTAGAAAATACGGCATTCCAATGGCTGCGCACCACATCACAGCCGTATTGAGCAGATAATTTTTGTGGCAGCTCAGATACCGGAAAAAATACCGCCACAGGGATGCCGTGTTCCGCCGCCTGACGGCGTGGCTTTTCCCGCTCTCCCACGGGTAAAAGTCATATCCGTCCGCCCTCCGTAAAAAGAGGACAGCAAACAGGCTGTTTGCAGACAGCAGCAGGCCGGCCCACGGCCCGTTTCCCAAAAACAGAATGGCGGCAGCCGTGACGGCAGCCCAAAGCCCGCCCGCATACCAGTACTTTCTCAGGGAATAGACTGCGGCAGCCATAAGGACCGCATGGATCACACAGAGGAGGATCCCTGCGATCTCCATGGGCTTCCAGGCGGAGACCGCCAGCAGGACCGCCAGCAGCAGCCCTGTCTTTGTAAGGACCGTATAGGCTCCCAGCATAGCCACAAAGGAAAAGACAAACTCCCGGCTTTGATGCGGCAGCATCAGCATATGCTGCAATTCGACAGTGTTATCTTTCGAAGAAAGAGCCTGCCACATCACGCCGGCGGTAAAGGCGCTGATCATCAGAATCCGGACAGACGGGGCGATCCGCACCCGAAAGCCGGCAAGATACAGTCCCCAAAATACGATCAGATCAATCAAAAGAATCCGGGGCAGACGTTCACCGTTTACCCCGAACAGCCTTTTGGCAAAGGCTTTACCTGTCATTTTCATCATGCAGAGCCTCCCGGATATCCGCGGCGCTGATCTGCCCGCGTTCAAATGTCTGCCGGACCCTGCCATCCTCCAGGACAAATACCCGGTCAGAAGTCAGCGTGATGCTCTCCAGGATGTGGGAGGAAAACAGGACGGTCCCATGCTCCTTATATCCGGAAATCTGCCGGTACAGATATTCCGTACTCTGGAAATCCAGCCCGTTGACCGGCTCGTCCAGGAAAAGCAGCCTGGGTTTCAGGGCAAACGCCGTAATCAAAAATGCTTTTTTCCGGTTTCCGGTTGACAGCTCTCTTAACAGGGTATCCGCATATGCTTCAAAATGGAAGCCCTGTATCAGCTCCGACACGTCCGGTACTTCTTTTCCATAGGCGCTGCATACATAGGCCAGATATTCCCGGAAGGTAAAATACGAAAAAGAACTGTCCTCGGCAAACACCGTATAGCGGCAGCGTTTAAAATCCTGCTTTCGAAAATCCACAGGGGAACCGCAAAAGCGGATGCCGTCGGCGCAAAAGGTCGGAAGCAGGCCCGAAAGCACTTTCAGAAACGTGGTCTTCCCGGCCCCGTTCAGTCCGATCAGGCCGGCCGCTTCGTGCTCCGCCAGCTCAAAGGAAAAATCCGAAAGTATCATCTTCCCTTCCGTATACCACGCACTCAGGTTTTGAACCGTCAGAAGCGCTTCTCCCATCTTACCTGTCTCCTTTTCCGCCTTTTTCTTTTTTCCATGCCGCGTATGCACAGTACAGGAATACGCCAGCCAGCACCAGGTAAAGCCCCATCACCGGAACGCTGCCGGATGCTCCGCATATAACAGCCGCAATCAGCCAGATCAGGCCAATGGCTCCGCGTATATAGATATGACGCATGTTCTTTCCCTCCTCCTTTCATTCTGCAGTCCTATATTTGTTAAGATTTTATCAAACTTCTTTTCCGAAAGGATCTCATGAGTTACAGGCTTTCCGCCAGGAAGACAGGACCACAAGCCCCTCGTCCAGCCGTCATTCCTTTTTCTTTACTACGGATATCCACACCTCATACTGCGCGTTCTGCGGGTCCGGATTTAAGTAAACCTCAAGGTCGGGAGCGTTGGCATATTCATACCCGGAGGCCGGAAGCCATTCCGTTATAATCCGCTGCTCCAGTTCCTGTATGGACTGATTGTTACCTGTTCCGGAAAAGATTACCCAGGTAGACGCAGGCACGGTATATTCTTCAAACCCGCCGCTTTCCTTTGTACTGGAAACGGCAATAAAATATTTCCACTGTTCCTCATCATTGCAGGCGATCCGCCCAAGCTGTTCATAGTCAATTTCGTCTGTCAAATGTTCCTCAATATACTTCATGCTCTGGTTTAATCTTTCAACCCATTCCATGAGCCACCTCCTGATCCGCACGTATTGTGCTTTTTGGACATTCCATCTGTCTTTCTTATTATTATACAGACTGTCCTCAAATATTTCCTCTCTATTTCTGTACAAAAATGAGAGGAGGGTGCATCATGGCATCTCTCCCTGATCTCCCGGGATGATCAACAGCACATGGAGGATAAATACTTTCTCCTGTGTCTCGATATTCATGGCGCCGCCATATTTTTCAGCTACTTTTTTTACATTCGACAGGCCGGTCCCATTTTTGAAGGCGCCGTTTCCGTGAAAGCTGTTTCGAATTTCCAGCATAAGGAAATCCCCCTGGATACGCCCGGATACGTGGATGAATTTTTCTGTCTCCGTCCCCATACTTTTACATGCATGAATGGCGTTGTCCAGCGCGTTTGAAAGGACAATGCAGATATCGATATCCCGCAGGCCGCAGGGATACGGCAGAAAGAGGGAGCAGCTCACGCCGATCCCCATGCTCTTTGCAAGCCCCAGTTTATTTCCTGCCAGAATATCCACTACCGGATTGTTGGTGCTGCAGGGAAATGACATCTTTTCCGCCATATCGTCCAGATCTTCCATATAGTTTACCGCCTCTTCCAGTTTCCCGCCCTGCAGAAGATTTTTTACCACTGCAATGTGGTTCCTGATATCATGGCGAAACGATTTTGTCTCATCGTAACGGGCCTTCGCTTCCTCCACATACTGGTTCAGGGAATGCTCTTCCTGTTCCAGCAGCGACAATTCCGTGCTGAGGCGGAAATTCTGCTGCAGCTTTTTATAAGAAAACAGGATGCAGAACAGGCCGGCAAGTCCCAGAACATACATGGCAAGCAGCTGCCCCTGGCTGATCAGATATCCCGCAGGTCCTTCCTCCATCAGAACCTCAAACTGAAATTCAAATGCAAGCATACTGATGTACTCGTTCATCATAAATATCATCAGGATCGGAATGAGGGTCAAAAACATCTGCTGCATGTCTGCCGCGGCAGAAAAGGAATCCGAAACGTCCCTGGGATACAGAACGTCCCAGGAAAAACAGCGGTACACCACACCATAGCACAACCCGCTCAATACCAGCGACGCCGCCCCTCTGGCCAGCATGGCCGCAGCGCCGTCCGGATCGCGGAACACAGCGGGCATCCATGGACCGCAAAGATTCATCATGGTTTCCCCGATTCCAAAGCAGAGCTGCATGATTTCAATCGTCAAAGCCGCATACAGAAGGGCGGACTTCGCATCCGCATAACAGGCAAACATCCCGTATGCTGTAAACAGCAGGACAAACACCCCGAAACCGGCGAGCGTTCTAACCGGAACAAACTCATTGATCATCACCGCACATACCGCAAACAGGAAATAAAAAGGAGGCCATATGTTCTTTTTCAGAATTTTTGCCAGAAGGTAAAGCTGGAACGATGTCCCGATCAGGTTCAGAATCAAGTTCAAACCATAAAACCCCATCCCGGATTCCGTCATCCTATTGAAATAATCGAAATACTCCGCCATCTTATCTGCCCCCGCACACAAACGCTCTCTGTCTCTGCCGTTCCCTCACGGATTTGCCCGAACCGCTCAGATATTCTTCATATACTGCAGGACCACGCTGGAAAACTCCCGGTTCCGCAGCCGTGATACGGGAACTTCCCTGCCGTTATCCATATATGCCGTACCGTTTTTATAGCCTTTTAAATGCTTCAGGTTGATGAGATAGCTCCTGTGGCACCGGAAAAAACGGTCGTCCAGTTTTGTTTCCAGATGTTCAATCCGCTCATAATAATCCACAACCTCGCCGGACGTCAGATTCAGATAGATTTTCCGGTCTATGATCTCACAGAAAACAATCTCATCCTTCCGGATGATGCGGCTCTCATATCCCTTCTGCACGAGCAGGCGGTCTTCGCCGGCGCTGCGCATGGAAGCAAGACAGCGCTCCATGGTTTTCTCAAACTGCGCCTCATCGACCGGTTTGACCAGATAATCATAGGCCTGTACCTCAAACGACTGGAACACCATCTCTTTCAGTACCGTGATGAAGATCAGAAAACCCTGGAACCGATCGGCCCGGAGCCTCCTTGCCGTCTCCATGCCGTCGATCTCCTTCATCTGGATATCCAGAAACAGAATGTCGATGGGCCCGCCGTACTTCAGAAGCTCTTCGCCTCCGGCAAACGTCCGAAGGCAGATCTCCCTGTTCTTTTTACGAAAAAATTCAGAGACCAGAGCCTTGATCTGTTCGGACATATATGGTTCATCATCGCAGACTGCAATATGGATCAATGCGCCACCTCCTCATCATACGTAATATCTTATTATAGTCTTCCTGAAACGGCAAAACAATCCCGTTGCTGTGAAATACGTTCTGAATGATGCAGAATACCGCATACCATGTCAATCGCTCAGGATCATTTCACCCCTGCGCCCTGATCTGCTCCACCAGAGAAAGCCTTCCGGTATAATGGACCGCGCAGACCGAGAACACCGCCTGCACCAGAAGCAGCGCGGCTGCAAACAGCAGGATCGGAAGCACCGGGAAATGATATGTGAGCTTTCCGAACATGCCGGTCCGGGCAAACATCCGGCATACAATCAGGCTGCACGCCGTCCCCAGCGTCAGAGTCGCAAGCAGCGAGATCCCCACATAGTACAGGCACTCAAAAGACAGCATCCTGGACAGCTGCCGGCCGCTCATTCCGACGGACTGGAACACGCCGAACTCCTGCTGACGGACGAGAAGGTTGGTGATCAGCGTGTTGGCAAGATTGATCAGGGCAAACACGAAGACAAAGACCAGAATGCTGTAGAGCCGGGTCAGTTCCCCCCGCATGCCCACTTCCAGTTCAGCCGCCAGATCCTCCAGTCCGGAAACGGCCACCCGCTCATCGGATACGGCGCCAAATACCGCCCGCCGAAGCTCTTTGCTGTCCTGCTCTGTGTGAACATTCACATAACCGGTAAAATCCGATATTTCCGGATAAAGCGCAGACAGTTCTTCCTCCGGCAGAATAAAAAAATGAGCCGAATTGCCGACCGGAACATGCGCCACAATCCCCATCACGGTATACGTTTTAGACCGTCCATTATAGCAGGAAACCGTAATGGTATCCCCAACCTGATATTCAGTTCTGTAAATTTCTTTCAGCGCGCTGCCCGACGGGCAGACCAGGATGCCGTCTCCGTCAAGAAGCCGGCGGTAATCCGCAGTTCCGTCGAGAACCGTCTCTTCCGCATACATCCTGGCCATATCCTCTTTGGAAATCCCCCTGACGATAAAAGGCTCATGCTCCCGGTTCCCCGGAATGGCGCTGATGTCGGGAATTTCCACGCAGGCCATGCTGTAGGCCGTGATGCGGTCCACGCCCGGAATGGCGGCAAGCTCTTCCTGCAGGCTCCGCCCCAGAGGATTCTCTTTCTGCATCTTAACAAACTCCCCGCCCGCATAGTCCTCATACTGCAGAAGATACTGGCTCCGGTCTCCAAACTGGGACTGGGCCATTTCTTTCAGGTCCACGGATTCTGCGCAGGCGGAAACGCACAGAAGCAGAATTCCGGTCAGACTGAGAGACAGGGCCGTTACGAACGCTTTTCTGCGGTTCCGGGAGAAATTCATCAGGGCCAGGCGGGCCATGGTCAGGCGCCGACGGCGCTGCCTGGAAACGCCGCGTCCCTGATACCCGGAACCGGCGGCAGTCCGGACGGCGTCCATGGCGGATACCTTTCCCACCATGGACAAAGGCTTCCTGGTGGCGATCAAAACCATTCCATAGGTCAGGATGGAAATGACCGCCGCAGACAGAAGATTGTCCCGCCAGGACCAGTAGCCGGGCACGGCAGCCAGCGCGATCACGGCTGCAAGAATCAGTCCGGGCGGAACCGCCATGGCGGTCAGAACGCGCCGTTCCCGCTTTACTACCCGTTTTAACTGTTTCGGCGTTGTTCCCAGCACCTTCAGGCGTCCGTATTCCCGCATTTTTCCCATGACGGAGATGTAGAAAATGTTGTAAATGACAATGGCGCAGATGACAGCGATCAGGACCGACAGGACGTAAATCTCCATCCCGCTTCCCAGATAGAGGTCCACCATTCCAAAGTAGCTGGAACTGTAAAAAGTCCGGTCCTCTGGAATTCCCATTTCTGCAAAAAACCTTTTGATATCTGCTCGAAGCTTCGCCGTCTCCATTTCCCGGCTCCCGGCGAAGCGGAACCGCAGCTCATAAGGAGCCCTGCGGCTGTCTGGATCCACGGCGGTTTCCGAGATCCAGACTGTAAAAATCCGGCTGTTGTTTTCCGCTTCCAGGATGCCTGTAACGGTATAGTTTTTTTCACCGCCGCCCAGGTCCAGAAGAATCGTCTGTCCCACTTCTTCCGGAAGGCCAAAACAGCGGAAAAAAGAGCGCTCCACACACAGTTCATTTTCCGTCTGTGGATAGGCGCCGGTGATCTCCCCGAAGCCCATCAGGTCCATCATCTCCGGGCTGACAAAACTGATGTTGCATACGCTGTCTTCATAACGGACCGAACCGGCGTCCGCCATACAGCCCCATTTTTCAAACTGCCCTGCATCCACAAGCCGAAGCACCTCTTCCCGGGTCAGCCCTTCGCAGCCGGCCTGATACTGCCCCAGGATGGCGTCCAGCGTCTTCTTCTGCTGTGCAGAATAGAGAAAGCAAAGAGTTCCCATGAGACAGACGGCAAGCGCAATGGTCATAACGGTAAAAATGCTCCGCCGCCTGTCGGCTTTCAGGCTCCGTCCTGCCAGTTTCTTTTCCACACCGCTGGTGTCGTTTTCAAAAGGCCATATCATGATCTGCCGCCTCCCTCATAAAGCAGCGCCCCTTCGCTGCCGCCTGACGGCGCCTCTTCGGAAGACATTCCAAAAGCGTCCCGCGCCTGCCGCCCTTCTTCCGCAATCCTGCCGTCCTCAATGCGGATGATGCGATCGGCAAGCTGGGCGATCTCGTTGTTGTGGGTAATCATGACAATGGTCTGGTTAAATTCCATGCTGGTGCGTTTTAAAAGGCCCAGCACATCCGCGCTGGTCCTGGAATCCAGATTGCCGGTGGGTTCGTCCGCCAGGATGATGGCCGGCTTGGTGATCAGGGCCCGGGCGATGGCAACGCGCTGCTGCTGCCCTCCGGAGAGGTTATTGGGCATATGGTTAAGCTTCTCTTCCAAAGCAAGCATCTTCACAATCTCATCCATGAATTTCCCGTCTGCCGTATCGCCGTCCAGCTCCACCGGCAGGACAATATTTTCATAGACATTCAGGATCGGTACAAGGTTATAGTTCTGAAAGATAAAACCAATGTTGCGGCGGCGGAAGACGGTCAGCTCCTCATCGTTTTTTTTCGCCAGATCGTCTCCGCGCACAATGACGCTGCCGGAGGTCGGCGTATCCAGCCCGCCCATCATATGGAGCAGGGTGGATTTGCCGCTGCCGGAGGTTCCCACCACCGCCACAAATTCCCCCTGTTCCACCGACAGGCTGACGCCGTCCAGAGCGCGGGTGATATTGGGCTCACTGCCGTAATGCTTTTTCAAGTCAATGGCCTGCAATACATTCATAGTCAAATACTCCTTTCCTTATCCCGGGTCTGCATGTTCAGGATGTACCGACATCCCCCTGCAGTCATTCGCCGTTGATAAGGATATTGTAAACTACAAATGTCACAGAAATGTCCGCGGCTGCAGAAAACAGATACAAAAAGTCCCTTATCTCCAGGGAAGGAAAACAGAAAATGTGGAACCCCTTCCAACTTCCGAAGACACCTTGATGTAGCCGCCCTGCCGCGTGACAATTTCACGGGCCAGATAAAGGCCGATGCCCACTCCCTGTTCCCCGTGTACTTCGTCCTCCCGGTAAAAGCGCCGGAAGACGGCGGCCTGATGACTCTCCGTAATGCCTTTGCCGGTATCGGACACATCCAGCTTGACATACATTTCCCACTGTTCCACCGAAATGCGGACTGCACCTCCCGCCGGAGTATACTTCACCGCATTATCCAGAAGATTAAACAGGGCCTCCGCCGTCCATTTGCTGTCATGGAAAAGGCGCAGGCCATCCGGGCAGTCCACTGTCACGGAAATATCTTTTTTCTCCGCCGCATACACAATACCGCTGCAGGCCATGGCCAGAGTATCCATCAGGAGGCTGTCTTTCTTTTCCAGGCGAATCGTCCCGATTTCCAGACGGGAGGTCCGCACAAGGGATTGAAAAAGAAATTCCAGCTTGTCCGTCTGGCTGCGGATGCCCTGCAGGAATTCCCGCCGCTCTTCCTCTGCGACCGGTCTTGTAAGCAGCGTGTCCGTCACCATTTTCAGGTTGCTTACCGGTGTCTTCACCTGATGGGAGACATCGGATATCAGCATCTGCAGCTCCTGCCGTTCCTCATCCACTTTCCGGCGGTTCTCCTGCATGATGCCGTACAGCCGCGAAAGGCGGTAATGGATACGGGCAAACAGTGTTTCCCTGTCCGCGGCACGCACAGGTTCTTCTCCTTCGCTTATCATCCGGTCTATGGACCTGCACAGCTCTTCTGTAAATACAGCAAGCCGTTTGCCGAAAAACAGCATCAAGAGAAACAGCCAGATGAGGGCGCAGGCTGTCAGCAGTACGCCGGTCATCAGCACCCGCCGTTCGCCTGTCAAGACAAAGAGAACGGCGCAGACGGCCAGCATGGAAACCGCCATACTTCCGCAGATCAGCAGGAACCCCCTTTTTACAGAGATCCGTCCCGGATTCATATTCTCCCGCCTCCCATCCATTGATATCCAATCCCGTAAATCGTCTTAATATACGTGTCGCCTTCCGCCTCAATCTTACTTCGGATACGGCTGACGGTGGTCGTCAGCGTATGTTCGTCCACATAATGTTCCTCCGCATCCCACAGCCTTTCCAAAAGCCGCTGCCTGGTCAGAATCTGTTTTGGATTTTTGCAGAAAAGATACAGCATCTTATACTCCATGGGGGAAAACGCAAGAGATTTCCCGTTCAGCGAGGCAGACTGTTCTGAAAAGTTCAGGAACAGTCTGCCGTCATCATAAAAATCCTTTATCAGCCCCCTGCGTTCCAGCATGGCGAACATTGCCCGAATTTTCCGCAGCAGGGCGCCAATGGAAAAGGGCTTGGTAATGTAATCCACCGCCCCGGCTTCATAACCCTGGATCTGCTCGCTCTCCTGATCATTGGCCGTCAGGAAAATCACCAGCGTGTCGGAGTTCTCCGGCTTGATGCGCCTGCACAGGTCATAGCCGCTGCCGTCCGGCAGGTTGATATCCAGAAGCACCAGGTCATATTCCGTCCGAGCCAGAGCTTCGGCGGCTGCACCTGCGTTCAGAGCCGATACTGTATCGTAACCCTCAGAAATCAGGTTGTAAGTCAGCGTTTTATTTAAAAGGGCATCGTCCTCCACCAGCAAAATTTTCCTCATGTCCATCCTCCGGCTGCCTTATGACTGCCTTTTTCAGCTTCATAAATACCTTACCTCATGGGAATAACAGGTATTATAAGCCGCCGGAATCGTCCGATCAATCTGTTTGTTGTGAAATGCTTCCTGGATGCCGTGAATATACTGGTCCGCAGATCTCTGCCTGGCAGGCAGAAAGTCTTACAGATCCAGAAGCACATGATACGGAATCGCCCGGGACTTGAATTCTTCCCTGTCTTTCGGAAGCGGCCGCCTTCATTCCAGCTCCGCCGAAATGCTCCCCATCAGCTCCCACGCCGCGTCCCGTTCCAGCTTCTGCTCCGGCGTCAGCTCTTCATAAGGACGCAGCATGGGATGCTGCCTCGCCTCGTCGTCGCGTACCGGGCCACAGCTCCAGTTATAGAATATGTAGAACCGCAGCCACCGCATATGGTCCAGCTTCCGGTACATTTCCTTTGCAGTTTCCGAGCATATTGTCCTGCAGTACCGGTCATAGGCTCTCCTTACCGCATCCGCGGTCAGTTCGGTAATCGTCTCATCCCGAAGCAGAATCCGGGTCTTCATCAGCAGATGGTCCGCCGCCGCGATCTTGGACTGGCGGTGGAGATCGTCCAGCTCATTCCAGTCAAGGGTCGGATAGGAAACAGATCTGCGGAAAAGTTCGTTGATCATGACCGCCGCTTTATTCAGGCTCGTGCGGATGATCTGCTGCGGCGTATAGATCTCCTCATTCGTCCCGAAATAAGAGACCCCCGGCGCCCTCCGGCTGCTTCTAAGATCAATGCGCCCGGAAATTTTATAGTATTTGTTCAGCGTCCAGAAAATACTCCAGCCCTTCTGCTCGTCATCCTCACAGATAATGATACGGTCAGCCTGCTCCAGGACAGCATGATTCTCCACCCAGGGCTCTTTATGAAAAATCAGGGAGTCCCCCGTTCCGGATTCCTCATTCATGGAAAACAACTCCCCCAGACGATGATGCACCGCCAGAAATTCTCCCGCGTCTCCAAACATATGATAAGCCACATGCTGCTCCGCGGAGATCACATTGGTCAGGATCGCCCGCTCCAGAATGCTGGAACCGTAATTTCCGAATCCGATCAGCACAATCCGATGCTCATGGCGGCATAACGGCCTGGAACGCCAGTACTGTCTGGCACAGCATTCATAACTGTGAAAAAAATAAATGTTTCCGGAAAGCTTATCCTGTCCGTTCGTCGTCCTGGCGTAGACCTCCACCGGCAGTTCATGCAGATTGACGGCCCGGCTGTTGACGCCGATATCATTTTCCTTCATCAGAAAAATCTTACATTTACTCCCGATGTTTTTCTTTTTCTCCACAATCTTATGGGGAGCCGCGCTCAGATACATACAGGGATAATCGGGAATTTCGCTCCGGCCGCTTCTTTTCTCCCCATAGATGATCAGCGCGTCAGGATCCTCTTTATATATATTGGCGGCCAGCGTATTGGATTCCACTCCGTAATCCGCAAAATAATACCAGTTTTTACGCCGCTGCAGACTGAGCATAAAGAAGGGAAGCGCCTCGCCGGCCAGAAAAGATACGACTGCTCCGAACAGCGTGACCATGATGCCGGCGGACAAAAACAGAAAGATCATCCCCACCGCATGTCCCAACGGCGTCACCGGTACCAGATCTCCGTATCCCACCGTGGACAGCGTCACCAGCGAATACCAGAACGCGTCCCCGAAAGTCTGGATCACCGCGTCGCCGCTGGCAGCCTCCGAGCAGTAGAGAAGAGTCAAAAGGCCCACGTAAACCAGCGCCGTAATGATTATCATATACAAATAGATTTTTTTTCTTGATTTCATAAGATCGGTTCTTTCTTTTTCCTTCAGCGTAATGCCCAGATCACCGCAATCAGAAGAGCGGGCAGCATATTGGCCACCTTTACCTTTTTCCCCCACAGCAGATTGACGCCCACGCAGAAGATCAGCATGGAACCCGTGAGTGACAGATTGTCAAGAGCCCCCTCTGTCATAAACGGCTCGATCAGCCGGGCCAGCAAAGTGACAGAACCTTGAAACAGGCCAACTGGAACCGCGGAAAACAGGCAGCCCTTTCCCATGGACGCGCCCATCACCAGAATAATGATAAAATCCAGCGCCGCTTACCAGCCCTTGGGCTGTAACCGTCATCATCTTTTCCATAGTGCCGGCAATACCGAGAAAGATCACGCTGACGCCGCATGCCATGGTCAGCGTCTCCTGATACCGCGGCTTCATAAATTTTCCAAAAGTCAGTCCCAAAATTCCTCCCGCCAGAATCGCAGCGGCGTTGATTAATGTTCCCAGTCCCGTCATATGCAGTTCCTCCTGCTGCCTGTATTGATCGTTACTATTATACAACACATGCTCCGGATAAAACAATATATTCCATAGCTCCTACATGTCTTCATAAACGTCTAAAACCATTTTCAGAGCAGCCTGAGAACTGATTACGTATCCAGACCATGACGTTGCGGTCCCTGACTCCCAACTGTGAAGCATATGTATCATCTTTGCAGAAGAAATTGCGATTTCCCGCGATTTTACCACGGAACCGGATTTATTAATCTTGCTTTTTCTGAGATTTCCTATATGATAAATATGTTCCGTTCAAAAACGGGGATTTTTATAATAGAAAGCGTGTTATGATGAAAACATATGAAATGGACCTTTGCAGCAGATCTCTCTGGAAAAAAATCCTGCTTTTCAGTGTTCCGCTCATGTTCTCCAATATTCTGCAGGTGCTTTTCAACATATCGGATGTGGCCGTGGTGAGCAAATTCGCGGGACCCATTGCCCTGGGCGCTGTGGGCTCCACCAGCATCCTGGTCACATTGTTTACCGGGCTGATCATCGGGCTCTCCGGCGGTGTCAATGCACTGACGGCTCTTCATATCGGCTCCAAAAACGACAGGGACCTGAGGGAGACCGTACATACTTCTGTGATTTTGTGCTTTTCCGCCGGGATGCTGATCCTGGTGTTCGGCATCCTGTTTGCCCATACGATCCTGACGGTCATGCACACCAAAGATGAGCTGATCCTGGATGCCGTACTTTACCTACGCATCTATCTGCTGGGCATGCCCGCCCTTGGACTTTATAATTTCGGCAGCGCTGTGCTGAGCGCCTCCGGCGATACCAGACGTCCGCTGTATTATCTTCTGTTTTCCGGGATCGTCAACATACTTCTAAATCTGTATTTTGTCATTGTATGCAGATGGGATGTGGCCGGTGTTGCTGCTGCCAGCGTCATATCCCAGTATCTCTCTGCGGTCCTGATCCTGACTGTCCTCATAAGAAGCCAGGAAGCTTTTGCTCTTCGGATGAAAAGTTTGAAGCTGTATCCGGACAAAATGAGACGGATTCTGAAGATCGGCGTCCCCGCCGCTTGTTACTGCGCCCCCGTAAACAGCATATAGGGGCTGCACTCTGCATCCTGATCATAGGCAAGCGCAACGGCAAACGGATTGTGTATCTGCGGAAAATCCCAGTTTTCTCTGCCGTAAAAGGTCTCCGGGTCAAACCCGGGTTCCTCCATCTTCACATTCGTGTCCGCAAAAGCCGCCATATAAGGCACACGCAGCAGCACATCATGGCTTTCCCCGATCCGCTCGTGCGGCTTAAGCGGCTGCACGCCGATCAATTCCACAAGCATGTTTTCACAGAGCCGGTAGGCGGTCTGGCATACCAGTTTCTCATCCTTCCTGTATACCACAAAAGAATAACAGTAAAGGTTTTCCCCGTGATCCAGCGTATAATGGTCAAACTCGAAGGTATCCACCGAATCGCCCCAGTAAGCGGCGGCGCTTTTTTTGATGCGCTCCTGTACTTCAGGCCAGCGGCCTTCAAAGAAATCCCCGTCCGGATTGGCGTCCACCCGGTAAAAAATACGGATATCCTCCGACTCGGCGGCATCCGGTGTTTTGGGCCACAGCGTGTCCAGCCCGATATCAGCCGCAAACTGCATCGTTCCGTAATACCAGTTCATCGGTTTGGACAGCACATAGCGGGTGGGACAGTTTTCGCCGGAAGGAAGCCTGCAGTAGGCATACCCAAACCCTTCTTCATCATAGCGGCGCACCGCGGCAAGATCCCGGTGAGGAACAGTAAGCTTCATCCCCGGTAAAAGAGGGCCTTCCTCTAATCCCGGATTTTTCCACACCAGATTGCCATAGTACCGTCCGTCCCCATAATACCGCTTTGCAATCTCCCAGAGAGTGTCTCCCGGCGCCGTCTCGTATACCACGTCCTTCGGCGGGCCAAATCCCAGACGGACATAATCCGAATCATTCTTGTGTGTCTCCGGATCATAGGGAACAAAGCACAGAAAATCGGCAAAATCGGTCTTCTCCAGCCGTTTTTCTCCGGAAATGTATGCGGAAAACTCCGACAGTTCGGACGTTTTAAGCTTCCGCACGCCGCGCTGCGGATATACCTGCACTGCCTTCTCTTCCAGATAGAAACTGTTTTCGATCAGGCCCTTGTTCGGATTCACAGTATTGCAGGCAACCCCGTAGATGGGTGAACGAAAACTTAAGTATTTCTGGCTGACGGTAACGGCCCCGGTATTGATACAGGTATCCACAATGCCGCCATTGGATGCGCAGATGCCCGCGCTGATCAGGGTTTCCACATAATCGCGCTCCCCCTGCTCGATATGGACTTTACCGCTGTTCCGGCATTTGTATATTCTGCCCCAGCTTGCGCCGACAATACCGCCCGCCAGTTCCATACCGGTCACATCTCCCTTGTTGCAGCAGTCTTCGATGCGTCCCTCTTCCAACTGCCGTCCGGAAATACCCCCTGCGGCAAAATCATACACATAAAAGGTTTCGGAGATGGCATCCAGCCTTACTGTACCCTCATTCACACAGTTTCGGATGACGCCCTGGTTGGAACGGCAGATGCCGCCCGCAAACAGGGATTTTCTGGTAAATGTATGTTCGGGTGCTTCCGTACTGTGATCCGTTCCCGCATCCACCGTTCCTGTAAACCTGCAGTTCGTCATCTGCCCGTAGTTGATTCCCGCAATGCCGCCCGCATCCCACGCGCCTGTTACCTTTGCCTGCACCTCACAGTTCTCGATCACGCCGTAGTTGGCAAAACAGAGGGCGGAGGCGGTGACCACGTCCGTCTTTCCGCCTTCGTCCTCGTAGACACAGTCCTCATAAGTAGTCTGAAACAGGCTGTTCCGGATCGTCAGGTCTGTCACTCTGGCGTCCTCTTCCAGTACCGTAAAAAGGAACGCCAGCCATTTCCCATATGACGTATAGTACCCCTCCAGAGCGTGGCCGTTTCCATCAAAATGCCCATGGTAGCTGGGAATGGCCCCGTAACTGTGTTCAGGAGGCGTATCCGCCCAGTTCTCCCAGCCCTCCGTATCATTTAAGATCAGATCATTTGCCAGACGGACATTGGTATATGGATCCCTGTCTCTGGAAATGAACCATCTGAAGTCCTCCTTCGTGGACAGCAGATAGTAACCGTCCGCATCCCGCGGCGGCGGCAGCGGATCTGTATCCCACTCCTGATACCTGTAAGCGGCAGCCAGGAGCACACATACCAGGCAGAGAAGCGTTACTGCCTGTGCTGTACGTTTTCCAGAAAGTCTCTTTTTCATATCGAAATCTCCTGTTTAACATGCCGGTTGTATACCATTTTGATAAGCCGGCAGACCGCCTTCCGGCTCTGTGCAAAGGAAGTCGCTTTTACGTCCGCAAAGCTCATGGCGATCACCGGATACGTTCCCTGCAGCTCTCCGTCTCAAAATCCTGACAGCCGATACTTACCATTCTCGCCATTTTCATACCTCCTGCGGTACCTGTCTTTTCTGCTCTATTGTTTTACAGTATAACACACATGGATATTTCCAACAACATTACGAAACTATTTAAAATTTCATTTTGCGAATAAAGCGAATGCCGGAGAGACGGCTTGATTCCTCAAGTCCTCGATGATATAATCGAATGTAGTATTTCGCTGTAATACAGATATTTTGGGGATTCAGGCAATGCTTTGGCTCGTATGAAGCACTGCTCCATTCCAGAAGCACCATAGAGCGATTGAGACTCTGCTCAAATCCATAGAACGGCCGCGCACGAAACGCACTGCGGCATAGAGATCGTTTCATATCAAACAGGAGGACCCGTTTATGCCCGCTGCCATCGACCTGCACACTCATTCCACCGCCTCGGACGGCACCGACACCCCGCTTCAGCTTATTGAAAATGTCAAAGCCGCCGGCATCAAAGTGTTCGCTCTCACCGACCACGACACTGTGGCCGGGACCGAGACACTGCTGAAAAATCCACCGGAGGGAGTAACTTTCATCCCCGGCATTGAGTTTTCCTGCCAGATGAATACAGGCAAGTGCCATATTCTGGGCTATTGCAGCCATACGGCTCACCCGGCCTTTCAAACAGCTCTCAGGCAGGGAGCGGCCCTGCGGGAGGGCAAGCTGAATCTCCGGCTGGACTTCCTTCGAAACCGGGGCATCACTTTCCCTGCGGAGGAGCTGGACAGGCTGCTCCAGATTCCCGGCGTGGGAAAGCCTCACCTGGGTAACCTTATGGTGAAATACGGTTACGCCGCCAGCCTCACCGAGGCCATCCGGGACATCATCAGTCCCTGTCCCACTCCTTCCAGCCGTATTCCGGCAAAGACCGCTGTGAACGCGATCCTGGCCTCCGGAGGTGTACCGGTATGGGCCCATCCTCTGGGCGGCGAGGGGGAGAAAGAAGCCAACCTGGAGCAGTTTGGCAAAATGCTGATCGAGCTGATGGGTTACGGCATCATGGGGCTGGAATGCTGGTACTCCAGGTATCCGGCACCGGTCTGCGAACGGCTGGCCGTGACCGCTCAGGACCATGGCCTTCTCATTTCAGGCGGCAGCGACTACCACGGGACAAATAAGAACATTGCGCTGGGAACGCTGAATGATGATCATCGAATGGTTTCGACGGAACAGCTGACGATACTGGAGAAACTTCTGGATATACGAAACTAAAGTGACAGCGGAGAGCCCCATTCAAGCTCTCCGCTTCCCATTCGAAGGCCTTGTTTTGAACAGCTCTTCTTTTGTATTTGATACTTTTGGGAATAATCTCTTTATATGATCCCGTACGTCTTCATCCACTTCCAGACCTTTAAATTCTTCTCTTCTCCTCTGATATTCTTCATAAGAATCAATTTTCAAAAAAGTCTCTTTCTGTGTCATTCTACTGCCTCCTTAATAAGCTTATAAACTCAAACTTCCCACACCATTTGGTGTGTTGAACCTTGAAAAATCAATACTTT
>CAJUAA010000043.1 GCA_910584205.1 uncultured Lachnospiraceae bacterium
AAATCCCTGTTTTTCAATGCCTGTAATGCTATTTATGACTTTGCAATTGCCCTACTCAGGCGCCGGCTCAGCGTAACATATTCAGCGTGGCATTCAGACCGATGCCTCACCGATCCGTACTTCTTTTCCCCGGAACGCAAAAGCCGTACTTCCGGATCCGCTTTGGTTCCTCCCCGGAGGGCTGCTTCTCGGTATCGAAATAACTGAAGGTCGCCATGGCCACCCGGTTCATATATTCGTTCATGGCATCCAGGTCTCCCATCAGAAACGCACGGATAAAGGAGCTGTAGGAATCCCCGTTCTCATAGAACCAGTTGCGTATCATATTTTCAAACATAATACGCACCTCCTTATTCGTCAGAGACAGCGTATAATTTCTCCGGCCCGACTGCTCGTCAAACCGGCATTCCACGGCCTTCAGATACCCGCCGGCAAGCAGAAGGCTCCAAACGGCGTTCTTCTCTGTGGAAAGCTGGCTGAATACGATCTGCTCATCAATGACCGTCTCCAGAACGCCGCCCCGCAGAAGTTCTTCAAACCTTGTCTTGATCTCCGGACTTCCTTCCCGGATCAGCTTTCCCGCCAGACTGTTGCTGCTGGTATTGGCCCAGTATGTGTCCAGCTTTTTCTTATCCAGATAGTTGATGATGGACCATGGGTTGTAGATGTCGGATATCCTGCCAAACGTAAAACCATCATACCAGCTTTTCACCACCTGACGCTGTCCAGACAGGTTTCGAAGCGCAGAGGCCGCCGTCACCTCATCCATATGTCCGGAAATATGGTGCCAGCTTTCTTTTTCCCGCTCATTCAGGCAGTCGCATGCCAGAAGAAACTCATATTTCCAGTACAGTTCCCCGATGATATTGCAGATACTCTCCTTCGCCCGTGGAAAAGATGTCTCCTTTACCCCGGCAAAGCTTACAAAAAGAACCGGCCAGGTTCCCTGAAGCTCCCGATACTTTTCCTCCCGCCAAATCTCCAGTCCCTCGAACAGATCCTCTCTCCCGGCATATTCCACGGAAAAAAACTTCTCCAGCATGCTCATGTTCAGAGTCTTTCCAAACCTTCTGGGACGGGTAAGCAGCGTTACTTCATCTTCCGACTCCCACCATTCTCTGATGAACTTTGTCTTGTCCACATAAAAAATGTGTTTCATCCTCACCTTTTCAAAATTCTGATGTCCGATGCCGACTTTTCTCACTGCCCCGCGCCCCCTTTCTCTTCTCTATTATAACCGTATCCGAATCCGGTGTAAAACCATTTTTATCTGTTTCGTGCTCCGCTCTTGCCTTTGCCGGTAAACTTTGTTATGATGATACCAGATTGTCTGAACATAAGGAGGAACTGTTTTATGGAAAAAATCGCAAGCTTCACCATAGACCATGTGAAACTGGTCCCGGGCGTCTACGTATCCCGCAAGGATCCGGTGGGCGGCACCATCGTCACCACCTTTGACATCCGCATCACCAGCCCCAACGACGAACCGGTCATGAACACCGCGGAACTCCATGCCATGGAACATCTGGCAGCGACCTTTCTTCGGAGCCATCCGGTCTTCGGACCGAAGATCGTCTATTTTGGACCCATGGGCTGCCGGACCGGCTGCTATCTGCTGCTGAACGGAGATTACGAACCGAAGGATATCGTCGGCGTACTGATCGAAACCTTTGAATTCATGCGCGATTTTGAAGGGGAGATCCCCGGCGCAAGGCCTGAGGACTGCGGCAACTATCTGGATTCCAGCCTGCCCATGTGCAAGTGGTGGTCCAACCGCTACCTAAACGAGGTGCTCTATCACATCACGGAAGAGCAGATGGTGTATCCGGAGCAGTAATCTATCAAAAAACCGGAGAACGCCCGCAGTGCAGTATTAAAAAACGAAGCTCCCCGCAGCAGGCTGCGGGGAGCTTCGTTTTTAGTAAATTCAGTATGAATCAGCCGCATTTCCTTGAAACGGCTTCACTTTAAGCAGATTCGGATTCTACGAATACAGCTCCTCCAACACATGGAAATAATCCGTCTTTTCTTCCTCCGTGATGCTTCGGATCACCCGACAGGGCGCGCCGGCCGCCACCACATTCGCGGGAATGTCCCGGGTGATCACGCTGCCGGCTCCAATCACGGAATTGTCCCCGATCGTGATTCCATGATCCATATGGACGCCGCCGCCCACCCACACATGGTTCCCGATCTTCACTTTTTTCGCGAAACAGGCGCCGGCTGCCCGTTCCTGCGGGTCAAAGGCATGACGGGAGGTATAAATGCTGACCCGGGGCCCGAACAGCACGTGATCTCCGATCTCGATCCCGCCGCCGTCCAGCATCACGCAGTCAAAATTGGCGTAAAAATGATTTCCGATCCGGATGTTAAAGCCAAACTCACAGCGAAACGACGGTTCAAAAAACACATCTTCGCCCATCTCTCCCAGAAGCTTTCGAAGAAGCGGCTCTCTTTTCTCCGGCGGCTGCCCGTAAGTCGCATTGTATTCATTGGTAAGCTCCACCGCGACCCTCCTGGCCTCCACCAGCTCCGCCGTCAGATCGTTGTACATCTGACCTGACAGGATTCTCTTTTTCTGTTCTTCAAAACTGAGCATTTCCGATCCCCTCCTGTCTCCGATTACATCCATCACTGGCCGCCGCGCTTTTCCGGTATAATCTCCAGCCAGTATCCGTCCGGATCCTGAATAAAATAGATGCCCATGGCCGGATTCTCAAAGCAGATGCAGCCCATCTCTTTATGGAGCGCATGCGCCGTCTCATAGTCGTCGGTCCGGAAGGCCAGATGGAACTCACAGTCTCCCAGATTGTACGGCCGGTCCATATCCCGAAGCCAGGTCAGCTCCAGTTCAAAATCACTCTCCTCATGTTTCAGATAGACGATGACAAAGGAACCGTCCTTTGCCGTCTTCCGCCTGCACTCTTTCAGGCCCAGCGCCTTTCCGTAAAAATCCAGCGACCGGTCAAGGTCCGCCACATTGTAGTTTTCATGAATCATCTGAAATTTCATTTTCTTTTTCCCTTTCTGTATATTTTTTGATGCTTTCAGGATCTTTTTATGAATCGTCCATTTTCCTGCACGGACAAATTTCCATATACCGTTCCTTTAGAAAAGATTCTTGTTATTTTCCGCATTTTTCTGTTTTATCGTAGCATGGGGCCACTGCAAAGTCAATCTCTGCCTATTACTACTATACCCACAATACTGTTTTTCCCTGTATGTCTGTCTGTTTCACGATGAAGTTACAGGCGGTGTCAGTATTCTGATGATGAAGAACGCCGCCTTCCGACAAGTTTGCCGGAATCCAGCTATACTTTTTGAGACAGGCAGAGTATAATGAATTCAGTGAAAAATTCAGAAATCAGGGGGCATTAGAATGGATGTTTACGAGAAAGCAGGAACTTTCAAGGTGTCCTGCGATAAGGAACTTTTCGGCACAGAAGAGATTGAACTTGAATATGTTTTGCACCAGCAAAGAGAAGAGAATCTTACTGAGCATTTATTGTTTATACAGACTCATTTCAGCAAGATGTACCATATAATCTTGAAAGGTATATTGACAGCATACAACAAAAGTCCAAAATGGGATGTCTGGAGTGATGAAACACAGACCTTTTCAAGAATTGAATTTCATTCCTGTAAAGAAATTCATAAATATCTCGGTATGCCAACTATACAGGTGATTAACCATAAAAGCAAGATCTTATTTGGCTTTTCATTTTTTCAAAATAACAGATTGTCTATGGAACATGGATTGACTGCCATTCTAGAAGGCTGCAGCCTGCTCTTTATTGATACAGATGATTTTTGCAATATTCTGCGAAATCTGGACTTTCCGGATTCCAATAGATATAAAGAGTATCTCTATCATCTGGTACGTTAAATTATTGTTGATCAAACCGTTCCGCATCGGAATAAATTGTTTTGTTCCATCATCATAAAACATGACCTAAAAACAGCGGGCAGGATATCCGGAACGCTCCGGAACCTGCCCGCTTCCTTTCTGCCTCTGTGCTGCCTTCCTCTCGGATGCGAAAAGCAGTTCACAGGTCTGTACAGCCCTGAATGCTGTCTTCGGCCTGGATCTGGATAAAAAATACTATCAACCCAAAAAACTGAATAAAAAGATCAAAATTTACGAAAATGCTGCGTCAGCTTCCCCTTTCATACGGAAATCTGCATCCTACCGTATATATGGGAATCGAGTAAATATTTTTTCTGACACCTCCTCTTGTCTTCCCCGCCAGGTAACCTTTGTCAATTTTGTTATCTTTTAAATATACCGCCAGGGATACCGGCTGATCTTGATCCGACGATTTGATTTCCAGACCATATTTTATATCATTCCGATCCACAATCATAAAATCCAGTTCGTGATCGTTATAGACAGAACAACATGGTTTATCTCCTTTTACCATATCTTTCTGATATAATCTGTATAATTCCGTGTATGCAAAATTTTCCGTGAGAATACCTTTCACTGTCTGGTTATCTACAGGCGTCATCTTTGCGATGCAGTTGGCAAGACCGCAGTCCATAAAATAAAAGCGTCTCTCATGTAATACCTGTGAAACCTCCCCCTGATTGTACAGATCGCAGCTGCCGATGATGTTGGAATATTTCAGCCAGGATACGGCTTTATTCACTTCACTTCTGCTTACATGCTCTTTGGTCGATTCCTTAATAAAACCGGTGATCGTCTCTATGTCTTTTGATGATGTTCCTTTTTTCTCGTATGCAATTGACCGAAATGCTTCTTTATAAACGTTTTCAAAAACAATTTTGCTCTTTCCTTTAGAATCTGCAAAATATGCTTCCGACTCTTCCGTAAACGTCTCGATCAGCTTTTGAATGATGCGGATACAGCTCTCCACATCCGGATTTTCTTTATATTCAGAAACAACAGAAGGATATCCTCCTATTTGCACATAGGTGGTGTACATCTGATAGAGATCCTGATATTTCCAGGATACATCTTTTCCATGAATGTCCAGCGTCTCCAGTGTCTCTCTTAATCCAAAAGTACCGCAGAACTCTGAAAATGACAGCGGAAGCAACTCCACTGTCCATATGTTTCCTGCAGGTTTAAAATATCGGGCATTCAGCGTTTTTCCCAGATAACTGCCTGTCACTGCCACATCGCAGTCCAGGCTGTTCTGCAATGCCCGGATACTGTTGTATATACTGCTGCTTTCCTGAATCTCATCTACGATTAAAATCGTATTCCTGGAATTTTCAAATTCTTCCAGTTTCATCGCCCTGCAATATCTGACCATACCGAAATATATGTCATTATTCAGTATATATTTTTCAAATTTATCAATGACACCCGGCTGTGCCAGATTTACATATACAATCTGTTCGTAATTTTTATATGCAAATTTCAACAGTTCCGTAGTTTTTCCAACCTGTCTTGCACCGGTTACATACAGAACCATACTACTTCTGTACGTTTTCCAATACAGAAACTCCTCCTGCACATCTCTGGCCAATGGATTCTGACCCGCTAATGTCTGATATAACTTTACATTGACCTCCGACTTTTTTACAATCGGCAAATATCCGTCTGTAGCTTCCACCACATTTCCATCTGTTATTTTTACGTTATCAAACAAATCTGCATTGCTCAGTACATTATGACAAGTGTAGTATTTTTGATCCACAAGGAAACCGCACGTTTGATTCCTGCTGTTTTTCACTCTATGCGTGATATGCATATGGTTCTACCCCCAATGATTCCCATAAGACAGCCACACCCTTGCAGCACGGCAGTTTTTTGTCTTTTTCCTATCATATACCAATTTCCTGCAGGCTGCAAGAGCTACGCTTTCTATATGACGCAGGCGCAGGCTTACGGTTACTTTTCACACTCACGCCAGTGCATATCTGGACTGGTGGCCGTCGTATGCGCGGCGTTCCGGTTCGGCTTTAATTCACTAAAATCGGTTCCTGAACCTGAAAAGACTGCTCCAGCATCCAACAACCTTCTGTCAATCTGCTGAAACAGTCCTTTTCTTCCGGATATACCGTTCTTTATCCGGTTCTGTCTTCTGTAAATGCTTACAGCCAGCCCTTCACTTTCTCATAGATGCTCTTCGCATCCAGACCGTATTTCTGAATCAGAGCCGCTGCCGGACCGGATTCTCCGAAGGTATCGTTGACTCCGATGCGCAGCATCTTCGTGGGAGCCTGCTCCGCGAGAACTTCCGCCACGGCTCCGCCCAGACCGCCGATGATGGAATGCTCCTCCACGGTCACGACCTTGCCGGTCTTCTTCGCGGACGCAACCACAAGCTCTGCGTCCAGCGGCTTGATCGTATGGATGTTGATCACCTCTGCGGATATGCCGTCCGCCTCCAGCAGCTTCGCCGCCTCCAGGCTCTCGGACACCTCCAGGCCGGTGGCAACGATTGTCACATCTTTGCCTTCGCGCATGGTGATGCCTTTGCCCAGTTCGAATTGATAGGAAGCCGGATCGTTGATGACCGGAACTGCCAGACGTCCGAATCTTAAGTAGACCGGGCCGTCATGTTCGATGGCTGCCTTCACCGCCGCCTTTGCTTCCACATCATCCGCCGGATTGATGACCGTCATGCCCGGGATCGTTCTCATCAGGGCGATGTCCTCGTTGCACTGATGGGACGCGCCGTCCTCGCCCACCGAGATTCCCGCATGGGTAGCGCCGATCTTCACGTTCAGATGCGGATAGCCGATGGAATTGCGAACCTGCTCAAAAGCGCGTCCTGCCGCGAACATGGCAAAGGTGGAAGCGAACGGGATCTTTCCTGCCGCCGCCAGGCCTGCCGCCACACCCATCATATTGCCTTCCGCGATGCCGCAGTCAATGTGCCGGTCCGGAAACGCTTTCTTGAACACGCCCGTCTTGGTCGCTCCCGCAAGGTCCGCATCCAGTACCACCAGATCCGGATACTGTGCGCCGAACTCTGCCAGAGCATTGCCGTAGCTTTCTCTCGTTGCGATCTTCTTTACTTCTGACATAATGCTTCACCCACTTTCTCCAAATCTGCCATGGCAACCGCGTACTGCTCGTCATTGGGAGCCGCGCCATGCCAGGACGCCTGATTCTCCATAAAGGACACGCCTTTTCCTTTGACCGTCTTCGCGATGATCGCCACCGGTTTGCCGGTCACGGTCTTTGCCTCCGCAAATGCCGCGCGAAGCTGGTCCATGTCGTTTCCGTCCGCCACGTTGATCACATGGAAATTAAACGCCTCGAACTTTTTATCAATGGGGTACGGGGAACACACGTCCTCGATCTTCCCGTCGATCTGCAGCCCGTTATTGTCCACGATGACCACCAGGTTGTCCAGCTTTCTGTGGCCTGCCAGCATGGAAGCTTCCCACACCTGGCCCTCCTGGATCTCACCGTCTCCCAGCAGCGTATAGACCCTGTAGGACTTGTTGTCCAGCTTTCCCGCAATGGCCATACCGACCGCTGCGGAGATGCCCTGTCCCAGAGATCCGGACGACATGTCGATGCCCGGAATGTGCTGCATGCACGGATGCCCCTGCAGATGGGACCCCACATGGCGGAGCGTCACCAGATCCTCCGCCGGGAAATAGCCTCTGTGCGCCATGGCGCTGTAATATCCCGGAGCCGTGTGCCCCTTGGACAGGACAAAACGGTCTCTGTCCGGGTCCTTCGGATTCTTCGGATCGATGTTCATCTCCTCAAAATACAGGTAAGTAAAAATGTCTGCGGCCGACAAAGATCCGCCCGGGTGGCCTGCTTTTGCACTGTGCACCGCAGTCACGATACCCTTACGGACTTCATTGGCCATTTTCTGTAACTCTAAAGTCTGCATGTCTTTCTCCCTTCCATTGACAGATTTATACAACAATATAGTAGCATAAATGTGATAATTTTCAAGGGAGAAGATAGACATAATTCGTTCTTTTCCATTTGGAAATGTTCTGTTTTTGCAAGTTGTATTTGTTTATACTTGTAACTGTACGGTTTTCATCCATACAATCCGGAAGTTCTGTTCGAATTATGTTTTTTATGATCATTTTTATGATCGTTCTCTGCAGAAGGGAACAGCCCTGCGGATTCCCGCAGGATCTGTCCGAACTGGGTCCCGCAGTGCTTCATCTCCGTCAGGACCAGATCGATCCCCTTCTCCGTCCGATGCCAGTTATCCCGGCTGACTCCTTTGGTCACCACCGGGCAGGCCAGGATCTCCGCCTCCGGAAAACAGACCTGATAGTACAGTCCGGCACGTCTGGCATGGTACGCCTGACAGCAGAGCAGCGCTCTTTTTACCTGAATTCCGGCCGCATCCGTCACTTCCCGGGATCGAAGCGCGTTCTCGTACGTGAAGGTAGCCTGCTCCTCTCTGAGGATGCATTCGTCCGGAACTCCCTGCTCTCTTAAAATATGATGAAAATACGCCCACTCTGTCTCACAGGCCGGATCGCCGGAGAAATGTCCGGTCCATTTGGCATATTTTCCGGAAGGCAGGATGATCGGCGCGTATCCCGCCTTCCAGAGCTCTGCCGCCCGGACTGCCAGCGCCCCTTCGTCCGAGCCGGGCAGAAAGATGATGTCCGCGCGTTCCGGCTCGTCCTCCAGAAAAATAAACTTTGTATATTCGTCTATATAACTCATGCTTTTAAGATACCGCTTTCTTCAATGGCATGGATCGCCTTTTTGATCTCCTCCGCCGGATAGACAAGCGCCATGCGGACATAGCCCTCGCCCAGATCTCCGAACGCCGTACCCGGAACCACGATCACGCCTGCCCGCTCCATGAGATCCATGGCAAATTTCTCGCTGCTCGTATAGTTTTTCGGAATCGGCGCCCACACGAACATGGTCCCCTGCCCGTCCGGCACCTCCCATCCGATCCGGCTTAATCCCCTGCACAGTGTATTGCACCGTTCCTCATAGAGCCTGCACTGCTCTTTTACGCTGTCCTGGGGACCGGTCAATGCCGCGATGGCCGCATACTGAACCGGCAGAAACGTCCCGTAGTCGATCTGGGAACGGACTTTTTTAAATTCTTCGATGATCCGTTCGCTGCCGATGGCAAAGGAAATGCGCATGCCGGTCATGTTATAGGACTTGGACAGGGAAAAGAACTCGATCCCCACATCCATGGCGCCCGGATAGGACAGGAAAGATTTCCCGGTCTTCCCGCCGTAGACCAGATCCGCATAGGCATTGTCGTGCAGAAGGATGATCTGATATTTTTCCGCAAATGCGATGGCCCTTTCATAAAACTCATCGTCCGCTACCGAGCAGACCGGGTTCGCCGGATAGGAAATCAGCATGAATTTTGCCCGTTTGGCGGTCCCTTCCAGGATATCATCAAAATCCGGGAGGAAATTATTCTCCGGATACAGCGGGTAGGTCACGCACTCCGCTCCGGTAAGCTCCGGCCCGATACTGAATACCGGATAGCCCGGGTCCGGCGCCAGAAATATGTCTCCCGGATCGCAGAGCGGCAGCGCAATGTGCGCCATACCCTCCTGCGAGCCGTAGAGGCTCATGATCTGCTCCGGCTTCAGAACTACGCCGAACCGTTTCTGATAGAAGCCCTGCACCGCCTCCAGAAGCTCCGGACGGTCCGTCAGGGCATACCGGTAGTTTTCTGGTATGCCGCACGCTTTCTGCATGGCCTCCATAATATGTACCGGAGGTTCAAAGTCCGGCGTGCCCACGGAAAAATTATAGACGGTCCGCCCCTCCTTCAAAAGCTCTTCTTTTTTCGTATTCAATAAGGAGAAGATCCCCTCTTTGATCCTCTGGGACCTTTTTGAAAATGTCAGTTCCATTTTTATATTATGCTCCTTTCAAATGGTACTTGCAAATAAACCCGTATTCTGTTACATTATCAGTAGAACTACTGACAAACTACGATGAAGAAATGTGAGGTTTACAAATGTCCAATACATGTGATGAGACCAAATGCAACGGCGACTGCGCCTCCTGCGGCGGCGACGGCGTGACCGTTACCCTGACCCTGGACGATGATTCCACCATCGAATGCGGAATCGTCGGCATTTTTGACGCGGACAACCGGGAATACATTGCCCTTCTTCCGCTGGATGAAAACGGACAGAATTCCGACGGAGAGGTCTATCTGTACCGTTACAAAGTGGATGCTTCCGGCAGCCCGCAGCTTGAGAACATCGAGAGCGACGAAGAATACGAAGCCGCTTCTGATGCCTTCGACGAGCTTCTGGATTCCATGGAATACGATGAGCTGGTCTCTGAAAACGATCTGAATTAAATGTGAACAGGCAGCGGGCCGGACGGATATGCAGCATCCGTCCGGTCTGTTTTATGCCCGGAAACGGTCACTGATTCTTTTCATAAATGATCTTCAGCCCTTTTAACAGCAGCTCGTCATCCAGCAGGATCTCATGCCTGCAGTGGGGAATCAGCGCTCTGGCCAGCCCGCCGGTGGCCACAATCGTCAGCTTCTGCCCCATCTCCTCCTCCATCCGGTCCAGCATCCCGTCAAGAAGCGCCGCGTTTCCGTAAAAGACGCCGCTCTTCATACAGTCCACCGTATTTTTCCCGATCAGTCTGGCCGGAGGCTCGATGCTGATCTTCGGGAGCTGCGCGGTCCTTGCAGTCAGCGTGTCCGCCGAGATACGCGCGCCCGGTATGATGGCGCCGCCGATATAATTCTTTTTCTCATCCACGATACAGATCGTCGTGGCAGTCCCCATATCAATGATCGCCGCCGGAACCGGGTATTCATGGATGACCGCCACCGCATTGACGATCCGGTCGCTTCCCACCTGTCTGGGATCGTCCATCAGGATGTTGAGACCGGTCTTCACGCCCGGCCCGATGACGATGACATCGTGGGTGATGATTTTCTCCATGGAACGCCTGACGGTGTTCGTCACCGGAGGAACCACCGACGAGATGATGCCGCCGTCCAGATCTTTGATCTGGATGTCATGCAGCTCCAGAATGTTCTTGAAGCTGATGGCGTACTCCAGCTCCGTTCTCGTGGATACCGTGGACAGGCGCTCCACAAAACAGACCTTTTCCCCGTCGATGCATCCCACTACAATGTTCGTGTTGCCGATATCAACTGCCAGTATCATCTTTCTTCCCTCATTTCCTGTATTTTTCTATATGGCACTCGTGTTTCTTCGTTTTCCTGCTGTAACTGATCCCGACCAGCAGCAGGTCCTCCAGATAAGATTCCAGTCACAGGTCTGTCTTATCATACCATGTTTTTTCTGCAAAAAAAAGCCTTCCGCTTTACTTTTGCGAAAGCTTGTGCCATATTTATATTGATGCCGGATCACGCAGGCATTTTCCAATATTCGACGGAGGACAACCATATGTTAAAAAACAGACACGTACTATTGGGCGTAACCGGCAGCATCGCCGCCTACAAGGCCGCATCCCTCGCCAGCGCCCTGAAGAAGCTGCGCTGCGACGTGCAGGTCATCATGACCGAAAACGCGGCGCAGTTTATCAATCCCATTACTTTTGAGACGCTGACTGGGAAAAAATGCCTGACGGACACCTTCGACCGGAATTTTTCCTTCGAAGTGGAGCACATCTCCGCGGCAAAACAGGCTGATCTGGCGCTCATCGCACCGGCGTCCGCCAACGTCATCGGAAAGCTCGCCCACGGCATCGCCGACGACATGCTGACCACGACGCTGATGGCGTGCACCTGCCCGAAGTTCATCTCTCCTGCCATGAACACCGCCATGTATCAGAATCCCATTCTGCAGGACAATCTGCAGCGGTTAAAAGCATACGGCTACGCCGTCATCGAGCCGGCAACCGGCCGTCTGGCATGCGGAGATACCGGAGCCGGCAAGATGCCGGAACCGGAGGAGCTGCTTTCTTACATTTTAAAAGAAATCGCATATGAAAAGGACCTGTCCGGCAGGAAGATTCTCGTCACCGCCGGCCCCACCCAGGAGGCCATCGATCCGGTCCGGGTCATTACCAATCATTCCACCGGTAAGATGGGCTACGCCGTCGCCCGCGCCGCCATGCTGCGGGGAGCGGAGGTAACGCTGGTGTCAGGGCCTGTCAATCTGGCTCCGCCGCCTTTTGTAAAGGTGGTTCCGGTCCGGTCCGCCGAAGACATGTTCCAGGCAGTCACCGCAGCGGCGGATCCTCAGGACGCCATCATAAAGGCCGCCGCCGTGGCAGACTATACGCCGGCTGCCGTCAGTGAGGAAAAGGTCAAGAAACAGGACGGGGACATGAGCATCCCCCTGAAGCGCACCAGAGACATTCTGAAATACCTGGGCGAACACAAACGGGAAGGACAGTTCCTCTGCGGATTTTCCATGGAAACGGAAAACATGCTTCAGAATTCCCGGGAAAAGCTGATCCGTAAACATGTGGACATGATCGTCGCCAACAACCTGAAAGTCTCAGGCGCGGGCTTTGGCACCGACACCAACGTGGTCACGCTGATTACCGCAGACTCCATACAGGAACTGCCGATCATGAACAAGGAGGAAGTGGCGCATGCGATCCTGGACCGGATCTTCCCGCATCCAGACGACTGATCTGCCACTGCTTTCAACATAAAAGCCATAAAAACCCCCGGGGAAGCCGATACTCCAAAAAGCCAGTTTCAAGAAGGGAGTCGAACCCTTTTACAGAAGGATGAGTATCGATAGCCCGGGGGAGGGGTATGGCGGACGAAAACGCCCGCCCCTTGATTTCCGGAAAGCGGAGAGTCTTTATCGGTGCTCTACCCATCTGAGCTACATCCTTCGGGATATACCCGAACGGATGGCCGGACTCGAACCGGCGACACCCAATCCCAGGATTATGACAGAAGGATGACTCTCCATAGCCGGATATTTATTTTTCATTATAAGGATGGCTGCGCAGGCTGTCAATTACATATATTCCGCAAGCAGAATCTCCGTATCGAAAGGAGTAATTCCCTCCTCCACGTCAAAAACCATATCTGCCTCTTCCTTTGAACCGCACAGTTCTCCCCTTCCTGCAACATGCAGTTTCAGAAGATCATACAGGCTGGTCCGGCGCATGTTTACCATGGCGCAGCACGCCAGCGCCACGCCGGACAGATTGGATTCCAGATTGTTTCCGCCCAGATGCCGGCGGCAGGCGGACAGATTCAGGCTGATATCGCACCAGACCATCTGCCTGGATGCACAGTCCAGGATCATGGGAATCGTCACATTGGATTCCTGAACCAGATCCATCCGCTGCCGGACCGTCCGGGGTTCAAAGATCTCCCCGCTTTTCACGTCTTCCCGCTCCATATAACCGAAGGAAGCGTTGGGCAGACTAAAAAAACACTGTCTTGTATAGCTGTATACCTGATAGACCACATAACGTCCGCCGTACTGCAGGACGCTGTCCAGGTCCACATCCAGAAATTCGCACACGCCCGCGCCGTCTGCCGGGCCGCCGTCCACGATGTCTCCGGAATGACACGCACGATACCGGTCAGACTTGAGGTTCGTGTAGGACACATGTTCCAGATAGTTCCAGTTTTTGTCAAAGACGGCCGCCGACAGATCCAGATCTACCCGGCCTTCGTTCTCCGTATTGGTCCACCAGACAAACCCGCGCACGGCCTTTGCCTGTCTGTCCAGCCGGAGACGGGAGCCGCGCACCAGCGTTCTGGCCGCTTTGGATGCCGACCGCATGGCAAAGGGCACCCTGTAATCTTTCAGTTCTTCCGCCAGCCACACCTTTCCCATGGGCGCAAGCTGCGCAAACCGCCGGATCAGCGCCTGCTCACAGACAGTCACTGCACGGGCGCATATTTCCTCCTCCACCTGGCCGGCTGCCGGTTCGATCCTCCTGGCCTCCGCAAATTTCCCTTTGGGGAAATAACAGCGCAGGCTCTGATGGGTCCGGTACTGAAAATGGGTCCGCACCTGCAGAAGGACCGGCGTCGACACCTGATCCGCCGTCTCTTCAAACGCCTCCAGTACCTCCTTTTGAAACTGCAGCCTTTGAAGCCGCGTGTCCAGCCAGCGGGGCTGCGCGGGCACTCCTGCACCGGCGCGTTCCGTCCCGAGCGGGCATTCCGGCGGCTGTGCGGGCACTTCCGCCCGGAGCAGCCGGTCCAGACGTCTCGCCAGCTCGCCCGGCCGTTCCTTCAGAAGCTTCAGGGCCGCTCTCACATCCCGTCTTTGGAACGCCGCTTCCACCCTTCCTGCAAAATGTCCCACCGGACGGCCCGCGCGGATCTTCTCAAATCCATGCCTGACCCGCGCATACCGCTCCGCCCGGTACTCTCCCGGATGCAGCCGCTCTCCCAGCCGCTTCCACACCTCTTTTCTCTGCTGCATCGCCTCCAGAAGCCCGCTGCATTCCGCCAGAAGCTCCATGAGGAGCTTACGTTCCTTTCTGGAAAAGCTCCGGAACCGCACGTTTTTCCTCAGGCTGATGTCCCCGTCCGACAGCGCCGCCGCCAGACGCAGCACATCCGTCCCGGTCCGGAAATAATTCTGCAGCGCCGACGCCTCCGCCAATGCGCTGTACCGGATTAAGCACGCGCCGATATGCGCCGCATTTTCCTTATACGGAATCGTCTCCGGAAGCTCCCGGACCACCTCCGGCATATGGGTAAAAAACCATTGTATATCCTGAAGGTCCTGTCCGGACAAAGACCCGTTGGCGGACGCCAGATCCCGAAAGACCTGCAGAAGCTCTTCTCTCGTTCCCGGCGACAGCACCGCCGCCCTGCTCTCATCGAACAGCGGCAGCCGTTCCCTCTTCTGTATGGACGGATACAGCCTGCCTCCGCTCCAGTAATGCACCAGCGCGTTCCAGTACAGCTCTCCGTCGCTTTTTTCCATGACCTCCTCCGGAAAATTGGGGTACATGGGATGATACTCCCGATCCGCCCCCAGCCGTTCCTTCAAAAGCCCTGTCAGCTCCAGATAACAGGTATCCGCCGCCTGCTCCTCCATACCGGACAATTGTTCAAACAAGTCCTGTGAGAAGACAAATCCAAGTCCTTCCATGTTTTTCATCATGGTCAGCACACGGAATCTCCGGCGTTCCTCCGATGCGGCGTTTTCCGGCGCCGCCTGCCCTTCCACATATACATGATTTTTTCTTCTCAGCAGGATTTCATTGACCATAACGCTCTATCCTTTCACGACTCCTACCGTCCGGAGCTTCCTGACCGGTTTCACCAGATCCTTCTGCTGCTCCATGACCATGTCAATATCCTTGTACGCGAAGCGGCATTCCTCCGCCACGTCGTTTTTCTTATGCTTTCCAAGCACCACCTGGCGCTCCCGCAGATCCAGGATCACCTGTTCCGTGGAAAAAGCCGCCATGGCGCCCGTTCTGGAATACGCCCTTCCCGCTCCGTGAGAGGAAGAACAGAAGGATTCCGGATTGCCGAGCCCTTCCACCACATAGCTGAAAGATCCCATGGCGCCCGGGATGACCGCTGTCTCTCCCGCCCTCGTCCTCGTGGCGCCCTTTCGGTGCACCCAGACATTTTCTCCGTAATGATTCTCAATGGCCGCGTAATTGTGATGGCAGTTGATAATCCCGCCATATTCCACATCCACGCCCGCGTATTTTTTCAGGTGCTTTGCCACAATCTCCATGACCATCTCCAGCATCCTCCGGCGGTTCTCATATGCATAGTCCAGCGCCAGGTTCATCCACCGGATGTACTGCTTCCCTTCCTCCGTATCCACCGGGAGAAACGCCAGCCGCCATTCATCCGGCACCTGGGAATACCACATGTCGTTCAGCGCCCTTGCCTTCGCATGGAACGCGTCGCAGATCTCCTTTCCCATATGGCGGCTTCCGGAATGGATCATGATGCCCAGATATCCGTCCTCGTCCGCCTGCAGCTCGATAAAATGATTGCCGCCTCCCAGCGTCCCCGTTTGGTAATAACCGTCGTCGATCAGCGTAAGCAGCTCCGGATTCTGCTCATACAGCTCCATCTGCTCCTTCGCCCGGTCCAGCACCGCGGATTCCTGCGGCGTCTTATAACGGTTCACTCCCACCGGTATATTCCGGAGGATATCGCCCACCAGCAGCTGGATCAGCGATCCGTTTCCCGTTGTGATCCCCTGAATCTGTTCAAGCTTTACCTTCGTGGGCACGAAGATCATGCCGCAGCCGATATCCGATCCCACCGCATTGGGAATGATCACCCCTCTCGTGGCGATGACGCCGCCGATGGGCATTCCCTTTCCCATATGCGTATCCGGCATCAGGGATACCCACCGGTATACAAACGGAAGCTTCGCAAGATGGACCGCCTGTGCAAGACAGCCCTCCTCGATCTTCTCCTCACTCTCCAGCCATACCCTCACCGGAACTCTCGTGTCAAATCTGTCATTGCTGATCACAAACATCTTACTCACCTCTCCTTATCTGTGTCCACTGTATTCTGTGATCCCGGGTAAGCCATTCGGTCGTTTTTATGTACTGCTCACCCTGTAACCAGATATTACCACAGACGGCAGGCAGGATCATTTAAAAAAAGGTGCGAACACTCCCGCCGCCTCCGCAGCGGCCGGCCCTGTATCTTTACCACCTTTGCGGTAAACGTCCTCACAGCTCCACCACCTCCGTGGCAACCGTTTCCCGAAAGCGCACGTCGTGCTCCACCACCAGCATGGTGGGCCGGCAGGCAAGCAGAAGCTTCTCGATCTGCATCCGGGAAAATACATCGATATAGTTCAGCGGTTCGTCCCAGAGATACAGATGCGCCGGCGTCATCAGGCTGGCCGCCAGCAGCACCTTTTTCTTCTGTCCTTCGGAATAGTCCTCCATGGGCTTTGTAAACTGCGTCCGCTCCAGGTCAAGCTGCCGCAGGACTGCGCAGAACAGGCTCTCCTCCAGTCCGCGGTCCCGGCAGAATTCCCGGAGACTTCCTTTCAGAAAAGACGTGTCCTGGTTTACATAAGATATGACAAGCCCGGAAGCCGTCTCCAGGATTCCCCGTTCCACCAGCCCGAGCTTCCGGAAGGCCTCCTGCCGGTCCGGGGCTCTGTCGGCGAGAACCGCATGGATCAGGCTGGATTTTCCGCATCCATTCTCCCCGCACAGGAACACACGTTCTCCCTGATGCACGGTAAAGCAGAGGCCATCGAAGACAGGCCCTGACGTGCCCTCGTACGAAAGCCCGTATTCCCTGACCCGGATCAGACAGTCCTTATGATGCTTCATGGGCATCAGCTTCAGATCCGCGATCTGCTCCACATCCTTTAGAAGCCCTTCCTTCGCCTCGATCTCCCGGTCGATCCGCCGTTCCATCTGCCGGACCCTGCTCTGCATCTTCTTCGTCTTCATTCCGATATACGGGCGCCTTCCCACAAGATTCTGTTCCTTTACGGGATCGACCCCGATCTTGCTTCTCTCGCTTCGGTCCGCCCACTGCCGGCTCCTTGCCGATGCAGCCTTAAGCTTCCCGATCTCCTTTTGATGCTTCTCATTTTCCATCTGCGAAAAGGCGTCCTTACGCCTCTTATTTTCCCACCAGCTGGAGAAATTGCCGTTCTGAATCTCAATAGTCTGCCGGTTCAGCACCAGCACATGGTCCACACAGGCGTCCAGAAGATCCCGGTCATGGGATACCAGAATGTACCCCTTCTTTCCCGCCAGATAGGCCTTTACCGTCTCCCGGGACGCCTGATCCAGATGGTTGGTCGGTTCGTCGATCAGCAGGAAATCATGGGTTCCGGAAAACAACACCGCCAGCATCACCCGGGTGCGTTCCCCCTGGCTGAGTGTCCCGAAGGGCCGGTAGAGCACCTCCGCGTCCATACACAGGCGCTCCAGCTCGCAGCATACCCGCCAGAGCTCGCAGTCCGCCTTCATATGCTCCAGAAGCTCCGCCCCGCAGCATTCCATCTGCTCCGCCTGGATTTCATATGGAAAATAATCAAACCGGACGCCGGCATGGATGATGCTCCCCCGGTATTCATATCTGCCCAGAAGAAGCTTCAGAAACGTGGTCTTCCCCTTCCCGTTCCTCCCGAGAAATCCCAGCTTCCAGTCCGTATCGATGGAAAAAGACACCTGTTCAAATATATGGTCTGAACTGCCTTCATAATAAAAAGTCAGATTGCTGACATCAATCCTTGACATACATCCTCCTTTCCGGTTCCAGATCGAACAGGGAAACCCTGCCCTGCCCGCCGCGCAGGGTGCGTGCCGCAAAGCAGCAAACTTCCCTGCACATAAAAAAGGAACCATCTGCTGCCAAATGATTCCGAATTACACACTCCAACCTCTGTTTTTCGCATCCTGTGTTACGCACACCGCATTCTGCGCATAAGAAAAAGAGAGATTATGAGAACATAACCCACTTTTGGCAACATGACAAAGCCATATCCTCCTGCCCCCGCAGAACGATATTGCATACAACCTGTCTCATGTTTTCAAAAGCCGATTATCTTCTCATCCTTTCACCTCTCCCCTGTTTTTCTATATCTTATCTCAGCCTGTCCGTCCTGTCAATCCTGTGTCCGAAATTTTTTCCTGTTTCGTTCGGATTTCGTTCCAAATCCTTCCTCAGATTTTTAAATCTTCGGATCTAATTTTTAAAGCTGTGGATCGGAGCCGGGATCCTTCCTCTGCGGCTGATAAATGCTTCGCAGGAATAGGGATTGACCGGCATGACCGGCGCGTAGCCCAAAAGGCCGCCGAACTCCACCATATCTCCCACCGTTTTCCCGATGACCGGAATCACGCGGACTGCCGTCGTCTTCTGATTGACCATGCCGATAGCCATCTCATCCGCGATGATGCCCGAGATCGTAGACGGGCTGGTCTCTCCCGGGATCGCGATCATGTCCAGGCCCACCGAGCAGACGCAGGTCATGGCTTCCAGCTTTTCCAGCGTCAGGGCGCCCGCCTGCACGGCGTCGATCATTCCCTGATCCTCGCTGACCGGGATAAACGCGCCGCTCAAACCTCCTACGTAGGAGGACGCCATAACGCCGCCCTTTTTCACCTGGTCGTTCAAAAGCGCCAGCGCTGCCGTCGTTCCCGGAGCGCCTGCATATTCCAGGCCGATCTCCTCCAGAATCTCCGCCACGCTGTCCCCTATGGCCGGCGTGGGCGCAAGGGAAAGGTCAATGATGCCAAAGGGGATCCCCAGGCGCTTCGACGCCTCCTGGGCCACCAGCTGGCCCACGCGGGTGACCTTGAACGCGGTTTTTTTGATCGTCTCGCAGAGCACCTCAAAGCTTTCCCCCCGCACTTTGGACAAAGCCGTCTTTACCACGCCGGGGCCGCTGACTCCCACATTGATAATGGCATCCGCCTCCGTCACTCCGTGGAAAGCGCCCGCCATGAAGGGATTGTCGTCCGGCGCATTGCAGAACACCACCAGCTTCGCGCATCCCAGAGAATCCTGTTCCTTCGTAAGCTCCGCGGTCTCCCGGATGATCTCTCCCATCAGCCGCACCGCGTCCATGTCGATGCCCGTCTTTGTGGAGCCCAGATTGACCGAGCTGCACACCCGCTCCGTCTGTGCCAGCGCCTGCGGGATCGCATGCATCAGAAGCTCGTCGCTCTTCGTCATGCCCTTGGACACCAGCGCGGAGAAGCCTCCGAGGAAATTGACACCCACCGTCTGCGCCGCGTCATCCAGCACCTTCGCAAGCTCCACATAATCCTCCGACGTCCTGCAGGCCGCGCCTCCCACCAGCGCCATGGGCGTCACGGAGATTCTCTTGTTGACGATGGGAATGCCGTACTGGGATTCGATGGCCTGCCCGGTCGCCACCAGGTCTTTCGCCGTCCTGGTGATCTTCTCATATATGTTTTTCTTCAGCCGTTCCAGATCGGAATCGATACAGTCCAGCAGGCTGATCCCCAGCGTGATCGTCCTCACATCTAGATTCTCCTGCTCGATCATCTTATTGGTTTCAAGTACCTCTTGTATATTAATCATCGTCTCTCCTTTGGCGCTTCCCTATATCCGGTGCATCATGTTGAAAATATCCTCGTGCTGGCAGCGGATCATCACTCCGATCTCTTCTCCCAGCTTTGCCAGTTCCTCCGACATTCCGGACACATCTTCCGCCTTTTCCGCATCCACGATCATCATCATATTAAAATATCCGTCCACAATCGTCTGGGAGATGTCCAGGATGTTCACCTGCTTCTCCGCAAGATACGTACAGACTCTGGCAATGATCCCCACCGCGTCATGGCCCAAAACCGTAATGATAAATTTCTTCATTTCTGACTTCCTTTCTCTTTCTGCCCTGCGCTCCTTTTTGGCATCCGTTACCACTCGCAGATACCGGAGCAGCAGTCCCTTCTGGCTACCTGTATGTCAAAATCCTCCGGGCCGTACGCCACCGGGTCCAGCTGGATCTCCAGCTTCACGGTCTCATACGCAAGTTCTGCGTAATTATTCTCCTTGCTCAGGTGCCCGAGATAGATCTTTTTCATCTGATCGTGCAGTATCCTGCACAGCAGCTGCCCGGCGCTTTCGTTGGACAGATGCCCGCATTCCCCCAGAATCCGCTGTTTGAGCGGGTAGGGGTAAGGGCCCACCTGCAGCATCTTGATGTCATGGTTGGACTCCAGAAGAAGGACATCCAGCCCCTTCAGATGCTCCACGATATAATCCGTATAGACTCCCATATCCGTGGCCACCGCCGCCGATTTGCCCTGACAGGAAAACCGGAACGCCACCGGCTCCGCCGCGTCGTGGGAGATGCCAAAGGGCGTCACTTCCACGTCGCCGATGGTAAAAGGCCGGTCCGCCTGGATCACATGATACAGGCCCGCGTCGATCTTCCCGAGGCTTTTCATGGACTTCATCTGCCGGATCGTGCCGCCTGTGGCGTAGATCGGCAGTCCGTATCTGCGCGCCAGTATCCCGGCCCCCTTGATGTGGTCGGAGTGCTCGTGGGTAATGAGAAGTCCCTGAATGTCCTTCCCCTCCACCTGAAGTTCTTTTAAGCCTTCCTCCACCTTTTTCGCGCTGATTCCCGCATCCACCAGAAGATGGGTCCGGCTGCTGCCCGTATAGATACAGTTTCCGCTGCTCCCGCTGGCAATACTGCATAATCTCATCTGTTCATCATCCTTCTGTCGATCTGGCGGCAGGTCTCCTCCGCCGTCCCGTTATTATCGATGACATAATCGCACCGGCCCAAAAACTCCTCATGGCTCTTCTGGCTTTGAAACATCTGATCGATCCGTTCATCCGTATAGCCTCTGGAAACCTTCAGTCTTGCACGTCTCCTGTCCTCATTCGTATAAATATACCACGTTTCACTGCAGAATGCATCATATTTTTCTTCCAGAAACAGTGCGGCTTCCACAACTACACAGTCTTTCCCTGTTGTTTCCGCCTGCCCGATCCGCCGAAGGATCTCTTCCTTTACCGACGGGTGTACGATTCCATTCAGCTGTACGCGTTTTTGTTCATCCGCGAAAACCAGATCTCCGAGCCGCTTCCGGTCGATGCCGCCGTCTCTGGACCGGACTTCGCCGCCAAAGGTTTCCTGTATCCGCCTGCACATGCCGCTCCCCGGTTCCATCAGTTCGTGCGCCACATGGTCCGCCAGGATCAGACTGGCCCCCCAGGCCTCCTCCATATACTGCAGAACCGTGCTTTTTCCGGCCCCCACACCGCCGGTCACTCCTATGATCCTCATCTATTTCGCCTCATACCAGTTCCTGCCTCTGTGCATGTCGATCTCCAGAGGTACATCCAGCGCTGCCGCCTGCTGCATCTCCTCCTGCAGAATCCGTTCCACCTGCTCCGTCTCATCCTCGTACGCCTCGATCAGAAGCTCGTCATGCACCTGAAGGATCAGTCTGGACCGAAGTCCTTCCCGGGCCAGACGGTCATGCACCCGGATCATGGCGATCTTGATGATGTCCGCCGCCGTCCCCTGGATGGGAGAATTCATCGCCACACGCTCTCCGAAGGACCGCTGCATGAAATTCGAGGATTTCAGCTCCGGTATGGGCCTGCGTCTTCCGTACATGGTCGACACATACCCCTGCTCCTTCGCGCCTGCCACCAGTCCGTCCAGAAATCCCTTGATCCCTGGATAGGTCTCAAAATACCGGTCGATGTATTCCTTTGCCTCTTTGGTGGAAATGCTCAGGTCCTGGGAGAGCCCAAAAGAACTGATCCCGTACACGATTCCGAAATTCACCGCCTTCGCGTTGCGCCTCTGAAGCGGCGTCACCTCCTCGAAAGGCACATGAAACACCTGGGAAGCCGTAATCCGGTGGATATCCTCCGCCTGCCGGTACGCTTCGATCAGCTTCTCATCCTGAGACATGTGCGCCAGCACCCGAAGCTCAATCTGGGAATAATCGGCGTCCACAAAGACGCAGCCGTCTCTCGGAATGAAGACCTTCCGGATCAGCCTTCCCAGTTCCATGCGGACCGGGATATTCTGCAGGTTCGGTTCCGTACTGCTGATGCGTCCGGTAGCCGTGATCGTCTGATTGAAATTGCTGTGGATTCTGCCGTCCGCCGCAATGCATCCGGCCAGCCCGTCCGCATAGGTAGATTTCAGTTTGGTCAGCTGCCGGTATTCCAGGATGTCCCGGACGATCTCATGCTCCGGCGCCAGCTTGTCCAGGATCTCCGCCGACGTGGAATATCCGGTCTTTGTCTTCTTTCCCCCGGGCAGCCCCAGCTTTTCAAAAAGGATCACGCCCAGCTGTTTGGGCGAATTGATGTTAAACGCTTCTCCCGCCGCCGTATGGATCTGTGCCTCCAGCTCCTGAATTCTGCCCACCAGCGCTTCCCCGTATTCCTTCAGTTCCTCCGCGTTTACCCGGACACCGTCCGTTTCCATATCATACAGGGTAAATACCAGGGGCATCTCCACGTTGTCAAACAGCTCTCTCATACCGGTCTCCTGAAGCTTCTTCTCCAGCATGGCCGCCCGCTTCCAGGTAGTCAGCGCCGCACAGGGCCTTCCCATATCCTCATGGGCATACTGGCTGGCAAGCGGATTGATCAGATACGCCGCGATCTCGATATCGAACATATGTTCTCTATGTTCCGGAGAAATCTTCACGTCCTTCAGCAGCCGTTTCACATCCGAGACCGCGCAGAAGGGCACGGACGCCGCCAGCTGCTCCAGATGTTCCAGAAGGTACGCCTCCGTCAGAAGCCCTCCCTCGGCCAGTTCATATCCTTCCGTCTCGGACAGCGCCAGGGAGACCACCGTCTCTTCCTCCGCCGTGGTCATGGCATATCCCTCATCCGACAGGGTCAGCGTCAGCCCGTCCTCTTTCTTCCGTCTGTACAGTTCGAAGGCGACCCGGTCCTGCGCCCCTGCCCGGCCAAACAGCGCCTCCGCATCCGCCGGTTCCGTCACACGGATGATCTTCGGTTCCGCCTCCTTCGGCATGGGGGTTCCTTCCTTTTTGAAACGTTCCAGATATTTTCGGAAATTCAGCTTCCGGCACCATTCATACGCCTCCGGAGTATAAGGGTCCGTAAATCTGGCCGCCTCCAGTTCAAACTCCACCGGCGCGTCCACACAGATCGTCGCAAGCTTTTTGCTCATGACCGCCATGTCAAAATGCTCCCGCAGCGCCTCTCTGGTCCGCTTCTGACGGATCTCATCCACATGCTCGTACGCCGTCTCGATATCGCCATACGCCGTAATCAGGGCCGTTGCACCCTTTTCCCCGATACCGGGAACCCCCGGAATATTGTCGGAAGAATCCCCCATCAACGCTTTCAGCTCGATGATCTGCGCCGGCGTCACCTGACAGACTTCTTTCACATCCGCCGCGTGATAATTCTCGATCTCCGTAACGCCCCTTTTCGTCTTTGGAATCCGGATCAGAATCCGGTCCGTAGCGATCTGCAGAAGGTCCCGGTCGCCGGACACGATGACCACGTCCATCCCTGCCGCCTCGCTCCTTCTGGCAATCGTTCCGAGCAGATCATCGGCCTCATAGCCCTCCTTCATCAAAAGGGGAATCCCCATGGCGGTAAGGAGCTCCTTCATCACCGGAATCTGCTCCCGCAGCTCATCCGGCATCCCCTTCCTCGTACCCTTATAGGCATCATACATCTCATGCCGGAACGTGGGCGCGCTCAGGTCAAACGCCACTGCCAGATATTCCGGCTTTTCCTCGTCGAGTATCCGAAACATAATGTTCAGAAATCCATAGATCCCGTTGGTATGCAGCCCATCGGCGCTGGTCAGATCCGGAACCCCGTAAAATGCCCGATGAATAATACTGTGGCCGTCTATCAGTACAATCTTTTCACTCATTAAAAAAACCACCTCGCCATCATATAAAATAGTATTACGGTCGCTGCCGTCCTGAGAAGAAAGGTATACATCGCCAGAAAATGCTCGTCGATGGCGTCCTCCTCTGAGTTGTCCAGAGAATCCTCCACAAGCGTCCGGTAGTCGATCTGCTCCTCCATGCCGTCCAGCTGGCGGATACCCGCAAATACCGTGGCATAGACCTCCAGTTCCTCATAGCACTCCGGGCAACGCCGGATATGCCGGACAAACTCCTCTTCTTCTTTTTCTTCCAGTTCTCCATTGATATAGGAGACCAGAAGCCTCTGTGTCTCTTTACAGTTCATAGCTCTGCTCCTGCCGGAAGGAAGCCGCGCCATGCGCCTCTTTCCTGTCCATTTGTTCCCATTATAGCGAATGACCGTATGGATTGCAAGGTACTTGCGAAAAGCATAAAAAAACGCCAGACCGCCGTGACAGCGATCTGACGATATACCCATGCAGGAGATGGGACTTGAACCCACACATAGTCACCTACGTCAGATTTTGAGTCTGATGCGTCTGCCATTCCGCCACTCCTGCGTCTTCAACTCTTGTATTCTACCACAGGTTTCCATAAAGCGCAAGTAAAATTTTCAGCAGCCTCCTCAGTTCTCCTCAGCGATTCTCTGAAACGCTCCGATACACGGCCCTGACGCAGAGTGGTCCAGCACTGCGAACACAACGGCGCAAAATACCCCTGCGAACTCTCCCTCCAGAAGCTCCTTCCACCACCCGGCGATTTTCTCCGGGTCATTGCGGAACACGCCGCATCCATAGGCGCCCAGGATCAGATGCTCACACCTCTGCTCCGCAAAAATGGCAAGCGACAGCTTCATGCGCCGCTTCATAACTTCCTCTGCCTTCGCCGGATCCTCTCCTTTCAACAGCACCTGTCCCATATTGACCGCCGGGAGCGTCAGCACGGAGGCCGTCACCGGATGCTCCAGCAGGCAAAAACGTCCATCCCGGAAAAACACCACATCCGGAGACCAGATGGCATGGTCTGTATACATCATAGAGCGGAACGCACGGTTTTTCACATAATATTCCTCATGGGCCAGCTGGGTCCTGTACAGACAGGAGGAAACCGCAAGACTCTCTTCCTGCGCCATGGCCCCGTTGATGAATCCGCCGCCTGGATTTTTGGCGCTGGCAAAGTTTAAGACCGCCGCCTGCTTTCCTTCCCCGGCAAGCTCCAGGATCGCGTCCACCGTACCGCAGTTCTGCGTTGCAAAGGCAGTCTTCCGGTCCTGTGCTTTTGCACCCTTCTCATACTTCTTAAGAATCTGATCGCCCTGCTCCGGCGTCAGCAGAAAGCTGTTGTTTACCGAATCGTCCTGCTGCTGTCTGATATCCACGCTGATTCCATTTATTTCATAATATCCGCGCTCCATGATCGCCAGCGTCTCTCTGGCTGTCGCTTTTCTATCCATAAGGCTCTACCCCTCTCTTCGTTTTCTGCTGCACAAACTTTTCCCGGCTCAAGGCGTTTCCTCCTGACCCGTTCCTGTTCCATGAAAAACCAGAAACCGTCCCTGTACACGCGCCTCTGTTACTCCTTCGTGTGCGTATTGATATACTTCAGCTTCGTCTTGGAATACAGGATCTTCTGACTCTGATACAGGCCGTAATATCCGGATTCCAGATAAGCGATGCTCACGGACAACAGGAAAAACGGCATACAATCAAATCCAAACAGTTCAAAGCTCAACAGCAGCGAAGAGATCGGGCAGTTCGTGACCCCACAGAATACCGCTGCCATGCCGCAGGCCGCCGCCAGCGAGGGCGAAAGCCCTGTCACCTGCCCGAAGAGGCAGCCAAACGTAGCGCCCACAAACAGCGTCGGTACAATCTCACCGCCCCGGAACCCGCTGCCAAGTGACACCGCGGTAAAGACCATTTTCATAAGAAACGCCGCGGCGATCACTTTCCCCTCCATGGCAAGCTCGATGATGTCCATCCCCGCCCCCAGATAAGCCGTCGTACCCAGAAGCTTTGTCATAAGGATAATCAGGCACCCGCCCGCCACGATCCGAAGCCATTCATTGGGAATCCATTTTTTATACAGATGCTCTGTATAATGCAGCGTCATGCAGAACAGAATACTGACCGCCGCGCAGCAAAACGCCAGCAGAACCGTCAGCGCCCCGCTTCTCCAGTCAAAAACCGTCACCGCCGGAAGGGCAAAATGCTCTCCATGGGCCCCCACAAACTCCGCCGTTTCTTTTGCCAACAGCGCCGCCACACAGCAGGGCACCAGCGCCGCATACTGCATCAGCCCTACGCTGACCACCTCCATGGCAAAAACCGTAGCTGTTAAAGGCGTCCCGAACAGCGCCGCAAATCCCGCGCTCATGCCGCACATAATCATAACCTTATGGTCATGGTCCTCCAGCTTCAGCCATCTTCCGAATGTTCCTCCGATGCTCCCGCCCAGCTGGAGCGCCGCGCCCTCACGCCCTGCGGACGCGCCGAACGCATGGGTAAGCACAGTGGACGCCGCGATCAAAGGCGCCGTCCGGAGCGGAATGTAGACATCGGACTGAATGCCCTCCAGTACCCGGTTCGTCCCTGTTTTATAAGGGTCCATCCGGTACATGGCCACAATCAGCAGGCCCGCCGCAGGCAGCAGGTACAGCATCCACGGATGGGTTCCCCGAAACGCGGTTACCATCGTAATGCTCCTGCCAAACAGGCCGCCCAGCACACCCAGCACCACCCCGGTCACCCCCGCCAGCACAAGCCACCGGGCCAGAAGCCACATCCTTTCCGCACATTTTTTCACTATTTTTTTCACTGCCGATCACTCCCCATATATTACCTTATTTTTATTATCTCTTTCCCTCCTTCCCATGTCAAGCATTTCTTAGCGCATTCTTAACGTTATCCACTCCGGACGCATTGAGCTAAAAAGGGCCGCCGCAGATGCGGCAGCCCACTTTTTCTGTATTTCTCTTTATGATTCTGCAGCTCTTGCTGCCACTTCCTTCTCCTGCACATCCGACGGAGCCTGCTCATAACGTGCAAACTCATAGGAATATACGCCGCTTCCGCCGGTCATGGAACGCAGGTCCGTATTATAGCCAAAGATTTCCATCATCGGCACATCCGCCACCACTTCCGTCTTGCCGGAGCCTGCCGGATTCATACCGAGCACGCGGCCTCTTCTCTTGTTCAGATCACCCATGACATCGCCCGTGTATTTATCCGGCACGAGCACCGTCATGGTCACGATCGGCTCCAGAAGAACCGGTGATGCTTCCATGAAGCCTTTCTTGAATGCCTGAATCGCAGCGGTCTTAAACGCCATCTCGGAAGAATCCACCGGATGATAGGAACCGTCATAGAGCACCGCCTTCACGCCAACCACCGGATATCCTGCCAGAGGCCCTTTGGTGACGGAATCCTGAATACCTTTTTCCACTGCCGGGAAATAGTTCTTCGGTACGGCGCCGCCCACGACCATCTGATCAAACACATACGGATTCTCCAGATCGCCGGAAGGCTCGAAGGTCATCTTTACATGGCCATACTGTCCGTGTCCGCCGGACTGTTTCTTATACTTGTATTCCACATCGGATTTCTTCCGAAGGGTCTCGCGGAACGCTACCTTCGGCTTATCCAGCTCCACTTCCACCTTATATTTTTCAGCAAGCGTGCTGACGATCACGGACAGATGCTGATCGCCCATGCCGTAGAGCAGCGTCTGGCGGTTTTCCGCATCATTGACTGCTTTAATGGTCAGATCCTCATCCATCATCTTCGCCAGAGCCTGGGAGATCTTATCTTCGTCTCCCTTCTTCTTCGCCTTATATGCCATATATGTATATGGTTTTGAAATCTCCGTCTTGCCGAACAGCACCGGAGCCGCCTTTGTGGACAGCGTATCGCCGGTCCTGCAGTTTGCCTTACCGATAGCTCCGATATCGCCCGCGTGAAGCTCGGTCACTTCGATGGGCTTGTTGCCTCTCATGACATAAAGCTTATTCAGCTTCTCCTCGGTCTCCGAAGAAGAATTGTACAGTACGTCGTCTGACTTGATAACGCCGGAACACACCTTGATCAGAGAATACTTTCCGATAAACGGGTCCGCAATGGTCTTGAAGACATATGCCGATTTGGTTTTGGAGAAATTGTAATCCGCCTGGAAGATCTCGTTGGTCTTCGTGTTGATGCCGGCGCACTCCTTCTTATCCGGGGACGGAAGCAGCTCCACAATATCATTCAGCATATTGTGAATGTTCCGAAGCTCTACGCTGGACCCCATGGATACCGGAATGATGCTTCCATCATCCACATTCATCTTCATGGCTGCGCGGATCTCGCCTACGGAGAACTCCTCTCCTGCAAAATAGCGCTCCATAAACTCTTCGCTTGTCTCTGCCACCGCATCCATCATGGCCTCTCTGTAAATGTCCAGATTCGGCTTACAGTAATCCGGGATCTCGCAGTCTTCCCTGGTACCGATTCCGGTAAAACGGCGGCCTGCCATCTTCATGACGTTGACATATCCCACAAACTTCTCGTTCTCACGGATCGGCTGATAGAACGGCGCAATCTTCTTGCCGTACATCTCGGTCAGCGTCTCCACCACCTCGCGGAAGGAAGCGTTGTCCACGTCCATATCCGATACAAAAAACATACGCGGGAGTTTATATTTCTCACAGAGTTCCCATGCCTTCTCCGTTCCAACTTCCACGCCTGCCTTGCCGGATACCACGATGACCGCGGCATCCGCCGCCGCCACTGCCTCTTCCACTTCGCCTACAAAATCAAAGAATCCCGGCGTATCCAGAACATTGATCTTCGTATCTTTCCAGATAATCGGAACGACAGAAGTATTGATAGAGAACTTGCGCTTGATCTCTTCCTTGTCATAATCACTGATGGTTGTTCCATCGGTGACCTTTCCGATCCGGCTGGTCAGCCCCGATACATATGCCATCGCCTCAACCAGGCTGGTCTTACCGCTCCCGCCATGTCCTAAAAGAACCACGTTGCGGATACTGTCTGTTGTGTAAACGTTCATTAGCAATCTCCTCCAATACATTTTGTCATTCTGCAGCCACGAACCACAGCACGTTTACAAAGGGAAAAAACCTCGTTTCAACCCCTCATGTTAGAATTATACTAAAATATAGAGAAAATAGCAAGGATTTTAGAAAATATGAACAGTCCCACAAATCCAATTTCCCCCGGAGAAAACAGGCTGTTCCACAGGCTTCTGGTATAGAAATTTTTTGCAGTTCCTCTTTTTTCTATATATACTATATATTTAGTTCATGGTATTTTAAAAATGAAATGTGCTGATTTTCCCCGCTCATTCGTTTTTTATATGAGATCTCAAAAACACAAAGGAGGATACCGCCCATGGAAGAGCAACAGATTATGACTCTGTTTCATGATTATTCCAACATGGTCTACCGGCTGGCATACAGCTATCTTGGCTCGCCCCAGGACGCCGAAGATCTGGTTCAGACGGTGTTTTTAAAACTGATTGACGGGAAAGCGCTGCCAAAACCCGGCAGCGAACGGGCATTCCTGATTCGGATCACGGTCAACTGCTGCAAGGATCAGCTTCGATCGGTCTGGCTCAGACGGACCGTCCCCTTAGATGATACGATCCCCTTTCAGCACCCGGAAGACCGGGAACTGTTCCAGGCTGTCATGGAGCTTCCGCAGAAATACCGAATCGTCATCTATCTTCACTATTACGAAGGATACACCTTTCCCGAGATCGCCGGATTTCTGAAAATCAGTCCTTCCGGCGTCTCCATGCGGATACATCGGGCAAGAAAACTTTTGAAAAAAATGGTAATGTCAAATAATCTGTGAAAACAGCATCTGTCCGAACGGAATCCCGGAAGGATTTTGGGACGCGGAACGAGGTCAAAAATTCTTCCAGACCATGGGATGGAGAGAGCGGCAGATGCAGGGCAATTAAGAAAGGAAGGCTTATGAAAAAACACTGGAAACGGACTTTTCGCTGTCTGGAGCTGCCGGATGAGAGCCGGGAGCGAATCCTGTCTGTACTGACTGACCATATGAAAAATCCTGAAAAAGTATCGGTCCCCGCCGGAAAAAGATCCCGGCGGCTCCGGCTCCCGCTCGTGGCGGCGGCCATTGCGACCGCAGCGGCGCTGGCCGGCTTTGCCTACGGAGAGAAGATCTTCCCCATGCTGGGCGGCGGCAGGATCATGCAGTATATCAATGAATACGGGGAGGACGTCGTCTCTGTGGACACCGGATTCGCCGCGGACCCGGTGGTCATCACAGACGGCCGCGTCTATTTTACTCTGGACGGTTCCTATACGGATATCACCGACCAGTGCTCGGCGACCACCTGCTACCGCTATGAAAGCACCGACCCGGACGGCACCCATCACACCATCCTGGTCGGCGGCTCCATTGATCACATCGGCTGGGCGGAAACGACCACGCTTCCCGACGGCAGCATGTTCTCCAACGCCACTTATGACTCTGAGGAACCGCCTCTGTGGCTGAATTACCGGCAGGAGTGAACATGTAATGCCCAGATGAGGGACGGAAGATCTGTACATTCAAATCTTCTGTCCCTCGTTATGACAGGCTGAATTTCCTGCTCAGCTTTGCAATCATCATAAAGACTCTCATAACCGGGAGAAGATACAGAAGGCCTGCAGCAGCAACCCGAAGCAAAAGCAGAACCACCTTTTCCTCCCGGAAAAACGACATGTTAAGCCTCCCCGATCAGCACCGTCTTCCCCTCAAACGCAAATCCATACTTCCTGATCCGCTCTTCCGGTATCCCTCTTTCCCGCAGTCCTGACGCATAATCTCTGCTTTCAATCTGTGCAAGCGCATTCTGTGCCGTTTCTTCCATGCTCTTCTCCTTCTTCGAATCTCTCACTTTGAACTCCAGGAGGATCGCATCATCCGCCTCTTTTCTCGGCTCCAGCTGCACATCGTACCGCCCGAAACCACTCTCCCGATTGGAAGTGAGCACATACCGGTCACCCAGTTCCACCAGAAGTCCCAACACAAAACCATGATAGAACCGCTCCGGCTCTGCTTTCCCGGAAGGCCGTTTTCCAGTATCAAAGGAGCTGAATACCGCCTCCGAGATCCGGTTCATATAAGCATTCATCTCTTCCAGATCCCCTCGAACCAGTGCTTTTGTAAAATCACTGTAATCGGACTCAACCGGGCCGAACCAGGAGCGGATCAGCTTCCGGAACATAATCCGCACTTCCAGATTTGTTAATGCCAGTTCATAATTCTCCGCCCATCCTTCGGCTTCCTCCAGGCTCTGTTCATAGCTTAGGACCTTCAGATAACCGCTGGCAAGGAAGAGACTCCATACAGCGGTTTCATCTGTATTCAGCTGGTCATATACGATCTGCTCATCGATCTGCGCATGGAAGCTCTCTCCTTTGATCAGCCTTTCCATGATTCCTTTTATTTTTTTACTTCCTTCCCGGACCAGTTTCCCGACCAGGCTGTTGCTGCTGGTATTGGCCCAGTAAGCGGACACCTTTCCGGTTTTCAGATAATTCAGGATCGACCACGGATTATAAATCTCCCTCTGATGCCCGAATGCAAAACCGTCATACCACTGTCTGACCAGCGGCATCTGCTCCTTTTTGCCATACGCCTCCAAAGCGGCATATACTTCCGCTTCTGTGAATCCAAAGCTGTCCGCATACAGGTCCGAGGTTGTAGTCACAACTGTGAGATTGTTCAGATCCGAGAAGATGGACTCCTTGCTGACTCTGGTGATCCCGGTCATGACCGCCCGGTCCAGATACGGATTCGTCTTGAACGTGGAATTGAACAGTCCCCGGATAAAATCCGTCAGTTCCTGCCAGTAACCATGCACATACGCCTCCTGCATGGGCGTGTCGTATTCGTCCAGAAGGATGATCACCTTCCTGCCATAATAAGCCGTCAGATATTTCGACAAAGCTTTCAGCGAACCTTTCGCCAGATAATTCTCCATCTCTGCCGATATTTTCTGAAACTGCTCCCTTTCATTTTCATTCAATTGTTCACTGGCCAGTAAATAATCATGCCGATCATACAAGTCTCTGATGATCTGGCAGATTTTCTTTCTCGCGCCCTCAAAAGCAGATTCCTTCACATCCGCAAAACTTAAAGAAATCACCGGAAAGGTTCCCTGCAGATTCCGGTAATCTTCCTCCTCCCATATGGAAAGCCCCTCAAAAAGATCTCCCCTGCCCCTGTACTGCACCGACAGGAACTGTTCCAGCATGCTCATGTTCAGCGTCTTTCCAAAGCGTCTGGGGCGGGCAATCAGGGTGACAATATCCTGATTGTCCCACCATTCTTTGATAAAGTTTGTCTTATCCACATAAAAAACATCGTTTTTCACTACCTGTTCAAAATCCTGATATCCGATCCCTACTGCTTTTGCCATGCCCCGCCGCTCCTTTTCTTTCCCATTCTCCTGTTATCCATAAACAGCAGTCTTTCCTTTCACAATATTTTAATAAAGCCTAAGAAAGACAAAATAACAACAAAAATCGTTGATTGTTTCTATGCTTTGCAAAAATTCCCCTTCCTTTGTAAACACCTTTTCCTTTTACATAGACTCTGACATTCTCTTGCCACTCATTCAGAAAATTCCCATATGTTAAAAATCTATAAATCTGTTCAAATTTCATCCTTCAATAATATTATCATACATAATTTTTCCTAACCGCTCAGTTCTGTTCTTTATTTCTTTTTCTCCCCAGATGGTATTCCCAATATTTTCTTCCACAAATTTTTGTACAGTTACATATTTAGATTCTGGATATTTTTTTAATTTTGCAATAAAATTTTTATTGGACAAAAAATTATTAACTCAAACTTCCCACATAAAAAATGCGTTTTGCGCCTTGATAAATCAATACT
>CAJUAA010000044.1 GCA_910584205.1 uncultured Lachnospiraceae bacterium
AACCCGCGACCCTCGCCTTGGCAAGGCGATACTCCACCACTGAGCCACTCGTGCACAGATGATACCAACGAAGACGCGCTTCGTTTGACATGATTTATCATACAACAAAACATTTTCGCTGTCAACTGTTTTTCGAGGATTTCCCGGAAAATCTCTTGATCCTGAATGCAGGAACATATATAATGGAAAGGGATAAAAACCATGATGTTGCAAAATCAATCGATACATGACCAGGAGGTACAAAACTATGAATCAATGCTATGGCTGTGAAACCTGTAAGAGCGCGGATAAGCCGCTGGAGAGCTTCATTGCGGGGCTGCCCATGGAGACTTCCCATCACAGAGTCAAAGGACAGAGCGTCAAATGCGGGTTCGGCCTGAAGGGGGTCTGCTGCAGGCTCTGCTCCAACGGTCCGTGCCGGATCACGCCGACGGCTCCAAGAGGCATCTGCGGTGCGACTGCGGATGTCATCGTGACCAGAAATTTTCTTCGTGCGGTGGCATGCGGCAGCGGATGTTATATTCATATCGTGGAGAAAACCGCGTGGAATCTGAAGAACACGGCGCTGAGCCATGGCGAGATCAAGGGACATAAGGCGCTGGCCGGACTGGTGGAAGAGTTCGGGATCGATCCGTCTCTGGATGAGCACGCACAGGCGCTGGCCGTAGCGGATAAAGTACTGGCTGACCTGTATAAGCCCATATGGGAAGAGATGGAGCTTGTGGAGAAGATGGCGTACGCGCCCCGCTATAAGAAGTGGAAAGAGCTGGGGATCGTACCGGGCGGCTCCAAATCAGAAGTATTTGACGGCGTGGTGAAATGTTCCACCAACTTAAGTTCCGATCCGGTGGAGATGCTTATGACCTGCCTGCGCCTGGGTATTTCCACAGGCCTGTATGGTCTGACGCTGACCAACCTGTTAAACGACGTGATGCTGGGCGAACCGGAGATCCGTCTGGCTCCGGTGGGCATGAACGTCATTGACCCGGATTACATAAACATTATGATTACGGGACATCAGCATTCCCTGTTCACCCATATCCAGAACCGCCTGACGGATGCGGACGTGACGGCGAAGGCACAGGCGGCGGGAGCAAAGGGCTTCAAGCTGGTGGGCTGTACCTGCGTGGGACAGGATCTGCAGCTGCGCGGTGCGCATTATACGGATATTTTTGACGGCCATGCAGGAAATAACTACACCAGCGAGGCGGTGCTGGCGACAGGAGCCATTGACGCGGTATTGTCCGAATTCAACTGCACGCTGCCGGGCATTGAGCCGATCTGTGACGAGCTGAAGATCAAGCAGATCTGTCTGGACCTGGTGGCGAAGAAGGCCAATGCGGAGTCTGTGGAATATGCGTATGAGAAGAGAGAAGCGCAGACGGAGGTCATTATTGACAAAATCATTGCCGCATATAAGGAACGCCGCGGCGTGGTCCCCATGAACCTGCAGCCGGAGCACGGCAATCAAAATACCTTGACGGGTATTTCCGAGGGTTCTCTGAAAGATTTCCTGGGCGGACAGTGGAAACCGCTCATCGACCTGATTGTATCCGGTAAGATCAAGGGCGTAGCGGGCGTTGTGGGATGTTCCAACCTGACCGCAGGCGGACACGACGTGCTGACGGTGGAACTTACGAAAGAACTTATTAAACGCGATATCATTGTACTTTCCGCAGGATGTTCCTCAGGCGGACTGGAGAACTGCGGGCTTATGACGCCGGAAGCGGCGGAACTGGCAGGAGACAGCCTGAAAGAGGTATGTAAGAGCCTGAACATCCCGCCGGTCCTCAATTTCGGCCCGTGTCTTGCCATCGGACGCCTGGAGATGGTGGCGACGGCGCTGGCAAAGGAGATCGGCATCGACATCCCGCAGCTTCCGCTGGTACTTTCCGCGCCCCAGTGGCTGGAGGAGCAGGCGCTGGCTGACGGATGCTTTGGACTGGCTCTGGGACTTCCGCTCCATCTGGGACAGCAGCCGTTTATCGCCGGAAGCGAACTGGTGGTCAACGTGCTGACGGAAGGCCTGAAGGACATTACCGGAGGCCAGGTGCTGGTGGAGATCGATCCGGTCAAGGCAGCGGACCAGATGGAAGCGATTATTGTGGAGAGACGGAAGGGTCTGAACATTTAGAACATGGCATCTGAGCGGATGCGGAACGAAAAACAGGAGAGGTAAGTATGAAACGAATCGTGATAGACCCTTCCAAATGCGACGGGTGCAAAAACTGTGCGCTGGCCTGTATGGACAGCCACCGGACCGATGGCGGAGAAGGGGTGATAACCCTGAACTTCAACCTTCCGGAGACCGAGGCGCGCAATGAGATCCTGAATGACGGCAAAGGCGGCTATCTGCCCATGTTCTGCCGTCACTGCAGCGTGCCGGGCTGCGCGAACAGCTGTATGAGCGGGGCGCTGAAAAAGGACCCGGAGACCGGACATGTGATGTATGACGAGAAGCGGTGCGGCGCGTGCTTCATGTGCGTGATGAACTGTCCGTACGGAATTCCGAAGCCTTCAAGGGATGGCACAAAAATATTAAAATGTGATTTCTGCAACGATCGTCCGGAAGGGCCGGCGTGCGTGGCCGCCTGTCCCAAACAGGCGATCCGGGTCGAGGAGGTGTAGGATATGGCAGAGATTTATGTGATCGTAGGTACCGGCGCGGCCGGTATGGCGGCGGCGGAGCGCATCCGTCTCTACAAAAAAGATGTGAACCTTATCATGATGTCCATCGACGAGCACTCGCATTCCCGCTGTATGCTGCACAAGTTTCTGGGCGGTGAGCGGACGGAGGAGGAGCTTTCCTTCGTGGAGCCGGATTTCTTTGAAAAACATGAGATCTACTGGGGGAAAGGGCAGAAAGCCCTGGGCCTTGATACCGCCAAAAAGCAGATCCGCATGGAAAACGGCTACCAGCCCTATGACAAACTGCTGATCGCCACGGGATCTGTATTCGGCATTCCGCCGATCAACCATTTCCGGACTGCGTCCAATGTGTACGGCTTCCGGGATTTAAGCGACGCGCAGAAGATCGACGCGGCGGTGAAAGCGAAAAATGCGAAGCATGTGTTTATCGTCGGTTCCGGCCTGGTGGGCCTGGACGTGGCTACGGGCCTGATGGAGCGGGGCGTGAAGGTGACGATCGCGGAGATGGCGCCCAGAGTGATGCCGCTGCAGACCGATGATACGGCGGCGAAGGCGTATCAGGAACGCTTCGAGGCTCATGGAGCCAGGTTCCTTCTGGGGATCGGCGCCAGCGACAGCGTCGTCAACGACCAGAACGAGATCACGGCGGTGGTGCTTTCCACCGGAGAGACCGTCGAGTGCGATTTTGTGGTCTGTGCTGCCGGCGTGCGCCCGAACATTGCGTGGCTGGAAGGCAGCGGACTTGAGATGGAGCGGGGAATCACCGTTGACAGCCATATGCGGACTTCCGCGCCGGATGTGTACGCGGCGGGAGATGTGACCGGCCTGTCCGGCGTCTGGCCCAATGCCATGGATATGGGAAGAATCGCGGCATCCAATATGTGCGGTGCGGATGTGGAGTACACGGACCGGTACTGCATGAAGAATACATCGAATTTCTTCGGGCTGCAGATGTTGACCATCGGAGATATCAATGCTCAGGTGGACGGGGCGGATATCTTTGTGAAGGAGAGCAGAGACTGCTACAAAAAAGCGGTGGTAAAAGACGGCGTGCTGAAATCCATCCTGATCCAGGGAGATATTTCCCATACGGGACACTGGCAGTATCTGATTAAAAACGGTATCAATTTAAATGATATAATAAAAAGGAAAAGCGTATTTGATATCACTTACGGGGATTTCTACGGAATGGACGATATGGGTGAATATCAATACAACATTTAAGGAGGTAATGGACCAATGTATGCAGAATTTGATGAAAGCCTGGTAACGGGAAACGAGATGATCGACGGGCAGCATAAGGAACTGATCGGGAAGATCAACAAGCTGGTGGACTGCTGTGAGCAGGGCGGCGGCAAGCTGGAGGCGATCAAGATGCTGGACTATCTGTCGGATTATACGGATTTTCATTTCAGTGCGGAGGAAAAGCTTCAGGAGGAGATCTCCTATCCGGGGCTTGAGGAGCATAAAAAGCAGCATGCGGCTTTTGTAAAGGCCGTAGGAGAGCTTCATGAGATGCTGGAGGAAGAGGAAGGCCCCACCGATGCGTTTGTGGAAGCGGTCAACAAGAACGTCATTGACTGGCTGTACCGCCATATCAAAGGGTTTGACTGTTCGGTGGCTTCTTATGTGAACATGAACGGACATGCGGAGATGCTCTAAAGCGGTTTGAGCGGCTCTATCAGGGCAGAGGACGCTCTGTTTCCATGGAAAATCGTGGAAACAGAGCGTTTTTTGTCGGACGCAGACGGGGCTGTCAGAATTTTTCTATGGATTCCCGTCGTCTTTTGTCACTTCAGCAGTAGGCAAACAGAAGATTTTATGTTATATTATTACTATCTATAAAAGAGAATGCATAAGTATGAATATAAGGAAGTGGGAAACGCGATGAGACATTGGAAAAAGAGATGGAGAGGATTATGTCTGGCGATGACGGCGGCCCTGCTGATGGGCAGTATGCCGGTTACGGCGTCGTCAGGAGCCGGAACGGTTACGCAGCTGGAGAAGAAAAACGGCCGTACCGGTACCGTATCGCAGAATACATCCGGGAACAGTCAGGCAGGGACGCAGACTCCGGACGGAAGCCAGACGGGAACGGGGACGCAGACTCCGGACGACAGCCAGACGGGGACAGGGACACAGACCCCAGACGACAGCCAGACGGGAACGGGGACGCAGACTCCGGACGGAAGCCAGACGGGGACAGGGACGCAGACTCCGGACGACAGCCAGACGGGGACGGGGACGCAGACCCCGGACGACAGCCAGACGGGAACGGGGACGCAGACTCCGGACGACAGCCAGACGGGGACAGGGACGCAGACTCCGGATGACAGCCAGACAGGAACGGGGACGCAGACTCCGGGAAACAATAACCAGAACAGTACGTCATCTGATCAGCAGTCCGGCAGTTCCACCAACAAGACAGAGACGACTACAGGAAATGTGGTGCGGGTGACCATAGACGGCACGAGCACGGAATATACGAATCTGAAGGAAGCCTGGGCGGCGGTATCCGGCCGTACGGCGCGGATTACACTGACAGGGAACGTGACGACCCGGTCCCCGGAGACGGTCTGCAGCCTGTCTTCCGGAAATGTGACGCTTGACCTTAACGGGCATACATGGAGTTATCAGAGCATGAGCGATCAGTCGGATGCGATTCCGCCCGACCTGCTGACCATCGGCGGGGACGCGTCTCTGACCATTGAAGGCACCGGAACCATGAGTTATATCGGGAACGGCGATTACAGCGGCGCATGCGTATATGTGAAGGACAGCGCCAGCGTCACCATTCAGAACGGAACGTTTTCCTCCAATGCATCGGCGCCGGTCTATGTGGAAGGAGCGTCTCTGACAGTGACAGGCGGAACCTTCCGGGCGGCAGATTCCGACAGCAACGCCATCTCCGTGACGAACGGAACCTACCGCATGACAGGCGGAGAAGTCGCGCTGGGCAATCTGGTGCTGAGCAATACAAACGGCAGCCAGAGCGTATCCATCGGCGGAACCAGCCGTCTGTCCGGGCTTGTGACCAAAGGAAGCCATGCGCTTACCATCCGGGAAACGCTGGCAAAGGGATACGGCTATCAGAAGATCGGCAAGGCCCGCAGCAATTCCTCGGGCGGCACATGGATCTCGGATGAAGAGACATTGTCGGGCAATCAGGTCAGTTCCGTGAGGACGGCGGCGAAGGCGATTAAATCGGTTTCACTGACTGCGGACAACGATCCGGCTCCGAAAACGTATGAATTTGATTTTACTTATGGAGATACGGGCAATACGGTTACGCTGAACGTTTCACATGAGATGGAGGACGGCGAAACGGCTGTTCCGGTTTATGAATGGTACTGTGTATATAACAGTGAGGGGACGCCTCAGAAAGTGCAGGCGGATGCGGGGACGCCGGATACGCTCACTTTTTCAACAGGAAAGGATGCTTCCGGAAAATATACCCAGGCAGGTACCTATGAGTATTATGCAAAAGCTTTGGTCAGCGGGACGGGTGAAGAAGCGGTATCTCAGAAGGTTACCATCACTGTTAAACCGCTTTCCGGCACCATAACCAATAAAACGGACGGCAGCGGATACCAGACAGAATATACATACGGCGATTCGCTGAACGTGCCCGGTGATATGGTAAACAGGGTGGATTTCTCAGGGGCTTCCATACCAGATGATGTAAAGAACCGGCTTGCCTGGACGCAGGAATGGTATCGGGACAGCGTGACGGAAGAGAACAAAGTGCCGGAAAGCGAGATCGGAGACGCGGGTACGTATGTCCTGCAGCTGACCGCTTCGGACGCGTCTAATTATTCTGCCTCCGGGACGGTGACCGTTACGATCAATAAAAAAGAGGTGACGCCGCGGATTGAGGGACCCAACACAAAAGAGTACGACGGGACGACAGATGCAAAAGGAGCCAAGATCCTACTGGACGGGATTCTTTCGGCGGATGAAAGCCGTGTTTCCATCGATCAGGATCAGCTGTCCTTTGGCTATAATGATGCCAATGTGGCGCAGGCGAATGAGATCCGGGCATCCGGTATTGCACTGACCGGAGAGAAGGCAACGAATTATACTTTGGCATTGACGGATCTGTCCATACCGGCGACGATCACGAAAGTCCGTCTGACCGTACAGATCAGCCCCAGCCCGGCCACACAGCGGGTCAATCAGCCGGTGACCGTAACGGTCACGGTTACAGCGTCCAGCAGCGGCGACACGTCGATGGACAGTTATGGCCTGAAGGCGGAGGACATTACGCTCAGCGTATCGGGAAGGAATGATAACGAGGACAAACACGCCCTCGCCCTGACGGCAGTCAGCGGGAAGCCGGGCGTCTTTACCAGCCAGTATACGACAGGTATCAAAGGTGACAAGACCTTTACGGCAGAGGTTGCCGATCAGAACGGAAATTATGACCTCAATGTAATCAGCGCCAACATGACCGTTGTAAACACAATAGCTACCAGTACAACGATCACGGCGGACGAGACGGAAGACATTGTCTACGGCGACGAGGTGACCTATACCATCATCGTCACGAAAGAAAATGTGTACGATACCAATTCCTTCGGCGGTACGGTGCAGCTCTATCGGGACAGCGTGGCGGACGCCAACAAGATCGGTTCTGCCAAAAGCGTCATTTCTTCCGGCGAGAAGGTGAAGATCAAGCTGGATGAAGAGGTGCTGACTGCAGGAAATCACAAGATCATTGCGCAGTTCTGGCCCAAGTCGGGGTATCTGGCGTCCAGTGCGGAGATCAGCACCAGCGTGGCGAAAAAGAAGCTGACCTGGGATGTATCCGGCCTGTCCGCGTCCAAGCAGCAGGGCGTCTCGGGAGAAGTGACCGTATACGGAACGCTGAAGCTGGACGGCCTGATTGACGAGGATGACGTGGAGATCAAACAGCCGGATGTCATGAAGACCAACGGATTCAAATCGGCGAATGCGGGAAGTTATAAGGTCACGGTGGAACCGGAGGACGGAGAATGGGAGTTCGATCCGGAGGACCCGAAAAATTATGAGCTCCCGGAGGGAGAACCGACCATCACCGCCAAAGTGAATGCGCTGAAGGAGCTTGACAATCCGCCGGCAGATGTGGAAGGAAAGAAATTCAAGCTGATGATGGAAGAGGGGCTTTCCTCGACTCCGGAAGGCCTGAAAGGCACTACGTTCAATACGCCGGTGAAGGTGGAGCAGGAGCTGAAACGGATCCTGACCAGTTCCGGTATTTATAAAGAAACGAATTTTGCGGTATACGATGTGATCCTTCAGGTGAGCAGTGATGAGGGAACCACATGGCAGAACGCGGATTATCATAATTTCCCGTCGGGCGGCCTGACGGTGACGCTGCCTTACCCGGCAGGAACCGGAAGATATACGAACAATTTCGCAGTGGCGCATATGTTCACCACCAGCTATTTCGGAAAGACTTCGGGTACGGTAGAGATACCGAAGGTCCGGAAGACGGACAACGGCCTGGAGTTTAAGGTGACCGGCCTGTCGCCTATCGCGATAGCCTGGACGGATTCTACTGCCACAGGCGGCGGCGGCCTTGGCGCAGTGGGGACATCGGTCATGAATGCCATCGGTGCGGTCACCGGGGACGCAAGCCCGATCGTCCTGTACGGAAGCCTGGCAGGGGGGGCGGTTCTGGTACTCTTTGTGATTGCCGGAATCGGTATCCTGGACAGGAAGAAGAGAAAGAAACATGTGAGATAAAGGAAAAGGCTGTCGTTATTCTCTTTATGGAGAGAATAACGGCAGCCTTGAATCGTTTATATTTGTATACAGTCAGCGTAATATAACGCTGATAGTCCTGGCAAATTTCCTGAAAAGCCGTTTCATTTTTTAAGCACGCAACGATAAGACTGATTGATTTATTAACATATATTATAAAATATTTCACATATATTAAATTTACTTATTATATAAACTGTGCTATGATGATACTATAGGAAATAGAAGAATGTTCCGCCGGAACATTGGACGATATGAGGAAAAATGGAGGTAATGAGCATGGTAAGACGCGTCTTTGTGGAAAAGAAAGAGGCATTTGCCGTCAAGGCAAAGGAACTGCAGGAAGAGATTAAGAGCTACCTTGGGATTCAGACCGTAACGGGAGTCCGGGTGCTGATCCGCTACGATGTGGAGAATATCACAGACGAGACGTTTGAGAAGGCGTGCAGTACCGTGTTCAGCGAGCCGCCGGTGGACGTGCTGTATCGGGAAAGCTTCGAGACTGCGGAGCATGCGGCGGTATTCGGCGTGGAATATCTGCCCGGGCAGTTTGACCAGAGGGCGGACTCCGCCGTGCAGTGCGTGCAGTTCCTGAATTCTTCGGAGGAGCCGGTGATCCGTACGGCGACGGTCTACGTGATCGAGGGGACCGTGACGGAGGAGCAGCTGGCTTCCATCAAGGCGTTCTGCATCAATCCGGTGGATTCCAGAGAGACGGATATGGTGAAGCCGCAGACGCTGGTGACACTGTTTGAAGACCCGGAGGATGTGAAGGTCTTCGACGGTTTCCGGGAGATGCCGGAGGATGCGCTGAAGGCGCTGTATGATTCTTTGAATCTTGCCATGACCTTTAAGGATTTCCTGCATATCCAGAATTATTTTGCAGGGGAGGAGAGACGGGACCCGTCCATGACGGAAATCCGGGTGCTGGATACCTACTGGTCCGACCACTGCCGCCATACGACATTTTCCACAGAGCTGACGGACGTTTCTTTTGAAGACGGATATTACAGGAAGCCCATCGAGGATACGTACCGGCAGTATCTGGCGGATCATAAAGAGATCTTTCAGGGCAGGGAGGACAAGTTTGTCTGCCTGATGGATCTGGCGCTGATGGCCATGAGAAAGCTGAAAAAAGAAGGAAAGCTTCAGGATCAGGAGGAGTCGGAGGAGATCAACGCCTGCTCCATCGTCGTTCCGGTGGAGATCGACGGACAGACCGAAGAATGGCTTGTGAATTTTAAAAATGAGACCCATAACCATCCTACGGAGATCGAGCCCTTCGGCGGCGCGGCGACCTGTCTGGGCGGCGCCATCCGCGATCCGCTGTCGGGACGCACGTATGTGTATCAGGCCATGCGCGTGACGGGAGCGGCGGACCCGACGGTCCCGGTGTCGGAGACGCTGAAGGGCAAGCTCCCGCAGAAGAAGCTGGTGCGCGGCGCGGCCGGCGGATACAGCTCCTACGGCAATCAGATCGGTCTTGCCACGGGGTATGTGAAGGAGATTTATCATCCGGATTATGTGGCGAAGCGTATGGAGATCGGCGCGGTCATGGGGGCGGCGCCGAGAAAGGATGTGATCCGGGAGACTTCCGATTCGGGCGATGTGATCATTCTGCTGGGCGGACGGACCGGCCGTGACGGCTGCGGCGGCGCCACCGGTTCTTCCAAAGTGCATACGGAGGCTTCCATCGAAACGTGCGGGGCGGAGGTGCAGAAGGGCAACGCGCCGACCGAGCGGAAGATCCAGAGGCTGTTCCGCCGTCCGGAGGTGACGCGCCTGATCAAGAAATGCAACGATTTCGGCGCAGGCGGCGTATCCGTCGCCATCGGCGAGCTGGCGGACGGGCTGACCGTGGATCTGGACAAAGTGCCGAAAAAATACGCGGGGCTGGACGGCACGGAGATCGCCATCTCCGAATCCCAGGAGCGTATGGCGGTGGTCGTGGACCCGAAGGACGTGGAGGAATTCATGGGCTATGCGTCGGAGGAAAATCTGGAATCGGTCTGCGTGGCGGAGGTGACGAAGTCTCCCAGACTGGTGCTGAAGTGGAGAGGAAAAGAGATCGTCAACATCTCCCGGGCGTTCCTGGATACCAACGGAGCCCATCAGGAGACGGCAGTGGCAGTGGACATGCCTGCGGAGGACGACCGGTATTTTACAAAAAAAGAAGTGGGCGACGTGAGGGAAGCGTGGCTGAAGACGCTGCGGGATCTGAACGTATGTTCGCAGAAAGGGCTGGTGGAGATGTTTGACGGCTCCATCGGCGCGGGCAGCGTGTTCATGCCCTACGGCGGCAGATATCAGCTGACCGAGACCCAGACCATGGTGGCGAAGCTGCCGGTGCTGAAGGGAAAGACCGATACGGTGACTATGATGAGCTACGGGTTTGATCCGTATCTGTCCAGCTGGTCGCCCTATCACGGGGCTGTGTACGCGGTGCTGGAGTCGGTGGCAAGGATCGTGGCGTCCGGCGGAGACTACCGCAGGATCCGCTTTACGTTCCAGGAGTATTTCCGCAGGATGACGGAAGATCCCCATCGCTGGAGCCAGCCGTTCGCGGCGCTTCTGGGCGCGTACAGCGCACAGCTGGGATTTGGGCTGCCTTCCATCGGAGGGAAAGACAGCATGTCCGGTACGTTCAATGAGATCGACGTGCCGCCCACGCTGGTATCCTTTGCGGTGGATATCGCCAGCCATAAGCATATCATCACGCCGGAGCTGAAGCATGCAGGCAGTAAGCTGGTCCTTCTGCGGGTTGACCGGGACGACTATGATCTTCCGGATTATGCCCAGGCCATGGACCTGTACGGAAAGTTTTTCGAGGATGTGAAGGCGGGAAGAATCATTTCAGCCTATGCGCTTGATGCTCACGGCATCATCGCGGCGGTGAGCAAGATGGCCTTTGGAAACAGGCTGGGTGTGAAGCTTCTGCACAATCTGGACCCGAGAGACGCCTTTGCGCCGGGCTTTGGCTGTATCGTGGCGGAAGTTCCGGACGGAAAAGTCGGCGAACTGTCCATCACCTATACCCTGATCGGCGAAGTGACGGAGAGCGGATTTTCCTATGGAGACGCCTTCCTGTCCACGGAGGAAGCGCTGGAAGCGTGGACCGGTACGCTGGAAAAGGTATTCCCGACCGTGGCGGTGAACAATAAGGAGATTCTGGATACGCCGGTCTATCATACCGACCGTATCTATGTGTGCAGGCATAAGGTGGCGAAGCCGACGGTGTTCATCCCGGTGTTCCCGGGCACCAACTGCGAGTACGACAGCACGAGGGCGTTTGAGCGGGCCGGCGCCGATGTGGTCACCAGAATTTTCCGGAACTTAAGCGAAAGCGATATCCGGGAATCGGTGGATGCCTTTGAGAAGGCCATCAGCCAGGCCCAGATCATCATGTTCCCGGGTGGATTTTCCGCAGGCGACGAACCCGACGGTTCCGCCAAATTCTTCGCTACGGCGTTCCAGAATGAGAAGATCAAGGAAGCGGTTATGAAGCTTCTGAACGAAAGGGACGGGCTTGCCCTTGGAATCTGCAACGGATTCCAGGCGCTGGTCAAGCTGGGGCTTCTGCCTCACGGCGAGATCGTGGGACAGACGGCGGATTCCCCGACGCTGACCTTCAATACCATCAACCGGCACATCTCCCGGATGGTCTACACGAAGGTGGTGACGGACAAATCCCCGTGGCTTTCCGGAGCAAAGCTGGGCGTGACCTACGTGATCCCGGCTTCACACGGCGAGGGCCGTTTTGTGGCGCCGAAGGAGTGGATCGAACATCTGTTTGCTAATGGCCAGGTGGCAACCCAATATGTGGATCTTGCAGGCAATCCCACCATGGACGAGGAGTGGAACGTGAACGGTTCCTATGCGTCCATCGAAGGAATCACCAGCCCGGACGGAAGGATCCTGGGCAAGATGGGACATGCAGAGCGGATTGGTGAAGCGGTGGCGGTCAACATCTACGGCGATCAGGATATGAAGATCTTTGAATCGGGCGTGAAATATTTCAGATAAGATCTGGAAAGTATCCCGAGGCACACCCGGTGATCCTGTGAGGGCAATCCGGGGCGGCCCCAGAAGAGAACAGAGTAAGTTTGAATGACCTTGTAGAGAGGATGATTCCTTTCTATGAGGTCATTTGAAGTTAGAAGGATGGAAGAGAGAAAGCCTTGAAATCAACAGGGCTTGATAGTATACTGAAAGAAACAATGCCCATGCGTGTTATGGGATATGACTACAGGATGCTGCTTGTGGAAGCAAGAGAGAACGATCTGATATTTCATAATGCAAATAATGCGGATTTTTTCGTATGATGAGAATCATCCTTGATAAAAATCTGCCGGGGTATGAGGCAAGAAAAAAAGTTACAGACTATGCAAGAGAGAACAAAGTGGATCAATCTGTGCTTATGACAGTGGCAGGTGCGGCAAACTGTAAGATTGATTATTTTGCATTATCCAGGAAGGGAGAGTTTGATATGTGTACATTGTTTGACGAGATTGCAAAAGAAAGTGAGAAAAAGGGGAAAGCAGAAGGGAAAGAAGAAGGGAAAACAGAAGGAGAAGCAAAAGGAATCATTGAAACCGGACTGGATTTTGGGCTTTCTGAGCATGACATCCTGGAAAGGCTGCAGAAGAAACTGAATCTGCCATTGCAGGCGGCCCAGGAATATATCAAAATGTTTGGAAGGCAGACGGTGTAAGCGGCTGCCGGTACCGCAGTGTTTTGAAAAAATGTTTTGTCTATGACGTTCCATCTATAAGTTCGATGGAAAAGAGCGCATTCATCGGTACAATTGTTCCGTCTGCGAAGAGGATCGTGCGGCGGTATTCGTCGATCTTTTTTACGATTCCGCGGATCGTCACATACGTTCCGCCGTCTTTCCGCGGATCGGGCCGGAAATAAGTAATTTCCGCCTCCGGATACAGGGACTGGTCCTCCCGAAGCTTCTGAAGCTGTTCATCCAGCCGTTCCTTTTGATCCTCGTCCAGTTCGATGAAAGCATCCGTCAGTCTGGCGGTCTCCTGGATGGCGGCGCCGTGGCCGGTGAGGGCCGCGAAGGGGGAGAACTGCGCAGCCCGGTTCAGAGGGGACATCTGTGGGTGCCTGGCCGATACATGGTGGGGCAGATGAATGATATCGTCGTATTTGCGGGTATCGTGTTCGCTCATGCTTTGTGTCCTCCAATCTGACGGTTTCGTTCCAGGGTCGTGGCGCCCTCCTGCAGATTCATGCCTTTTAACATGGCATTTTTTCCGTATTTCTTCTTTACGGTCAGCATGGCTTCCTGAAGCCTGCGTTCTTTGGCCCGTCTGGCCTTTTCCGCCTCCTTTTCCCGTTCCAGCGCGGCGTAATCGGTAAAAAGGTCCAGCTGTTCGCAGGGAACGGTGATGACGGCTTCCGATTCATCGATCAGATGATTGGCGCTGATGGTCACCCGGCGCAGGAACAGCCTGGGATTGACGATGCGGTCGTACAGCGTAAGGACGGCGTCCGTAATCAGCTGCGTGGATGAGGTCTGGCAGTCCAGATTGGCGGTTCCGTGGGCGTGTTTTGGAACCTTTCGGCCGTAGCGGTCCTTGGTGACTTCCCCTTTGTAGCTTCTGCTGATGCCGGGATCCGTCAGATTGTCCCGGTCATAGCCGATGGTGAGGGTCAGCTGGTCGGTGACCAGGCGCTTGTCCACCAGCTCCAGAGCCAGCAGGTCCGCCATCTCCCGGACGATCAGCTTTCCCTTGTCAAAGTCGTAGGGATGCTGGAGCACCTGTCCGGAACAGATGCTGTTGTTTTCCGGCCGGTAAGCCTTGATCAGGTCGATGGTGGTGGGTTCCCAGCCCCAGGCATGGTCGATCAAAAGCTCTGCATTGACGCCGAAGAGCTGATACAGAAGTTCCTCATTGTGATAATCCTGTTCCCGGCCCAGAGAGCAGCGGGCGATATCCCCCATGGTAAAAAGCCCGACAGCCTCCAGCTTCTTCTGATAGCCCCGTCCGACCCGCCAGAAGTCCGTAAGCGGCCGGTGATTCCACAGAAGCCGCCGGTATTTCATCTCATCCAGTTCCGCGATGCGCACGCCGTTCCCGTCAGGCTCCACATGCTTTGCCACAATGTCCATGGCCACTTTGCAAAGATACAGGTTGGTGCCGATGCCGGCCGTGGCCGTGATGCCGGTGGTATCCAGAACGTCCTGTATGATCTTTGCAGCCAGTTCCCTGGGAGTCATCCGGTACGTGTCCAGATAGTGGGTCACGTCCATGAATACCTCGTCGATGGAGTATACATGGATATCTTCCGGTGCGATGTATTTCAGATATGTGTTGTAGATTCTGGTGCTGTATTCGATGTAGAACGCCATCCGGGGCGGGGCGGCGATATAGGAAAGCTCAAGCTCCGGATGCGCGGCCAGCTCCGGTGCATGGCAGGAAGCGCCGGTAAACTTTTGACCCGGTGCGTTGGCTATCCGCTTTGCATTCACCTCTTTTACCTTTTGCACTACTTCAAAGAGTCTGGCTCTGCCGGGGATGCCGTAGGCCTTCAGGGAAGGGGATACGGCGAGGCAGATGGTTTTTTCCGTCCTTCGGGTGTCCGCCACCACCAGATGCGTGGTGAGAGGATTCAGCTTCCGCTCGATGCACTCCACAGAAGCATAAAAGGATTTCAGATCGATGGCGATGTAGATATGCTGCGTCTCCGTCATGGGATCTCCTCCTTTCCGGCAAAATCCGGTTTTGCAGCCTTTTGGCCTGACTGATGATGGAAGAAAGGGCTGTCTTTATTATAACAGAATATTTGTTCGATTGTTATATAATTTTTTGGAAATTTTCATATCAGAGAAAGGGCATGTATAGTAAAATAAAATCAGTACGGAGAAGGGAGCAAAAAAGACGATGAACGCTGCAGAACTGTTAAAACGATATTTTGGATACGATTCCTTCCGGAAGGGGCAGAAGGATGTGATCGACGCGATTCTGTCGGGGAGGGACGCGCTGGCAGTCATGCCCACAGGATCGGGAAAATCCATCTGTTATCAGGTGCCGGCGCTGCTGCTTCCAGGTATTACGCTTGTAATCTCTCCGTTGATTTCCCTGATGCAGGATCAGGTGAAATCCTTGAACGAAGCCGGAATCCATGCGGCCTTCATCAATTCCTCCCTGACGGAAACCCAGATCGCGAAGGCGCTTGCCCTGGCGGCCCGGGGTACCTACAAGATCATCTATGTGGCTCCGGAGCGGCTGGAAAGCGCGGGTTTTCTGGAGTTTGCGCTTCACGCAAACATCTCCATGGTCACGGTGGATGAGGCGCACTGTATCTCCCAGTGGGGACAGGATTTCCGGCCCGGTTATCTGAAGATCGTCGATTTTATCCAGCGCCTGCCGGGCCGTCCGGTGGTAAGCGCATTTACGGCGACGGCCACGGAGGAAGTGAAAAGAGACATCGAAGTCGTTTTAAGGCTGGATGATCCGAAGGCGGTGGTGACGGGATTTGACCGGGAGAATCTGTATTACCGCGTGGAGTATGCGTCCGGAAAACAAAAAGATAAATTTGTCATGGACTATATTTCCGGGCATCCCGGGGAAAGCGGGATCGTGTACTGCGCCACGAGAAAGAACGTGGACGAGCTGTGCGAAAAGCTGCGGGGCCAGGGTATCCCGGCGGCCGGCTATCACGCCGGCATGGACAACCGGACCCGGAAGGACAGCCAGGATGATTTCATCTATGACCGGGTGCAGGTGATCGTGGCGACCAATGCGTTCGGCATGGGGATCGACAAGTCCAATGTGAGGTATGTGATCCATTACAATATGCCTCAGAGTATGGAAAATTATTATCAGGAGGCGGGGCGCGCAGGGAGGGACGGCGAACCTGCCAGCTGCATCCTTCTGTTCGCGGTTCAGGACATTATCATCAACCGCTTCCTTCTGGAACAGAAGATTTTTGAAGGGATGGACGAGGAGGAAATCTACAGGATGCGGCAGAGAGACGCCCGCAGGCTTCGGACCATGGAGGAATACTGCAGGATTACGTCCTGCCTCAGAAATTATATCCTTTCGTATTTTGGGGAAAAAGCGGACAGCCCATGCGAGAACTGCGGAAACTGCCATCAGGAGTATGAGACGGTCGATCTGACGGCGGACGCCAGATGGGTCATCAACTGTATCGCGGAGACGAAAGGGCGATATGGAAGAAAGACGGTGATCGGAGCGCTCCGCGGGTCAAAGAGCGCCCGGCTGCTGGAGATCGGGGCGGATGCGTACCGCTCCTACGGCGTGCTGGAACACAGAAGCGAAGAGGACCTGCGCCTGCTGATCGAACGGATGCTGTCGGAAGGTTATGTATACGAGACGGAGGGGGATTACAAAGTCGTCCGGATGGGAGACATCAGCGGGCTGCGGGACGAGAACACCCGCGTATGCATCAAGAAAGTGAAGGACAGAGAGGCTGCTCAAAAGAAAAAGGAGAAAAAGAGCGGCGCCGGGGCTTTCCTTACCGACGAGGGCGGGCAGCTGTTTGAGAGACTCCGGCAGCTGCGGTTTGAGATCGCGTCAGAGGAGCATGTGCCGCCGTATATCATCTTCGCTGACCGGACGCTGACGGACCTGTGCGTCAGGCTGCCCAGGGATCAGCAGGAGCTGCTTGAGGTATCCGGCATCGGAGAGCGTAAGGCTCAGAAATACGGCCGGAGATTTCTGGATGAGATCGCAGAGTTTCTCACGGAACATCCGGGAACGATACTCAGTGTGGTGACGGTAGGGACCGGCGCGGAGCGTTCCCCAAAAAGGAAACGGAAGGAAGCCTTTTATCTGAACCCGGAAGACGCGGAGAAATTTCCGTACAGGGAATTGTGCTACATCAGCGAGATGAAAGACTGCCTGAACGAGATCTGCAGCGCAGAATTTGTTAAAAAAGTAACAATATCGGTGATCTGGGATTATCTGGTGGAAACCGGACTGACGATGGAAGAGCAGCGGGAAGGACGTTTCTACAAGGTTCCCACGGAGAAGGGACGACAGATGGGGATCCGTATGGTGGACAGGGTCAGCCAACGCGGAACGGAATATCAGCTTCCGATGTATTCGGAGCAGGTCCAGAGGCTGGTGGTGGAACATTTTGTCCGGCCGGGAACGAAAAGCGAACAGGAATGAAGGGAAGCGGCGAGGAAAAAAGAATGATTACAAAGTGGATGATCCGATGTAAAATAGAGGAATTTCTGTTTGAAAAAGAAGTGTTGTCCTTAGCCGGACTGACGGGATTTGAAAATGCAGTGGCATTTGAGGCGGACAGTACCACTCCCACGAAGGCAGCCTGCGTCGCGGAGCACAACGGAAAGATTATCGGAGCGGCGGGCGCTGCAGAATCTTCTGTGGACAGCGTATGGGAAATGGGAGTGGATGTCAGAGAAGAGTACAGAAATGCCGGGCTGGGAACTTTTCTTGTGGACAGGTTGGCCAGAGAACTGCTGGCACGGCAGATCATCCCATTTTATTCTGCCTCGGTAACCAATATCGGTTCTCAGATGGTGGCGTACAGATGCGGATACAGCCCCATGTGGGTTGATACCTTTGGGACGGTACTGGACGGCAGTTCTGTATATGAGGGCCTTATGAACGGCTTCTAATTCGGAGAAAACCAACCGTTTCAAAAAATAGTCCGCATAATTTTCTTCAGATTCAGGATACTATTCTTATCACAATCTGAAGGAGGACATGAACATGACAAGATTAGACTGTTCGGTTGTAAACTGTACCTATAATAAGGATAACAGCTGCTGCAAGGACAACATCCATGTGGGAGGCCGTGACGCCAGGATGACGGACCAGACCTGCTGCGAAAGCTTCCGCGAGCGGAAATATGACGGGACCCGCAATGCGGACGACATTCCCAGCAAGCCGACGGAGGTTGGATGCGACGCGACGACCTGTACCTATAACCAGTCCTGCAAGTGCCATGCGGACCAGATTCAGGTGGCGGGCGCCAATGCCTGTCAGTGCGGACAGACGGAATGTGCAACGTTCAAATGTGAGTGTAAATAAGATGTTTCAGCAGGAGGACGCAGACTCGGCGTCCTCCTGTTATGCTGTATGTGAGATTCATCAGTACCGCCCCCTTTCCTTCTGGTTATAAAGCTTCTTTTTATTGAGACGGCGCACTCTGGCGCGGGGCTCGTATTTGGCGCAGTGCTGGCAGTAGGTCCGGTGACAGGCGTCGCGGCCTTTGCTGCACTGGCCCAGCGCTACATAATATTTACAGGGTGTTTCTCTGTATGTTGCCATGGTTATGACAGTCCTTTCTAAAAATATCTGATCAGATAAAGATCAGGCGTACAAAAGACGCTTTCGCGGCGGGCGTCTGTGAAGACGGGCGCTCAGGAGCGGCTTCCGGCTTTGTAATTATATACTGGAGTTAATAATTTTCGGATTTCGGCGGTGTCCTGGATCAGAGCGGAGATGGACCGGATATCCCGGTAGGCAAAGGGCGCCTCATCCAGCGTATCCCTGCTGACGCAGGTACAGTAGATCCCTTTCATCTCGGATCGGAACCGGGAGAGGGTGAAACGCTTCGCCACGTCTTCCCGCTTCATAATCCTTCCGGAGCCGTGGGGCGCGGAGCAGTTCCACTCCGGGTTCCCTTTTCCTTCCGCCAGAAGGATGCCGTCCCGCATATTGGCGGGGATCAGGAGCCGTTCCCCCTTTTCGGCCGAGACGGCCCCTTTTCTCAGCAGGTAACCGTCCTCCTGCCGCGCTACATAGTTATGGGGACAGGAAAAGACATCCGTCGGCTTCCATTTCATATAGCTGCATAAGGTCTCCAGGATTGCCAGCCGGTTCCAGGCCGCATAGTCCTGTACGATTTCCAGATCGTGGAGATAGTCTGAGAGAAGCGTTCCCTCCAGCCAGATCATGGGCCAGGGCGCCTGGATTCTCCGGGCCTTCAGTTCCTTTTGTCCCAGGCGGAGATAGTGTTCCGCCATTTCCTTTCCCAGTCTCCGGCTTCCTGAGTGGATCGTCAGATAGTAAACGCCTTCCTCATCCCGGTCGATCTCGATGAAATGGTTGCCGCCGCCCAGTGTTCCCATGCTGAGCACGGTCTTAGTAAGCTGGATATGTTCGGCGCATTCCAGCGTTTCATAGGGAAAATCCTCTCCCCGGCGGTGGGGGGTACGGCGGATGGACATGCCGCCGGGAATGTGTTCCCGGATGACCGCGTCCAGCCGCTGGTATTCTGTCTTTTTTGTGCCCAGGACCGCGCAGGTCATGCCGCATCCGATGTCGATGCCCACGAGGGCAGGGAGCAGCCGGTCCCGGAACGTCATGGTGAGCCCGATGGGGCCGGTCTTTCCCGGGTGTACGTCCGGCATGACGCGGATGCGGCTGCCCTCGGCGCACGGATGGCCGCAGAGCATCTGCACCTGTGCCAGGGCATACTGGTCGATGGAATCTGTGAATATGGCCGCAGAAGTGTAAGTGCCGTGTATTTCTTTCATGAAATCCCTTTCTGTATGGCGGGGTCCGCCCGTTTTTGGGCGCAAAAATACCCCTGCATGGACGCAGAGGCACCATGAAAAAGAACGGCTCTTTTTTATGCGTAGATTGTCTGAACGATCGAAAGGTTTAGATCAACGGATGGACAATCTGACCTCTGCGGAAATGAAAAGCTGCAGTTTTGTTTGAATACTGGTTAACGTGCGTCATGATTGTCCTCCTTTCTTAAATCAAGTCAATGTGTCTCCAGAATGTAGTATAAAACTCCGGCGGCGGAATGTCAAGGACTTTTGCGCCGGAAATTCAGGGTTACGGTTGAGACCAGGATTCTTTTCTGGTATACTGAACATGATGATTGAGGACCTGGCCTGATCCAGCGGGCGAAAGGGTCCCATTTCGAAAGAAGGATTTGGAAATGAAACTGGAAGACCGGATAAAATATGCAAAACGTGCACTGGACGGCACGGCGTTGGGAGACAGAGACACCATATGCGCCATGGTGGGCGGCATGGTTTCGCTCTATGCAGACGACGCCCCGCAGGAGTGGTTAAACTATATGGAATATCCGGAAGATTCGGAATTTATGGATCATGGAAGCAGGAAGAGCTGAGGGCAGAAGGAGGAGAACGATCATGTGCATACTGGCATCCACATCACAGATGAAGGAACTGGACCGGACCGCTATCGAAGACTGGAAGATTTCGTCTCTCCGGCTTATGGAGCGCGCGGCGGGGGCCGTTGCGGACAGGGTGGCGCGGCTGACCCCAAAAGACGCTTTGGGGAAACGGATTGCGGTTTTCTGCGGACCGGGAAATAACGGCGGCGATGGGATCGCGGCAGCAGGGATTCTGCTGAAAGAAGGGTATGAGGTCCGCGTGTATCTGGTGGGAAACCGGGAAAAGATGACGCCGGATTCCCGAGCCATGGAGCAGAAGCTGCAGGAGGCGGGAGGCAGGCTGGAAGCTTATGCACCCACGCAGCCGCCGCAGCAGGAATGGACCCGAAGCAGCTCCTGCATCATAGACGCATTGTTCGGCGTGGGGCTTAAGCGGCCCATAACAGGAGACTTTTTATCGGCGGTCCGTCAGATGAACGAGGCAGAGTGCCCGGTGGTTTCCTGCGATATTCCGTCGGGAATCGACGGAGATACAGGAGCAGTTCTTGGAGAGGCGGTCCGCGCGGACTGGACCGTAACCTTTACCTGTTCCAAATACGGGCTGGGGCAGGGAGGTGGAAAGGAATACGCGGGAACGGTGGAGGTGGCGCCCATCGGCATTCCGGAGGAATTGATCCGGGAGTTTTTCGCACGGTAATTGCAGCGGCTGTCCGCAGCATTTGACAGCTGCCAAATTTTGCTGAACTTTGAATCTCCCTCTTTACAGGGACGTCCTGCGGGAGTATAATAGACTACGGCAGAGAAATGTAACTGCAATCACTTCGTTCATAACTGAATACCGAAAGTCTTTGTGGCAGGGTGAAAGTCCCTACCGATGGTATAGTCCATGACCCGCGGAAGCGGCTGATCCGGTGACCTTTTGGAAAAAGGAATTCCGGAACCGACGGTTACAGTCCGGATGAGAAAAGACATTTTCTGCAAAATGCGCCCGGAGACCATGTCTTCGGTTTTTTTGTGCCCCGGCGGCATCTGCAGGGCCTTCCTGCGGCACAAAATGTTCCGAACGGACATGGAAGACGGCGTGAACTTTTATTTTCTGGAAGGAGGATTCAGGATGAATCGAACAAACGAAACAATGGATTCTGCATGGGAACCGTCAGGAAGGGCGAACCATGCCGCCCGCGCGCAGGTGAGGATGATCGCTTTTGTGGGACTTATGGGGGCCGTCAGCACGGTGCTTATGCTTTTCCGCTTTCCGCTTCCGTTCCTGCCGCCGTTTATGTCCTTTGACCTGTCCGGAGTCATGGAGATTATGGGCGGATATCTGTTCGGGCCGGTGGGCGCGTTTTTTGTAATCATTGTAAAAATTCTGCTGCAGCTCATCGTACAGGGAAGCCTGTCTTTCGGGACCGGAGAGGTCCAGGGACTGATCTTAAGCTGCGCCTATGTCATGCCGGCCATTGCCATCTATCAGTGGAAAAAATCGAAGAAGACAGCGATCGCCGGTATGGCGGTGAGTACGGTCACGGTGTCGGTGACGGCGGTGTTTACCAATCTGTATATGATTATTCCCTTCTATGCAAGTCTGGCGGGGATGACGATGGACGACATTGTCGCCATGTGTACGGCGGTGAATCCGGCCATGAAGGATGCGGCGACCATGGTGCTCCTGGGCATTCTGCCGTTTAACCTGATCAAATACGGCGCGACCTCGCTGGTTACATTCTTTGTCTATAAGAGATTAAGCAAAGTGATCCGGGGGATCATCAACAGCTGACAAAAAGGAGAGACAGGATGAAATTTACATTGAACAAGGGAATTACTTATCAGGAAGCGGTGGACCGCATGTTTGAGATGCTTGGAGACAGCAAGATCATGGCGCTGGCCTCCAGCGTCAATGATTATGTGATGGTACGCAATGTAAGCTGCCTGTTTTATGACGAGAAGATCTGGTTTAAGACAGATAAGAATTTCCGGAAGACAAAACAGCTTCTGACGAACCCCCAGGTGGCGGTCTGCTGGAGCGGCGTGCAGGTAGAGGGAACCGCCAGGAACATGGGGCTGGTGGCGGAGGAGCCCGGACAGCGCTTTGCGGAGGGCTATAAAAAGCATCTGTGGGAGAGCTACAATAAATACAGCCATGAGGATACGGAGATTCTCATCGAGATTTCCCCGAAATACGTGGAGATCTGGGATACCAGCGACGACGGATATGCGTTCCAGCTCTTTCTGGATTTTGAGAAAAAGAGCGTGGAAGTGAAGCAGTACGACGAGCGGTAAGACCATCGCTTCTAAATTTGTAAGGAAAACATATATAGAAACCGGCGCGTGCCCGTGGCAGAAGTCCACGGGCACGGCGTCGTTACGGATGTTTTAACAGCAGATACTGTCCGTTGTCCGCCAGAATCTCACATTCCGCCAGCGCCGGGTGATCCTGAAGAAACGGGATGGAGAGGATCAGAAGGCATTCGCCGTCATCCTGAAGGAACGCTTCGGTGCCGCCGTCAAGACAGTCGAGGCGGCCTTCCATAAGGGCCAGAAGCCGCATATTCTGCTCCCAGCCGTTCGTGTTGGCATAGAGAAAAGGATCGTAGGCGTCCAGATAGATACGCATGCCTGCAAGCTCGCCGTCCCGGTCGAACTGCTCCATGACAAAGGTCTGCAGGGCGTTGGAACGGGCGCCGCGCACATTGTCCGTATAGTTATCCCATATAAACAGGAAGGTTCCCGCGCCGGCAGTCAGAAGACAGAGAGACAGAAGCCATGCGGGGGCTTTGTCCGCCTTCAGGAATGCGGACAGGAAGACCGCGGCCAGCAGGCAGAGAGGGACGATGCACGGATAGACGTACCACATGAGCTTGGTGGATACGAGGGAAAATCCCAGCAGCGGGACAAAGAGCCACAGCAGGATTCCGGTCAGGTCGGCAGCCGGCAGAGGCGTTCCCTGCTTACGCAGAGGGCGGATCCACACATACAGTATGCCCATAAGGACGATCAGCGTCAGAAAGCCGTAGATCAGGTCAAAATTCCAGAAAATGGAGGTCAGATAAAAGGTGAACGGAAATCCGTGCCCTTCCAGCCCGCCGGAAGCGGTCCGTCCGGCGAGATCTGCTTCATACATGCTGCGAAAGAAAGCCGTGCCGTCATACTGGTACCGAAGGCAGGCCCACAGCAGGATCGGCAGAAGGGACGAGAGAAGAAATCCCGCCCATACCCGGGGCCGCATCCGTTTCAGTTCTCCGGTCAGCAGAAGGAACAGGCCTCCTGCGGCGGCAATCATTCCCGCGTGGAAGCTTTTAGTCAGAAAAGCCAGAGAAAAACAAAGGCCGCATACGTAGAGCCATTGCTGGTTTTCCCGGATCTTCAGCATGGCCAGCATGGCCAGCGTGAAAAGAAGCAGATACAGGCTGTCCGCATCCCCGGCCCGGGCCAGATGCGCTTTGAAAGGAAAATAGTTGGCAGCCAGAAACGCCATGGTCAAAAGCGAGGCGGCCCGTCCATAGCGTCTGGCGAAAAGTCCTGTGAATACAGAGGTCAGGACGTAGGAGAGGGCAGAGAAAAAGCGAAGTCCCATTGCCGTATAGCCGAACAGGGAAAATCCGGCGGCAACCGTCAGAAAGGACAGGGACGGCTTCACATTCCAGTAGTCGGCCTCTCCGGCAAAGGTATTGACGAGATAATTGCCGCTTTGTATCATCTCATAAGCGGAGATGCCGTGGCGCGCTTCGTCCCAGGAGTCGATGGCGCCGATACCCAGACACCGGAAGCACAGAAAGACAGTCAGGGCAGTCAGAAGCAGAAACCAGATCCAGTAAAACCGTTCGATCAGCCCCCAGATAGTTTGATAAAATCGTTTCATTCATGTTCTCCTTTCTGCTTTCATACAAACCGGCCGGCAGCCGCGCTGCCTTCGGCGCCCGCTACAGAGGACGCTTCATATATATGGACGTATCCATGGGACTGTCATTGTAACTTTCGATTTCGTAAAAACCGAAGCTTTTGTACATCTGTATGGCGCTCTGCAGAAAGGGGAGCGTGTCCAGCAGGATATACGCATATCCGATTTCTTTTGCATCCTTTAAGATCTGTTCCACCAGCCGGAATCCGATCTTTTTTCCGCGGAACGAAGGCCTGACGTACAGGCGCTTCATCTCACAGTTCCTGCTGTCAATCTTCCGCAGCCCGATACAGCCCGCAGGTTCGCCGCCGCAGTAAGCGAGATACAGCCTTCCGTCCGGCAGGCCGTATTTGGCTTCCAGATGGTTCAGCTCCTCGTCATAGTGCTGGATGTCAAGATATTGCTGAATGGAAGGGTCGCCTGCAGCCAGCATCTTGGTGTATTCTGAAAATAAAACTCTTACCGTATCAGGCCGGTTGAAGGCGGGAAGAATCTGTAGATCCATCTCTTTTTTCTCGAACATGTGTTTGGAATTCCTTTCTGTGATTTCAAGTGAAGTTATTTGACCGGTAAAAGGGAAATCAGAGCGATTATCGTATGGTTTCTGGAATCAGTCAATTGCTTTTATCCCCTGTTCTGATAATTTCCTGAGATTTTCCAGCATTTGATTCAATATTTCAGGAGAATGCCCTTCCCATTTGATTACCTCAGCCACAATCTTCAGAGGGTATTCCGACCTGTACGATTTTGTTGGATTTCCTGGAAATTTTTTGTCTGTCACATTCGGGTCATCTTCAAAATCGCCTGTTGGCTCGACCACATAGAGCCGTTCCCTGCCTTCTCCCTCTGCCAGTTCCGCTCCCCAGATTGCCGCATCCAAAGTCCCCGCAAAGTAAACATATCTGGATTTTCGATCGTCATGATAATTCTTTTTCTTTCCGGTAACGATCAAATCGCCTGTTTTCAAATCTGCTCTTGTCCCATGGAAAAAAGAGCCCCGGCTGAATACTGTTTTTTCGTTCATCTGTTTTTCTCCTTAAGGAATTTGTTAATCAGTGACATGTTTATTTGTGATATTGAATAAAATCCTCTTTCGTAAAAGTGGGCAGATACCTGTATTCGTGTTCCTGCTAACACTCAACGACAGGGTAAGACAGATTTTTAAATCCGCCCCTTGTATTTATGGTTATCTGTCCTTCCCTGGTTTTCAGGCAGTCATCTACATTGATTTCATTTGAGAGACATCCATCTATTGGCTCCCTTCTAATTGAACTGTTAAGTATTTCTTAACAGTTGCCTCTGGCGTCAACTCTCCATCCTCATAGATGCGTTTGATGTGCTGAGATATAGCCGCCACCGAAACATCATAAAGCGTTGACATCATTTTTTGTGTCAGCCATATATTTTCGTCTTCGTAGCGCACTTCATAACTACTTTCAGTATCTCCTGTGGCCGCCACAAAAGTAAGATATTCTGCAGCACTCGACCGTATTGTTATTTCTGTGCCTTTCTTTTTCGCCATATGACACTTCCTTTCGCTTTTTCACCAGTTACTGAAACTGTATACGTTCCACTTTCATTAATTTCAACATCGAATTCATCAGAAAAGGAAACATCTACACCTTCATAGACAGGCGCATTATCGTCCTTCTGAATTTTAAATGATAAGCAACCACCCTCAACAATAATTTCTGTATGGATAGTATCTCCTTTTTCGACAATTAGATTTTGAGAGCGGTTTTATTAAATACCTTGTAGTTCATCACAAACTCATTACCATTTCCTGTTCGGCTACCGTCAAAATCTGCTCCACACGCTGTTAATGATAAAATCAATAAAAGAACACAAAATACACAAATGTTTTTTCATAATCTTACCCCTCTCAAATACCGATTTGTTGTAAAGTCCACCTTCTTGAACCAGCGTTCAAGAAGTATCCTTCGCTTTGCTCGGTCAATTCCGATTTTATGCTTTGCAGCTTCTTGATAAACAGGAATTTCACATTGCTCTTACTTTTTCAGAAAATCGCTGAATTCTTTCAATTCCTTTTTTGTATCTTCAGAAAGTCTGTTATATTCTGTCTGTCTCAATTAGTTCCTCGGAAGATTCAATACCAACAGATATCAGCTTTTTTTCCATTTCTCTACCAATATTCATCATTGATGTTAATTCTGACATGTTGATCCCCAACTCTCTGTGATTTACTTGTCTTTCCAGATTCTGATTGTTCCTGCTGTACGATTCCTGACAGACTGAAATTTAAAATGCAATATCTTTTTAAGAAAATTCATCTTTGAATATCCTGCAGATTTCATCTTCTGGAATATCCGGCCCGTTGAAATCTGCAGGGAATATTTTCTTTCTTTTATCAATATGGTGAACAATGTGTTTTCTAATATAAAACGGTATTCAGTGCCTTACAAGATTCAACATCATAAGTATCGCAGCAGAGATGGAGTTTCTCATACGTTCTTCCGTGTGAAGCAGGCGCAGACGATGGATACAATCAGGACAGGCGGCGCGGTTCTGACGAACAGCCACTCGAATGCGTGGAACGCGGCTCCGGCCACTGCGGTTTCAGGCTGACTGTAATCCCAGCCCAGGTACGGACTGTTCCACACTGTCAGGACTGCAAAAGCAGCCACGATAACCACACACAAGGAGATAAAAAGCCAGTGGATTATGTTCTGTCTCATGGCTTTACCACGCGCAAGCTGCAGGTTTATGACCTCAAGCTTTTCGGAGATTACGCGCAGGTCGTCAGCCTTCGTTTCGGCAACGGTTTCTCCAAGCAGTGTGCTTACAGGTGTCTCAAATACCTCTGATATGGAAACCAGCAGATCGGCATCTGGAACCGACAGTCCCGTTTCCCATTTGGAGATCGTTTGTCTCACCACATTCAGCTTGACAGCAAGTTCTTCCTGCGACAGTCCTTTTGATTTTCTGATTGCTTTGATGTTTTCGTTTAACATTAGGGATAACCTCCTTTTCCTTTTGACGCCATTATACGGAGGAATCCCCGTTGCGGCAAGCAACGCAAATGAACATGTCCGGAAAAGTGTTCCGCCTGTATAAATCCGGAAGCTGTTACTTTTTCTTAAGAAGTTTCAATTATACAATATTTCTGTGGGAACATTCCATATTATAGGATTTTCCCTGACAAAACATAGATATTTCCATGATAATGTTTCCCCAAAGTCTGTAGGAATCTCTATTTTTTCATGTAAATCTGTTTCTGATACATTCGCCCAACGTAACAGGGCAAACAGCCCCATTCCCCCAAATAGACACAGGGTATTTTTAAGTCCTGCCACAGCGGCAAACCCCGCAAATAGAAAGAGAACAATTCCGCCGACAATGAGTCCTGCCTGAACTGACTCCTTTCTCTCTTTGAGTAGTCTGCTTTTGTTCAATACCAGAACGGTTACAATAATCGCCAGAATTGTCCCGCTGATAACAAGAAATAATACGCCCAATCGGGTCCTGATATTCTACAACTGGAGTAAACATGCGCTTCTGGCCGATATAGGAATCTTTCCTGTATCCGATTACTTTTCCTTCTGCCGCCGCACTGCAGTTTTTTTCTGCATATGTGCAGAACAGCAAAGTCCTGCGCCGATGGCGCCGAACCCAAGGGTGAACAGCGCCAGAAACAGAACCAGTAAGACTCCTTTGGCAGATCTTTTATCGGACTGCCCGGAAACAGCTGCTGTTTGATCCATTTATTCTTTTATTCCGTTCCTTTTTATGTCGGTGATGGCAAGATGCTTTCACATTTTTATTTCTGCGTTCTGCTGTATTTCATCAGGCGCCTGTCCATCATGGGCAGGCCATCTGCATTCTGTCATTTCCATATGGCTGAATGTGGCTTTGAAAGAGGAATCCTCCGGACTGCAGGCATATATTCCAAATCTAACTCTGTCAGTTACATTCCACATATGGCATATTCTCATTTGCCGGAAGATCCTGCCGTCTTCGGAACATTCTATGCGGAAATCGTTTTCCCTGCGGCTTAACCTGTACCACATGGACTTTATGGAGGCATCAATTTCTGTTGTTGCCCAGTCGGAATAGCCGTTGTTTGTAACGACGCTCCCCAAATGCTGGAACACGTCGTTTTCATATTCGACGGAACCCTTTAACCAGTTTTCACTGTTCATGTATAAAACAATCCCGCACTGGTCAAAACGGTGGTGGCTCTGTGCAAATTCTGTTTTCACAACAAAGGAAAAATACTGCTTCTCCGTTTCCATTTGCAGCAAGGGCGCATTGTCATTTCTGAAATGATAGTATGTACGCTGCCATAAATCTGTGTGCGGCTTTGTTTCTATTTCAATTTTTTCAGGTGTAATCAGATACGATCCAGGCTCTCGCGTCCATTGTAATTGTTTCACATCAAATTTCATTTCCAGTCCTCCAGTATGTTTTCTTACTTTATAAACGAATTTTCTGTTCCTAAATTATAAGGGCAAATATCTCTGCATTTGTGGCAATTTATTACCCAGCTTTGTATTGTTTTATCATTGCCAAAAGCATAATCCCAACATGTCTGTTGTTCCAGCTCTAAATGCTCTAACGCATTTACCGGGCATATGTTTACGCAGGTGTTATAGTTATTACAAATATTATCTTTTAACGCGTCACATTCGAATTCCTGTTCGCACAAAACTGCTCCCAACCAAACCATACTTCCAAACTCTGGTGTGATAAGCAAAGAATGTCTGCCTATCGTACCTAATCCCGCTGCCTGTGCCGCATGCTTTTGAGAAATAATAGAACGCCATCTTTTAGTGTTTTCGTCCCATTGGCTTTCATTTGTTGGAATTGGTACACAAACGATTTGATGTTTTTCCATTTCAATACAAAACTCAAGAGCAATTGCATCCATTTTTTGCGTAATAGAATTTCTTACTCTCGTATAAGGTACAGGAGAATTACAACTTAAGGTTCCTGTCGGAAATCTACATCCAAAAGAAATAACCGATCTGCAGGTTGGCAAAACATCTGTAGGATGATACCCTTCAGGAGCGTCAATAAACCTGTCTATACCTGCTGTTCCACATAAATCAGCTCCTAATCCCAAGAGAATTTCTTTGACCTGTTTATTATCCATCATAATATATTCTTTCGTTATATCAATCCCGATTTTCCTTCAATATTCATCCCATTCAGTCCGGCTGAATATATCCGAAATTAATGTTTTGTCTTCGCATGCTTTCTTAAAAAGAAGGATAAAGTCTGCCAATGCTTCTTTATCTTCGGAATTGGCACAGAACATATCTGCTTCTGGGTCAAAAGTGATTTTTTCCTGCAGTTTTGGACACTTTTCGTTCAAAAACGCATGGGCCAGACTGGCCCAGTCATAACCATTGCCTATAAAACCTTCGTCTGCACGAGCGGCAAAAATTTCCTGAAGATATTCGTCACCTGCAGTTAAACAGACAGATGCGCCGGTGCTTAGTTTCACCCAATAGAAGGGTTCGATTTCTTTTTCAAACTGTTTTGTGATGTTCAATTGTTCTCTCCTCCCAAATCCAGAATGTTCCCGCTCAAATGGAATTTGTCAATAAGTGACATGCTCTTTGTGATATTGAATAAAATCCTTTTTCGTAAAAGCCGGCAGATACCCGTATTCATCTACCATTAACTGAAGGATCGCAGCGGTTCTCGCCTGGGTGTTGATGCTTTTGGCGGGATTAAATTCAATATCCGTGAAATAATTATAGCTTAAAACTGCATGGATTTCATCTGACGTAAATGATTGTTTCACAGCGGTAATATAGATGAAATCATAGAATGCCGTTTGCGGAATCAAAGGAAAATCTTCATTTTGGTAACGAAACGCGACCAGATCTCCGGATGTATGCAGTCTCTCATCACGTTTGGCTTCTTTCGGTGACAGGTCAAGCAGATCAGGATAAGGTCCGCCGCGTTCAAAAACTTTAGCGCTCTGAAACACATTCTCCAGAGTATGATCATTGATCCTGAGATGAAACGCACTTAATTGAACGCCTATCATTTCTGTGCTCTTTGTGCTGATTTCCAGCGGCCGGGCGTTTTCATCTGCTGCGGTAATCGCATGGTGCAGGCTTTTTATGGATTTTTGCTTTTGAGATACTGCAAAACCGGAATGCCATTCAAACGAATATATTTCACTGACAACTTTTCCTTGACGAATAAAAAATGCAGGTCGTTTTGCCATTTGTGCCTCCTGTATAAGCTGTAAATTATGCTTCTAATGAATCGATCAATTCCTGTATTTCAAGTACAGCATCTTCCACCCGCAGTTCCGCTTCTTCACTCCAGAATCGACTTCCGCCAGACAACTCGTCAATTAAGTTGAAGATGGACACCGCGTCAGCAACGGGTATAAAACCAGTTGATTTCCATTCGGATAAGTGATTACCAAGATAATCTGTAATAGCTGCATAAATTTTTTCATTGAAAGAATTATGGCAGCGCAGTTCTGCCAATAATCCATTTTCTCCTACAATCATATCGGATAAATTCATTTTCATACACCTCTGGGATTTTGATGTTCTGTACTGCTCAAATTCCTGATAAACTGGAAGGTGTCTATTCTTCCTCGTTTGGCTTGAATACTTTCAAATAGGCGGGACGGCCCTCCGCTTCCTCGCCATAGACATACAGTGTATTGGTCTCGGTATCAAGACAGGTGTGGCAGAAGCGCCCGCCGGGGAATGGATATGGCTCACGCAGCCGCTGGAAGTCTACGCCGCCCTCGGACAGGACCTTTTGTATTTCGACAGGGTCCTCGATCTCGTCCGGCTGGGCCTTTGGCTCCAGATTTAGAAGCATGATGTCCAGGAGGAAGGACTGGACGGAATTGGAAAATGGAGCCCAGCTGTATATATCGTCCTGGTCGTTGTAGTATACCGCCGGGTTGGGCTGGGTCAAATCCTCCGCTTTGATGCCCGCGTACCAGCAGCCCTGATTTTCGCACCAGAACAGCAGATAGTTGCCCGTGACCTCGCCCCACCGCTCCCGGGGCAGGGC
>CAJUAA010000045.1:0-3581 GCA_910584205.1 uncultured Lachnospiraceae bacterium
ATGCCGGTATACCATTAGTGATTTAATCACTGATATTTAAGCAACGCTGTACTAGAACAAGGTTGGGTTATTTTGAGCATTTATATTTGCTCATGAATAATTCAGGTGAAGGAAGGTTTATGTGAAAAAAGATGAAATCTGACTTTGATAAGTACATGCTAATGCTGAAATGTTTCAGCGTAATAGGATCGAATGCATGGAAACAGTGCCGTCAGCTGGACTTGAAAATAGTCGCTGACCTGTTCCTGTAAACATTTTTCTGCCTTTCAGGGCTAAAGCCCAAATTATGCGCAAATTACACATTGCCACAAGATATGCATTTCAGGCATTTCATATCATTCAACACAGGTATTAGACATAGCATCAAAATGGATTTACAATATAGATGTTCCGAAAAGGGGGCGTCTATATTTTTTTACGCAACAGGCTGGCCTGCAAAGTGCGGCAGCATTTGACCGGAAGAAGCAGTCAGAGAAGCATTGATGGCATCAAAAGGGGGATTGTGAAAAAAATGACAATGAAGGAAGCAGGAGAAAGGTATCAGATTCCCCTTAAAATACTGAAAGAGTATGAAAGCTGGGGACTGTGCGGCGCAGTAAAAAAGGTTATGGGTTCGTGGCAGTACGATGATCAGGACATAGAGCGGCTTGGCATGATCATGACGCTGCATGATATAGGCTTTGGCAGCAGTGAGGTGGAAACCTATATGCGTCTTGTTCTGGAGGGGGAGCGTACAGAACCGGAACGGATCGCGATGCTGAACCGGAGAAGGGGCAGGACCCTGGACGAGATTCATATTAAGGAAAAACAGATCGCGCATATGGATTATCTGCGGTATGAAATGCAGAAGAGCAAAAAGAAACCGGCAGGCACAGAAGGAGTGAAACTATGAAGAAAATTTTATTGGCGATACTGATCGGCACACTGGCGCTTTCGCTGGCAGGGTGCGGACAGAGACAGACGCCGGACGGCAGCCAGACGGAATATAACAGCGAAAATAACGAAGCGGCGGAGAGCCTGCGGAACATATATTGGAAAATCCCGCGCAGGAGATCCGGCCGGCGGAAGTTCCCGAGGATTTTGTCCTCATAGAGGGCGGAAGCTTTCAGATGGGAAGCCCGGAGACTGAGGCGTGGCGCGGCGAGGATGAGACGCAGCACAGCGTGACGGTCAGCGACTTCTATATGAGCCGTTATGAACTGACGCAGGCAGACGGTGTGTCCCTTGTCAATTCTTTCAATACGATCTTCATTTTCCTGTTTACGGCCCTTGCTTCCGGCGGCGCGGTCATTGTAAGCCAGTATATCGGGAGCAGAAAGCCGGCGGAAGCGGGGGAGGCGGCGAGCCAGCTGCTGATGATCTCCACGGTTTTTTCGGCGGGTATCGTCCTTTTGCTTCTGCTGTTTGGAAGGCTGGTTCTTGGGCTGGTATTCGGACGGGTGGAAAAGGACGTTATGGAGGCATGCGGGACATACCTTCGGATATCCGCGTATTCCTATCCGGCGCTGGCGGTCTATAACGCAGGGGCGGCGCTTTACCGCAGCATCGGGAAGACCAGCGTTACGATGTATATTGCGGTCGTATCCAATGTGATCAATGTGATCGGTAACCTGATCGGCGTATTTGTTCTTCATGCGGGTGTCGCCGGAGTTGCGTATCCGTCATTGCTTGCAAGGACATTTTCCGCGGCGGCGGTGACGATTCTCTGTTTCCGGCAGGGGAACGGCGTATATTATACAAAACAGTGGATATGCAGATGGAATGCCGGGCTTTTGAAACGTATCTTAAGGATTGCGGTTCCAAACGGCGTGGAGCAGGGGATTTTTCAGTTTGTCAAGGTGGCGCTCAGCAGCATCGTTGCCCTGTTCGGAACTTACCAGATTGCCGCCAACGGGATCGCGCAGAGTATCTGGTCCCTTGCCGCTCTGGTCTGTGTGACCATGGGTCCGGTGTTTATCACCGTGATCGGGCAGTGCATGGGCGCGGGGGATACCGGGGCGGCGGAAGCGTATTTTCACAAACTCCTGAAAGTAACGCTTTTGTTCTCGGTGGTATGGAATACAGCGGTCTTTGCCCTGACGCCCGTCATCATGCCGTTTTTTGATGTGGAGCCGGAGACAAGGAGCCTGACCATATGGCTGGTGCTGATCCACAATGTCTTTAACTGCGTGGCGTTTCCTTTTGCGGATCCGTTGGGCAAGGGACTGCGGGCAGCAGGCGATGTGAAGTTTACGGTTCTCTGGTCGCTGATCACCACCATTGGCGTACGGCTTCTGGCGTCGGTCCTGTTTGCCATTGTATTTGATATGGGCGTAATCGGGATTGCATTCGCCATGAGCCTGGACTGGTGTGTCCGGGCGGTGGTGTTCTATATCCGTTTTCGGGGAGGAAAATGGAAGAACTGCCGGCTGATCTGAGTCAGGGCGTAAGCCAGGGGATTTGTAAAATCAATTATCCCGCTGCAAAACGAAGATTCGATGATTATGGAAAGGAATGGTAAAAGAATGCAGTATACAAAATTAGGCAATTCAGAACTGCAGGTTTCCCGTATCTGTATGGGATGCATGGGATTTGGCGATGCAGGAAACGGGCAGCATTCATGGACGATTGACGAGGAACACTCCCGTGAAATCATAAAGCGGGGGCTGGAACTGGGCATCAATTTTTTTGATACGGCCATCGGTTACCAGAGCGGCACCAGCGAGCAGTATCTGGGAAGGGCGCTGCGGGACTATGCAGGGCGGGAAGACGTTGTGGTGGCGACGAAGTTCCTGCCGCGGACGCAGGAGGATGTGGAGAAAGGAATCACGGGCCAGCGGCATATTGAGCGGATGATCGATAAAAGCCTTGAAAATCTTGGCATGGACCATGTGGATCTGTACATTTATCATATGTGGGACTATCAGACGCCGCTCTACGATGTCATGGAGGGGCTGAACCGCGTCGTAAAAGCGGGAAAAGCCCGGTATATCGGCATATCAAACTGCTTTGCGTGGCAGCTTGCAAAAGCAAATGCCCTTGCCGAGAAGGAAGGCTTTGCAAAATTCGTGTCGGTGCAGGGGCATTATAACCTGATCTTCCGGGAAGAAGAACGGGAGATGGCGGGGCTGTGCGCACAGGATCATATCGCCATGACGCCCTACAGCGCGCTGGCAGGGGGAAGGCTGTCAAAGCAGCCCGGCGAGACTTCCAGGCGTCTGGAAGAGGACAGCTATGGGAAATTCAAATATGACGCCACGGCAGAGCAGGACGGCGTGATCATTTCCCGGGCGGCGGAGCTTGCCGGACAAAAAGGGGTAAGCATGACGGAAATTTCACTGACATGGCTGCTCACAAAGGTTACCGCTCCGGTGGTGGGAGCGACGAAGCTGCACCATGTGGAGGGAGCGGCAAAGGCAGTCGACCTGACGTTAAGCGATGGGGAGCTGGTTTATCTGGAGGAGCCTTATGTTCCCCACAGGCTGGTGGGCGTCATGGCGCAGAATACGGCGGCGGCAGCGAAAGAAACGCATGTGTGGTCTACAGGAAACCAGAAGATTTGAGGGCGGACGCGGAACTGAAATAAAAACAGCATCTGTCCG
>CAJUAA010000045.1:3681-31256 GCA_910584205.1 uncultured Lachnospiraceae bacterium
AAAGGAGCCCCGGAAGGATTTTACGGAACGGAAGTGGAGGAAAATACTTCCAGACGCGTGGGCGTAGAGAGGGCGGATGCGGAACAGAAATAAAAAAACAGCAGCTGCCCGAAAGGAGCCCCGGAAGGATTTTACGGAACGGAAGTGGAGGAAAATACTTCCAGACATGGGGGCGGAGAGAGGGCAGATGCGGAACTTAAATGGAGGTATCAGAACAAAGATGACGAACTTTTACGAAACCGATCCGGAATTCATGAGGATCATAGAGTATTTTACATTGGAAGAGGTGGTGAAGGAACCCGGCCAGGAACTGCCGGAGGAGACGCGCTGTCTGGCGGTCCTTGCCACGTTGCTGGGCTGTCAGGGGCTTGCGGTTTATCAGGATTTTCTGCCGAAGGCGCTGGACGGCGGACTGACGCCCGTTATGGTGAAGGAGATGGTCTATCAGGCGGCAGACTATCTGGGGATTGGCAGGGTCATGCCGTTTTTGTCGGCTACCAACGAGATTTTGACTGCGCGGGGCGTCGAGCTGCCGCTTCCTGCACAGGCGACGACGACCATGGAAGACAGGCTGGAAAAGGGTGCAGACGCGCAGGCGGAGATTTTCGGGGCGCATATGAAGGAGGCGTGGAAGGCAGGCCATATCAACCGATGGCTGGCCGCGAACTGCTTCGGCGATTATTACACGAGGGGCGGCCTTGATCTGAAACAGCGCGAACTGATCACCTTCTGCTTTCTGGCGGCACAGGGCGGCTGTGAACCCCAGCTCGTGGCCCACGCCAGAGGAAACATGAACCTTGGTAGCGACAGGGATTTCCTGATCCGGGTAATATCGCAGTGTCTCCCCTATATCGGTTATCCCCGCAGCCTGAATGCGGTCAGCTGCGTCAATAAGGCCGCGGAATCATAAAGAGAAAGATTTACAAAGCGGAGGCAGTATGAAGACAAAGGCAAAAATAAAGTGGACGCTGGACGTCCTGATGACGGCGGCGTTGATTCTGACTGTTTCAGGATGCGGGACCCGTAACGGCAGCAGTTTATCCGGGCAGGATGCAGGAAATGACCAAAATGGCACGACAGACAGGGAGGAACCGGTTTTCCGCGGCGGATACTGCCGAGCCGGAAGCTTCCATTCCGGAAGACCGCGCGCCTTCCGGCCAGGGCGGAGAAAACGACAGTGCCCTGCCGGACACCGGCGCGCCTGCCGTATATATGACCACGGACATGAGCGCAGAGGGGCTTATGGCCGTCTATGAGGCGCTGGATGCGTCGCCCTCCGGAAACATTGCGGTAAATCTTTTCGTATCCTTCCCATAAGGAAGTCAGTATCCCAAAGATTTCAAATTTCTTCTATATTCCTGCATCTCCATTTCGTCCGTGTGATCTAAAACATATTGCAGCTCGCTTGTTACCTTTTCACGGTCATAGGGAAGATACGCCGTTACCGGCGCGAAATTGGATACCGTGTTTGCAAACAGGTGCGTGCGTATCTTCAGGTTATTGATCAGGATCTGCAATTCACGGATACGCTCTTTTTCTCCGGCAGGGACAAACAGGCCCTGCTGTGCCATTTGATACAGTTCCGTGTCTGGAAAAAGCGTGAGCGAGTCCACGGAAATAAAATACGGATTGAGCCGGCTGAACAGTTCTGCGCTGTTCCCTGCATTCTGGTATCCGCCGTCTTTTCCCGCAAGCCCTGTCATATAGACAAAATAGTATTCCATGCCTGCTTCGTCTAATTTTCTGCACTGCTCCAGAATGTCCGCCGAAGTATATCCCTTATTGGCAAGGGCAAGCGTTTCGTCATCGCCGCTTTCCACGCCGATGCTCAGTCCGTTAATCCCCATTGCCCGGAGCTTCTTAAGCTGCCATACCTCTTTGTTTTTGATGTCGCGGATGCTCGCAAACATTGCCATTGTCTGACACTTGATCAGATAATCCCTTACCGTCAGCGCCCGCAGTTTGAGATTTTCATAGCTCATTGCAAATGGATTGGCTCCTGTCCAGAAAATCCTTCGGGCATTTGGCTGATAACTTTTTATCTCTGCTAAATCTTCTTCAAATTCTTCCATGGGCGACATTCGGAAGCATTCGTTTTTATACAGGCTGCAAAACCTGCATTTATGCCAGGTGCAGCCGGAGGCAGCCTGTATAATGACAGAATGAGCTTCATAAGGCGGCCGCCAGGTTCTGCCTGTAAAGTGCATGACTGCTCCTCCTTTCGCCTACAGATGATGAACGCTTTTTCTATACCGCTGTAATTCTTCCTCGCTGACAGTTCCTGTGATTTCATCGAGAAATGCCAGCAGCTTTTCTTTGTCTCTGGGCAGCTGTCCGTGAAACTGGTACGCATTGGAAGCTCCCATCGCCGCAAAGATGACGGGTATCTGCAAATGTTCAATGAGTGTCCGTACCTCTTTGTATTTTTCGAGTTCGCTTTCCTCCTTCCAGTTTCCGCGCTGTATTTCAGCATAGAGTTCAGAATCGGGATAAATCGTAAGCATATTTGCTCCGATCAGCGTCGGTTGTGTCTGGCTGCATATGGCAGCCGTCAGTTTTGCCCCGATTTCTCCGCGGCCTGCGCCGGAAATGCCCACCAGGTAAAAGAAGCTGTAATGAATGCCTGCCGCGTCTAATCTCTGGCATTGCTCTATAATGTCCGCCGGGGTATATCCCTTGTTCATAAACCGCAGGGCCTCATCATCGCCTGTTTCTATCCCGATGGTCAGGCCGTCATAGCCCAGATCCCGCAGCATGGCAAGCTCCTCATCGGTCTTTAAAGTTACATCTGTAACCCTTGCAAACGAGCCGATCGATTTGACGGACGGGAGATATTTGTGAATCAGTTCTGCAATCGCAGTTAATTTTCCATAAGACAACACAAAGGGATTGGCTCCCGTCAAAAATACCCGGCGGATACGCCCGCTGTTCCAACCACTTACTGCCCTTTTAACCTCCCGTAAATCATACTCAATATCCTCCAGAGGGGACATTCTGAACTTGAACGGCAAATCATGATACAAGGTACAAAATTTGCATTTATGATGCGTACAGCCTGCTGTTGCCTCTAATAAAAGCGATGACGCTTCATACGGCGGCCGCCAGACGGTTCCTGTGTAGTGCATAAATATCTCTCCTTTTCTGTGGTTTATACTGATTATATTCTTGTACAATAATTTTACAAGTACTGTACTTTTTTGCAGTACCTATATTAGAGAGGTACATTGATTTTTGAAAAAAGCATGTTATACTGTTTCAGAAAGGAGTGGACAGAGATGAAAAAGAGTACACTGGCGGTTGAACGCTGCAAGACTGTTTCTGCCATACAGAAAATTCTGGGCGGTAAATGGAAAATTGAAATCATCTATTACATCGCCTTCAGGGACATACACCGTTTTGGGGAGCTTCGCAGGCAGATCGGCGACATTACGGAATCAAGCCTGACAAAGCAGCTTCGGGAACTGGAAGCGGACGGCTTCATTACCCGTCATGATTACAAAGAAGTGCCTCCCCATGTGGAATATAATCTCACTGACCTGGGAAAAAGCTTTATTCCCGTATTTGAACACATGAAACAGTGGGGAGAGGAAAACCTCGGCGTGTGAATAAAGCAGGATATCGGGCAGGCGCATTGCGCCGTGTATTTCTGATTCCCGGCATCCTGCTGTTATCGTCTTATCCCATCTGCTGTATCTCATTTTTCAGCATACGCACGAATACTGCGCCAATAAGGCTGCGGAATCATAGGGAGAAAGGCTCATAATCAAACAGACTCAATTGGACAGGGCTGTTCTTTTCTTCAAAGCGGGACAGGTACTCAAAGAGTTTTGAGTTATCATGTACGATGCCATTGTCCTCGCATATTTGATGAAACAGTTTCATTAGTTCGTTGTTTTTGGGGCTGCTGATTTGATACTGCGTACCATAAATACGCATATATTTTTCTTTCATGTGCGGAAACAACCGGTCTAACCGGCTGTAAAAATATTCTCTGTTTCCCTCGCGAAGTGTCATGCCCATTCCAAAGCAGATAACCCCATAGACCTTTGCTTCCGTGCAGTATTTTAAAATTCCCCGGATGTTTTCTTCTGTATCATTGATGAACGGAAGAACGGGACAAAGCCAGACCACCGTTGGAATCCCCGCTTCATTCAGCTTTTTCAGGGCTTCAACCCGTTCTTTGGTGGTACTTACGTTCGGCTCAATTTTTCTGCACAGATTTTCGTCACAGGTGGTCAATGTCATTTGCACGACACATTTTGTTTTGTCATTGATGGATTTCAATAAATCCAAATCCCGCAGTACCCGGTCGGATTTGGTTATCAAAGTGAAGCCAAAACCATATTGATCTGCTAAAGCCAGTGCTTTGCGGACATTCCCGATTTTACTTTCAAGCGGGATATACGGGTCTGTCATGGAGCCTGTACCCAGCATACATTTTGCCCGTTTCCGTTTCAGGGCATGCTCTAACAGTTCGATGGCATTTGCCTTGATTTCAATGTCCTCAAAATCATGTTCCATGTGGTAACACGTACTTCGTGAGTCACAGTATATACAGCCATGAGAACAGCCGCGATATAAATTCATTCCGTTTTTGGCTGATAAGATACTTTTCGCATTTACAAAGTGCATAACGCTCTCCCCGCTTCAAAATCATTTTACCGCACAGCGTAAAATGGTTTTGAGTCTGTTTTTTCCATAAGGGTTGATTTTGTGGCCGCCTGTATTTTTCAGCCCTCTAATCCATAAAATTGTATGTTCCACCCATCTTCCTGTTTGATCAATTCAATCGTCAGATATAGAAACATATCTTCATAATTGCTGTCCCTGAATTCTAAAGAAATAACCTGTGTGCTTCCGGTTTCTTCCTTGCCTATGTCGGTTAGTCCTTTCAGTGCAGGTTCGCTTATGGTGCCCGCGCCGGCTGCGTCTATACCTTCATAAACTTCTATCCCCCATTCACAGGGACTGGTCAAACAGCTCTGAATGGTGTCGGTATCGCCGCTGAAGTATGCTGCGGCAAACTTTTCCGCAATGCGTTTGATCTCCTGGCCGTCTTCCGACAGGGTTTCTTCGGGATTATCTGCGCTGTCCGACCCCGGCTGTTCCGATGCCGGTGCCTGCGTGGGGACAGTCTGTCCATTTGCGTTGTCAGCAGGTTCTTCGCCGGGAGCTTCCTTATGATCCGTTTGGGAAGCTGGAAATGCATGGTTATTCTGCGGTTCTGAAGGGTCTGGCTTTCTGATTGAACAGCCTGTTATCATTCCCAGAAACACAGTGATACTGACTGCGCATACCAGAATCAAAAGCCCGTTTTTCTTTCTGGATTTCTGAAGAATGTTTTGAAATCGTTTTTTCATAATCTGCTTACCTCCATAAAACTGTGTTGTTAATGAATTTGGTTTTTTATATTGTCTGCAGAGCGAAGACAACAGGGCTTCTGTATACGCTTTTCGGACGGCATAAGCAGTTCCCTGAATTACTTTTTCGTCACAGGATAATTCCATATCAATACCTGCTTCTTTGCGCATAATATAAATACACGGGTTAAACCAGTGAATGGCGTTTGCAATTACAAAAAGCAGCTTGAAATAAAGATCATGCCTTTTCCAATGTACCAATTCATGCTTTAAAATGAAAAACAATTCTTCCTGGCTGTATTCATAATCAGGCAGGACCAAGACTGGCCGAAAAAAGCCGATGATCATGGGAATGGCAGCGCCGGAATATGTTATCAGGTCAATTTTTTTCCTGATCCGTAAATCCTTTCGCAGTTTATGCAGCCGGCGTAGAATGAGACAGTTTTCTACATGGGTTCCTTTTTTCAGTATCTGCGTCTGATAGTGCAGAAAACTCAGAAAATGGACAAGCAGGAAACACAAACCTGCTGCCAGCCAAAGAACCGCTGTAAAATCCAGCCATGTAACGCCTGCAAATTTTTGTTCTGCCTGCAGAGTGGCTGGAATGGCAGTTTTAGTGCCGGCAATCATGGGAGATGTGATTTTTTCCGGCACTTTTATGATAATCTGCCGAAGCGGCCAATCCGGGTTCAGCGGAATAAGCAGACGAAAAGCAAGGGCAATCCAGATCGAATACGTCCATTTTGAAGCATATCTCCTGTTTAAAAACGGAGAAAGAATGAGTAAGATAAGTATCGTCGGACTTGTGGATATGGAAATTTCAAAAAATAACAGAAAGAAATGCTTCATTGCGCGCTGTCCTCAAACTCATTTAAATATTTTCTCAGTTCCTCCAGATCGGAAGCTTGAAGCACCTCATTATTGTACAATGTTGCAACCATGTTCTTGATGGAATTGTTATATATCTTTTCCAGAAAATGTTTGCTTTCTTTTGTTTTATAATCATTTTCTGAAATAACGGGGGTATAAAGATTGCTGCCCGTTGAACGGTCGCAACGGACAAATCCTTTATCGGATAACCGTGATAATGAGGTCATTAAAGTGGACAGCTGCCATTTTCTCCGCCCCTGCAGCTCTTTTAAAATATAGTTGGAAGTAACAGGTCGTTTGGCTTTCCATATTACCTGCATAATTTCCAGTTCGGCTTCTCCTAAATTTTTTATGGGCCTGGTCATGGAATGATTCCTCCTCTCTTATACAACCGTATAACGCCATTATACAGTTGTATAATGGCACTGTCAATCACTGCTTGAATATTTTTTAGATAAAAAGTTCCGCAAAAACAAAAAAGAGGCAGGTCTTTACAGCTTCCCTATAAAATAAAAGCCCTTTGACTGATTTCCATTCATGGTCGTAAAGGTCAGATGCCTGTATTCCTGTTCCGTAAAATCTTTCAGAAGCTCTTTGATCCACGCTTCTTCATGGTGCCGGCATACCGCGCCCTCCGGCAGTTCAAATACGCCGTAGACACCGCAGGTTTCTTTGTATTTTTCATATCTTAGAAGATTGCGTTCATCGGTATTCAGAAGAAAATCATTTACGTACAAAATCCCGTGGGGCCGCAGGACCCGCCGGATCTCCGCCAGCAGCGCCGCCTGTTCCTCATTGGTCCGGATACAGGTTAAAACCGCAAAGAGAATCACCGCATCCACGCTGTCATCCGGAAGGCCGGTTTCCGCCTCCTTTATCACGCGTAAATCGAGACGGGGATACTGCTGCCGGCCCCGTTGAATCATGCCGTTTGAGAAATCAACGCCGATCAGATTGCGGTAGCCATGGTGATAAAGTTCGTTAAGCGTTCTTCCGTACCCGCAGCCCACGTCGAGGATCATCTGGTCCCTGCTTACATATTTTGAAAATTCCTCCGCCTGAAACGGCGTGGTAAATTCCTTTTTGCCTGATACACTGTTCCAGTATTCTTCCTGTTTCATGCTGATCTGTCCTCCTTTTCTTGAATAATACAAAAATCCGTGATAACCTGTTATGAGAAATCTCATATGGATGGAAAGATTGATTGGTTAAAAAATGATGGAAAGCCTGACTGGAAGATGCAGGGAAAGGAACGGGGGTTATGAGAGTGATTCGTAAGGAAGAATTATCAGAGGAGTATGCCGGCCGGTTTCCGCTGTCCGACTGTTTCGGATTTGATATACGCCCTTATACGTCGGTCGTAAAATTCGACAGTATGAAACACATTCTGCGTGAGGGCGAAAAGCCCGGTTCGCTGTATTATCTGATCAAGGGGCGGGCAAAACTGTATCTTTCTCACGAAAACGGGCGGATTTCCCTGATCAATTTTCTTGATGCGCCCTGTTTTGTCGGCGAGATGGAATTGTTCGGCGCCCAGGAAGAGGCGAACGGCGTCACCGCCATTACGCCCTGTACGTGTTATGAGATTCACACAGCCCAATGCAGGGAAAAAATATGGAATGACACAAAATTTCTGCGTTTTCTCTGTCTGTTCCTGAGCCGGAAAGTCATCAGCAACACCTGCAATTATTCAAAAAATCAGTCCTATCCCCTGGAGGTACGTCTGGCGGATTTTATTCTTTTGACCTCGTATCATCAAATGTACAGAGAAAAGCATACCGAAGCCGCAGAATTTCTGGGAGTGACTTATCGCCACCTGCTCTACGTGCTTGCGGAGTTTGTAAAGCGGGGATACCTGAAAAAAACAAAACAGGGTTATCTGATTCAGGATGTATCTGCCCTCCGCAGAACGGCAGAGGGCAGGCAGTCGAAACCGGACGCGGCGAACGCGTCAAAAAAAATCTGAAAAAATCATAATATTGACAAATCAAACGGCAGATTATACAATGCAGGTAAGAAAGACAGGACGGAGGGCCGGGTATGAAGAAAAAAGCGGTGATATTTGATATGGACGGGGTGCTGATCGACAGCGAGCCGGTATACCTTCAGCTGTTCCGGGATCTTCTTACGGAAAATGGCTGTGTGATTGACGAAGAGAAGATGCGTATACTGGCGGGAGCCAGCGGCGGCAGGCTGTGGGGGACGGTGGCGCAGATGTGGAAAGAAGAGATCAGCCCGGACAGGATGCGCAGGATCTATAAAGAGCGGTATGCGGATTTTCGTTTTCCATACCGGGATGCTGCCTGTCCGGGCGTCCGGCCGCTTCTGGAATGGATGAAGGCAGAGGGGTATGTCCTGGCGCTGGCCTCATCCTCTTCGGAAGAGGCGATCCGGCAGATGCTGGACGCCTTGGAGCTCCATGGATATTTTTCCCATATCATCAGCGGAAAGATGTTCAAAGAGAGCAAGCCGAATCCGGAAATCTACCTGTATGCCCTGTCGGTACTGGGACTGCCGGCCAGGGACTGCATGGCGGTGGAGGATTCCACTTACGGAATCTGTGCGGCGAAGGCCGCAGGCCTTCAGGTGGCGGCGGTCAAAGACGACCGGTTTTCCTTTGACCAGTCGCAGGCGGACTGGTTTCTGAAGCGGACCGCCGACCTGAAGGAACTGCTCTTACATATGTAAGATTATACCAGAATGATGGATTTCCCGTTGTTCCGGAGTTTTTCCACGATGGATGTGTCCAGTTCCCTGCCGGAGATAATGGTGGTGATTTTCTCCATCATTCCTACGGAAAAGAGCGCCTGGGCGCAGAATTTGGAATGATCGCAGAGCAGGAATACCTCTTTTGCGTTGTCCATGCCGATGCTCTTGAGATTGACATCGTCCATGGTGTAGCTCATGATTCCCAGATCCGGGTCGATGGCGTCCACGGACAGAAAGATCTTGTCCACGGACAGGCTTTTCAGCATGGATTCCGCATAGAAGCCGTAGGAAGAGCAGAAGCCTTTCCGGATGATTCCGCCGATGAAGATCAGATGGTTGGCGGTGTTCGTGTTGACTTCCCCGGCGATGTGGATGTCGTTGGTGACGATGGTCAGGCTGGAGAAGGCGTTCAGAAGCTTTGCCACCTCCAGCACCGTCGTTCCGGAATCCAGGATGATCCGGTCCTCCGGGCCGATGTACCGCAGAGCTTCTTCTGCGATCCTTTTTTTCTCATCGGCGTTGACCTGGGATCTGACCAGAAGAGAAGGTTCATATGGGGCAGAAGCGATGATGGACTGAGCGCCGCCCCGTATTTTGACGATCCGTTTTTCCTCAGCCAGGCTGTTGATGTCCCGCCTGGCTGTGGCCTTGGAGATATGAACCTGTTCCATCAGGTCTTCGATGGTGACGATTCCTTTCTGGTTAACAATATCGATGATCTGGTTCTGACGTTCTGCACGTAACATAGCGTATTCACAAGCTCCTGTTTTTCATAATTCTGATTGTGTTCCCGAAAAAAGCCCGCTTTGTAAAATATCAGGAATAAAAGGCGTCAAGACAGCGGACAGCCCGCTGATACTGCTCATATTTCTTCCGGTAGATTCCGGTGCGTCCCGGGTCCGGGACATAGGTTCCGGCCACATGGCACATGTGCCGGACCGCGTCTTCGGGGTCCTTCCACGTCCCGCAGGCGATCCCGGCGCAGATGGCGGAGCCCATGGCGCCCAGTTCCGTACAGTCCATGACCTCGATGGGGATGCCCAGGACGTCCGCCGCCATCTGGCACCAGACCGGAGATCTGGAAGCGCCGCCGGAGAAGCGGGCGGCCTCCGGCAGGCGCGTTCCGTACAGCGCGCGGATATGCTGCAGGAGCGAGAACAGGATGCCCTCATAGACTGCCATTAACATATGGTCTGCCGTATGGTGTCCTGCCATCTGAAAAAAACATGCTTTTGCCGGAACCGGAGTGTTGGAACCATACAGATACGGAAGAAAGATGAGATCGCTTTCTTCGGGATCCATGCGGCCGACCACACGGTTGCAGTATTCGTAGACGTTCTCCCCGTCCGGGATGCGTCTGCCGTAGGCCTGCTCCAGGAACCAGTCCAGATTTCCGGCGGATGTGGGGCTGGATTCCTCGCTGAAATACCAGCCGTCCAGGAAGGAGAACATGTTGTTGCTTTTTCCTTCGCACTCCTTCAGATCCGGGGTCAGATGGCCGCTGATGCCCCAGGTCCCGACGATCAGGGACAGGGCGTCGTCACCCAGAATCCCGCTGGCAAGGGTGCAGGCGGCCACGTCGTACAGGCCGGCCGCCACAGGCGTGCCCGTGTACAGCCCGGTCTGCGCGGCGGCCTCCTCCGTAATATGGCCGGCGGTCTGGAAGGGAGAGAAGATCCGGTCCGGAACAAGCGGGTACAGCTCTTCGATGCCCAGAATCCGGAAGATTTCCGGTTCAAAGACTCCGGTCCGGAGACTGAACAGGTTCGTGTTGGACGCGTCGGTCCGCTCGGTTCCGATGATACCGGTCAGCCGGTACCGGATAAAATCCTTGATCATCATCACATGGGCGGCGTTTTTCAGGAGATCGGGCCGGTTTCGCTGAAACCAGGGAAGCAGCATGCCCGGCTGTCCCGCCCAGAGGCGCTGCAGGGTATGGGCGTAGACCGCGTCGTCGGTGCCGTTTTTCCGGAATTCCGTCAGAAGCCCGTCGGCGCGGGAATCCGTGGAGACGATAAAGGGGCAGACGGGGTCTCCCTGCGCGCCCAGAAGGATCATTCCGCCTCCGTATCCGCACATGGAGACGGCCCGGATCTCCCGGGCATGCAGAGAAGACTGCTGTAACGCAGCCTGTATGACCTGGCAGTTGGCGTTCCAGACTTCTTCGCCGTCACGCTCGGTACAGCCGCTGCCCGGCCGGTTCATTCGAATCCTTGTTGATGCGGTGGTAATCGTTGTTCCGTTCTGATCGAAAATGACACATTTTGTAGTAGAACCACCATTGTCGATCCCCATAAAATAAGAAGGTCTCATGAGCATTATACTCCTCGATATGGTCCTCTATCCTGTTGCCTTTTTTTCATTATATCGTATGTGGGAACGTGATGGCAATAGGAAATGAGTGAATTGTGATTTCTTTTGAGTGTTTTTGTAACACATAAGCTGCAACCGCCGGGAGGGAGGACGCCTGCTGTACGTTCTCCCTCCCGGCGGTATTTGTCTGCGGACGATGGAGCGTCTACAGTGTTTTTCTGAATTCCTTTACGATATCCATGAATTCCTTCACGCGGGCAACATCCACCGCGTTTTCAAAGACGCCGTCATACTTGAAGGTGGTGGCGCATACGGCGCCGTCGGAATGGGTCAGCTGCCGGACCACGTTGTCCTTGTTGCAGCCCGTGTTGCACAGGATCGGCGTATGCCTGACGGAAGATTTCACGCGGGAGAGGACCTGGGTATCGGTCTCGCTTCCGGCCGTGAGCCCGGATACGCAGATGGCATCCGGCTGGTTGTTGAATTCCGTGGAGCGGGCGATCTCCTCGATGGGACGGTCGGCAAGATATCTGGCAGCTTCCGGAACGATGTTGTAGAGAAGCCGGATGTCTTTTCCGCCGATGGCCATCTGATGGCGGACGGTCTCGCCCACGTTGGTGTTCCACAGGCCGAAATCCGACGCGTAGACGCCGCTGATGATCTCACGGATAAATTTTCCGCCTACGGAGACGCACAGATCCAGAGAGGCGATGGGATCCCACAGGCAGTTGACGCCGTAGGGCACGGTGATTTCCTGACGGAGGGAGCCGATGACATAGCCCATGGCGGCGATGGTGATCGGTTCTACTTTCGTCAGATAAGGCAGGCTGAATTCATTGGAAAACATAACGCCGTCCACGCCGCCGTCCTGCAGGGCGTGCAGATCCTTTCTGGCGCATTCCACCACATGCTCCATTCCGCGCTCCTGATCGTAATGCGGATCGCCCGGCAGCGGCTGAAGGTGGCACATGGCAATGATCGGTTTCTTTACTCCAAATAATTCTTCCATCCAGTTCATAATAGTGATTCCCCTTTCTGAAAATAAATCATCGTATGTTGGTCACAACTGAAGAATACCATGAAAAATCAAAAAAGACAACCAAAAAATCAAAAAAATTCATTTTTTAAACAAAAAAGTTGCAAATAACGTCAGGATGTGCTATGATAATGACCACAGGAAAGAGAAAAAATGACAGAAAAGCTCAGAAAGGGAGGCAAACGAGTCATGAACAGGATCGATCCATCTCTCGCTTCGGCGGACCCGCTCCGGCTGGCGGAGCAGATCGGACAGCTGGAAGGGCATCCGTTTCTTCATCTGGATATGGAAGACGGGAATTTTGTCCCGAATCTTACCTTCGGCCTGAAGACGGTCCAGGCAGTAGCGGCGTACGCGGATCAGGAGCTGGACGCCCATCTGATGGTGACGGACCCGGGCGGTTACATAGAAACGCTTCTGGATGCCGGCGTGCAAAGGATCGCGTTTCATATAGAGGCGGCGCCCTATCCGGCCGTGTATCTGAACCGCATCCGGGAGAGAGGGGGAAAGGCGGGGCTTGCCTTTAACTGTATGGAGCCGGTGGAATCGGCGCTTCCCTATGAAGACAGCCTGGACTATGTGCTGATCATGACCTCGGAGCCTGACGGCAGAGGGCAGGCGTTCAATCCGCGTATGCTGGAGAAGATCCGGCGGGCGAGAGCGGTCTTTTCCGACCGGATCGAGATCATGGCGGACGGCGGGATCTCGGAGGAACGGATGGATGAGGTTCTGGAAGCGGGCGCGGACATCCTGGTCATGGGAAGGGCCGTGTGGGGGGCCAGGACGCCGGGCAGCAAAATCAGAGAACTTACAGAGAGAGCAGAACGGAGAGAGAGATGATGTCGGATGAGATGCCGGTTTTTGGAATCTATGAAAAAGCGGTCAAACCGCAGGAGTTCGAATATATGTTTGCAGACGCCAGAAAGGCCGGCTATCAGTCCTTTGAGCTGAGCATTGACGCCACGGACGGACGGCTTAAGAGACTCTTATGGGGAAAGGAAGAGGCGGCGGAAGTCTGGCGGGCGGCGCTTCGGCAGGATATGAAGATCCTGACCATGTGCCTGAGCGGGCACAAGCGGTTTCCTCTGGGAAGCAGCGATCCGGAGACGGCAGAAGCCGGCATGAAGATCATGGAAAAGGCGCTGGAGCTGGCAGGGCGGCTGGGCGTCCGTGTGATCCAGCTTTCCGGTTTCGACGTCTACGATCAGGAGGAGCGGACCGGGGAGACGAGAAAGCGCTACATGGAACATATTTATGAGGCATCCCGGATGGCGGAGCGGACGTGCGTCATGCTTGCCATCGAACCGGTGGAAGGGAACCTTCTGGCGGTCCGGGATACGATGGAGGTGGTACGGGCCGTCGATTCCCACTGCCTGCACATCTATCCGGACGTGGCGAACATCAATTCCCTGGGGATCGATCCGATTAAGGAGCTGCCTTTCGGAAAGGGGCATATTGCGGCGGTGCATATGCGGGATTCCCTGCCCGGCGTCTACGATGCGACGATTCCTTTTGGCAGCGGGTATCTGGATTTTGACGGAGTGTTCCGGAAACTGGATGAGATCGGCTTTGCCGGGCCGCTGGTGGTGGAGATGTGGAATGCCGGGCGGCCGGAATATATGGAGTGGATCCGGCAGGCGCGGGAATATATGGAGACGCATATCAGGAAAGTGAGGAGAACAGATGTTTGAGAATGAGAAAAAACAGGTGCTGGATGCGGCGCTGGAGATCAAACGGTGCAGCCTGGTATCCCTGTCCGGGGGAAATATCAGCATGCGCGTGGGAGAAGACCGGTATCTGGTGACGCCGTCGGGCATGATCTACGAGGAGATGGTCCCGGACGATGTATGCCTGATCGACGGGACATGCCGGGTGGTGGAAGGGACACGGAAGCCGTCTTCGGATTCCTCCGCGCTGGTCTATATGTTTGAGCATATGCCGAAGGTCCGGGCGGTCATCCACACCCACCAGCCCTGGGCGACGGCGGCGGGCTTTGCCGCAGACGAGATCCCGGATTTTCTCGTGACCGTCATGGACGCCTGCCGGAATCCGGTGAAGGTGGCGCCCTTTACGCCCTCTTCGGCGGTGGGCATGGGAAAGCTGGCTGTTCAGTACGCCGGCGGCTCTCTGGCGGTGATTCTGAAGCATCACGGGGTCATTACCTGGGGGGAGGACCTTCAGGAGGCGTTGTACGCTGCTGTCTATCTGGAAGAAGCAGCCAAAACATATGTTCTGGCAAAGGCCATGGGAGCGGACATTCCCGCGCTTTCGCCGGAACTGATCGCACAGGAGAAGGCCGGATGGGAGACATACGGACAGTAGGTGGCAGAAGATGAAACATTACAGCATCGGAATTGATTTTGGGACGGAAGAAGCGAGGGCCATGCTGGTGGACATGGACGGGAACTGCGGAGGAAGTGCTGTCTTTTTGTATCCCCATGGCGTCATGGAGGAATGCCTGCCCGACGGGACAAAGCTGAGGGCGGGGTTTGCCCTGCAGCATCCCCGGGATTACATCGAAGCGCTGGAGGCGCTGATGCGGGACCTGTTCCGGGAACATCCGGAACGGGCGGAGCAGGTGATCGGCATGGGCGTTGACTTTACTCAGTGTACGATGATGCCGGTGGACGCGGACGGGACGCCTCTCTGCTTTCAGGAGGAATTCCGAAGCGAACCCCATGCGTATGTGAAGCTGTGGAAGCATCACGGGGCCCAGAGGCAGGCGGAGAGGCTGACAGAGACTGCGCGGAAACGCAGGGAAGCGCTCCTTGCGTTCTGCGGCGGGGAGATTTACGCGGAAACCATGTTTCCCAAGATGCTGGAGACCTTTGAGAAGGCGCCGGAAGTGTACCGCAGGGCGGACCGGTTTGTGGAGCTGGCGGACTGGATTCCGTTCTTCTTGACCGGTTCCCCAAAGAGGAGTAAAAGCATCGCGGGCTGCGCCGCCCTGTGGAATCCGTCGGACGGCTATCCGTCGGAAGAGTATCTGGAGGAAGCGGCGGCGGGTTTTGGAGCGGCGGCAGAAAAGCTGTCGGGCGAACTGGCGGATGTGGGGACGCCGGCGGGGTATCTGGCGCCGGAGCGGGCGCGGCAGTATGGGCTTCCCGCGGGGATTCCGGTGGCGGCAGGCCTTGGGGACTGCCAGGCGGCGTTTGTGGGAGCGGGACTGTCGGAGGAAGGCGTGCTTCTGTCCGTTATGGGAACGTCCAGCTGCGACATGCTGGTGGACCGGAAAGGGATCGGAATTCCCGGGATGTACGGGGTGTCGGCGGACAGCATGATTCCCGGGATGTACGGATATGAGGCGGGACAGGCCACCATGGGGGATCTGCTTGGATGGTTTGTCAAACATCAGGTGCCGGGACCGTATATGCAGAGGGCGGAGGAAGCGGGGGTATCCATTTTCGATTATCTGAACGGGCTGGCGGAAGCGGTCAGTCCCATGGAGACCGGGCTTCTGGCGCTGGACTGGTGGAACGGGAACCGGTCGGTCCTTCTGGATACGAATCTTTCAGGAATGATTCTGGGGATGCGCATGGGGACCAGATGCGAGGATATCTACCGGGCTCTGGCGGAAGCGCTGGCATTTGGAAAACGCCGGATCGTGGAACAGTTTGAAACCTACGGCATCCAGGTAAAAAAAATATGCGCAACGGGAGGCGTTGCCAGTAAAAATACATTTCTTATGCAGGTGTTTTCCGATATTATGGGAATACCGGTATGGATCTCAGAGGCGGAGAACGGAAGCTGCACAGGAAGCGCGGTCTACGGGGCGGTGGCGGCGGGCGCCGCGGCCGGCGGCTACGACGGACTGAAGGAAGCCGCAGAAGCCATGGGGGGAAAAGTTGGCCGGGTCCATATGCCAGAGGAACGGTATCGTCAGCACTATGATGCCTTATATGAGGAATATAAGACGCTGTACCAGTATTTTGGCAGGGAAAATCAGATCATGAAACGGTTAAGGAGTCAGGCAGAAAGGGGAGAAGGAGATTGAAGTTTGGATGTTTTTCACTGGATTTCAGAAGATTTTCACTGGAAACCGCATTCCGGACGGCGGCCGGATACGGATTTGACGGGATCGAGATCTGGGGCGGAAGGCCCCACGCGTATCCATACGACATGGATGCGGAGGAGATCCGTAAGATCCTGGAGCTGAAAAAGACGTACGGGCTGGAAGTTCCGGTGTACACGCCCAACGCGCTGGGGATGCCGTACAACCTGTGCTCGCTGGATGGACGGGAGCAGAAGGACGCGCTTCAGTATTTCAAAACAGCCATCCGGGCGTGCGGGCAGATGGAGGCGCCCCGGATGCTCATGGTGGCCGACCATCCCGGCTATGAGGTGCCGCGCAGGGAAAGCTTTGGGCGGTTTGTGGAGAACATGAGGGAGCTGGGGGAATACGCGCAGGAGCATTCCGTGAAGCTGATGATCGAGGCGCTGACGCCCATGGAAAGCCCGGTCATCACCACCGCGGACGACTGTCTGGAGGCCATCCGGGAGATCGGCCTTCCCAATATCGAGGCCATGCTGGATGTGGTGCCGCCGCATATTGTCTGCGAGCCGTACAGCGCGTATTTTGAAAAGCTGGGCGATAAGATGAATTACATTCACCTGTGCAACAACGACGGCCGCACGGATGCCCATCTTCGTCTGGATACCGGAGAACTGCCGGTGGCGGACATGCTGAAGGTGTTTCAGACGTACGGATTCGAAGGGTATGTGACCGTGGAACTCTATTCCGAGTGTTACCGGGACCCGGAGCTCCTTCTGGCCAATGCGTCCAGGATTTTAGGGCAGATCCGCAGAGACCTGAATCTGTAATGTGGGGGGACTGATATGAGCGAATATGTACTGGAGTTAAAAGATATTACAAAACGCTTTCCGGGCGTGGTGGCGCTGGACCATGTGCAGTTTCGGCTGAAAAAGGGCGAGATCCACGCGCTCATGGGAGAAAACGGAGCGGGAAAATCCACGCTGATCAAGGTGATCACGGGGGTACATAAGCCGGATGAGGGACAGATGCTGGTGAACGGGGAAGAGGTCTTTTTCCAGAATACCAATGATTCCGCCGCAAAGAGCATAGCCGCTATCTACCAGCACAGCACCACCTATGTGCATCTAAGCGTGACGGAGAACATCTTCATCGGCCATGAACTGCGGAACCGGTTCGGACTGCTGGACTGGCCCGAGATGCACCGGCGGGCGGAGAAGCTTTTGCGGAGCCTGGGCTCCGGCATCGATCCCCGCACGCTGATGGGAAACCTAAGCGTGGCGGAGCAGCAGGTGGTGGAGATCTCCAAGGCCGTATCGGCCAATGCGGAGATCGTCATCATGGACGAACCGACGGCGGCGCTTTCCAAAAGAGAGTGCGAGGAGCTTTACCGGATCACGGAGCAGCTGCGCTCGGAAGGGAAATCCATTCTGTTCATTTCCCACCGTCTGGAAGATATGTACCGTCTGGCGGACAGCGTAACGGTGTTCCGGGACGCCTCCTACATCGGCACCTGGCCCATCCAGGATGTGACCAATGAGATTCTGGTGCAGGCCATGGTCGGAAGAGAGATCAAGGATCTGTACCCCAAGGCAAAGGTGGAACTGGGAGAGACGGCGCTGGAAATAAAGAATGTAAGCCGGCTGGGATATTTCAGGAATGTGAGTTTTTCCGTGAGAAAGGGAGAGATTCTGGGCCTGACGGGGCTTGTGGGCGCGGGGCGCTCGGAGGTATGCCAGGCGGTGTGCGGACTGACCCCTTACGATTCCGGAGAGGTGCTGCTGCATGGGCAGCCGGTTCATTTTACCCATCCTGCCCAGGCCATGAAGAAAAAGCTGGGATATCTTCCGGAGGACCGTCAGCTTCAGGGGCTGCTGCTTCCGTGGGAGATCTATCAGAATGAGACCCTTTCTTCTCTGGAAAAATACCGGAGTCCGGCGGGAATTAACCGAAAAAAGGAATGCGAGGACGGGGAGCAGCTGTCGCAGCGGCTTTCCGTGAAAGCCAAAAATATTTTTGAGAAGGTCAGTGCCCTGTCCGGCGGAAACCAGCAGAAAGTCGTGCTGGCAAAGCTTTTGAATATAGATCTGGATGTGCTGATTCTGGATGAACCCACAAAAGGCGTGGATGTGGGCGCCAAATCGCAGATCTATGGGATCATGTCGGAGCTGGCGCAGGCCGGTTACGCGATCGTGCTGATTTCGTCGGAGATGCCGGAGATTCTGGCCATGAGCGACCGGATCGCGGTCATGCATGAAGGGACGCTGGTCAAGATTCTTGACCGGGAAGAGGCAACGCAGGAAAAGATGCTGGCCTATGCCATGAACTCTGCGGACGATATGCTGAAGGAAGGAGACTGACATGATGGGACATACAGACAAACAGAAGATACGCCATTTCTTTTCCGATCATTCGCAGGAAGCGGCGCTGGTACTGATCATTTTTGTAACAGGGCTTCTGGTGCAGCTTCGGACCGGCGGGAGTTTCCTGACGGCTTCCAATCTGAATGAGCTGATGCGGGAGGCATCCATGCTGATCATGGTGTCCATCGGCATGATGATCGTGATTGTCAGCGGCGGGATTGACCTGTCCGTAGGCTCTGTCATGGGGCTTTCCGGCATGATCGCCGCGCTGGTCCTCCGGGACCACAGAGGGATGCCCATAGCGGCGCTGTTCCTGATTGCCATGGGTGTGGGACTCTTATGCGGTACGATCACGGGCTTTGTAGTCGCAAAGCTCCGGATCTTTCCGCTCATCGGAACGCTGGGCACCTGCGACATCCTGCGGGGCGTCATCTACCTGTTCAGCAAAGGAGAGTGGGTGAGCCAGACCGACATGACGGAGGAATTCCTTGCCATTTCCACCGGGACTTTTCTCGGGATCAACTATATGGTCTGGTTTGCGGTCATTGTCGTAGTGTTTGGATTTGTGTTCATGGGCCATACGCGTTTTGGACGGCATATCTATGCGGTCGGCAACAGCGAGGCCAATGCAAGAATATCCGGTATTCATACAGAACGGACAAAATGGGCGGCGTATATGCTGAGCGGCATGATCGCCGGGCTGGCAGGGCTTCTGTGGGTGTGCAAATACGCATGCGCCCAGGGAACCACAGCCACCGGCTTTGAGCTGAACGTCATCGCCTCCGTCGTACTGGGCGGCGTCAGCATCACCGGCGGTTCCGGAACCGTGGCGGGAGTCGTCCTTGGTTCCCTGCTCTTCGGCATGCTGAGCAATATTCTGCCGCTGATCCAGGTATCTTCTTTCTGGCAGAGGGCGATCCGCGGAGCGGTGATCCTGATCTCGGTGATCATCAACGCCCTGGTCAGCAGAAGAGCGGCACGTAAAGCACTGGAAAGGAGGGAACAGAATGAGACAAACGAATGATAAGGTCAAGAATCTCTTTTCGCACTGGGAAACTTTTCTGATCCTGATCTTTCTGCTGGTCAATGTGATCAATATCAACCTGTCGCCGTACTATCTGAATTACAACAACGTCATGAATTCCATGATCAATTTCATGGATAAAGGACTGATGGTATACGGAACCATGATGGTGCTGATCCTGGGGGAGATCGACATCTCCATCGCCTCCATCATCACGCTGTCAGGCTGCATCGCCGGATGGGCATGCGAACAGGGGCTGCCGTTTTTTGCCTGCGTTCTGCTGGCGCTTGCGGTGGGAACCCTGTGCGGAGCTTTCAACGGGCTTCTTCTGGTGAAATTCAAGGAGCTGAATTCCACCATCGTCACGCTGGGGACCCAGATTCTGTTCCGGGGACTGGCCTACATGCTTCTGGAGGACGAGTCGCTGAAGACCTATGCCAAACAGCTGTCAGACCTTGCGTGGGACAAGATTCTGGGGCTTCCGGTCATTCTCTTTACGTTTATCCTGATGACGCTTCTGTTTGCTTATGTGATACACCGGACCTGTTTTGGAAGGCGGCTGTATGCCATCGGCACCAACCGGACGGCGAGTTATTTTTCCGGAATCTATACGGACCGAATCAAGCTGGCCGTGTTCAGTATCAACGGGCTGTGCGCTGCATTTGCGGGACTGTTCCTGGCGGCGAAGCTGGCATCGGTCCGGGCGAGCATCGCGCAGGGCTTTGAGATGGAAGTCATCGCCATGGCGATTCTCGGGGGCGCCAGCCCGTCCGGCGGAAAAGGACGCGTGGGCGGCGTGATCCTCGGAGTCTTTACCATCGGCCTGATCCGTTACGGAACCGGACTGGTAAATATTTCTTCCGAGACGCTGAAGATCATCATCGGGTGCCTGCTGATCGTGGTATGCGCAGTTCCCAACTTAAGACAAGTGCTGGCAGACGCCAAAGAGGCAAGACGCGGCAGAGCCGGCTTGTTATAAAGAACCAGACAACGGCGTCCGTCCAGAGAGAAAGGGCGGACGCAGAACTCAAAAAGGAGGAACACTATGAAAAACATGAGAAAAATGCTTACGGTCCTGCTGACTGCAGGTATGCTTTCCACCCTGCTGGCGGGGTGCGGAGGAAAAGAAGCGCCGGCGCCGGTTGACAGCAGCGAACCGGCTGCGGAAGCTCCCGCTGCGGAAGATTCCGGCGAGGCGGCCGGGGATGCCGCAGAAGCTCCGGCTGCTTCCGGGGACACGACGGCAGACTATGTGGCGGGCAGCGACGCGCCGACCTATGTCATGATCTCCAAGACCCTGTCGGACCCGATCTTCATCGACATGTATGTGGGATTCTCTGAATTCTGCGAGTCAGAGGGGATCAACTGTATGTATCGAGGTACCGAGGAACCGACCGCAGAGAAGGAGATCGAGGTGATCTCCCAGCTGATCGCGCAGGGCGTGGACGGCCTTGCGGTGATCGCGTCGGACTTTGACGCACTGGAGCCGATCCTGACCCAGGCAATGGGACAGGGCATCTCCGTCGTGACGTTTGACTCCGCGGCAAATCCGGACTCCCGCCAGGTACATGTGGAGCAGGCTTCCATCGATCTGGTGGGCCGTGCGCAGATGGATTCCGCCCTGCAGATCTGCGGCGGCGCCGGTGCGGAAGGCACCATCGGCATCCTGTCCGCACAGCCGGAATCCCAGCTTCACGCAGACTGGTGCGCGGCGATGCTGAAGGAAGTGGAGGACAAGCCGGAGGATTACAAGAACATCACCGTGCTTCCCATCGCATACGGCGACGATCTTCCGGATAAATCCACCACGGAGGCGCAGGCAATGCTGCAGAACTATCCGGAGCTGGATGTCATCATCAGCCCCACGACGGTCGGTATCCTCTCCGCCGCAAAGGTGATCCAGGATATGAACTCCGAATGTAAGGTGACCGGCGTCGGCCTGCCCTCCGAGATGGCTCCCTACATCGACAACGGGATCTGCTATGACTGCTATCTGTGGGACCCGTATGACCAGGGCTATCTGGCGGCTGCATCCGTACATTCCATCGCAACCGGAGAATCCACCGGGGCAGTGGGCGACACCGTGACGGCAGGACGTCTTGGAAGCTACACCGTGGAAGAATATTATGACGGCGGCACCCAGGTGCTTCTGGGCGACCCCATCCGCTTTACCAAAGACAATATCAACGATTATAAGGATCTGTTCTAGGCAGGACAGAGGGAAAGTTTCCCGGAAATCAGATGCTGTAAAGTTCCGGCGCATGCAGGCGGTATGTCTGTATGCGCCGGAATTTTTTGCTTTTTGTGTTGGGACTTTTTGCTTCTGCAACCGGGTTCTTCGTTTTTTGGAAAAAGGACCCGCCTTCTGAAACATATTGAATCGGATCCCTGCATAGACTGTAAAAACAGTTCATTCAGGGGATATTCGGTGAAGGATTATATTTCGGAAAGAGCCGTCAGGATCGCAAATTATATTATACAGAACAATGCCACTGTCCGGCAGACTGCCCAGAGCTTTGGAGTAAGCAAGTCGACAGTACATAAAGACGTGGCAGAACGTCTTCTCTATATCAACCCTCACCTGGCGGCGGAGGCAAGGAAAGTGCTGGACGTGAATAAATCGGAAAGGCATATACGCGGGGGACTTGCCACCAGAGAAAAATATCTGCATCAGCATCAATTACAGTCTTGACAACGCCGGAATTTTTGTTTATTGTAGAAAACAGAAAACTACATAAGATTGATGACAAGGGAGCTTGCTTGGAAGCGGGCTGAGAGTGGACTGATACCGTCCTGACCTGTAACCTGATTTGGATAATGCCAACGTAGGGATGCGTTATGAGAGATGTTAGATCTCCTTTGTCTTCGGTCGAAGATAAAGGAGGTTTTTTTATGTTTTCGTTTCTGGTAAACGCAGAGGGCGGCCTGACGGCTGCCGGTTATGCGGCATGTGTGGCCGCGGGGATCATGCTGTTTCTGCTGGCGATCTATTTTGCAGGGAAAAGTTCGGAGAAGAACCGGATGTCCACAAAGCAGCTGATCTTCTGCGCGGCGTCCATGGCGCTCGCCTTTGTGACCTCGTACATTAAGATTTTCGAGATGCCCTGGGGCGGCAGCGTGACGCTGTGCAGCATGCTTTTCATCGTCATGGCGGCCAACTGGTACGGCGTGAAGACGGGCGTTCTGGTAGGCCTTGCCTACGGAATCCTGCAGTTTATACAGGAGCCCTATGTGCTCTCGCTTTTTCAGGTATGCTGCGACTATGTACTGGCTTTTGCGGCTCTTGGGGTTGCGGGATTTTTCGCCAGAAGCCCGAAAGGACTGATCAAGGGCTACGCCGCGGCGGTGCTGGCAAGAGGGGCCTTTCACGCGCTGGGAGGGTATCTGTACTGGATGAGCTATATGCCGGACAATTTCCCCCAGTCTCTGAAAGGCGTGTATCCCATCGTGTATAATTACAGCTTTCTGCTGGTGGAGGCTCTGATCACGGCGGCGGTCATCTCCGTGCCTGCAGTGTCGTCGGCGCTGAATCAGGTAAAGCGGACGGCCGTGTCTTAGAATAGAGACTGCCTCCGGGCGGATAGGGAAAGGCGCAGGCTGGCTGCGGCGGGCGGTGCTGCTGCGGAGTGGGGGCGGAAAGGAGCAGGCTGGTATGCAGCCGGAAGCGGACGGCTGGCCCGGCAGCTGGCTGGCGGTTATGGATGGGGGCAGATTTGCAGCGGATTTTTCTTCTTAGTGCTTGCAAGGAAATGAGACATCACGTATAATATTTTCAAATACACCGAGGAGGAAAAACGGTTTGGCAAGAGAAATGGTCATCGTTCTGGATTTCGGCGGACAGTATAATCAGCTGATCGCCCGCAGAGTCAGAGAATGCAATGTATATTGTGAAGTGCATCCATACACGTTAAGCCTTGAGAAAATAAAAGAAATGAACCCGAAAGGGATCATTTTCACGGGCGGCCCCAACAGTGTCTATGACGAGGCGTCGCCTCACTATCAGAAAGAAATCTTTGAGGCGGGAATTCCGATTCTGGGAATCTGTTATGGCTCCCAGCTGATTGCCTGGAGTCTGGGCGGCACCGTGGAGACGGCTCCGGTCAGCGAATACGGGCATACCAAAGTGGAAGTAGACAAGTCCTCTGTTCTTTTTAAAGATGTGGAGTTTTCTACAGTGGCATGGATGAGTCATACGGACTATATCGCACAGGTTCCGGAAGAGTTCCGGGTGACTGCCAGGACGCCGGTCTGTCCGGTGGCGGCCATGGAATGTCCGGAACGCAGAATCTACGCAACGCAGTTCCATCCGGAGGTCATGCACACAAAGGAGGGGCACAAGATGCTCCAGAGATTTGTGTATGATGTATGCGGATGCGCGGGAGACTGGCAGATGGGTTCTTTCGTGGAGGAGACGATCCAGCAGATCCAGGAGAAGGTAGGAGACGGAAAGGTGCTCTGCGCCCTGTCCGGCGGAGTGGATTCTTCTGTGGCGGCGGTGCTGTTGTCCAAAGCCATCGGGAAACAGCTGACCTGCGTGTTCGTGGACCATGGTTTGCTGCGTAAGAACGAGGGGGATGAGGTGGAAGCTGTCTTTGGACCGGAAGGCCCCTACGAGTTGAATTTTATCCGGGTCAATGCGCAGCAGCGGTATTATGAAAAATTAAAAGGCGTTACGGAACCGGAACAGAAGCGGAAAATCATCGGAGAGGAATTTATCCGTGTCTTTGAGGAAGAGGCGAAAAAGATCGGAGCGGTGGATTTCCTGGTACAGGGAACCATCTATCCGGACGTCATCGAATCGGGCCTTGGAAAATCTGCGGTGATCAAATCTCACCACAATGTAGGCGGCCTGCCGGACGTGGTGGATTTTAAAGAGATTATTGAGCCTCTCCGGATGCTGTTCAAAGATGAGGTGCGCAAAGCCGGTCTGGAGCTTGGAATTCCGGAATATCTGGTTTACCGGCAGCCGTTCCCGGGACCGGGACTGGGGATCCGGATTATTGGAGAAGTGACGGAGGAAAAAGTCCGGATCGTACAGGACGCGGACTACATCTATCGGGAGGAGATCGCGAAAGCCGGACTTGATAAAGGGCTGGGACAATATTTTGCCGGCTTGACAAACATGCGTTCTGTCGGCGTCATGGGAGATTTCCGGACCTATGACTATGCGGTGGCGCTGAGAGCCGTAAATACCAGTGATTTTATGACGGCTGAGTGTGCGCAGATTCCATATGAAGTACTTTTTAAAGTGACCAGCCGGATCATTAACGAGGTGAAGGGAGTTAACCGCGTGGTTTATGACCTGACGAGTAAACCGCCAGGGACGATTGAGTTCGAGTGAGAAGTAAAATCCTCGCAAGTCTTGAAAAATCAAGGCTTGCGGGGACTTTTTAATTTGGCGGTGGGTACGATTTGGGTACAGATTTTTTAATCCAGATTATTGTTTATCAAACGGTGTTCTGTATCCTCCATAACTTGGTCATGGAGCTGCTGGATGCTGAGGTCGAAAAAGGCATCTCCATGCTGTTCGGGGTAAGTGTCCATCCAGCGGTCATAATCTGTTTCGGCTTTAATGAGAGCCTCCCCACGTTTTTTTGCATCTTTGATTTCATTGCATTTTTCTACATCTTCTAAAAATTTCTCGTAACGCTGACACCATGCGTTCATCAGCGTCAAGGTTTCAAAGCGTATTCCAACTGTATCATTACCTTCCTCGTCTTTGCACGCAAAAAGATGTCCGTTGTACTGCCGAGCAATCTGGAATAAGCGGTGCATGGCTTTGATCATATCAAAATCAGAATTTTCCAATACTTCCGGATTAACGGCAAGGGCATTTGCTATTTTTTCAAGGGATGATGGCTTGGGATTGCGTCTGCCGCTTTCGTAAGCACGAATATAGGCTTCGCTTGCACCAACTAATTCGCCTAACTGTTTCTGGGTAAGACCACGCTCTTTGCGGATACGGCGTATATTTTCTCCAACGGTCATAAGTCTGCCTCCTAAAGTTTTAGCTGTATTTTTCACTAAATTAATCATACCACATAAAGAGAAAAAGATAAAGCAAAAAAGATATTGACAAGAAACAAAAGTTACGATATGATAAAAACGAAACATAAAGATACTGTACAGAAACAAATATTAAGAAAGAGAGGAAACAACATGAACGAAAAACTTTATTACAATGCCGCAGACATTGCGGCGATGCTTGGTATCAGCATGGGAAAGTCTTACAAGATTCTGCGGGAAATGAACAGCGAATTATCTTCCAAAGGCTTTCTCACAATCGCAGGGAAAATCCCCATAGCCTATTTCAAAGAAAAATGGTACGGGGCGGCAAAGGAGGTAAGCGTATGAGCTGTAATGCAAAGAAAGATCCAAATGGTACGTGGAGAATACAGTACCGATGGACGGATTGGACAGGAGCGAAAAAGAAATCGCAGAAAAGGGGATTTAAGACAAAGAAAGAAGCGGAAGAATGGTATGCGCATTTCTTATTGCAGCAGTCCTCTGATCCGACAATGACGCTGGTTGACTTTTGGGAGATTTATAAGGCGGATATGGAAAAGCGTCTGCGGAAAACGACCATGAAACAGAAAGAATATGTGATGAACGATAAGGTTCTGCCTTACTTTGGCAATACGCCAATCAATGAAATCACAGCGCCTATGATAAGAAAATGGCAGGGTGAAATGATGGAGAAAGGCTTCAAGCCCACCTATCTGAAAACTATACACAACCAGCTCAGTGCCATTCTGAATTATGCTGTCAATTTTTATGATTTGCGTTATAATCCATGCCGGAAAGCAGGAAGCATGGGAAAGAGCAGGGCGGATGAAAGACCATACTGGACTTTGGAGGAATTTCAGAAGTTTTCGGATGCGATTATGGATAAGCAGGATTCATGGGTTGCGTTTCAGATTTTATTCTGGACGGGAATGCGTTTGGGAGAATTACTTGCGCTTCAGGTAAAAGACGTAAATTTTGAGGAAGGCACGATTACGGTTGATGAATCCCTTGCGAGGATTGACGGGGAGGATTTGATTACAGCACCGAAAACAGAAAGTTCCATAAGGGTAATTACGATACACAGGGAATTGCAGGAAGTAATCAGAGAATATATTTCAACGCTCTATCGGGCGAGGGCAGGCACACGCCTTTTTGCAGGGAGGACAAAGAGCTTTTTTGAACATGAAATGGAGAGGGGGATTAAGCTGTCAGGCGTGAAAAAGATTACTGTTCATTGTACCAGACACAGCCATGCAAGTATGCTCGTGCAGATGGGGTTCAGTCCTGTCGAGATTGCAAAACGGTTAGGACATGGAAAAGTTACTACTACGATTGAAACATACTGTCATCAGTCTATGGATGCGCAGATAAAAATTGCGGACAGGCTTGGAAAAGTGGAGAGGGGTGAGGAAAGTGGCGTGTAAGCGTGAAGCAAGGTTTCGGCGAAATACAATCGCATTTTGGCTGAGTGATGAGGAAAAAGTACAAGTGGAAGCGAGGATTATATTATCAGGACTTCCCAAAGGAGATTATTACCGCAAAGCCATATTAGGACAGGAAGTGGCGGTAAATACCGGAAATTATATGTCTAACAGGGTTGCAAAGGTTTTGGAGCAGATATTGGAGCATCTGAAAAATGGAAATACAGAAGATGAAGAATTGTTGCTGGAACTGATAAAGCAGTTGTTGGAAATCAGACAGAATAGAAATGCCCCTGCTGGTAACAGGAGCATTCCAGAAACAGATTAGGCTGTTGACGCAGCTTAATCTGAGTGCAAAAAGGACAAGCCTCTTTATATATATTTTGCAGATTTATTATAGCAGAGGCTTTTCCGGCTGAAAAGGAGGGAAAGCTGTAAAATTGAATATTTTTTCAGAGGTAAAAGAACATCTGACGGCAAGG
>CAJUAA010000046.1 GCA_910584205.1 uncultured Lachnospiraceae bacterium
TGTAGCCGCCGTCCACGGAGCCGTCCGCGTGCTCTGTATAGAATTTGGCGTACAGGTAGCCCAGGTCCGCGCCTCCTTCGTCCAGCACCTTCATGGTATAATACGTGTTGTAGGGCAGCGCGAACTGCAGGTAGGCCATCTCCCCAAAGCTCATGGGAAGGATCCCGTCCGCCTGCATCTCTCCGCTTGTGTTGTTGCGGTTCGCCATGATCTTTCCATCCATCATGATGGATTCCATCCGGCTGTAATCGTAGGCTTCCAGCCCGATTCCCGGAAGCGGGTTCGCCGCTTCGGTCCGCACCGCCGGAACGGACGTGACGAACACGGCCAGCGCCAGCAGCATGGACAGGAACTGTTTCCATGGTTTTCGCTTTCTTCGTTTGTACATAATCTTTGTCTCCCCTCTGCTTTTTGAACCGAAAATAGCATAATATTTCAGTGTTTACAATATTCATTCCGAAAACTGTCATTTTCAGGCGGAAATTTGCACAAAAAAAGACCGGTCAAATGAAATTGTCACTTCATTGACCAGCCTTTTTCAAAAAGGAATAAGAGTCAAAATGTTATTCTTGCTTTCTCTTGTTTTTGACGACTCCCGCACAAAGCAGAATCGCCGCTGACAGATGCGCATACAACACCGCAAAACAGATGGAATACATCCGCCGGCAGCAGCAGGCTGTCCATACGACTGTTTCCAGCCCCCATATCACTCTGCTCCGTCTGCCGTAGCGTCTTTTCTCTTCCTCATCCAGCGGTTTTTTCTGATCCGCCACAGGGGCCAGCAGGAACACCGGAACTCCGCTTACGACGGCTGTCACCATTCCCAGAGGAAGCGCCGTATCTTCCGGAACGCTTCCGGACAGGACGCAGACAAGGCAGATCATCAGCGCGGATATGATGGTACACACATTGGAACTGTCCGCATGATGTCCCCCCGCATAAGAGCGCAGCGGTATAAATGCCAGCAGAAACACAGCGACCGTGACATATGCGTGAAACAAAACCGCCAGAAGTCCGGCAATCAGCAGATTGACCGCCTGCCCGATCAGCAGTTCATACGCATACTGATAAAGTCTCTTTTCTTCTGAAGAAAGGTAATGGTGTTTGATCTGCCATGCAACCAGCTTTTCTGCCAGTTTCTCGTTCATACCCGCCTAAAATTTTCTGAACCGGCGTGCCTCTTCCGGTACCTCCGGCTGATGATCCAGCCAGATGCATCCGGCGTTCATATTCTGAATCACCGCCGCCATCGCCAGAGCGTTCAGCGCAAGCATCGTCCAGTTTTTTCCTTTCATCTTTTTTACCACACTGCGGATTTTTTTACACATATAGCGTACCTCCTCGTTTGTATTTTTAGATTTAAAATACCTGATTGGCTCCTGAAATTCAAGGCGATTGCCGAAAAATGTCACTTTTTTTCCGTTTTTTGCATATTTGACAAAGCCAGAAGCACCAAAAACTCATTTTGCTCTTCTGTAATGTTAAGCAGCCCGCAGTATTTTTCTGCCAGTTCGTACACATTTTTCAGACCGAATCCATGCTGCCTTTTATCTGCTTTCGTCGTCTCATAGAGCATTCCCTTTTTCCTGTTCTGATGGCAAAAGCTGTTTCTGACCTGAAGAATGGACATGGATTCATTGGCTGTCCGGAGATTGACAGACACATATCCGTTCTCACATCCGCCTGCCGCTTCCAGCGCATTGTCAATGAGATTTCCAAATATTCTGATCTTATCCGTCTCACTTACAAAGTCCAGCCGTACTCCCGGTTGTATATTTACTTTATATTCTATATTTCTTTCCCGCGCGGTCTGCGCGCGTTCGGTCAGGACTGCGTTCATGACCGGATCGTCCGTATAAATCCCTTCATCCAGCAGACTTCTTTTTTCCAGCAGTTTTGAAGCCTCCTCTGACAGTTGTTTTAATGTGCCGGCATTCTCCATGTCCGAAAACTGCCGGATCGTCTGAACAATATGGCGCATCTCGTGAAGATATCCCGCATATTCCCGATTTACCTTTTCCATTCTTTTGTAATGGCTCCGTTCCAGCGACGTCTTCAGCTTCAGCATCTCATTTTCCTGAACGGCGTTTTCTGCTTTCAGCAATCGCTCCACCATCGAGAAATTTACGATATTGCTCGCTATATTCAGGATTCCCCCGATAAAAATACACAGATAATCATAGGGAAACTGCCCTCGCATAACAATTCCGTTCAGAAGCAGCAGCACTGCCATCGGCTGTATGAACAGACTTTTTGCATTGGAATAATCCGCGTCCTTCCATGTGTTCCGATGGATCTTTTTAACTGCCTGTATGACGATAAAGCCAAACAGGTCTTCCATAATCAACACGCAGGACCGTCGGATATCCGTTGACCTGCTGTCTATGCCAAACGTTCTGTAGACATACTGAAAGACAAATTCCAGAATCGCAAGCAATACAATACAAAACACCGCATACAGCAGGCTGTGCTTCAGGTCTGTACGGAACATCAGCCATGCATACAGAACAAAAACAGACAGGGATCCCGCAAGATTCAGATATGGATTTCCCAGACCATTAATCGCATACAGGACAGTTGCGCATCCGACCGCCGCCCCGTATCGAACGCTTTTCCGTTCTTCGAACACCGGAGACATGGTTTCCAGAAACACATGAAACAAAAAGATCTCGAAGACACAGTTTCCGTACATAATCAGCGTATACAAAATATCTTCCATCCGTGTCCCCCTGCTTATTGTCCCTGCATGCGCCAGTATCTGCTGTACTGATCGTCAAATTCTTTTTTTCTGCTTCTTGCAATACTCAATATGGTTTCATCCTGCAGACGGACCGCATCCTTCATCCTGGCCGTTATGTAACACACATTGATGATATAGCTTTTCTTTCCATAAACAAACCCATAATCCTTTAGCTGCTCATAATATTGATCCAGCCTTTCTGCGCTTTTCAGAAAGTACTCTCTTGGTACGTTTTCCTGATTCAGCATCTTGCAGATCTCCGCTGTCTTTTCCTGCGTCGGATAGATGGCTGTTCCCTTGTTCAAGATGGCAATATACAGAATTTCCTGCGGCCTCAGGACAAATTTCTTTCCTTTATTGGCAACCGTCAGGCACGGAAGCTTCTGTCTTTTTTCCGCTTCTTTTAATATTTTCCGGAGTTCTGCTTCTGTTTTCTGAGGACAGGCGTCCTTGATCAGATATCTAAATGGGTTTGTTGTGCATATACTGCTGGCAGGATAATCATATGCCGTATAATACACCAGAAGGACGTCCTCGTCTCTGCTGCGTATCTTTTCGGCAATTTCCGTTCCTTCTTTTTTCCCTTTCATCAGGATATCGAGAAAAATAACATCATACGCTTCATAGCGATCCAGCATGGTTTCGCCATTCAGGAATTCTCCAAACTCTGCCTTTTGGTCAAACTCCGTATTTCTCAGGATCATCTTTTCCAGCGTTTTTATATCTTCGATACAGTCATCACATATGGCAATCTTCATCATTCGCTTCCTCCCACATAGGATATTGGCAGATTATACCATATTTCTCATGATATTTCCTGTTTTATTTTCATTTTCCGCGCCGGTTCGCTTTTGTTTCCCATATAACAGAATTTTTCATTGTATTTTGTTTCCTTGATGGAAACACTCCTGTTATACAATGAGGAAAACAGCCGGAGGAACACGATGTACGATTTGGGAGAGATCATCAGGCAGCACCGCCTGGAGCACCATTACACGCAGGAGCAGATGGCAAGGAAAATCAACAAAAGCAAGTCCGCCATATCCAGATATGAAAACGGCTCCGAGATGCCCTCTCTGGAAGCCCTGATCGACATTGCCATCCTTTTCCATCTGAGCCTGGACCAGCTGGCAGGGCTGGAGAAGAAGGAATCCCTGTCCATGGAGGATCTCTCGCCTGCCCAGATCCAGATCCTGAAATCCCTCACGCTGGAATTCCGCGCCGAGATCCGGCGTCCCCGGACGGGCCTCACGCCAAAACAGCTGGCGATCCTCAACGACCTGATCATCGAATTCCAGGGTCATTCCTGAATTTTATTATGATTTTTTGTGATTTTTTCATAAAAATTCCATGTTGATGACAGCATCATTTGATTGTATAATGATAGTCAGAACGGCTGCTCTGTTTCTGTACGCGGTGCAGCACATAGTTAAGGAGATGATAAAACATGAGTGAGAGAGAAAAAGCCATGCATCTGTTGGAGGTAATCGATGATGAAAAGATGGTCTATGTAGTCGGAATACTGGAAAATCTCACAGGTTTTGCCAATATCCCAAATGAAGAAACCGTATCTGCCATAGCAGAAGGAAATGACAGACTTGACGCCGGGACCGGACAACGTTTTGAAGGAACCACAGAAGACTTTTTCCAAAGGCTTCTGGAGGAATGAATATGCTGAAGCTGTCAACAACAACCCGATTCAACAAAGACTTAAAACTCTGCCAGAAACGGAACTACAATCTTCAGCTCTTGTTCCGAATCGTCAACATACTAAGGATTCCCAAACCATTACCCCCGCAAAACAAAGATCATGATCTGAAAGGAAATTACAGCGGCTGCAGAGAATGCCATATTTCTCCTGACTGGCTGCTGATTTATCGGATCAAAGATGACGAACTGATGTTATACAGAACCGGAACTCATTCTGATCTGTTTAAAAAATAAATCTACATATACTCCTTCCAGATACAAAGCCCCCATGCATTCCTGAATACCCGAACATCCGGTAACATCCGCCCAAACAGGAAACCGCCTGCTTTCTTCTTGAAAGCAGACGGTTTCCTGTTTTGCCGTCTTCGTATCCCGTACTTACACGCGGTTATAATTGATCAGACATCCTTTCAGGATGATCTCCCGCTCTTCCGCGGTCATCTCACCCAGCTTCAGGGTAAATTCCTGCAGTCCGTCTTTTACCACATAGGCCTTCACTTCCGAAGCGCCGTTCTTCACGGCTTCCGTGATATCCGGAACGAACAGGTAGTCCCCGTTCCGGAAGGGAAGGGGTCCCTCGTCGATCAGGAACGGCAGCATGCCCCAGTTGATCAGGTTGGAACGGTAACGCTTGGTGGCGTAGCCGTTGGCGATATTCGCCCAGCCGCCCAGCACCTTCTGGCAGGACGCCGCCTGCTCTCTGGCGGAGCCGTCCCCGGGCTTCACGGCGAAGATCGTACTGCCGACGCCCGTATTGGTCCTGTCCACATCCGGATAGAGGGTATGGATCGCCCGGAAGACCGGCTTTAACTCCGGTACGGCCTCCGCCGGGCAGTCTCCCGCTTCGATGGCTTTCTGCGCCGCCTGGACGGCCTTCGCCTTTCCCACATACTCCGGGTCCTTTCGGGAAAGGGTGAATTCCGCCAGCCCCAGCGGGTTGGAACGGTAGGAGGAGGTCTCCCCGGAGGGGATCAGCTCGTCCGTCGTGGTTACCGGGTCGTGAATCTCGGATACCACCTTCAGGATCAAGTAGGGCGGCAGCGCGCTCATGGCCGGCCAGTCTTTGATATTGGGGCCGAAATGGATCTCCACATCCGGCTCCGCTGCTCCTTTGCTGTCGAAGACACGGTTCTCGTAGATCTGCCGGTCGAAGACGTATTTGGGATTGCGGTACTCGGTATCCAGCTCCGTAGCCGCGGTCAGATAGCCCTTGTTGGCCGCCGTGGCCGCGATGGAACGGGCGTCCATCAGCGCCACCGACGCGATCTGTCCGCTCTGGAGCTTGGAGCCTTCCCGGTTGGGGAAGTTCCTGGTGGAATGGCGGATGCTGAAGCCGTTGTTGGACGGCGTATCTCCGGCTCCGAAGCACGGGCCGCAGAAGGCGGTTTTCAGGACGGCTCCGGTCTGCATGAGCATGGCCGCCGAACCGTTTTTCACCAGTTCCATATAGACCGGCATGGAAGCCGGGTAGACGCTCAGGGTAAATTCATCCGCTCCGATGCTCTTTCCGTTCAGGATATCCGCCGCGGCGCATATATTTTCAAAGCCGCCTCCGGCGCATCCGGCGATGATTCCCTGGTCCACATACAGCCTTCCGTCGCGGACCTTGTTCCGGAGGGAGAATTCCACCTGGTCTCCCAGGCTCACCTTTGCCCGCGCCTCGCAGTCCGCAAGGATCTCGGACAGGTTCGCGTTCAGCTCCTCGATGGTATAGGCGTTGCTCGGATGGAAGGGCATGGCGATCATGGGACGGATCTGACTTAAGTCCACCTGGATCATGCCGTCGTAATACGCCACGCTGCCCGGATTCAGTTCTTTGTAGTCTTCGCTTCTACCGTGGATCTCGTAGAATTCCCGGATCGCCTCGTCGGTCTTCCAGATGGAGGACAGGCAGGTGGTCTCCGTGGTCATCACGTCGATGTCGATCCGGAAGTCGGCGCTTAAGTTCGCCACGCCGTCTCCGATGAACTCCATGACCTTGTTGTTGACATAGCCGCACTCGAAGACCGCCTTGATGATGGCAAGCGCCACGTCCTGGGGACCTACGCCCTTCACCGGCGCTCCGGTCAGATACACGCCCACCACGCCCGGCATGGGGATGTCATAGGTCTGGTTCAGCAGCTGCTTCACCAGCTCCGGCCCGCCTTCGCCCATGGCCATGGTGCCCAGCGCCCCGTAACGGGTATGGCTGTCCGAACCGAGGATCATCTTCCCGCCCCCGGCGAGCATCTCTCTGGCGTACTGATGGATCACGGCCTGATGAGGCGGCACGTAGACGCCGCCGTACTTTTTGGCGCAGGAAAGGCCGAACATATGATCGTCCTCGTTGATCGTTCCGCCCACCGCGCACAGGCTGTTGTGGCAGTTGGTCAGTACGTAGGGCATGGGAAATCTGGTCAGCCCCGACGCTCTGGCCGTCTGGATGATCCCCACAAACGTAATGTCATGGGAGGTCAGTTTATCAAACCTGATCCGGAGCTTCTCCATGTTTCCGGACGTGTTGTGTGCTTTCAGGATTCCGTAGGCGATCGTCTGTCTCTTCGCTTCTTCCTTCGAAGGAACCTGAGCCATCTTTCCCGCCAGTACCGCGGCCGCGTCCGCCTGATCCGGTACGATCTCCATCCCGTTCAGTACATAAGCTCCGCCGTCGTATAATTTGATCATAGCCACCTCCAAAACTGTCCGATGCTGCACCCCCGGGGGATGCAGCACCGTCTTTTTCAACTGTATACGATTATACCGTCACATGGCCCGTTTTTCAATTGTTTTCTGCAACTTTTTCTTCCGCTTTCGGAAAAGTCATGGTCACCTTGAACAGATCCCCGTCCAGATAGATGCTGAAGGTACCTTTCTGCAGCTCGGTCAGATCCTTGGCGATGGACAGCCCCAGTCCGCTTCCCTCCGTGCTGCGGGACTCGTCGCCTCTGGTGAAGCGTTCGGTCAGCTCCTCCGCGGAGATATTCAGCGGCTGCTCGGATATGTTTTTCATGGACAGCACCGCCGACCCTCCCTCCTCGGACAGATCCAGATAGACGCGGGTGTAGGGCATGGCGTATTTTTCCACATTGCGGTACAGGTTTTCGATGATCCTCCACAGACGCCGGCCGTCCGCTTCCACGCAGAGCGGCGTCTCCGGGTAACTGGCGAGGAAGGTCAGCCCTCTGGCCGCGAAACGCTCCGCGAACTCCCCGCTGGTCTGCAGGAGAAGCTCTTTTAAGTCGATCCGGTGCATCTCCAGCGTCACATTGCCGGAGCTTGCCCGGGACGCCTCCACCAGATCCTCTGTCAGCTGCTTTAAACGCTGGGATTTCTGGTCCAGTACCTTCAGATATTCCTGCGCCTTCGGATTGTCGATCTTCTCCCGCTTCATCAGGTCCACATAGTTGATGATGGACGTGAGAGGCGTCTTCAGGTCATGGGACACGTTGGTGATGAGCGCCGCCTTCATGCGTTCGCTCTTCATCTGCTCCTGAAGGGCGCTTTTTAAGCCTTCCCCCAGATTGTTGACCGCCTCCGCCATCTGGCGGCTGCCCGGAGACAGATGTTCCGTGGGGATGCTGGTCTCTCCTTCCTCCCCCGACGCCAGCGCCTGCACGCCCTGCAGAAGCCGGTCCCGCTGGACCTCTTCCCAGATCAGAAGCCCCAGGATCACAAGGTTGTAGAGCAGAAGCACCATACCGGCCACCATCCCTTTTCCAAACAGGACGAAGAGCAGCGCCTGAACCAGTTCATAGGCCCCGAACAGCAGGACGATCCGCACCGCCGCTCTGGAATGCAGAAACAGATGCTCCGCCATCCGGCCGATGTACTCCGTAAATTTCCAGCACAGGTACAGAAAGGTCAGCAGGAGAACCGCCGCGCATACAGCCATAGTCTTCAGGTGGGAGCGGGCAAACATCCTCGCCTGCTCATACTCTTCCGCCTGCCGCGCCATCTGGTCCACCACGGGGAAGCTTGTGTCGATCCCCACGTACACCTGATACTCTCCTTCCAGATGGACGTTCCAGTCGGTCAGCAGGGAATGGGTATTATAGGAATAAAACTCCCCGATGTCCTGCTGGCGCACTTCGCCGGTACGGCTGTCATACCGGTAATAACTTCCGTACTGGAAGAAACGCCCGTCCAGGTCTTCCCGGCTGGTATCCGGGCCCTGGAGTTCCGGTACGTTCGTGTAGATGCGCCCGTTCCCCAGATCCTGCAGCGCATAGCGCACATTGACCGTCCCGTATGCCCAGTCCTTCTTCGCCTGCTGGTAATCCGCCACATCCTTTTTCAGGATCTCCATGGCCTCCAGCACCTGGCTGACCACCACATTGTAGGACTCGTCGCAGGTCTTGGCATAGTCCTGGATGCTGCCGTAGCCGATGGGATGGTACAGTTCCTGAAGCACCCGGTTCTGTATGGAAGGCCCCTGCAGGCTCCACTGATACAGGTCCTCCATCCGGTAGCAGATCCCCCCGTCCTCTCCCTTCGGCGGGGTCGTATCATAGACCGTACGGTCCCTCAGATAATCCGGAATCCGGATGATCCGGTTGGAATCGTAGCTTCCGTCCTTTTCCATCCGGCTGCTCCTTGCCGCCGCCTGCACGGCGCCGTAGATCGCATCCGACGCCTGCTGCGCATACTGCTCCGACTCCAGATAGGTTCTTCCCTGTATGACGTCCTTCCATGTCTCCTGGCTGTACCCGCTCTGGGCACACAGCATCAGCTCCGCCGCCAGCACCGCGGCTGCCGCCAGGTTCACCGCTGCCAGAAAGCCTCTTGCCAGCAGCTGATATCCGTTCTTTTTCATGTTGCCTCCTGTTGTTTCTCGATCTTGTACCCCACGCCCCAGACCACCTTGATGTATCTGGGATCCTTGGGATTGATCTCGATCTTTTCACGGATATGGCGAATATGTACGGCTACCGTATTGTCTCCCCCGATGGCCTCCTCGTTCCAGATCCGTTCATAGATCTGGGAGATGGAAAATACCCTGCCCGGATTCTGGACCAGCAGAAGCAGAATCCGGTATTCAATGGGAGTCAGCTTCACCGGTTCCCCGTCCACGGTCACTTCCTTGCGTTCATCATCCATGAACAGCCCGCCGATCCGGAACGTGGACGGCCTGGTCTCCGTCATCGCTCCCAGCTGCGTGTAGCGCCGGAGCAGGGATTTTACCCGGGCGGTCAGTTCCAGCGGGTTGAAGGGTTTGGTGATGTAGTCGTCCGCCCCGATGTTCAGCCCCAGGATCTTGTCCACGTCCTCCGATTTGGCGGACAGGAAGATGATCGGCACGCTGTTGTTCTCCCGGATCTTCATGGTGGCCCGGATCCCGTCCAGGCGCGGCATCATGATATCCAGCAGAAGCAGATGCACCTCGTTCTCCTCCAGCATCCGGATGGCTTCCAGCCCGTCGTACGCCTTCAGTACCGTATAGCCCTCCTGGCTCAAGTAGATCTCGATCGCATCCACGATCGCGCGGTCGTCGTCACATACCAGTATGTTCATATTCGTCTCTCCTTTTCTGTCTACAGTTATATCATTTCATTTTTAAGATGTAAGCAGTAAAACTATTAAGATTTCTTTAAAAAAACAGCGGTCCGGCATCCCCCATGGGGCTTCCGGGCCGCATGCGCCTGTCGTTATCTGGATGTTCCTCCGGTCAGCTGCTCCGGGTTCAGGCATTCCAGCTCCGGCAGCACAAACCTGCCGTCCTTCCGGATCAGCCGGCCGTCAAACCAGATCTCCCCGCCGCCGTATTCCGGCCTCTGGATCAGCACCAGATCCCAGTGGATCGAAGAGCGGTTGCCGTTTTTCGCCTCCTCATAGCAGTTGCCTGGCGTAAAATGGATGGAACCCATGATCTTCTCGTCAAACAGGGTATCCTTCATGGGCTTCAGAATGTGCGGATTGACTCCGATGGCAAATTCTCCCACATAACGCGCTCCCTCGTCCGTGTCAAACACCTGGTTGATACGCTCCGTATCATTTGCCTCCGCTTTTACGATCTTTCCATTTTCAAATGTCAGGCGGATCTTTTCATAGGTAAAACCCTGATATACGGAAGGAGTATTATAGGAAATCGTCCCGTTAACGGACTCCCGCACCGGAGCCGTATACACTTCCCCGTCCGGAATGTTGCACTCTCCGGCGCACGGAATCGCCGGGATTCCCCTGATGGAAAAGGCCAGGTCCGTCCCCGGCCCCGTAAGCCGCACCCGGTCGGTCCGCTCCATCAGCTCCACCAGAGGCTTCATGGCCTCCGCCATGCGGCTGTAGTCCAGATTGCACACTCGGAAATAAAAATCTTCAAAGTCCTCGGTGCTGGTCCCCGACAGCTGCGCCATGGCGTCGTTGGGGTAGCGCAGGACGACCCAGCGGGTCTTCGGCACCCGGATATCGTGATGGACCGGCGTGGAGTAGTACTGCTCGTACAGCGCCATGCGCTCCGCCGGAACGTCCGACAGTTCCGACACGTTGCCGCTTCCCCGGATGCCGATATAGCAGTCCATCCGGGACATTTCCAGCGCGTCCACCTGCGCCATCAATTCCAGCTGCTCCTTCGTGCACTCCATCAGCCAGGCCCTCTGAAGCTGCGGGTCCGTATAATGTACGAACGGAATCCCTCCCGCCGCATACACCTCCCGGACCAGCTCCTTCGCCAGCTGCCTGGTGCTCTCTCCTGTATAGTGTATATAGACTCTGTCCCCGCCTGTCACCCGGCAGGAATAATTCACAAGTCCTTTTGCCAGTGTCCTGATCCTTGTATCCATCGTAACCTCCTGTTGCATTTCTTATGCGTTCATCCGCCGGCCATCCTCAGAACCGCGTCACAGTCCCTCCTGCGGCAGGTATGTGAAAAACAGATTCCCCGCCTGCTCAAACATGGCGGCGCTGTCCTTCATGCCCATCCGTACGGTCTCTGCCTGTCCCGGCTCATAGCAGATGATGTTCTGGGCGTCATATCCGGTAATCACCACCGCCCCGCCGGTATCCGTGATGCCGATGACCGGAACCTGCCGCGCCGTATAATACAGCGCCATGCGGAGGCTGCAGCCGGGAAGCAGGCAGCTGCTCTCTCCCAGCTCCCGTTCCATGATCTCATAAAATCCCATGCCCTCCGCCATCAGAGCCTGTACATCCGTATAGATCTGCCGGCTGCGCAGCAGAAGCTGCAGGCAGTCCGCCCGGCTGTCTCCCGTGCTCTCCGGCGCATCCTGTCCGTCAAAGCCTTCCAGCTGCGTTTTCGACGGACGGTTCCAGCGTTCCCACAGAAGTTTTGTTCCGTCATACCATACCGTACCCATGCCCTCATGGGCGCACTGCACGGCTCCGGCCAGCGTGTCAAAGCCCGCCGCCGTTCCGTTGTAGCCCCATGCGAACAGATATTCGGCTCCCTGCTTCTCAGGCCGGAGCATCCGGTTCTCCTCGTACAGGACCATGCGTACTACCGGACGCTTCATGGAACCGTTCTTTAATGTTCCCTCATAATAAAAAAGATATTCGTTTCGTTTTACTTCATCGCCGGCTACCCTGAGATCCAGCTTCACATCCACCGGCTCGCTTGTATAGGTGATCGGTTCCGGCCGCGCCTCCGTCCAGGAACCGTCCTCTCCCATCTCCACACAGGACAGGTCGATCCGGTTCTCCGCAATGGATACGCCGGTCACGTATTTTCCCCTGGCTGCATAGTCGAATTCCCGGATCTCGTCGCCGGAATGGCTCCTTATGATGACCCGGTGCATGGGGATCAGCTTTCTGCCCGCCGGATCCACACGCACATCCTCCCGCCTGGCCGTCCCGTAGATGAAATCTTCCTCCATAAAGCCCAGCGCCTTCAGAATCTCCCCCGACTCCGTGGTGATCTGGTTGATGATTCCGTTGCGGGTATTCAGAAGGCTGATATCCCCGGCCTCTTCGTCAGTCCACGCCGCCAGACTTCCGTCCTCCGACACCTGGATATCCTCTTCCCGGATATGGTCCTCCAGAATCTGCACGGAGCAGTCCTTCAGATCGATCCGGAGGATCATCCCCCGGAAGGACAGCCACGCCGTATCCCGGTCGTTCACCGCCGAAAGGCTGCCCAGTTCCTCCTTTACCACTTCGTAGGGCCGGTCACTGGGCAGGAAATACCGTTCCTCCACTGTATTCATCAGCGCGTCATAGTGGCAGAGCAGGACCCCGCACATTCCCTCGTACAGCCCCCGGTCCATATAGCCGTAGACCAGGAAATCCATGCTTCCCGGATCATCCACCTGGAGGATCCGGAAATCATGCGCATTATACTGTCCCCTGGCGTCGTCCCCGTCCTCAAAACCGTACACCAGGCTCAGCCGGTTCTGCCCGAAATCATAGCTCCAGAGCTGCCCCTGCTGGACGAAGCCGACCACGTTTTCCTCTTCGTTCTTCCGATAGTTGACCGGACGGCTCTGGATGCCGAAATCGATCTTCTTGTCCTCTACGATCTGGCTTCCCACAGAGAAGACGCGCTCTGTGGTCCGCTCATAATTCTGCAGGTACATCTGAGTCTGGGTGTACTGGACGCAGTAAGCCTCCGTCACCTGATAGATCTCCTTCGTCTCCGTATTCTGCATCCGGTAATCCCAGGTCATCGACACGATATTTCCGGAGAAATCCGTAAAGCGCAGTTTCTCTTCCGTGATCTGCTCCACGGACATCTCGCCCCAGACCACCGCCCGCGGATAGGAATGGATGTTCACGTATCCGTAATTTTTCCCGTCCGTGCTGTTGTCCGGCTCCAGCTTCCGCAGAAGCTCATGGTTCGTATCCTTCTGAAATGCGGCTTCGTGAAACCGCTTTGCAAAATCCACGCATTCCGCTGTGTGGTTCTCGCCCAGATACATGATATGGGAATAAAAACAGATCTCACCATGCTCCTCCGTCTCTGTCGTCAGAATGAGCAGATACCGCTTTCCCTGTTCCATCAGATCTTTAAAATCCAGCTCCAGCCGGATGTATTTCCCGTCGTCCTCCGACGGCAGGTCCCGGCTTTTCTCAATGAGGCGCTCCCCGTCCAGGCTGCGCACTTCGTAGGCCCAGCCGTTCATATGGGCGTTGTACTTTTCCACCGCGATACGGAGGTGATGGTCCTCTGAAAGTCCCAGGACCGATTCCTTCATATAGCTGCCGTCCATGGGCTCCACATAGGCATGCATCTCATTGTACAGCCTGCCGTCTGCTTCTGCGTAGGCGACCGGCAGCGTGGCCTCCGCCATCACCGCGGTCATATCCCGGTTTCCCATATAGGTTGTATAACTCATAAAACCTGCTCCCGCCGCAAACGCCAGCAGGATGGTCACGATTCTCAAAATCAGTTTCTTCATATTCTGTTATCTTCTCCAGATTGGATATTTGTAATCATCTGCTTTCTATTTTAACAAGCTTTTTTTCCACGGTCAATACAGCATTCCCCCCGACCGGCTGCGATTCTTCTTCCTGCGCCGGAGCATCTCCTGGAGGAGCAGCACTCCGATCAGGTCCTGAAGTTCCTCCCACGCCGGGGCTTTCTCTCCAAAATCTTCGTTTTTTCCGGCGTTTTCCCATACCTCTTTGGACTTCATCAGCAGCGACAGCCGGTCCGGATATTCATCATACATCATGCTCCCCGGATATTCCAGACGCATGCAGGTCTCTTCCACATAGGGCTGCAGCCGCCTCGCCATCAGCGGATACAGCTCCCGAAGCCGTCTGGTGTCCATCTCGTCTTCCATCTGTTCCGGTGAATTCCACATGTTCCAGTAGCTCATCTGATCTCCGTACGGATACAGCCATGGAAACGCCCGCTGTTCGGGGCCCATGGCACAGGGAGAGTTCAGATAATAGGGATTCCATTCCCTGTTTTCTTTCATAAAACCCAGCTCCAATCTGTTTTCCTATATCATCACTATATGCAGGGAAAGTCAGCCGGGTTCAACAGGACAGGCAAAGGGGGCTGCTTTCGCAGCCCCCGGACCGTCTATCTTACCGCGATCGCTTCGACCTCGCACAACACTCCTTTGGGAAGTTCTTTCACCGCCACGCAGCTTCTGGCCGGCTTTGACACAAAATACCGCGCATACACTTCGTTAAATGCGGCAAAATCACCCATATCCGCCAGAAAACAGGTGGTCTTTACCACCTTCTCATAGCCGCTGCCCGCCGCCGCAAGGATCTCTCCCACATTTTTGCAGCTCTGCTCCGCCTGCGCCGCGATCCCCTCCGGAACCTGCCCGGTGGCGGGATCCAGCGGAATCTGTCCGGACGTATAGATCATCCCGTTTACTTCATATCCCTGAGAATAGGGGCCGATGGCTCCCGGGGCTTTGTCTGTGGCTATCACATTCATGTTCTCTGTCCTCCATTGTCTGTTTTTTCCTCATTTTACTCCATGCCCTGCCGTTTCGCAAGGAGAAATTCTTTCGGAAGCCGCCGACCTGTGATATAATGTCACCAACTGAAGCGAAGCGGAAGTTGATGACCTGCGCGAGCATCAGCGAGCTTCCTTATAATATAATGAATAAACAATCTTACCGACGAAAGGAACCTTTATGAAAAATCATATCATCCGGACATCCGGAACCAGACTCTGCCTTCTGCTTCTCCTCTCCTTCCTCTTTCTAAGCGGCTGCTCCGCTCCCGGCCCTCGGACAGACGGGCTCCTGCCGGATTCCGAATCTCTGTCCCCGAACGAAGAAGCGCCGGATACCGGGACCGGCACGCCATCTCCCTCCGAAGAGGACGTTCCAGCTACTGCTCCGGCAGATCCGCCGGATGCCCCGGCCCCCGCCGACGCTCCGGTCCCCCCTGAAACGGCGGAGACGGAAGAACGCCCCGAAGACACTCCTTCCGCCTCCCCGGAGATCCTGGCGCTGCTGGACGGCATCGTCTCCCCTTCCATGTCCGAATACGAAAAGGTGAAGGCCATCCACGACTATCTGGTGATCCACGTAGATTACGATTACGAAAATCTTTCCGCCGGCACCCTTCCGGACTCCGCCTTTACCGCGGACGGCGCGCTGCTTGCGCATTCCGCCGTGTGCGAAGGATACGCAAAGGCGTTTTCCCTGCTCTGTGATCTGAGCGGCGTGGAAAATACGCTGGTCTACGGCACCGCGGACGACGGCACCGGCGTCCAGTCCCACGCGTGGAACCAAGTCCGGGTCGACGGGGCCTGGTACAACATGGACGTCACATGGGACGACCCGCTGATGAACGGCCGTGTGGTCACGGACGGCTCCAACATGATCTATGACTATTTCCTCGTACCGGATACGGTGCTGGTGGGAAACCACACGGCGGAAAGCGCCGCAAAGCTTCAAGCCTGTACTTCCGACCAGTATATGGAGCAGAACCGCCGGATGACCATCGAGCCCTGGCTGACAGATCCCTGTACCTTCACGGACAGCAGCGAAGAGGTACAGGCCGCCATCGGACAGTACCTGTCGGACGGCGTTTCGGAATTTCAGCTTGTCTGCGACACGGCGTCCCAGGACCCGGAGGCGCGGGCGGAATTCGTCCTGAACCAGGTCAAGGAAACCATGGAGGCCCTCGGCCTGTACGGACAGATTTCTGTGGAAACCCAGTACGGAATCGCGGATTATGCGGTGATCAACGTGACCGTTACCCGGTGACCGGGACAGCGCAGACGGAGCCCGGATGCATCCGGACAGCCGGGCCGGACGCACCGGGACAGTCCGCGGCAGAATGAACGCATCGGAACAGTCTGCGGCAGAATGGGCGCATCTTCACGGTTTCACGAGGCGGAGATATCTTTTTTCTTCAGATACCAGATGCCCAGAGCCGTGAACAGCACAAGGAACGCCGCCGCGCTCACTCCGAATCCCACGAGATTTCCCACCATATCCGTATCCTTATTGGCATTCATGCCCATGAGCATGAGCGAATACGGCCAGTACAGCCCCAGGCCTCCGTTGCTTAAGAGAAACCCGACGATGCTTCCCAGAAGCGCCAGCGCGATGGGCACCGCAAAGCTTCGGATTATCATGGCCAGCAGAAGCTGCAGCGCCGCGATTCCCATGCCGCCCACGCTTCCCCGGAGAATCCATACGAGGATCTCCGCCGGCGGCTGGCCCGGAAGACCGACGTATCTGCCCGCCGCCGCGAATAATACCCACAGCCATAGTTGAAGAAACACGGTACATCCCAGCGCCAGGACCAGCTTTCCCAGAAAAATGTCCCGCACGGGCACCGGCATGGTCATCAGCTGGTTCCAGTTATGGTTCAGATGCTCCACCCGCCAGATGTAGGCGCAGTACAGAGCGATCAGCGGGCCGTAGAAAAAATTCGAGTAGAACAGGGAGCACTGGGTCCAGAGGGAGTACCACTCCGATTTCAGCATTCCCAGATTGTTCAGGTAGTTTCCGGCTCCCATGACCGTGGGGATCAGGGGAATGACCAGAAAGACCAGCCACAGATGAGAGTGTCTCAGTTTTCTGAATTCCATCGTTACGCATATCGGCAGCATCTTCAGATCTCCTTTCTTAAAAGCATCCATTTTCCCGCTGCATAGCCCGCCGCCAGCACCGCCAGCAGAAGGCACAGCACCGGATACGGAAACGGCACGTCGTAAAACGTACTGATTCGCGTCACCTCGTCCCAGTCCTGCCCTATAAAGCACAGCTCCGAGTACCACGCCCACAGAAATAAAAGCTTCACCGGATTTCCGCTGGGGAAAAACCAGGAGAACAGCCCCACAAAGGAGCCGAACAGGCCTGCTGCCAGCGGCAGGATCTGATTTTCAAAGCGGAAGGACAGAACCACCTGCAAAAGCAGGATCGCCATGCTGACCGGATAGACCTCCAGCGCAAAATACAGGTACCAGACCGGCTCCGCCGTTCCCGGAAATCCATACAGCCGTCCGGTCAGGAAGATCTGCAGCGCCTGCGCCAGCACAAACACCGCCAGGTAAAACGCTCCCGTCAACAGCTTCATGTCAAAGAGCCGTCCCTTTTCCTCCAGGGTGCACAGAAGCTTCAGCGTATCCCCTTTGACCTCCGCGTCGCAAAGGCGGCTGCCCAGCATGGCGATCATGGTGGGCAGGAGGATCGTATCGATGAGCGGAAGATTCATAAAAAGCATCTGGTAACCGTCCTGCAGCTGCTCTGTATCCTGCCTGGACAGGATCCATGCAACCCACAGCACGATCAGGCCCAGAAACGCCAGCAGGATCAGGCCGATCCTCCGGTATCTTACTTTCATCCACTCGGTTTTCCATTCTCTCCACATCAGAGGCTCACCTGCTTTCCGGTCAGCGCAAGGAAGATATCTTCCAGGCTCTTCTGCTGCTCCGTCACCGCCGTAATCCGTGCGCCGCGGCCGGCCAGCAGCGCAACCAGCGCGGCGATCTGCTCTTCCTCCCGCTCTTTCAGAACCAGCACCCCGTCTTCCAGCCGGTACGCCTCTCCCTGTTCCTCCAGAATCCGCACCGCCGCCGGCTGGTTCAGCACCCGGATCCGGACGCTGCCCTTTGCCCGGTCATGGAGTTTCTGCAGGCTTCCCTGATAGATGAGCTTTCCCCGGTCGATGATGCCCACGTCGGACGCCATCTGGTCAATCTCGCTGAGCAGGTGGCTGGATACCATGACCGTCATCCCATAGTGTTTTGGCAGATCCGAGATCAGCTCCCGCATCTCCTGGATGCCCGCAGGGTCCAGTCCGTTGGTCGGTTCGTCCAGCAGCAGAAGCTTCGGCCTTCCCAGCAGCGCCGCCGCAAGCCCCAGCCGCTGCTTCATGCCCAGCGAATACTCCCGCACCTTTTTCTTCTGCTGCTCCTCCAGCCGAACGATGCGGAGCACCTCGTCGATTTCCTCCCGGGGGACGTTTTTCAGCGTCTGTACGATCTGCAGGTTCTCCCGTCCATTTAGATGCCCGTAATAGGAGGGGGCTTCAATCAGGGAGCCTGTACGCTTCAGGAGCTCGATCCGGTTCCTGCCGCCGGCCTCCTTCCCAAAGATCCGGATCTCCCCCGCGGTGGGCTTCACCAGCCCCAGGAGCATCTTCATGGTCGTGGATTTTCCCGCCCCGTTGGGGCCCAGAAAGCCGTACACGCATCCGGGCCGTATGTTCAGATTCAGATTTTTCACGGAATATTTGTCTCCGTACTGTTTGCTGAGCGCACTGGTCTCAATCATATACTTCATGTGAAATCCCTTTCCTTTCTTTCTTGTACATCCAGAGTATACCGCCTCCTGCTTACCTCCCCATGAAGGGCTCCTTACATTTACCTTAATTTTTGCATAACCGGATGAAATATGAGGAAAAACATTTTATAATAAGGAAGAAACAGGACACAAAAAGAAGAGGTGAACGGGATGGAACATCTATATGAAGCAAGGATTCTGCTGGTGGACGACAATCCGGATATTCTGGACATGCTGAAAAGCATCCTGAGCCGCCGGGGCTTTCGGAACATACGGGCCGCCGGGGACTGCCGGGAAGCGCGCGCGGCCTTCGGCGCCTTTGAGCCGGAGCTTATGGTTCTGGATATCATGCTGCCGGACGGGGACGGCTTCTCGCTTATGCGGGATTTCCGGCTCTCTTCCGATGCGCCGGTCCTCTTTCTCTCCGCGAAGGACGAGGACAACGACCGGCTTCTGGGACTGGGGCTGGGCGCGGACGACTACATCACCAAGCCTTTCCTGCCCGACGAGCTGGTCCTGCGGCTGACCGCCATCCTGAAGCGCACGTATTTTTCCTCCTTTCGGAAGGAAAAGGAAGGCGCCGTCCTCCGGCTGGGAGACCGCACGGTCCGGCTGGAAAGCGGCATGGTCAGCACGCCGGACGGCGAGGTGGCGCTGACGGCAAAGGAGCTGGCGCTCCTGAAAAAGCTCGGCGAGAACCGGGGGAATATCGTCACCTTCGACGCGCTGTCCGACGCGGTCTGGGGGGAAAATTACTACGGCTATGAAAATACGCTGATGGTCCACATCCGAAGGCTTCGGGAGAAGATCGAGAAAAACCCCTCCGCCCCGGTCTGGCTTGTGACCGTTCGGGGGCTGGGCTACCGGCTTGCAAAGGAGAGTTGAAAGATCGTGAAAAGTTTATCAAAGATCATCGGGCGGTATCTGTTCTGCGCGGTGCTCATGCTGCTCATCACCCTGTTCCTGAATTTTTTTCTCTATGTGGTGTGCGGCTTCCAGACCATAAGAACGACTAATCATTCCGTCTCCGGCATCCGCAGGCTGTCGGCGGAGCTGGAGGAGCATGACGGCGAAATCCGCATGTCGGACGCCGGATATGAGGTTCTGGCCGACGCCTGGGAATGGGCCATGCTGCTGGATGACCGGGGAAACGTCATATGGAACTGGCGGCTTCCCGGACATCTGAACCATCCCTATACGGTCAGCGACACCGCTTCCTTCAGCAAATGGTATCTGGACGACTATCCGGTCTCCGAATGGGTCACCGATTACGGGCTTCTGGTCACCGCACAGCCCCGGGGCAGCATATGGAAATACAACGTCAAGGAGCGGGCGGAAGTCATCCGTTATCTCTTTTTCATGATCCCCATTACCCTGGGCTCCAATCTGTTTCTGCTGTTTGTGATGGTGTTTTTCCTGGGCTTCCGCTTCTACCGCTCGCTCCGGAGGCTGGAGGTGGGCATCGAACGGCTTTCCGAGGAAAAGACCGTCTGTCTGCCGGAAAAAGGCATGACCGAGCTTCTGGCCAGGCAGCTGAACCGGACCTCCGATCTTCTGTCCCGCCAGCGGGAACGGCTGGCCAGAAGAGACGACGCCAGAGCCGCCTGGATCAGCGCCGTCTCCCACGACATCCGCACGCCGCTTTCCCTCATCATGGGCTATGCGGCGGATCTGAACGCGGACCCGGACCTCACGGAAGGCCAGCGGCGTCTGGCCGGAATCATGGAGGCCCAGAGCCTGAAGATCAAACGGCTCATTGAGGACCTGAATCTGACTTCCCGTCTGGAATACGACATGCAGCCCCTGCGCTCCGCGCCCCTTAAGCCCGCCCGGCTTCTCCGGGCCGTGGTCAGCGAGTTTTACAATCAGGGCCTCTCCGAAGCCCACCGGATCGACCTGTACATCGACCCGGATGTGGAACAGGTCACGCAGAACGGAGATCTGCCGCTTCTGACCCGGGCCTTTTCCAATCTGATTCAGAACAGCATCCGGCACAACCCCCAGGGCTGCACCGTCACCGTCACCGCCTATCCGGAACAGGACGGGATCTGTTTTCAGGTATCCGACGACGGCTGCGGAATCCCGGAGGCCGTCATACAGTCGCTGGCCGGCACGCTGCCGGAATCAGAAAAAGCCCCGCATGTCATGGGGCTTCGGATCGCCTGGCAGATCTTCCGGGCTCACGGATGGGATATGATCTTCTCCGACTGCCGGACCATCCATATCCTGGCATATGGCCGGTCCGGCGGTGCGGCATGATCGGAACCTGCGGGCGCTTCGCCTTTACAGAAGCGTATCCCAGAAAAAGGGCGACCACCAGGGCTGTATGAAAAACTGCTGGAACAGAATCAGGACCAGATAGGACCACTGATCGTATTTTTCCTCATAGTCATTGGAAATGCCCACCGGCAGGCGCCAGCGCCATTTCTTCGCCGGCAGCCGGATCAGCGCGTATCCGATCCCCGCTCCCAGCAGGTTGGTGAGCAGATCGTCAATATCCGTGGTCCGGAACGTGAACACCTGCGCCGCTTCTATGAATACGGTAAGAAGGAAACAGAATCCCAGCACCTGCTTCCAGCCCTGGTACTCATCCCACAGAAGGGGCAGCAGAAAACCCACCGGCAGGAACATCAGCACATTGAGCGCATACTGGGACGGGCTGCTCAGAAGATCCACCATGGGAATCGCATTGCAGGAAAAATCAAACTCGCAGTATCTGGCGTCCGGAAGCCCGGTGACGGAATAGATCCCCACCAGCACGCAGGCATAGAGCAGCAGGAGCACCGTATGGAAACTGATCAGTTTCCTTCCGGACAGTTTCAGGATCAGCAGGATCGCAGGGGTCAGGAGGATCATGCTGGACAGGCAGTCCATGCCGATCCCCAGGAATCGAAGCAGGTACATTTCATTCTCCTTTGCATATAAACTCATAAACATTTCTATGGCAACGATTGTAGCAGGAGAAACTGAAGATTTTCTGTATAATTTATTGAAAATTTTCTGAAGATGCACCCCCGGAGTCTGCTCAGACAACACGCCCGCCGGGCGAAGCGCAGACGCCATTCAGGCAGCGCCGTCTGCGCTTTGCGGACCTGCTCAGGCATGGCGCAGGCGTCATTCGATCTGCGCCGCCTGCTCTACGCGGGCCTGCTCAGGCGCAGCGCAGACGGTACGCACGCAGACCATTTTGGACCGCCTGCTCCGCCGCCGTGAATATGCCCGACGTCAGATAGTAGATTCCCACCGCCGACGGAAGCGGCAGGCAGATCAGAAAGGTCAGGAGGGCCGAGGACACCAGCATCCCTTTCGGCGCCTTCGGAAGTTCCAGCGCCCGGAAAAAGGACAGATACGGGTAGGTCTGGGGCAGGAGCTGCACCACCGCGGACATGGCGGGCAGAAGCCCGTACGGGTCTCTGGACAGCAGAGAGGCGATCCACGGACAGAGACAGCTTCCCACAGGCCCCGCCGCCCCTGCCAGCACCGTCCGGTAAAGGCCGGTCAGCACCGGGAGCGTCGCAAGGAGCAGAAGACAGCTTCCGGCTCCCGCCTGTCTTTCGTCGGTCCTTCCTCTATGCGCCCCATACAGTGGAAGCAGGCAGAGCTTCACCAGCACGGTCAGGCAGACAATGGCCAGCCCGTAGTCGCCCGTATACCGATAAAACCAGTTCAACATCGTCCCAAACAGCAGGATCACCGAATTCATACCTCATCCTCCTCTCTTTTTCTGTTTCTCCTCTTCCGGAACCAGAAGAAATCCATCCCGAATCCCGCCAGATAGAGCAGCCAGAATACGACGACAGCCGCCGGGCCCAGGACGCCCCCGCCGGACACAATGGACGATACGGCCACAGCCAGAAGGGAAAGAAGGATCAGGAACGCCAATGTCCTTGCCGTCCACCGGTTCCGGAAAAACCTGCCCATCCATGGATCTCCCCGGAAGGACGCAAGTCCGGAAAATTCCGCCAGATCCTCCAGAAGCTCTTCCACTTCCGCAAATTTCTCTCCCTGTTCTTCCTCTTCCTGCACGCAGGACAGCCACCGGTCCACATCCAGTTCCTCCAGCGCGCCTTCCTGTTCCAGCCTGCGGCACAGCCGCAGCGACCCCGCCAGCATCTCCATCTGCTCCGCCAGCTCTTCCTCCTGGCGCCGGATCAGGCCGGAAAGCTCTGCCTGCCCCTGATACAGCAGAAAGATACGCTCCACGGACAGCCCGGCCTTCCGAAGCAGAAGGATTTCCTTTAAGCGCCGGACATCCTCCGGCCCGTATTCCCGATACTGGCTCTCCTCTCTTCGTTTCGGACACAGCAGTCCTTTCTTTTCATAAAAACGGATGTTGCTTACTGTAAGCCCCGTCGCCTTCGCAGCTTCTCCGATCTTCATATAGTCTCTACTCCTCTCTTCGGCAGGCGGATCCGGCCCGCCGTTTTCTATGATTCCCCGGTTCTCCTCTATCATGAACCCTGAACCAGGGTGAGAGTCAAGAGAAATACGAAAAAAATTCAAAATTTTCCGGAAAAACACAGGGAAGGCAGGTATTTCTTCTATAAAAAACAGCCGGACCGGTCCATCTATTTCTTAAGATTGTCTTAATGCTATTGACAACGTTATATTATATTTCATATAATATTATAAAACAACAGAGTATTTTAGATAAGGAGAGGACTGCATGGTATTTAATACAGGCGCGGCGCTTCTGGATGCGATCGTACTGGCTGTTGTGTCCATGGATGCGGAGGGGACTTACGGGTACAAAATCACCCAGGATGTCCGGCAGGTCATCGAGATCTCAGAGTCCACGCTGTATCCGGTGCTCCGGCGGCTTCTGAAGGACGGCTGTCTGGAGGTATATGATATGGAGTTCGGCGGCAGGAACCGCAGATACTACAAGATCACGGATGCAGGAACTGCCCAGCTGAATCTGTACATCTCCGAATGGCAGATCTACTCGGCAAAGATCAGCAATATATTTACAGGGAGAAGGAAGCATGAACAGAACTGAATTTATGAATGAACTGCAGAGACTTCTGTGGGATATCCCGGAAAGCGAACGCAGGGAAGCCCTGCAGTATTACAACGACTATTTTGACGACGCGGGGCCGGAAAACGAGGCAAAGGTCATAAAGGAGCTGGGGAGCCCCGAACAGGTGGCGAAAACCATACGGGAAGGCATGTTTGAAAACGGCGAGTATACCGAACGCGGCTATGAGGACGAACGGTTCCTTGACCGTCAGGAGGTCCTGGATGAACGGACCGGGCACAGGCAGACGACAGGCAACCCGTGGAAACTTCTGTCCATCCTGCTGCTGTGCCTGATCCTTTTTCCGGTCATCGTTCCTCTGTGTATTGTACTGGTCTGTATTCTGGTGGCCGTCATCGTGGGATGCATCGGCATCGGGATCGCCGCCATCGTGACGGCAGCCGTCCTTCCGGTCATCGGGATCATCCTGGTGGGGATTGCTTTTTATAATCTTCTCGCGGCTCCTGCGGTGGGCATCACCCTGGGCGGTATCGGATTTCTGCTTCTGTCTGTCGGCATCCTGACCTTCCTGCTGGCTGTCTGGGCATGTAAGACGCTGGCGCCTCTGTGTCTCAGGGCGGTCATCGCAGTGATCCGCTATCCACTTAGAAAGGCAGGTGTTGTAAGATGAAACCAATTGTGAAAATATGCCTGGCCGCCAGCGGCGTCCTGTTTCTGCTGGGCGTCCTCTGCATCGGAGCCGGAGCCGCCATGGGCGTGACCCCGGCAAGGCTGCTGGCCTCCGGACATTATCCAGGCAGCTCCTTCCTCCGTCAGAGGCTTCGGACAGAAGCGGTCCAACCACTGGAGGAACTGGAAGACCGTCTGGAATATGAAATGGAGTTTCCGGCAGACGACGGACTTTCGGATCTGCCGTCCCTGTCGGGAAGCAACGCTTCCGACGCCGAAGAATATTACGAATTCCGGGATGTCCGGGAACTGGACCTGGATCTGAACCTGTGTGTGCTGACGATTTATCAGCATGAAAACGACTGGATAACACTGGAAGCCGACAACACCCGGGATTTTTTCCGGTGCACCCAGAACGGCGACGCGCTTCTGGTGGAGGATAAGCGCTCCGCTTCCACAAATCAGAACAGCATAAACCAGGCTCTGCGGCTGACCCTGTATCTTCCGGCACAGGGATGCACGGAACTTTCGGCAGAGCTCGGCGTCAGCGAAGTCACCATCGACCGTCTGACCGTCGATGACCTCGAGATTCACAGCGGCGTCGGCAGCATCACCGCCGGAACCATATCCGGAAAGGAAATCTCCCTTGCGACCGGCGTGGGAACCCTGTCGGCGGACTGTATCCGGTCAGAAGGGGAGACGGAACTGGAAGTCGGCACCGGAGACCTTACGATCGCGCAGTTTGACGGGTCCTCTCTGGAACTGGACTGCGGGCTTGGCAACGCCGAGGTTACGGCAGCGGGACGGGAGCTGGATTACAACTATACGCTGGACGCCGGATTCGGCAGGATCTGCCTGAACCATCAGTTGTATGGAAGCGGACACCACGATGATTCCCACCACGACAATGAACACCACATGGACATTCACCATGACGCGGACCGGCATATTTCCATGAACTGCGGCATGGGGAACGCAACCCTGAACTTTATGGAGGAATAAACAGATGAAAGACAAGAGACTGATCAAATCCTTTTCCAACCGAATGATCTCCGGCGTATGCGGAGGAATCGGGGAGTATTTCAACATTGACCCCACGGTCATCCGCCTGATCTGGGCGATCCTGACCTTCTGCGGATTCGGCAGCGGGATCCTGATCTACATCATTGCCGCCATCGTCATTCCGGAACAGTAAAAAAACTCTTTCTTTTTCCGCAGAGCCGCATTATAATAAAGACGACCTGTTCTGTCCGTACAGACAGGACAGGCAGAACGCATATCTTATCAGGAGGTACTTTTATGGGCGGCTTTTTTGGAGTTGCGTCAAAGAACGACTGTATCTTTGACCTGTTTTTTGGAACCGACTATCATTCCCACCTTGGTACAAGGCGGGGCGGCATGGCAGTATACGGCGAAAATGGCTTTGACCGTGCAATCCACAATATAGAGAACGCACCTTTTCGAACCAAGTTCGACAAGGACATGAGACAGATGAAAGGGTATCTGGGGATCGGATGCATCTCGGATTACGAACCCCAGCCCCTGATCATCCGCTCACACCATGGCACCTACGCCATCACAACCGTGGGAAAGATCAACAACACGGATGAAATCACAGAACTTATCTACAAAAACGGCAATACTCATTTTCTGGAAATGAGCGGTGGAGACATCAATCCAACCGAGCTGGTCGCTGCCGTAATCAATCAAAAGGAAAATCTCATAGACGGCATCCGTTACGCCCAGGAGCTCATCGACGGTTCCATGACGCTGATGCTCATGACCCCAAAGGGGATCTACGCTGCGCGTGACCGTCTGGGACGGACACCTGTCGTCCTCGGAAAAAAGGAGGACGCGTACTGCATCACCTTTGAAAGTTACGCCTATCTGAATCTGGGCTACGAAGACGACCGGGAACTGGGCCCGGGAGAGATCGTGATCGTCACTCCCGACGGCGTGAAAACGCTGGCCGCGCCCGGAAAGGACATGAAGATCTGCACCTTCCTCTGGGTATACTACGGATACCCGTCCAGCTCCTATGAAGGGGTGAACGTGGAGCAGATGCGCTACAACTGCGGCATAAAGATGGCGGAACGCGACGATGCGAAGCCGGACAACATCGCCGGTATCCCGGATTCCGGTACCGCCCACGCGGTGGGCTACGCCAATCAGTCCGGCATCCCCTTTTCCAGGCCTTTTGTCAAATATACGCCCACCTGGCCCCGTTCGTTCATGCCTACGATCCAGAACAAGCGGAATCTAATCGCAAAGATGAAGCTGATCCCGATCCATCAGCTCATCAAGGACAAGAGCCTGCTTCTCATCGACGACTCCATCGTCAGGGGCACGCAGCTGAGAGAGACGACGGAATTTCTCTATCAGAGCGGCGCCAGCGAGGTACATATCCGCCCCGCATGCCCGCCTCTTGTATACGGATGCAAATACCTGAATTTCTCCCGTTCCACCTCCGATATGGATCTGATTACCCGGCGGATCATCGTACGGCTGGAGGGTACGGACCAGGTACCGGATGAAGTCCTGCAGGAATATGCGGACCCCAATTCGGAGAAATACGAGGTCATGGTGGAGGAGATCCGGAAGGAGCTGAATTTTACTTCCCTGAAATACAACCGGCTGGACGACCTCCTGGACTCTGTGGGCATCGAGCCGTGTAAACTCTGCACCTACTGCTGGAACGGAAAAGAATAAAAAACGAAAAAGAAATTTTTGTGATATTTCCCCTCTGACAGACGTTCATATAATGAAAAGCTTTTCAGAACAGGTCGGAATGGAGGGGGTGACAGAATTGGAGAAAGCGGCATATGACAGGGCGGTACGGCTCTGCCTGGATCCGGTATACCGGACCGCGCTGAACTGCTGCCGGAATCCGCAGGATGCCGAGGATGTGGTGCAGACTGCGTTTCTGAAGCTGCTGGAATGCGGCACTCCTTTTCAGGATGAAGAGCATATCCGCAAATGGCTCATACGCGTGGCAGTCAACGAGGCGCACTCCATCTGGCGCTCTTTCTGGAGGCGGAACGTATGTTCTCTGGAAGAACAGCCCACGGAACCGTCATTCACAGAACCGGAGCACAGCGAACTGTTCCATGCCGTGCAGAAGCTTCCGATCCGTTACCGGGAAGTGGTCCATCTGTATTATTACGAGGATTACAGCATCCGCGAGATTGCCGAACTTCTCAAAATCTCCGAGACCGCCATCCAGACCCGGCTCATGCGTGCGCGCAGGAAACTGAAAACAACATTGAAGGAGGCATGGAAATGAAGACCGAAAAAGACAATCAGACCTGGTATCAAAACACGTTTGACGAGGTGCATGCTTCCGAACATCTGTTCAGAAAGGTGGAAGCCATGAGAAATGAAAACGGGATTTTCAAGAGAACACTGTCCAAAGGAGCCATCGCCGCCGCGGCATTTACCGTGCTGGTTTTCAGCAACGTGATTTCCTATGCGGCATCCGGCAGTCCCTGGATCCTGACCGTTACTCTGCCCGGAGGCGAGACTCGTCAGTATGAGGTCGGTCCTGCCGGTGAAAATGGAATTTACTGCACCGCGGATTACGCGGCGTCAGACCAGTCCGTCCTGTCGGAAAGCGCAGACAGCGCCGAAGCGGATGTCACGGTGGAAGTATCCGGCGGGGACGACGCGTACCGGCTGGAAGAATGCGGCGGAAGGATCTGTCTCGTTCTGGACGAACAGCATCGTGTGGATATCACCGAAGACTTTCAGGACGGTTCCTGCACGGGAACCTTCGACGCGGACGGCATGACCTGGTGCTATAAGGTCACCGGCACTCTGGAACAACCGATGATTCTGGTCTATGTCGTCACCTGCAGCACCATCATACCGTAAACCATCCATCGGGCTCCCGGCTGCCTTACAGGCTCCGGGAGTTCTTTTTTCGCCGCTCACCGTCTCTCCTGATAATGTTCCAGAAACTCCTCGACCGACATGGCCCGTATACACGCCGAAAAACTGTTCATAGATGAACCAATAACAGTGTACCAGTCACAAACCGCATAACATATTTCTCCTTCAGCCTTTTTAATTTATTTATCTCTTCTACCTGTTTTCCGCAATAACTCTTCCACCAGCCTATGTACCCTACAAGCCGGCCACATCTCCGATGGCTTCCGTTTCCCATCTTCCATACACCTTTTATAACATCACTCCGCCGTCTGAATAATCTCGTCAAAGTCCTTCACCTGGTCTCTGTCAAAAACTATCCACGGAATCCGATACTGCGATTCCTGCCCTGTCATTTCCAGGGCCTTCCTCACAAGTTCTACCGTCCTGGCTTTCTCCACTTTTATCACAATCCGATCTTTCAGTTCCGCCGGAATACTGTCCCGCAGCCCTTCAAAGTAATTCTTTTCCATTTCTTCCGTATCTGTCAAAATCAGATAATATCCCAGTTCAGGAACTCTGGCTCCCACACGCTTGTTCCTGTCCCATCTTTTTCCGACTCTGCTGTCGCTGGGGTTTCCAGCGGCAGCGGCCTTCTTTCCTGCCACTTTCCCCCATCTTATGCAGGGCATCAATCTTATAGCTTTTGCTGCTGCTTTTCTCATCCTCCTGGGGAAGTTCCTCGATATTAAAATCCTGTATCGCCTCATCAAAAGACGCAAAATATTCCACCACATTATCCTGCACCTCTTTCCGGTCTACAAACCCTTCCGGCAAAACCCGGGAAAGGAAAAAGTTCTCTGCAGGATCACCAAAGTTTACAATTTCATTACCCAAAAACCAATCCCTCACCTTTTTTAGCCTGGCTATCCGCAGCTTGGCCCCCAAAGATACAATAAGGGCTTCCTTATTCAGAGATGCCTTGATATTCTCCACATGGTTTTTGGAAAAGCCGTTCATCTCCAGTTCTTCACCTTTTTTACGATAAAAGATTGTCCAATACTTATTTCTTGCCGTCTTTGCTTTGGAATATAGCCACTCCTCCACTACTTCACCCTTTTTCAGAGAAAATCCGTACTGATATGTTTTTCCTGTATCCTCTGAATTGTCAACATAAAACACTTCAAAGGTGGTTTCTTTGTCACAGCTGTTTTCATCAAAAAGGAATGGTGTCACTTTCAGATAAGAATTTCCCGTTTTCCTACGCCGTTCTTTTTCATCCCCGAATGTAAAGGATTCATCTACATAATAAGTCATATATTCAAAGGCATCATACACATTGGACTTTCCGCTTGCATTGGCACCATAGATGGCTGCTACTTTCAGAAGCTTATCATTCGCCGCTTCTGCTACATGATCCTCGTGTTCTGTTATCAACGTACAATTTTATATTTTTCGGTCTTATATGCCTGTTTTTATAAAGAATTTATATTTTTCTACATTTTCATTTTTGCTCATCCATGAAAAATTTCTTTATCATTCATCCTCTGCCATCTTAGTTCAAATACGCCGAGCCTACCCCAAAGAGCAGGATCGCTGCCAAGATCACCGCCCGCATCCCCTCTATCCTCATTACCGGAGGTTTTACAGGCATTCCATAATGCCCTCTTTTTTGATAGACTGATACAAAAACACAAAGGAGGCTTCAACATTATGAACCATTTACAGACACAAATAATCAATTACCTGGATTACTGCAGATGTCAGAAACGGCTGGACCAAAAGACACTGAAAGCATACCGCATCGATCTGACGCAGTTCAGATCCGAAATTCCATCCGCAGGCATCCATGAAATCACGCCTCCTGTACTCGAAACGTACATTGCCGCTCTCCACCGGAAATATAAGCCCAAAACAGTCAAAAGGAAAATCGCCTCCCTGAAAGCCCTCTTCCATTACCTGGAATACAAAGAAATCATAGACCGAAATCCTTTCAGCAAAATACAGGTGAAATTCCGGGAGCCCGTCATCCTGCCCAAAACGATCCCTCTCTGCACCGTGGAACACCTCCTGTCTGCCATATATACGCACCACAAAAATGCCGGGACAAATTTTCAGAAGAAAAACACGCTTCGGGACATTGCTGTCATCGAACTGCTCTTCGCCACCGGCATGCGAATCTCGGAACTTTGTTCTCTAAAGATCAATGATGTAAATCTGCATGACCGAAGCATCCTGATCTATGGAAAAGGCTCCAAGGAACGAAAGATCCAGATCGGAAATGAAATGGCCTTCCGTGCCCTGGAAAATTACAAAAGCTCTTTTTGGAAAGAAATGAATGACTGCAGCCATTTTTTTGCAACACAGTCAGGCCGGGCACTGTCTGACCAGTCCATTCGCAGAATGATTAACAAATATACTTCTCTTGCTTCCATTGACCTGCACATCACGCCCCATATGTTCCGGCACACGTTCGCCACAAGCCTGCTGGAAGCAGATGTCAACATCCGCTACATTCAGGAAATGCTGGGACACAGTTCTATAAATGTTACGGAAATCTACACACATGTCGCCATGTCCAAGCAGCGGGACATTCTTATGACAAAACATCCACGGAAGAATTTTCATATATAATTTTTTTACAGCAGCAATCCGAACCGAGAATATGGGGCGGAGGGCTGCTGATTTTTTGATGGATAATTTGAAGTTATCTATCGAA
>CAJUAA010000047.1:0-2270 GCA_910584205.1 uncultured Lachnospiraceae bacterium
GAGTATGAACCTCTGCGTCGCCTTAAAGAGGTGTTTTTAGTTTGGGTGTGATAGGAATCGGAACAAAAGTCGGTAAACTGACAGTTGTGGAAGCGACCGATCAGAAGAAGTCCGGTTATATTGTATGGCGGTGCCGATGTGAGTGCGGAGGAGAGATCCTTCTGGATACCCGCTGTCTTCAGCGGGGAACCAGAAGAGACTGCGGCTGCACTTCGGCGGTGCATCCGGGGCAGAAAGACATATCAAGGATGCGGTTTGGAAAGCTGACGGCAGTCCGTCCAACGGAAGAGCGGGGAAGAAAGGGGGACACTGTGTGGGTCTGCCGGTGCGACTGCGGCAATGAAGTTCGGGCGGAGCTGGGGCAGCTGACTGCCGGAAACAAAAAGAGCTGCGGGTGTCTGAGCCGCCCGCAGCTGAAGGATCTGGTCGGCAGACGCTTTGGAAAACTGACGGTCACTGAGTACGCAGGGAAATGGGCGGGAATGCACAGGTGGAAATGCATGTGCGACTGCGGAAAGGAGACGACGGTCGGACAGACGCTTCTTAAGTCCGGCAAGACAAGGAGCTGCGGCTGTCTGCAGGCAGCCGTCTACAGAGAGAATCTGAAGCTGACAGAAGGTACTTCGGTTACACTGCTTCGGGCGGCAAAGAGCGGCCGACTGATCAAGAGCAACAAGAGCGGATACAACGGCGTTTATTTTGACAAGAGAAGAAAGCTGTGGGTCGCTCAGATTACATTTAAAAACAGAACCAGATATCTGGGGGCGTTTCGGGAGCTGGGGGATGCGGTAAAGGCAAGGCAGAGAGGCGAGGAGATCTATGATGAATTTCTGGAGCAGTTTGACAGGGGAAACAACTGTTCCAGGGTGTAGGCAGGGGATTGGATAAGTGGATATGGGAGATGTGAAAAAGGTTATATATTTTGAACTGCTTGGTTCCTTTACGTACAGGAATGCGGGGGATGCACAACAGAAAAGCAGAGCGGTGCCGGACAAAACAGGCAGGAAGATCCTGTCCTTTTTGCAGTACCTGGTTGTAAATCATGCGAGAAATATCTCGTCAGAAGAATTGATCGAGCAGTTCTGGACAGAAAAGAGCAGCAGCGATCCGGCCAATGCGCTGAAAAATACGCTGTTTAAGGCCAGAAACATATTGAAGGCCATGTTTCCGGATCAGGAAGGGCTGATCCTTACATTTCCGGGATACTACGCATGGAACCCGTCTGTCCGGCTGGAACTGGATTGTGAACAGTTTGAGCAGATGTGCCTGGAGGCGAGGACGTGTTCCGGGACGGGATATCTGGAGGCGCTGCTTCATACGATTTCCCTGTATCGGGGAGATTTCCTTTCCGGCAATGACAGCGACTGGGCAGTGTCCCTTCGACGCTATTATCAGACACTGTATCTGGATGCCTGTAAAGAAGCTCTGCCGCTGCTTCAAAAGGAAGAGAGGTGGACGGAGATGATCGGGATCTGTGAGCAGGCGCTCAGCGCAGACTGCGGGACGGACACCTTTGTGGTCTATCAGATGCAGGCGCTGATCGCCATGGGACGGCCGGAGCAGGCCGTGGAACTGTACCGCACATTTCGGGAACGGCTCTGGCAGGAATTTGAGATTGAACCGGCGGAACCGGTGGAACAGATGTATATGCTGGCCGTGAGCATGCGGCAAAACAGCATGGACAGTCAGGATATACTGAAGCTGGCGGCGGAAGGAGGGCCGGACAGCCGTGCGTTTTTCTGCACGTTTGGAGTTTTTCAGAGCATTGTGGCGCTGGAAAAACGCCACCTGGAACGTACCGGGCAGACTTCTGCCCTGGTGATCGTAAGCCTGGGAAATAAAGTGATTCCGACCACGGATGCCAGAAGGCTGGAACGGATTCTCCTGGACGGCCTGCGCACCGGAGATCCGGTAGCGAGACTGGACGCAGGCTCTTATATCCTGATGCTGACGGGCGCTTCAGAGGAAAACGCGCGGCTTGCCATGGAGCGGATCGACCGTTCTTTTCACAAAACTTATTCTCACTCCAGGGCGTGCATTTCTTTCCGGGTATCCGCGCTGAAGCCGGGGGCTGTCCAGGTTTCCTGATCGATGGTAAACAAGAGGAAGATCAACACGGGCACCGCCCTGTACCGGGATTTTCCCGCATGTACCTGTCCGGAATTCCAGGATTGGATTCCGGGCAGAATTTTTTCTGGAAAATACAGCAAAGATGTGATATATTATTTACATCAGCGGGCAGCGTTATATAAGAGACTGTATACAAAAGA
>CAJUAA010000047.1:2370-27928 GCA_910584205.1 uncultured Lachnospiraceae bacterium
CGATATTGGGCGAAATGATTATGCAGGACGGGATTAAGAAAGGAAGAGAAGAAGGCAAAAGAGAGGGAAGGGAAGAAGGAAAAAGAGAGGGAAGAGAAGAAGGAAAAAGAGAAGGCAAAGAAGAAGGAAAAAGAGAGGGAAGGGAAGAAGGGAAAAGAGAAGGAAGAGAAGAAGCGACAGGCTGCATCAACCAGCTCAACATCATTCTGATAGGTCAGAACCGGTTTGACGATGTAAAGCGTGCGTCGGAGGATCATGCCTATCAGCAGAAGCTGATCAGGGAACTGCTGCCGGAGGAAAGCCGACGAAAATATTAATGTAGGCGAAGATATTGAAGAAGCTGAAGATATTAATGTAAGAACTGAATACAGGAACAGGATATCCCATGCCGGAGCGCATTGCTCGCGGTATGGGATTTTTTTGATTTCTGAGAAAATTACTGTCAACTATTTTGAAAAAATAACCGTCAGATAACCGGTGTTTGCTAAAGTAGCATCAGAAACGATCGATGCTGTATGATTGAAGCGATCGAACATGAATGAGAGGAAGGAGTAGCTGTGTATGATGCTTCGGGAAAAACTGATTCCCTGTCAGAGTCGTGAAGCGGTGGTTACCGTGCTGTCTTACCACAAAGGCATCATGAACGGCTACCTGCAGCATCCAAGGCTGGACGGACGGGAAAAGATCGAGAGCCTGTCACAACTGATTCTGCTTCTGAACAGTCTGATTGATCTGGAACACTGTATGAACAGTCCGCTGCCTTTTGTCAGTTCTGAATACGGAAACGGAGAAAACACCACAGTGTTCTGCATTCAGATCCTGTTTCGGGAACATTATACCTGGCAGGGGAGACTGATCTGGAAAAATGGCAGACAGGAGTATGTATTTCGCAGTGCCATAGAGCTGATCCGGCTGATGGATGAGATTCTGGCAGAATGAAGGGGGATGGGTGTGAATGAAAGACTTGTATTATGGGAACGGCAGAAAGCGAAACGGGCATCATTCCCCTGATGGAGCGCCTGCTCTGAACAGGACAGAAATGGTTCGGATAGAGAAAGAAAGCAATAGGAGGAGGAAACCATGAAGAATAGCGCAGTGAAGAGAATGATCGCAGTTCTGCTCTGCCTGGTGGTATTTGCAGGAAGCGAATTGACCGGATTGACAAATATAGTGGGGAGTCTGGCCGCGACGGATACAGTAGAGATCGCAGAGCCGGAATATGATGAACCGACAGAGACGTTGGACCTGCAGGCGGAGGAAGAATCCGCAGAACCGGAAGCATCTGAACCGGCGGAGGAGACGCCCGAAACTTCCGCGCCGGAAGAGGAAGCGCCTGCACCTGAGGAATCCGGAGATGCCGGAACTGCAGCTGGACAGCCGGAAGAAGGATCAGAGAGCGGGGTGCCCGCAGAAGAAGGAACCAATACAGAGCAAACGGCAGATGCGGTAGAAAAAGCGGAGGCAGAGACTGCATCCGGCGGGGAAACGGAAGCAGAAGCCAATACAGAGAACGAAGAACAGAAACCGTCGGAAGCGGAAGTTCCGGAAACAAACCAGGTACAGACGGAAGTTCTGGAAGAAACAGAAAACTTATATCCCGAATTTGAAGACCGGTATTCGGATGATAAAGTAGAGATTCATGTCAGTGCGGAGGAAGGTGTTCTTCCGGAAGGCGTTGCACTGTCCGTGACTCCGATTGTGAAACAGGATGTAGAAGAACTGGAGACGCAGGAGGAGATCACTCAGGAAGAGATCGACCTGGCCAAAGAAGTCAATGAAAAATATGATGCTACAGCGGAAAAGCTGGAAGAGACCGTAGCGGAGGACGATACCAAAAACATTGCAGGATTTCTGGCATATGATATCAGCTTCTGGCTTACAGAGACCGACAAGGAAACCGGAGAGGAAACACAGACAGAGATTGAACCGAATGGAAATGTAAGCGTTACAATGGATTTTTCGGACGGCTATCTTCCGGAAGAACTGGCGGAGGATGAGAACGTATCCATTGCCAGCGTGGATGTCGTACATATGAAGGAAGAAGACGGCGACATACAGCCGGAAGTGCTGACCGATGCAGCAGTTGATACGACGGAAAAGGCTGAGGTGAAGACGGCAGAGTTCACGGTGGACAGTTTTTCGACGTTTGTAATTATGTGGGGAGATTTTGCATATATTGCAGCTTTTCAATTGGTAACTATGGGTGGCGTTGATATCACCGGTATAAGCAATGGAACAATTAATCTTCCTCTTGATGACGATTATACATTTAATGTTGAAGATATAGCTCAAGATGAGAAGTTAAAACATCTCTTTACGGTTCGAGAAGGAGAAGAGGAATATACATATGTCAAAGCTGAAATTGCAGGTATAGATTCTCCCCCATCTGCGGCCATAGCAGAAATACGTAAAGGCAATGGAGTGATGGAGTGGAGAAGAACAGGGAGCCGAGACTGGGAAAACAATGGGTCTACAGTGGTTGCGGTTAATTTGTTTTATTCAAAGGACTCCATAAAAGAAGTTCCTTCCATTGACAGCGCATCCAAAGGCGTACGGCTGTTTATGAAGGATTATCCCTTTGATTCTTATTTGATGAATGAGCTTTTGGGAAAAGGGCAGGATGATGCAAAACAGGGACTTGTTCGTCCGGTTTTGACCAACGGGTTTCCTGTCGTTTCGCAAAATGGCGAGTCTCTTTCTAGATGGTTCGAAGATGGAAAAGAAGTAAACGGATTATTCAGAAAAGATAAATTTGACAACGAGGGAATTTTTTATTACAGCTGTTTTGAAAACTATGCGTATTTAGGAGAGGGGGATGAGTTTACTTTATATGACCAGGTCGGAACTCCTGAAAAAACGCAGCAGATTACAGGAGAAGGAAGCAAGATCTATGTAAACCGGGGAAATTTCTTTCCTTACAATAAGATTGTAGAAGGTGAATTTTCTACTGCCAGGGAATTGTATGATGAGAACGGCAACTACTATCGGGACGAAAATGGCGAACCGCTTTATGAAGGTACGGGGAGACAAATGTATCTGATACAGCCGAAAGAAGGAGAGCATGTGCTGGATTTCCATTTCAGCATGAGACTGGAAACGGACTTTGTTCAGGGAACTGACGGATTATATCGGGATAACCCGATGATATACCAATTTAACGGCGATGATGATTTGTGGGTATTCATTGATGATGTGCTGGTTCTGGATATTGGCGGTAATCATCCGGCAAGAAGCGGTTCAATCAATTTTGCGACCGGTGAAGTGATTGTAAACCAGACGTCTGGTCCGGTCAGAACAACAATAAAAGAGTGTTTTGATCGTGCCGCACAATATTGTACAGAGAATGGAATTGAAAAAACAATTTCAAATGAATGGGAAGAATATGAACCAGGACATTTTAGGTTTGAAGATAATTCCGGACATACGCTGAAAATGTTTTACATGGAAAGAAATCATGCAGAGAAGGATGGAGGTTCCAATCTGAAAGTATCCTTTAATCTTCCTACAATAGATGCGGATAAGATCAGAGTCAGGAAGGAATTGACAGGAACGGCGCAGAAGCAGTATGCAAACGTAGATTTTGATTTTCGTGTATGGTTGAAAAATAGTTCCGGAGGCTATGAAGCGTTAACGACATCGGCTAAAGATGATGACGGAAATCCAATAGCGGTTGATCCAGAAACGGGAATCTTTCATTTGAAACAGGGACAGTCCGCATGGTTTTCCGATCTTCCGGTAAATGCACAATATTATGTTGAGGAGATTGGTTATGGAAAGGCGGGGTCGGACTATACCGTTGAGGAAACATCATATGAAGAGTGTAACACAACAGATCAGACCGGAGTCAGTGTTACAGGCACGAAGACAGATGACAAATCTGTAAAAGACAGAAAACATGTAATTTTCACAAACAAATGTTCTGAGAATGTTAAAAATGATCTTCAGATCACTAAACGAATGAATGGAAATTCATCCGGACAGGGGCCGTTTACAATAAAAGTATGGCTGGAAGACCGTACGGGCGTTCTGGTTCCGTACACGGGAGTTTATGAGGTAGACGGAAGAGAAAAAAGTACTTCTGACGGTACGATGTTGCTTTCTGTGGATGAGACTGCATCCATTCGCGATCTGGTTGCCGGAACCGCATTTTATGTAGAAGAACTTAATCTGGATCTTTCTGTATATGAGGAAGCGGATATATCACCAGTTTCCGGGACTTATGAAGCGGATTCCTGTCAGAGCGCTGCCGATGAAGCGGAAACAGTAAGAACAGCCCAGGGAGCAATAACGAAAGGGAAAGACGCGCAGGTTATTGTAACGAATGCTCTGAAAGGTGGTGTTGACGGCGGACTGCAGATCACAAAGAGGATGAAGGAAGGCTCTGAGGCTGCAGAAGGAGAGAAGGCTTTTAGATTTGAAATCCTGCTGGAAAAAGAATCCGGAAAGCCGGAAGCTTATACAGGACCGTATACGCTGGACGGCGAAAAACAGTCCGGAAGCTCCGATGGCATTATTACAATTCCGGTTGATGGCAGCGTAGTAATAGATGCCATACCAGGCGGAACAAAGTATACGATCCGAGAGATTTTGACAGAAGACAATCTGTATGCTCAGCCCGAAATTGAGACCAGGACAGGTAAAGAGACAACGGTGTCAATGAACAGCAGTACGGCAGAAGGAACGATTACTGCAGGCATATATACGTACATTACAGTGAGCAATATCCGGAAGCCGGAACCAGCTTACTCCTATGACTGGCAGATTGTTAAAAAAGGAACTTCTGAAGAAGGGCACAGCCTGGCGGGCGCGATGTTTACTTTAGTACGGAAAACAGATGGGAACAATCCAGAAAAAACCTATTATGGAAGATCCCGGAAAGATACAGGTATTCTGGTATGGTACGACAGCGAAGAAGACGCGGAAAAAGAAAACTCGCCCGTTGAGCGTTCACAGATGGAGCCGGGAACTTATACTTTAAAGGAAACAAAAGCTCCGACAGGATATGTACTCAGCAATGAAACCTGGACGATTGTGCTGGCATATGACGGTATTACTGTTAATGGCAAAGAAATGCGTCCGGGTCCTGAGAAACCTGAAGGTGAAAAACAGTTGTTTGAGTATGTCTTTACAAACGAAGCTGCATACGAACTTCCGTCCACAGGCGGTACGGGAATCTTTGGGTATATGATCAGCGGTACCCTGCTGATGATGGCGGGCATCCTGATTCTATATAAAAGAAAATTTGCGGGGAGGTGCTGAAAAGGTTTAGGAGATGGTGATTTTTTCAGAGGTCCTCCGGACCGCATCCATGTGCGGAAAGCACAGCACACAGAAGGAACTGTTAATCCTGGGCAATGCCCACAAAAAAGAAAGGAAAAAGAAATGAAAAAGATGAAAAAGTTTTTAGCCATGATGTTGGCAATGGCGATGGTGCTGGGAATGTCTTTGACGACGTTTGCGGCAGGCGAACCGAAGATCACAGTGAGCAATGTACCTGCTGGAGCGACCGTAAAATATGAAAAGATCGCAGAAGCAGAACCGACAACACCGCTTGGCTGGAGTCTGGTAGATGGTATTACCCTTTCAAATAACGTGACACTTGAGGCACTGGCAGCAGTTGCAGGGGGAAATACTGATGCAGCAGTAGGTACGATCAACAGTAAGCAGACGGTAGCTCAGGCAATCCAGAATATTGGTTTGACGGAAACAGCAACTGTTACGGGAACGACGGCAGAAATTGCCGGTGTTACACCTGGTCTGTATGTAATCGAAGTGCAGGCGACAGGCTATACATTCACCCGTATGCTGGCATATGTGGCATGGAATGACGACAACACTGCGGCTGTGAATAATACACCGGTTCAGGCAAAAGGTGCTCCGGATCAGGTCAATAAGGAGATCACGGCTGTAGAAGGAGAGGATCATACTTCCGTCAGTGCAGGCGACATTGTTCCCTTCACAGTTAGTGCAAAGTATCCTTATCTGGCACAGACGGTTGCTAATCCGGTGTTTACGATTACAGATACTGTGACAGGAGGAACACTTCAGGCTGATTCTGTTGTAGTAACGATCGGCGGAGTAACGGCAGGAGCGACTGATGTCACTGTTACACCAACACAAACTGGTTTTACCGCTGTGTTTGATTATGATATTACAAAAGCTTCGCAGGATGTAGATATTACCTATAATGTAGTAGTTTCAGAAGGTGTTGATCCGCTGACCAACAGAGTAAGTTCTGAGATCAGTTCCATAAACGGCGGAGATCCCACAAAAACGGAATCCATGGTCATCAGCCCGAAGGTAACAGCGACTGTTGAGAAGGTAGATGGCAATAATGCAGCATTACCGGGAGCAGAATTTACTCTTTATACAAAAGCTTCGCAGGCAGAGGCGACTCATGCAGTAGTTGGAGGCAAGATGGTTGCAGTAGGCGATGTTGCAGAGGGAGCTACGGTTACGGCTTATGTAAAGGCTGTAGGCAGTGCACAGGCAACAGCTTACAATGATGATCAGACAAAGGCTCTGACCACATTTACCGGTTTGGATGCTCAGAAAGAATACTGGGTAGCAGAGACGAAGGCTCCGAACGGATATTCTCTGAATGATGCTGCATATGCGCTGACAGGTGCAGTGATTACGGCAGGGACACCTACAGTAGAGCCGATAGATGGAAAACCGGTTCTGGTAACCAGAAATGATGTGAAAAGTAATTTCACTGTAAATAGTGGCGCAGCTATTGTCAACACGACACTGAGCTCTCTTCCCTCCACCGGCGGCATCGGTACGACGATCTTCACCATCGGCGGCTGCGCGATCATGATCATCGCAGCAGGGCTGTACTTCTCTCTTCGCAGAAAAACAGCAAAATAACGACAGGTGATAAGTAAGAGATCTTACATAAGACAGAACGTATCTTAACACCATCTCAGCCAGGGCGGGTCCGCCCGCCCTGGTCTGTTATAAAAACATTACAACAACAAGGAGAGCCCGGATGAGAAAGCACATAATAACGATTTTGTTCAGTCTTTTATTTTTGGCCGGTCTGTCCTTGCTGCTGTATCCATTTGCAGCAAATGAATGGAATAACTACCGGCAGAGCCGTCTGATTTCCAACTATGATGAGACGATCGCCAGTCTGGAAGCAGCAGATGAGATCGATTATGAGGAAGAGTGGCAGGGAGCCAATGCTTACAATGAAGCCCTGCGTCCGTATATTCTGCCGGATTCTTTTGCGGTTGCGCAGGCAACGGAGCAGGATGAAGCCTATATGTCGGCGTTGAATCTGACCGGCGACGGAATGATGGGATATGTGCAGATCCCGAAGATCAACGTGAAGATTCCGGTCTATCATACGACAGAGGAAGAGGTGCTTCAGACGGCGGCAGGCCATCTGGAAGGGAGTTCTCTTCCGGTGGGAGGTTCCGGGACACATGCTGTGATTTCCGCCCATCGGGGACTGCCCAGTGCGACACTGTTCACGGATCTGGACCGCATGGAGGAAGGCGACCATTTTCTGCTGAAGATTCTGGACGATACCCTCTGCTATGAGGTGGATCAGATCAACGTCATAGAACCGGATGATACCTCTGCGCTGGCGGCGGTGGAAGGAGAAGACCTGGTGACACTGCTCACCTGTACGCCTTACGGAGTAAACAGCCACCGGCTTCTGGTCCGGGGGCACCGGGTTGCATATACGGAGCTGGAGGATGAAGCAGTTGCGGCTTCTCCGTTCCTGGGGGGCGCCAGCCTCCACACCAGCTACCTCCTGTGGGTGATCGTCGGACTGACGGTTACAGGACTGTTCATCTTCCTTCTGTACCTCTATGACAGGAGAAGGAACAGACCGGATACATCCCATGCGTCGGGAGAGGATGCAGAGGAATCCGATGAGATGGAAGAACAGACAGAAGACGCCGGGGGAGAAGCGATACCGGAAGGTAAAGAGCTGGACCCGGAGGAAACGGAGGAGGGTTCGGAAGACATGGCGGAGAGGGAGCAGCCATGAAAAAAATACTGATCAATATGGTATTTGGGATTATGTTTCTGACCGGTTTCGGTATCTTGACATATCCCACAGTCTCTGATCAATGGAATACCTACCGCCAAAGCCGTCTGATCTCTGATTATGAAAATGTGGTTGCAGAGATGGAACCGGAGGATTACTCCCGGGAATGGGAGTCTGCCAGGAGTTTTAATGATACATTCACCAGTAACAACCTGTACGGAGACGTCTTCGGAGAAGACACCGGGGAACTTCAGGAGACGGAATACTGGCAGATCCTCAATGTGGCAGGCGACGGAGTCATGGGCTATATGTCCATCCCGAAGATCAATATCAGGCTGGCAATTTATCACGGAACCGGAGACGCCGTGCTCCAGACGGGGATCGGGCATCTGAACGGAACCAAACTTCCCATCGGAGGGGAGGGGACGCACAGCGTCCTGGCGGCGCACCGGGGACTTCCCAGCGCAAGGCTTTTTACCGATGTGGACCAGCTGGTCAAAGGGGACCGGATCTATATCCGGATCCTGGATGAGACGCTGGCCTATGAAGTGGATCAGATCCTTCCCATGGTGGATAAAGATGACATGGATACGCTGGGAGAGGCGCTGCAGGTGGCGGAGGGAGAGGATTATATTACACTCTTCACCTGTACTCCTTACGGAGTAAACAGTCACCGCCTTCTGGTACGGGGAACAAGAGTCCCCTATAATGGCGAAGAAGAGGCGGCATCCACACCGGCGGACACCATGCTGAAGGCAGTCCAGAATTATTATATGCTGTATCTGATACTTGGCTTATCAGTGACTATGCTTGTGATACTAATAATGAAATTCCTGTTCCGTCCGCGTAAGGGCTGAGGGAAAATACCTGATCAGAGGAGGGGAAAGATGTGAAGATGGTAAGGAAGATGATAAAAGGAGGCGCGCTGGCGGCGGCATGTATGCTTTTGTTTCTGGCGGCGGTCCCCAGAGAGGCGCTCGGTGCAGACGCGATTGATACGTCAAGAACAGACTGCAGGATGGATTTTTCACTTGGGAGCAATTATGCAGGAGAGCTGAACGCTTTGTCTGTTCCAGTGACAATCTATAAGATTGCGGACGTGACGGCAAGCGGCGCGTATAAGCCTGATGAAAAGTATGAAGATATCGGGCTGCAGAACGTAAGTTCGTCCACAACGGCGGAGCAGTGGCAGGCCATGGCGGAAGAGGCGGCGAGAACAGCGCTTCCGAAGGGTGTGCTTTCCGAGGTGGAGGTTTCCAAAGACGAGCCGAAGAAACTCCTTGTGGGGGAGAAACCAAAGGATCTTGAGGCGACAACATTGACCGGCGGAGCGGGAACGATTTCAAATCTTACCACCGGAATGTATCTGGTGGCGGCATTTGCGGTGTCATCTGAACAGTATACGTATTACTTTGCGCCTTACTTGGTGTCGGTGCCGGGAAATGATTATTATACGATGGGAAGCGACAGCTGGCTTTACGACGTGACGGTTACGCTGAAGCCGGCGTCCGTGAGGCGCTGGGGCTATCTGCGCATCATTAAAAACCTGTCGACTTACCGTGAGGGAGATACAGCTTCCTTTATCTTCCAGGTGGAAGGAACGAAAGCGGCAGATACGGTTCAGGCAGAAGAGTACAAATACAGTAACGTGCTTCAGTACAGGTTTGACGGTCCGGGGACACAGAACGATCTTCTGATAAAACTTCCGGCAGGAACGACAGGGACGGTGACGGAGGTCGGTCCGGGAGCCGGATACAGGAATACAGGCGCCGCAACGCAGGACTTTACGATTGCCGCGGGTGATGAAAATTCTGCACAGGTAGCGACAGTGACATTTACCAACGAGTACGACGGCGGCATGAACGGCGGAACGAGCGTTGTGAACAAGTTTACGCCGGAGTCTGGCGGAACTTTGCCAAATACGACGGGACAAAGCGAAACGAATACGGTCAGCCTGCTGAGTGACGAACCGGTAGATCCGGACAGCATCGTCTGGGACTGGACGCAGGAATAACAGGAGGGGTGAGGAATGAAAAAACATTATAATAAGAAGATTCTCAGCCTGGCAGCGGCAGCCCTCGTCCTGACGGCAGGAGTATCGGCGGGGAAGGCAATGGCGTATTTTACCACCTATGCGGAAGCGTCCGGGAGTGCGGTGTTGAATCTCGGGACGACGACGACCATACCTGATGAAGAGGTCAAAGACTGGGTGAAGCATGTGACCATTGAAAATACCGGCGAATACGAATGCTATGTCCGCGCGAGAGCGTATGCGGGCGCTGAATACAATCTGGATTATATAATCGGCGACTGGAGAGATGGAGGAGACGGCTGGTATTATTACGATACGCCGCTTCAGCCGGGCGAAACGACCAGCGAACTGCAGATTAAGATTGATAAAGGAAACGCTGCAGAGGAATTCAACGTGATCGTCGTGCAGGAGCACACGCCGGTACGTTATAACGAAGATGGGCCGTATGCACAGTGGACGGCAGCCGCCGGCACGGAAAGCGGATCGACGGAACAGCCGGAGAACGGAGGAGGTAGTCAGGAATGAAAAAGAAGAAAAATATCTGGATCAGACCGGCGCTTTTATTCTCTCTGTCTGCAGTCCTGCTGCTTCTCAGTACGGTTGGAAGCACCCGTGCGGCGCTTACCTATTACAGTGCGGATTACGCCGTGCAGGTGGAAATAAAAAGTATCGGCGTCAGCCTGCTGGAAAACAACAGGATCGTCAGCTACCGGAATTATGCCGAGACCGGCAGCAATGAATTTGTGGAGGGCGGCACAGGGCTTCTGAAAAACGAGTCGGGAGAATCAGACCGTTTTGGCGCAGGTGAGGGACAGGAAAAGCTGATACCTGGGAAGATGTATGACGAGAAGCTCAGCGTGCAGAACACCGGAGCCATTGATGAATATGTGCGGGTGGTCGTGACGAGAAGCTGGCAGGATGCGGACGGTAAAAAAGCGACGGATCTTGATCCGGGTCTGATCGGCCTGAGCCTGGATGGCCAGGATCTGGATGAATTTACAGAAAAGAACGGCTGGATCAAAGATACAAAGGCAGCCGGGTCCGATCATGAACGTACCGTCCTGTATTACACGCATCCGGTTGCCTCCCAGGCGCAGACGCCTGCGATCTGCGATACGCTGTGTCTTGACGGGGCTTTGCTGGATGAATATGAAACAAAGCCAACGGAGAAACCAGGCGTCGTAAAGACCACCTACAAGTATAACGGCTACATGTTCGTGCTGGAGGCCGAGGTGGACGCAGTCCAGACCCACAATGCGGAAGACGCCATCAAAAGCGCCTGGGGCGTGGATGTGAACATCGCGCCGGACGGAACGCTCAGTCTGAAATAAACAGTTAAGGAAGGCATGCCCGTGGAGAGAGACGAGACCCGTAAGGACAGAACAGACAGGAAGAAAAGACGGGGAAAAGGTCCGGCTCAGAAAGCGGCGGCGTTTATCAGTCTGCTGGGGACGCTCCTGCTGATCCTGCTGGTTCTGGTCTGCCTGCCGCTGACGGTCCCCAGATTCTTCGGATACCATATCTATTCCGTGGTGAGCGGAAGTATGGAGCCGGCGATTCCTACCGGCAGCCTGGTCTATATCCATGAGACGCCGCCGGAGGATGTGGCGCAAGAAGAAGTGATCGCGTTCTACGGCGCAAGGGATTCGGCGTCCATCATCACCCACCGGGTGGTGGAAAACCGGGTGCTGATGGGAGAATTCATCACCAAAGGGGACGCCAACCAAACAGAGGATATGAATCCGGTGCCTTACGGCAATTTTATAGGAAAAGTTGTGTACTTTCTGCCCGGTGCGGGCAGAGCCGCAGAACTGTTTACCAGTTCTTCAGGAAAGATACTGGCCGGAGGCGTGATCGCGGCGGCTCTGGTCCTGCAGGTCCTGGCAGCTGCCATCGGAGCGGCGAAGCATGACGATAGAAGGAGGTAAGAAGATGAGAAAGAAAGCCTGGTGCCTTGCCGTGACGGCATGTATGCTCATTGGCAGCACCTGCACGGTGCATGCAGAAGATAAAGCATATGAAGGAACGGCAAATTTTGACGGCAGAGCGATACAGAGCGATTTTACACAGCAGGATATTCTGAATGAGATCGGCAGTATGGAGCCGGGAGACAGTGTTCAGATCAATCTGAACCTGAAAAATACGTCCGGTAAGACGACGGACTGGTATATGACCAATACGGCAAGCAGCCTGGAGTACAGCCAGAGCAGGGCAAAAGACGGCGCGTACACCTATCTCCTGACCTATACGGCGCCCGGCGGCGCCATGACGACGCTGTATGACAGCGATACCGTGGGCGGCGACACGGCGGCCCGGGCTGCGGCGCAGGAGATCGGCCTGAACGAGGCGGTAGCCAGTATGCAGGAATATTTCTATCTGGGCACGCTTTCCTCTTCGGACGCGGGCCGGATCATGCTGAAGGTATCTCTGGACGGAGAGACCCAGGGAAACAGCTATCAGGATTCTCTGGCGAAGCTGCAGATGAATTTTGCCGTGGAATTAAGAGAGAACGGCGGCGGTGGCGGCTCCCGAAGCGGAGGGTCCGGTGGTTCCGGCGGCGGTGGGACTCCGTCGGGATCAGCGGTCTATTCTCCGGGAGCCGTGCAGACCGGAGATAATGCACAGATTGTCCTGTGGTCCACGGTTGGGCTGGCAGCCGGACTGATCCTGCTGGTCTTCGCGGTCATCAGCCACAGGAGAGAGCAGAAGGAGGCGCAGAGATGAAAAAGAACAGATGTCCAAAAGTGCTGACCGGGATTCTTGCCCTGTGCACCGTCTTTCATCTGAGCGCGGCAGACTGCCGGGCGGCAGAGCCGGAGGAATACACATATACTCTGACCATTTCATCAGGAAATCATGGGACGTTTTCCAGTACAGATGTGGTAACGGTTGAAAATGGTGCAGGTTATGAGAAGACAGGTGCAGGCACTGACAAAATTGTGGTGAGTAACCTGCCGTACAATGCCCGCGTCAGTATCGACGCGGCCGCGGACGGGATGGTTAACCTGGGAGTCCAGAGCAAAAAATATTATGTCAAGGGAGCCCGCGAATCCGGTCGGGATGAAAGCCAGCCCAGTATGCAGTCGCTTACGGTGACTTCCGATCTGGACTACGTCGTAGCCTACGGTATCCAGGGTGATATGACCTCTTATACCGTGCATTATCAGAATGAAGCGGGCAGCACGCTGCTGCCCAGCCGTACGTACCGCGGCAACGTGGGCGACCGTCCGGTGGTGGCGTACCGGTACGTCGAGGGATACCAGCCTCAGGCTTATAATATTACAAGGGCGCTGGTGAAAAATGAAGCGGAGAACGTATTCACCTTTGTTTACACCCCGGTGGCAGCCGGCGGTGGCGGCGGAGGCGGTACGACGGAAGAAGACGGCGGAGCGGCGGCGCCTGCGGCACCCGCAGCGCCGGAAGGAACGCCCGCAGCTCCCGGAGCCGCGCCTGCAGCGCCTCCTGCGGCAGCCGGAGGAGGGGCCGGAGCCGGCGGCGGAGCGGCGGATGCCGTACCGGGCGGCGGAGAAGCCCCGGTAGAGGTTCCGGATGAAGAAGTGCCTCAGGACGAAGGGCCGGAAGAACTTCAGGATGTAGGCGACGAAGAAGTGCCGCTGGCCGAGCCCGGCAATGAGATGCGTGCCCTGGACTTCCGCAATATGATGGGAGCGGCAGTCATCGCGGGCGCCGGTTCCCTTGCGCTCATGGCTCTGATCGTTTTCTGGGTGAAGAGACGCAGGATGCAGGCGGCAGCCACGGATCAGGAGGACGAGGAAGAATAAGAACCGTGCGCTCTGTGAACCGCAGACCGTAAACATAAAGTGACAGCAGACTCCGGAGGAGTCCTGCTGTCACTTTGTGTACATTTCCGAATATGCGCAAAACAGCGCTGTCTATGGGGGAGACAGCGCTGTTTTAAGGTGTGTAAGGTGATAGGGGTTTTCTATCGGGTTCACATAAAGTATATCATAACAAAAAAATATATACAAATTCATTTTTTTTATGGAAATTTCCTAATTTTCGGTTATAATGGAAGAACGGGGTAAACAAGAGGTACTATTTTTAGTACGCAAAGCCAAAGGGGGCAAAATATGCGACTAAACCAACTGGAGTATTTTATCAAGGTTGTGGAATGCGGTTCCATAACGAAAGCAGCTCAGGAGCTGTACCTGAGCCAGCCCAGCCTGACGAAAGCCATATCAAGTCTGGAGACTGAGTATGATCTGAAACTGTTCAGCCGTACAGCCAGGGGGCTGAATCTGACACCGGAGGGAAGAGATTTTCTGGAATATGCGAAAGGGGTGATCGACAGCACACAGGCGCTGGAAAATACATTTGGGAAACAGAACAATCTCTCCATACAGCGGCTCGCCGTGGCCAGCCAGCAGTTTGATTTTATCTATGATATTCTTCTGATGCTTTATAAGGAGAACCGTGAGAAGCTGCTCCAGATCGATCTGAAGGAAAATGACAGGGGGGAAATCGTCGAGATGGTAGCGGAATGTAAGGCGGATATCGGGATTCTGGTTGTCTCGGAGAAAGACTCCAGGAACTTCCGAAGCGAACTGCAGAGCAGGAATCTGGAGATGTATACGCTGGATTATTCTTCCGTCTATGTCAACATGGGGAAAAAATCCTGTCTGTACGACAGGGAAGCGGTGGATGTGGAGGAAGCGGAGAAATATCTGCATCTCTCCCTGGACACGGACCAGAGCATGCGCAGGGAGCTGCGTTACCGGAAGGACCGGGGCGACGGGATCAATCACGAGCACATGGTTTTCTGCAACACGGTGGGGATCTGCCGCAGGTTTCTGGAAGAGACCGAGGCGCTTCTGCTGACGCCCAAATGGGTGCTGGGGTTTTTGAGGGTACGCAGATCCGTTCCGTGCCGCTCATGATGGACGGAAAGAATTACCCGCTGGTCAACCGGCTGATCTGGATCAAACGGGCCAATGAAGTGTTCCGCCCTCTGGAGGAACGTTTCATGGAACTGTTAAAGAATCGGTTTCGTCCGAAGCCCTATGCTTCCTGAGACTGATCGAATTCCCGCAGAATCCCGCGGATGATCGTATGAAGATAGGGTTTCAGCTGTTCGATGTCGGCGGGATCTTTATAGAGGATGGCGTTGTAGCTGGCGCCCGCTACCAGTTCGATGATCAGGTAGATGATGATCTCCGGGTTCTCAAAGCGGCAGCCGGAGCGTGTAATGAGCTGCATGTACAATTCCCTGGCGGAGCTTCCGTCAGGGGATTTTTCTTCCGTCATGGAGTTGCGGAAGATTCCCCAGCTCAGATGTTTGGACAGAAAAAACAGAAGAAACGGGTCTTCCTGAAAATAGGACAGAATCTCATCGGTCAGAAAGAGGAACTGCTCATCCAGCCCGGTGATCTGTGTTTTCTCAAGCTTCAGACAGGCGTTCCGGAACAACTGGGTCGCCTTAGAGGAGATCAGCCGGTTGCGGATGTCGGTCTTGTCCTTGAAATACAGGTAAAAGGTTCCTTTGGCAATGCCTGCTTTTCCCACGATATCCGCAATGGACGTGTTGTGGAAGCCTTTGGAGATAAACAGGTCAAAGGCGGCGTTCAGCAGGTCTTTTCTTTTATTTTCTTTTTTTGTTTCGATCTTTCCCATGTTAGATCCCCCTTGTTTTCTATACTGTATCCCATCTGAAAAGAAAAATCAATGGACATTTTTAACAAAGTATTGACCGATGGTCATTTTTGTGATATAACCATTATTGCAGACATCCGAACAGGAGAAAAAGAAATGTTTCCAAGGAGGAATGACAGATGAAGTGTGGTAAGCGGGTACTCATCGGTGGTATGGCGCTGGTGATGGCAGCGGGTATGGTCGGTTGTACGCAGAAGGACGATGGGGTACAGGAGACAGGGACGCAGGCGGAGGAGACCGTACAGACAGGAGAGGAGACTGCCGCGCCCGTACATACCGGTACGGGGGAGACGAAGAAGGAAGAGACGGTATATGTAAAAGCGGAGGCGGACGGAACGGTCCGGGATATTGTCGTCAGCAATATCTTAAGAAACGGGACCGGAGCGGAGAGCATCACGGACCGCAGCGAGCTGACCGGCATCAAGAACGTAAAAGGGAAAGAAGGCTTCCAGAAGAGAGAGGACGGCACGCTTGTGTGGCAGGCGGGCGGAAAGGATATCTATTATCAGGGAGAGACGAAGAAAACGCTTCCGGTGGATGTGAAGATTACCTATTATCTGGAGGGGGAACAAATCGAGCCGTCAAAGCTGGCGGGAAAAAGCGGGAATGTCAGGATTCGGTTTGATTATGTCAACCATGAGACGCAGACCGTCGCAGTCAGCGGAGAAGAGCGGACGATCAGCACGCCTTTCGTGGCGGTGACGGGGCTGTTCCTCGACGAAGAGAAATTTATGAACGTGGAGATGGAAAACGGAAGGGTGATCTCCGACGGCAGCCGGATTATGGCAGGGGGCGTGGCGATTCCAGGGCTCTCTGACAGCATCGCCCTGTCGGAGGTGGAAGACTTGGAGGATCTGGATATTCCGGAATATCTGGAGCTGACGGCCTATACGACGGATTTTGAACTGCCGCTTACCATGACGGCGGTGACTTCGGATTTTGCGGAGGAGATCGATCTGGACGATCTGGATTCCTATGACGATCTGAAGGATGACATGCAGGAACTGAAGGATGCATCCGAAGAGCTGGTGGACGGAACCCACGAACTGGTGGACGGGGTGATCGAGCTTCAGGACGGTGCGCAGGAACTGTACGACGGGGCTGTGGAACTGGATGACGGCGCAAAGGAACTGAAAGACGGGGCCGTGGAACTGGACAACGGAGCCTTTGACCTGCGGGACGGGGCGCTGGAGCTGAAGGACGCGCTGAAGACCTACAACGCGGGCCTGGATACGCTGATCGCTGCCATGGCAAATGCGGACGGCAACGGAAATGACATTACGGTGGTGGCCGGCCAGCTGTCGGCCGGAGTGGATCAGGTGGTGGATACGACCGTTGGAAGTGTGCTGCAGCAGATCAACACTGCGCTTTCGGCAGCAGGCATTGAATTTTCTGATGCGGAATCGTTTCTGGAATTTGATACGTCTCAGATCTCGCAGGTGATTCCGGGCGATCCGGGAGCGGAGCTGGCGGCCAGGATGGCGGCGGCTCAGGCCCAGGTCCGTCAGATGATCACCCTGAAGCAGGGCATGGAGGCGCTCTCCCAGGGCCTGACGCAGGTCTACGGCGGAGTGTCGACGCAGTTAAAGCCGGGGGCACAGCAGATCCTGGACGGGGCCAGAGAACTGTACGACGGCACCAAGGAACTGAAAGACGGTACGGAAGAGCTTCTGGACGGCACGACGGAACTGAAGGACGGTACCGTGGAACTTCTGGACGGCACCGTAGAGCTGAAGGACGGCGTACAGGAGCTGTATGACGGCAGCATCGAACTGCGGGACGGTGCGGAAGAATTTGACCGGGACGGCATCCAGAAGCTTTACGACATGGTCTGCGGCGACCTGCAGAAGGTTATCGACCGGGCCCGCGCGGTGGTGGATGCAGGAGAGGCTTACCAGTCCTTTACCGGACTGGCGCCGGGCATGAAGGGCAGTGTGAAATTCCTCATAGAGACCGAGCCCATAGAATAGGACCGGTGGGAAGCGTTTCCGGATTTCCGGACATTTTGTAAAAAGCGGAGAAAAAACGTATCATAAAAAATACAGGCAGCTGTACACCGGACCGTGTAAGGCTGCCTGTTTTATCGGTATTATTTTTCCGGTTTTACATCGTTGGGGGATTCCTGGCCGCTCTCAAAGGTCCGCACATTTTCCAGTGTGGTCCGGGCGATGGCGGACAGCGCTTCCCTGGTGAAAAAGCCCTGGTGGGATGTGATCATCACATTGGGGAAGGACAGAAGCCTTGCGGTGACGGAATGCTCCAGAATCTCGTCGGACCGATCCTCGAAGACATTGGGCGCTTCTTCCTCATAGACGTCCAGGCCCACGCCGAAAAATTTGTGGGCGCGGATGCCTTCGATCAGGTCATCCGTATCCACCAGCGCGCCCCGGGACGTGTTGACGAGGATCACGCCGTCTTTCATCATCTGGATCGTCTTTCGGTTGATGATGTGGTAGGTATTGTCCATCAGCGGGCAGTGGAGGGAGACCAGGTCGCTTTCGGCCAGCAGCTTCTCAAGGGACACATATTCGGCGATGCCCTTCAGCGACGGATTTTCATAGACGTCGTGGGCGATCACCTTCATGCCGAAGCCGTGACAGATGCGGACCATGGCGGCTCCGATCTTGCCGGTGCCGATGATGCCGGCGGTTTTCTGGTAGAAATTAAAGCCCATGAGGCTTCCGAGGCTGAAGTCGTTTTCCCGGACCTTGAGATAGGACTTGTGGAGTTTCCGGTTGACCGTCAGCGCAAGGCCCATGGCGTGCTCGGCCACGGCCTCCGGGGAGTAGCCGGGGACGCGCAGAATCCGGATTCCCAGCCGATGGACCGTATCCAGATCCACATTGTTAAAACCAGCGCAGCGCATGAGAATCAGGCGGATGCCGTTCTGGTGCAGGGTCTCCACCGTCTCGGTCCAGATTTCGGAATTGACGAACGCGCATACAGCGTCGTATCCGTGGGCCAGCTCGGCGGTATTCCTGGTCAGGTCCGCTTTCAGAAATTTCACTTCGATATCCGGGTACTGTTCCAGCTCCCGGGTAAAGGATTCCCGGTCGTAGCATTTGGTGTCGTAAAACAGAATCTTCATAATGAAATGTCTCCTTCATCAGTAGTCATGTATGGGCATAGGTTTCCCGATTCGGAGAAAAATTATCGAAGTTCTTTCAAAATTCATTTCTTCATATGATCATTCTGTCATTCTGTCATTCAGCGCCTCGCCGGTATGTATGGGGACTCCGTTGACCTCCACATAGTCGTCAATCTGGATCATCAGATAGGACAGGCCGTCAATTACCCGGGTTTCCAAAAGCGCGGCCTTTTCCGGGCTCACTTTGACGATTACATCGGGGGTCTTCACTTCCAGCGTTTTTGTGCTGGTCAGATTTGTGGCAAGGAACTCGGCCTTCTCTCCGGCTGTATGGTCGAACCGTTCTTCAAAATGCTCCATGATCTCTTCCGGCGCGCCGCTCTGCATGAGCAGGCTTTTGACCTCCGGCCTGGTCAGGGTGGGCGGTTCCGGCAGATCCTTTTTTTCCTCAATGAGCTCGTTCAGGTTTTCATGGATGCTGACCATCGTCTCATAATCGCAGGAATCTCCCAGCGTCTCGGACAGAAGTTCCCCAAAGGTCTCCTTCTGTTCCTTTGCGGACAGAGGGACCGGACAGCCGAACACCTCTTCCATCAAAAGCGGCTGCAGGATCTCGGGGTTTTTTGTATAATAGAGCATGCTGTGCAGATCGGTGCCGCGGTCGCTGAACGCCGGGAAGAGGAAGCCTGCCGCAGGCATGTCCACCACCCAGTCCCGCACCCGGTCCTCGATGCTGTTCTTTTCCGCATTGTAGCAGAGTCCGGCTTTGGACAGTTTGACCGGGCAGATGCTGCAGAGAAGATATTCGTACACCTCGTCGGAAGCGTCGAACATCTCCATACCGTCGGATGCCTTCTTTGGAATATCATAGGCGGCATGGATCAGGATGATATAGTAATTTTCTCCGTAGGCATAGTTCTGGATGATCTGATCATAAAATTCTTCTATGAGAAGATCATCCGTGAGACGGCTGTCCCGGAGCTTCAAAAGCCATGCCTGCCTGCCGTCCGGCATCTCCTGTTCCAGAGGAAATTCCAGCTGGATCAGATTTCGGCCGGGCGTCCCCGAGAGGGTTTTTCGGAAAATTTCGAAATATTTGAACATCTCTTCCTCGGGAAGGGAGAGAAACGCTTCTTTTAGTTCGGTGCGGATCTGCTTTTCCGCATCCACATAGCATCCGCGGATGCGGGTGATGGCGCAGTTTTCACTGCTGAACTGTTTTCTGATCTCCAATATCTCTTTCTTATTCATGGTATCGCTTCCTTCATTGTTTTTGCTTTCATCTTATCATAAAAGTCCGGATTGATAAAGTGCTTCCTGTCCCGTCAGAATGACCAGCAACCGGATGCTTTTTTCGTGAAATAGTCACGCCTTCCCTACACCATTGCCCGTTTATACAAAGGTCTCTGCAAATGTTTGTAGGAAGCCCATATGGTCAAGCCATGCAAAAAAGCGTATACTCATAGACAGATCAAACAAGAACGTCACAGACGGAAAGGAGCCCCACATGGCAAGTATTTCTTTAAAAAACATTTGTAAAAAATATCCGAACGGATTCGAGGCAGTAAAGAATTTCAACATGGAGATTGAGGACAAGGAGTTTATCATCTTCGTAGGACCGTCCGGATGCGGTAAATCCACAACGCTTCGTATGGTTGCAGGTCTGGAGGACATCAGCTCCGGCGATCTGCTCATCGACGGACGCAGGGTCAACGACGTGGAGCCGAAGGACCGCGATATCGCAATGGTATTCCAGAACTACGCTCTGTATCCGCATATGACGGTATATGACAATATGGCGTTTGCGCTGAAGCTCCGCAAGACTCCGAAGGATGAGATCGACAAGATGGTGCGTGAGGCAGCGAGAATCCTTGACCTTGAGAAACTGCTTGACCGGAAGCCGAAGGCTCTGTCCGGCGGCCAGAGACAGCGTGTTGCCATGGGACGTGCAATCGTGCGTAACCCGAAGGTATTCCTGATGGATGAGCCGCTGTCCAACCTGGATGCAAAGCTCCGTGTGCAGATGAGAACCGAGATCTCCAAGCTGCATCAGAGACTGGGCACCACGATCATCTACGTTACCCATGACCAGACCGAGGCTATGACGCTTGGTACCAGAATCGTCGTTATGAAGGATGGCGTGGTTCAGCAGATCGATTCCCCGCAGAACCTGTACAATTCTCCGGCGAACCTGTTCGTTGCAGGATTTATCGGATCTCCGCAGATGAACTTCGTAGACGCAAAGTGCGTGGTAAACGGAAGCCAGGTGGATCTGAAGGTTGGTCCGTACACCATTACCCTTCCGGAGCAGAAGGCAAAGGTCCTGATCGACAAGGGTTACAACGGAAAGACCGTCGTTATGGGTATCCGTCCGGAAGACCTGTACGATTCCGATGAGATGCTTCAGAAATACGCAAAGAGCGTCATCGAGGCACAGATCAACGTATACGAGCTGCTGGGTGCAGAGGTTTATCTGTATTTCGATCTGGAGGGTGCGAACTTTACCGCAAGAGTCAGCCCGACCACGACCGCAAGAACCGGAAGCACTGTGAAATTTGCTCTGGATGTTGAGAAGATCCATGTCTTTGACAAAGAGACAGAACTCACCATTACCAACTAGAAATTACAGAAATAAGAAATGACAAAGGACGCCGCAGGTATGCGGCGTCTTTTTGCGGCCTTTTGGGTCTGATCCTTTGATGGTGCAGGGGACGGTTTTCCCCGCCGGGCAAATGGTTTAGACGAGGATCAGATTGTCGGAGTTCCGATAGCTTTCATCCGGAAGACGGTCGGTGAGTACCTGAGCGGAGGCAAAATCTCCGAAGCAGACCGGCGTGGTCTGATGGAATTTACTGTGGTCGCACAATACATAGGCCTGTCCGGCATGCCGCATGGCGCATTCTTTAATCATAGCTTCGTTGATGTCCGGAGTCGTGAAGCCCGAGTGCCGGCTGACGCCGTTGGCGCCGAAAAATCCCTTTGTAAAATGATATTTCTGAAGCGTCACGAAGGCTTCGTTTCCGACGATGGCCTCGGTGGAGCTTTTCAGTTCGCCGCCGATTAGAATGACTCGGAAGCCGTTTTCCGAAAGCTGAAGCGCGTGGGAGACCGCATTGGTCACAAAGGATGCGGAGTGTTCTGTCAGGTATGGAATCATGGCGCCGGTGGTGGTGCCGGCATCCAGATAGATAAAGTCTTCCGGTTCGATCAGGGAGGCGGCATATTTTCCGATGCGCAGCTTCTCTTCCCGATGCAGTTCCATGCGCAGGGATACCTTTTCTTCCCGGGTGGTGAGTTTTCGGCCGTTTTGTACCGCTCCTCCGAATACTTTCACCAGCATGCCTTTTTTGTCCAGTATGTTCAAATCCCGCCGGATCGTGGATTCGGACGCCTGGAAATATTCGGTCAGTTCCTGGACGGTGACGCTTCCCTTCGTTTCCACAAGCTTTATAATCTCTTCCTGTCTTTTTTCCGTAAGCATAGATTTCACCAGGGGTTCGCCCTTTTTCCTTTCCAAAATCTGTGCCGATTGCCGGACTTGTGCCGGCAGTCGGTTTTCCTGAATCTGTTTCTTTTTTTATTTTACATGAAAAAAGCGATTCGGGCAAATAGTTCCGACAGATTATGAAAAGGCGGAGGGTATTTTTTGGAAATATCCTCCGCCTTTTCAACGCCCGTACAGCGCCGGAGCGTCTATTTGGAAATTTTCTTTTTAAAGGTTCCCAGAAGCACTGCGCCGACGATGGTGCCGACAACCAGAGCAATCAGGTACATCAGTGCGTTTCCAACCACCGGGACGACGAAGATGCCGCCGTGGGGAGCCATGAGGGTGCAGCCGAACGCCATGGAGAGCGCGCCTGCCACGGCGGAGCCCACCATACAGGACGGGAGCACATGCAGCGGGTCGGATGCCGCGAAGGGGATCGCGCCCTCGGTGATGAACGCCAGGCCCATGATGAAGTTCACAGGGCCGGATTCCCGCTCCTCCTTTGTGAACCGGTTCTTGAAAAGCAGTGTTGCAAGAGCAATGGCGCAGGGCGGTACCATGCCGCCGATCATGACTGCCGCCATGATGTGATAGTTGCCTGCGGCGATGGATGCGGTGCCGAAGACGTAAGCCGCTTTATTGAAGGGGCCGCCCATGTCGATGGCCATCATGCCGGCCACGACGATGCCCAGAAGGATCCGGCTGGAACCGCCCATGTTGGTCAGTGCGGTGTTCAGAGCCGTGTTCAGCGCGCCGATGGGCGGCTCTACCAGGAACTGCATGATCAGGCCCATGAAGAGGATGCCGCACAGAGGATACAAAAGCACCGGCGCGATCTTCTCTATGGCTTGGGGCAGCCGGGAGAAGGCCTTGATGAGGAACAGCATCAGGTAGCCTGCGATAAAGCCTGCCGCCAGCGCGCCCAGGAAGCCGGATTTGCCTGCGGAAGCCATCATGCCGCCGACGAAGCCCACGGCCAGTCCGGGACGGTCCGCAATGCCCATGGCGATAAATCCGGCCAGGATCGGGAGCATGAAGCCGAAGGCCACGTCGCCGATGCCTTTTAACGTGGCGGCGGCGGGAGTGATCGTACCGAATGCGGCTCTGGCTTCGTCAGAAAGGGCGTTCACATCCACGCAAAGGCCGTCGATCAGGAACGCCAGCGCGATGAGGATGCCGCCGCCCACCACGAAGGGGAGCATATGGGAGACGCCGTTCATAAGCTGCATGTAGAGCTTGTGTCCTATGCCGCCGGAAGCCTTTTGGGAAGAGGACGCCGCGGAAGGATTTCCTGCCTGATAGACCGGGACGTCGCCGCTCATGGCGCGGGCTACCAGCTGGTCCGCTTTGCTGATGCCGTCGGATACCTGGCATTCAATGAGTTTCTTTCCATGAAAACGGTCCATGGGGACTTTGGCATCGGCGGCTACGATGATGCAGTCCGCCTCCCGGATCTCCTGATCGGTCAGTACGTTCTTGGCGCCACCGGAGCCTCTCGTCTCGACTTTGATAAAGCAGCCGGCTGCCCGTGCGGCTTTTTCCAGTCCCTCCGCTGCCATATAAGTGTGGGCGATGCCGGTGGGGCAGGAGGTGACGGCCAGGATCTTGAAGGCGCCTTCCGCCGCCTGCGTGTTCTGCGCTGCCAGCTGGTCGTTCAGGTCCGGTTTTTCGTCGTCTGCCTTATCCACGATCTGCAGAAATTCTTCTACGGTGGAAGCGTGTTTCAGACTGTCTGCAAAGCCTTCGTCCATCAGGAGCATGGACAGTTTGCTCAGCACGTCCAGATGCACATTGTCTTTCGTGTTGGGAGCCGCGATCAGGAAGATCAGATGGACCGGCTCTCCATCCAGGGAATCAAAATCCACGCCGTCTTTGACCACCATGGCTGCCAGGCCCGGCCGGTCCACAAACGGGCCTTTGCCGTGGGGGATGGCGATGCCTTCTCCGATGCCGGTGGTGCTTTCTTCTTCCCTCCGGTAAACCTCCTGACGATAGGCTTCCCGGTCGTTGATCTTTTCGCTTTTGATCATCAGGTCTACCATCTGATCCAGCGCTTCCTGCTTGGAAGCGGGCGCTCCGGTGAGGGAGATGCTTCTTTTGTCCAGTAAATCCGTTATCCGCATAAAATATTCCTCCTGTATGAATGTTGTATTTGTTATGTAGTAATTGTCTCTGCGCTGCGCGGTATGTTCAGACGCCGGCGCTCTGGTCTATGGTACGATAGACCTGCTCGATCTCTTCCCTTGTGGCCAGCAGATCGGAAAAGGCGCTGGCGCTTCCGGCGGAGAGCCCCATGTGAAAGGCGTGCCGGTAGTCCTGCTTCCGGGTCCAGCCCGCCACGAAGCCCGCCACCATGGAATCCCCGGCGCCTACGGCATTGACGAGCGTCCCTTTGGGGACCGGCTGCATATGTACTTCGCCGTTCTCCGCCACAAGGACGGCTCCCTGGCCCGCCATGGACACCAGGACGTTTCGGGCGCCTTTTTCCTGAAGCTTCCGGGCGTAGGGAACGACCGCTTCCCGGGTGGACAGTGTGACGCCGAAGATCTCTCCCAGTTCGTGATTGTTGGGCTTGATCAGGAAGGGGCGGTACTCCAGCACATTCAGCAGAAGGTTCTGCGTGGCGTCCACAACGAATTGAACGCCGCGTCCGTTCAGGGCGGAGAGGATATCCCGGTAAATGGAGTCCGGCATGCTGCTGGGAATGCTTCCTGCCAGGACCAGCGTGTCGCCGGCTTTCAGCTGATCCAGTTTTGCCATGAGCCGGTCGATGGCCTCCCGGCTGATGGACGGCCCCTGGCCGTTGATCTCCGTTCCGTCAAAATCCTTCAATTTAATATTGATGCGGGAGCAGCCCTGTTCCAGATGGATGAAATCGCAGTAGAAGCCGATCTCCTTCATCTTCCGGAGCAGTTCCTCTCCGGTAAAGCCTGCCGTAAATCCAAGTGCGGTATTTTCAATGCCCAGATTCTGGAGTACGGTGGATACATTAATGCCCTTACCTCCCGGCAGCATCAGTTCCGCACAGGTGCGGTTGGTCTTCCCGAACTGGAAATCTTTCATGGATACGATGTAGTCCAGCGACGGGTTGAAAGTCACAGTGTAAATCATGTGTCCTGTCTCCTTTCGTTTTCTGTCTTTTTGTCCGTTCCTTAGGATGGCTTTATTATATCTCCATAATCAGTCAAAGTCAATCAAACTAATGCACAAAATTCCAGAAGAAAATGGCTCTTCAAGGGTGATGGTGGGTAAAAAATACCCACAACCCCAGTGTTT
>CAJUAA010000048.1 GCA_910584205.1 uncultured Lachnospiraceae bacterium
CGGCCTAAATGGGCATATCTATTTACTGCAAATCCAATCGGTGCTTAGTATAATAGGATACAGTATAAAAAGGAACCATAACGGAATATCTGTGCAAACAGGAGGGGCGAACATGGCGAGAACCGTGGGAATCGGGCATCAGGATTTTGAAAAACTTCGGATGAAAAATAACTTTTATGTGGACAAGTCGGACTTTATTCGGGAGTGGTGGGAATCGGATGATGACGTTACCCTGATTACCCGCCCCAGGCGTTTTGGCAAGACGCTGAACATGAGTATGACTGAATGTTTTTTTTCTGTAAAGTACGCCAACCGGGGCGATCTGTTTGAAGGGCTTAAAATATGGGAAAATGAAACATTTCGGAAGCTTCAGGGAAACTGGCCGATGATCAGCCTGTCCTTTTCCAATGTAAAGGCGAAGAATTATCCCACCATGCGCGGACAGATCTGTCAGATTCTGACCATGCTGTATTCAGAGAACCGTTTCCTGCTGGATGCAGGCATTCTGGATGAAAGAGAAACCGAATTTTTTAAAGAAGTGTCCATGGAGATGGATGACGTCCATGCCTTCATGGCTCTTCACCAGATGTCGCTGTTTTTATCCCGCTATTATGGGAAGAAAGTAATCATCCTGTTGGATGAATATGACACTCCCATGCAGGAGGCTTATGTGAACGGCTGCTGGGAGGAACTGGCAGCCTTTATTCGAAACCTGTTCCATTCTACCTTTAAAACAAATCCTTATCTGGAGCGGGCGCTTATGACCGGAATTACGAGAGTCAGCAGGGAGTCAATTTTTTCAGATTTGAATAATCTTGAAGTCGTGACTACAACCGCAGAAAAATATGAGGACAGTTTTGGTTTTACGGAGGAAGAAGTTTTTACTGCTTTGGATGAATTTGGGTTGTCCGATAAAAGGGAGGACGTAAAAAAATGGTATGACGGATTTACATTCGGAAAGCGGTCAGATATCTATAATCCATGGTCCATCATTAATTATTTGAGCAAAAAAGAATTACAATGTTACTGGGCCAACACCAGTTCCAACAGCCTGGTGGGAAAGCTGCTGAAAGAAGGAAATCGATATATTAAGCAAAATTTTGAAAAGCTTCTTTCCGGGGAGCATCTGCATGTATTGATTGATGAACAGTTTGTATATGACCAGATGAGAGAAAATGAAACCGCGGTCTGGAGTCTCCTGCTTGCCGGCGGATATCTGAGGGTGTTCGGTCAGCGGGAGCTTACAGATGAAGAATGGGTAGGGTTGACTCCCCGGTATGAACTGGGCATCACAAATCTGGAAGTGGAGATCATGTTCCATCGGATGGTGGCCGGATGGTTCCAGAAGGATATCTATGATTATGATGAATTTATCCGGGCCCTGTGGGATGGAAACATAAAAAACATGAATCTCTTTATGAATCGGATCACCATAGAAACATTCAGTTATTTTGATACAGGGAGCGATCCTTCCAGAGAAGAACCGGAGCGCTTCTATCACGGCTTTGTATTGGGACTTCTGGTGACCCTTCGGAAAAAATATGTGCTTACTTCCAACAGAGAAAGCGGTTTTGGACGCTATGACGTCATGCTGGAGCCAAGAAACCCGAAAGACGACGCCATGATTCTGGAATTTAAAGTACAGGAGATGGATGAGGAAAAAGAACTTTCCGATACGGTATGTGCAGCACTTAAACAGATCGAGGAAAAGAATTATGAAGCCGCGCTTATTGCAAAGGGGATTCCGAAAGAGAAGATTCGGAAATATGGATTTGCTTTTCAGGGAAAGAAAGTGCTGATCGGATAACCTGTTTGGAAAATGCTTTCTTTACCATTGACATTTTGATAAGACTGTAGTAGTCTATATGATATAGACTACTGCAGTCTTATTTGAAAGGAGTGTATCCTGCATGGATAACGAAACAGTAAAACTTTTCGATTCCGAATTAAAAGTTATGGATGTTCTCTGGAAAGAGGGGGATGTACCGGCAAAGCATGTGGCGGACGTTCTTACAAAAGAGCTGGGCTGGAATAAAAACACTACCTATACGCTTATAAAACGTTGTATAAAAAAGGGGGCTGTTGAACGTTCTGAACCCCATTTCATGTGCCATGCGCTGATTCCCAAAGAAAAAGTACAGGAAGCCGAAACGAACGAACTGATCAACAAAATTTATGACGGTTCTGTGGACAAGTTGTTTGCCGCACTTTTGAGCAGGAAGAAGCTTTCTGCTGAAGAAATTGAAAAGCTGAAAAAAATTGTCGCTGATCTGGAATGAGGTGATACGCATGACGTTGCTGGAAATGAGCGTTTCCGGGGCTGTTTTTATTATCGCGGTTGTAATGATCCGGACAGCAGCAATCAACCGTCTGCCTAAAAAAATATTTCTTGTTTTGTGGGATATGGTGCTTTTGAGGCTGGTTATTCCATTTACGATTCCGTCTGCATTCAGTATACATACGCTTATAAATCACACGGTATCTGCACCCGCAGTTTTGGAAGCAGGAACAGACCATGCTGCTTCTGCCGTATCACGGGAACATTTTGTGGTGATACAGGGCATGGAACAGCCGGTAACAACTGTCCCGTCTGTATCTGTCTGGTTTGCCGTCTGGTGTATTGGAATGATCGTTTTTGCCGGATTTTTCATGGTCTCCTATGTTCGCTGCCGGATGGAGTTTCGGACAGCCCTGCCGGTCAATCATGCTTATGCAGAACAATGGATAAAAGAGCGCCCGCATAAACGTCGAATTTCGATTAAACAGTCGGATAGAATTTCCACACCGTTGACATACGGCGTTTTTCATCCTGTTATTTTAATGCCAAAGCAGACAGACTGGGAAAATACAGAGCAACTGCAATATATTTTCGCACATGAATCTGTGCATATTGATCGTTTTGATGCCATTGCAAAGCTGATTGCCGCATATGCCCTTTGTATTCACTGGTTCAATCCTTTGGTTTGGGTCATGTACATCCTTTTTAACCGCGATCTGGAGCTGGCATGTGATGAACGCGTAATAAGACAATTCGGCGATAAATCCAGGTCCGCCTATTCGTTCATGCTGATTAATATGGAAGCAAAGAAAAGCGGACTGTCACCGCTTTGTAATCATTTCAGCAAAAATGCCGCTGAGGAAAGGATTACTGCAATTATGAACACGAAACAAACGACCATGATTACGCATTTATCTTCCTGCCTGATTGTACTTGTCACCGCCGGTTTGTTTGCCACCTCTGCAATGGCTTCCACTGACAGCCGGGCGGGTGGTACGCCTGCTGTCAATGACCCAAAAGCAAACGCAGGTGATACTGCTGCAGATGCAAAAGGTCCTGTGACAATCATCCATGAAAGCGCAGACATTCTCCATTACGAAGACGGCGCGCCTTATATTCACGACATACTTACCAACAGGACCGACCGCACCATTGTAGAAACCCAATATGGTATGCTGGCCTATGACGAAAACGGTTCTCCACTGAAGCTGTACTGGAATTTCCTTGACAGCAGCGCGGAAAGCAGCTTTGAACATATGGTCCGGACAAAGACAGACATTTTACCCAGTCAAACGGAGGAATACCGTGGCGGCTGGTCACTGTATGACGGTGAAACCATGGGGGATTTGCCGACAGCCCCGAATGGTGAAGCGAATCAGGCTGCCTATTCACTGCTCTGCCTGAAGCAGGTCGTTTTTGATGACGGCACAGTTTGGAATAACTCCGACTATGAAACCTGGTTTCAGACATATGCGGGAAAAGAAACAGCGATCGATAAATTGCAAAATTATTATCCGTATGAATACAAGATCGAATCTTTTCAAAACTGACAGATCCTGACTTGACTCATGCAGAAGGCCTTACACCTTTTTTCATTCATAAAAATACGTATTGCAGGCAATGCTGTGAAAAAGATTTACATTGCCGCATATTTTTACTATAATATTGACAGAATCAATGAAAATCACGGACAGCGCATACAGCCTGTTCCAATGATACAGGAGGACGGCTATGGCAAGAGTACAGGCCAGAAAAGGAAAGACACAGAGCAGGAAGGCAGCCACACAGACCAGAAAGGCACGGGTCCAGGGAAATGACATGATCTTTGCCCTGGACATCGGAACCCGCAGCATCATCGGCATGGTCGGCATCGTAGAAGAAAACCGGGTGCATATCACCGCCATTGAGCGGGAAGACCATGCGGAACGGGCCATGATCGACGGACAGATCGAAAATATCGAGAAGGTCTCCGCTCTGGCTGACAAGGTGAAAAAACGCCTGGAGGCAAAGGTAAAGACAAAATTGACCCGCGTCTGTGTGGCAGCGGCCGGACGCGCGCTGCGGACCAGAAGAGCGGACTATGAACTGGATCTGCCAGGCACCCAGCTGATCGACGACGAAATCATCAGCCGTCTGGAGGCTGGCGCCATCGGAAAGGCAGAGGAAGCCTTCGACGCGGAAAACGAAGCGCAGAATGACAACCGGCGTTTCTATCTGGTGGGATATACGGTCTGCCAGTACTATCTGGACCAGTATACCATGTCCAACTTAAAGGACCACCGGGGGCAGCATGTAAAAGTGGACCTGATCGCTACCTTCCTCCCCAGCGAGGTGGTGGAAAGTCTCTACACCACCATGAATAAGATCGGGCTGGAGGTGGCCAGCATCACGCTGGAGCCCATTGCCGCCATCAATGCCGCCATTCCGGAGAATCTACGTCTTCTGAATCTGGCTCTGGTGGACATCGGCGCAGGAACTTCCGATATCGCCGCCTGCACGGGCGGAAGCATCACCGGATATACCATGGCTACTGTAGCAGGAGATGAGGTTACCGAAGCCATCATGAAACAATATCTGGTGGATTTTGGAACCGCAGAAACCATCAAGGCACAGATCCGGCAGGAAGATCCCATCATCTTTACCAATATTCTGGGCTTTGAGCAGAAAGTCCCGCAGGAGGAGCTTCTGCAGAGTATCAAAGAAACCTCCGGACTTCTCTGCAGGGAGATTGCAGACAAGATCCTGGAGATCAACGGCGGAGCGCCGTCCGCCCTGTTCCTTGCCGGCGGCGGAAGCAAGCTGACCGGTTTAAAGGAAGAGCTTACTGTAACCCTTGGAATGGACGATACCCGCGTGGCAGTTGCCGGCAACTATTTTCATGCCAATGCATATTCCAATGAATATGAACTGAACAATCCGGAATACACCACCCCCCTTGGCATCGTCGTATCCTCCGGCCTGAATATGATCAACGACAGCTTCCGCGTCGTGCTGAACGGACGTCCCGCGAAACTGTTCCGGACCGGAAGCTTTACGGCTCTGAACCTTCTGATGATGAACGGTTACCATTTCCGCGATATCATCGGCCGTTCCGGCGCCAATGTAACCGTGACCGTCAATGGGCGGCGGAAAGTATTCTACGGTACGTCCACCCAGCCCGCTTCCCTGCTCATCAACCAGCAGGATGGAAAGCTTTCGGAGGTCATCCATGCGGGAGACATCATCGACTTTGTCCCGGCCGTTCAGGGCGTGTCCGCAAGGCCCTGCCTGGGCGATATCGAAGGCGCGGACACCTGCAGGGATCTGACGCTGAACGGTGCCCACGCCTCCCTGAAGACCTTCCTGAAAAACGGCGACTCTATCATGATGGACCCACCTGCACCGGAAGAGTTCTCCGAAAAGCAGAAACCGGCGGACAGACTGGAACATCCGGCGAAGGAAGCGGAAGCATCCGCATCGGAAGCCGCACCGCAGGAGACGTCCGCACCTGTAGAAACGGCAGCGGAACCTGATGCAGCACCCACGGCTTCGGTTCAGGAAGCACCGATCGCTCCGCCAATAACTGCGTCTCCAACAGCAGCGGGCGCTCCCATGCCAGTAACTGCCGGAACCCCGGCTCCGGCGGCAGCAGAGACGGCTGAAGCTCCATCCATGGAGTCCGCCGGCACACGCACCGCTGAAACGCCCGCAACTCTGACGCCCGAACCGGCCGCCCCCAGGCCCCGACGGGAATTCACCTTCCGTCTGAACGATTCCACGCTCCGCCTGCCCTACAAGCCGGACGGCAGCCCTTATTATCTGATGGATATGATCGAATATTCCGGCATAGACCTAAAGCAGCCCAAAGGCAGGGTGAAGCTGACCGTCAACGGGCGGACCGCCATGTTCCAGCAGGCGCTGTCCCAGGGCGACGTCATCTATATTGAAGAAGAACTGGAGGAAAACCAGTAGATACAGAGGGATCATTATGCTGCTGCAGATTCATGACGGCACTTTAAGTGCCGGAAGTCAGACGGTACTCTCTCATTTCGATTTTGAGATACGGGGCCGGGAGAAGATCGCGGTCATCGGAAGCAACGGAGCCGGAAAGACCACCTTCCTGCGTCTGCTGGCCGGAGAGCTGTCTCTGGACCGGGATGACAAAAGCGCTTCCCGGGGAATCGTTACTTCCCGAACGCTCACCGTAGGCCTTCTGGGCCAGCAGGCCTTCCCGGACCCTTCCGTCACCGTGGAGGAAACGCTTCTGGAAGCCTGCCCCTGTCCGGATCTCTTTGACCGGGACCGGTTTGACTGGGAACAGGAATACGACCGCGTCTTTACCGGCTTCGGCCTTCACAAAGAAGACAAGAAAAAACAACTGCGTCAGTTCTCCGGCGGAGAGCAGACAAAGATTGCGCTGATCCGGCTGCTTCTTCTGAAGCCGGATCTTCTGCTTCTGGATGAGCCGACCAACCACCTGGACGCCGCGTCCGTGGAATGGCTGGAGGATTATCTGCGCTCCTGCCCGTCCGCCGCCGTCATCGTCTCCCACGACCGGTTTTTTCTGGACCGCACCGCGGATGCGGTCTGCGAGCTCTCGAACCGGACGCTCACCCGCTACCCGGGCAGCTACAGCGCCTACCGGGCACAGAAGCGAAAAGAAATCCAGCTCCGGCAGAAAGCCTTTGACCGGCAGCAGGAGGAGCGGAAACGGCTGGAAGAGCTCATCGAACGTTTCAAACACAAACCGCGGAAAGCCGCTTTCGCCCGTTCCCGCAAAAAGATGCTGGAGCGCATACCGCAGATCCCAAGGCCTTTGCCGGAAGAGCTCCATCATTTCACCGATGCGATCCTTCCCCGGACTCCGGGGCCCAAATGGGTGCTGGAGGCCGAACATCTGAAAATCGGATATGACCATGTTCTGGCGGAACTGTCCCTTCGAATCCGCCGAGGGCAGAAAATCGGCATCATCGGCCCCAACGGCGCCGGCAAATCCGCCTTTCTGAAGACCGCCGCCGGACTTCTTCCTCCGCTGGCAGGAAAATGCCTTCTGGGGAACCATGTGGAAACCGCTTATTTTGACCAGATGAGCGCAGAGCTTGTCTCTGAACGGACGGTAGCGGAGCATTTCCATGACTGTTTTCCGTCCCTGACCGAAAAGGAAGTCCGCAGTATCCTGGGCGCCTTTCTCTTTTCCGGCCGGCACGCTTCCAAAAGAGTGCGGGACCTGTCCGGCGGAGAACGCTCCCGCCTGGTGCTGGCGGAGCTGTTCCAGTCGTCCCCCAACTTTTTCCTGCTGGACGAACCCACCAACCACATGGACCTTCCGGCCCGGGAGACGCTGGAATCCGCCTTCCGCGCCTATAAAGGAACGCTCCTTTTTGTCTCCCACGACCGTTACTTCCTTCAGCAGGTCGCAGACGCCCTGCTGATCTTCGGAGACGACGGCGTATCCTACCATCCCTTTGGATATGGACATTATGTGGAGCATTGCCGAAAGCGGACATTTGCTTCAAATTCTTACGCACAGATGCAGGCGGAGGAGCAGGCGCTGATCAGCGGGCTCCGCAGCGTACCGAAGGCGGAACGGCACCGGCTCCGGGAGGTTTCGTCCGAGGAACTGTTCGAGGAATGGACACTGGAGCTCGCAGAAGAGCCCCTGCGGCAGATCCGCCGGAGACTGGAACAGTTTCTCACGGAAAAAGATGACTTAAAAGCATGGGAAGACGAGGAATATGAACGGCTGTTTATAAATGAACTGGAAACTCTGAACCGGTCCTATACGGACCTGTGTCTGGACTGGTACGAGGAATGGCGGCGGTTTCATCCGGAAAACTCCGGCGCAGAAGATTTCTGAATGTTCCCGCAGACGCCGGAAAAAAGGGACCGCGGCAGAACGCTGCCCGGTCCCTTTTGTGATTTACATACGATAATACGCGTACACCACTCTCCTGCTGTGATTTACATACGATAATACGCGTACACCAGCGCTCCTGCGGCCCTTCCAAGCGCCATGGCAAGAATCAGCCACGGCAGGCCGGTTTTCAGCCGAAGCCGACGGCTGAAGATCGGGACCACATCCACGATCTCTGTCAGAGCCATGGCCCAGGCACCTGTAAAAATGCCCGAAAAAAAACCAAAGGACACCACGCCCGCCATCCCAACCGGTACAGGGAACTGATAAACACTGACCAGATTTCCCAATATACCACCAATTGCTGCGGCATCCTCATAGTACAACATATATTTTGCCGTATGGGTCTTTCCGGCGAACCGGGAGACCACTCCCAGGGCGATCAAAAACGCGAACATTCCGCCCGCCACGGCAAACCCGCTGCTGAGCCCGATGATCCCCAGAATGACCTGTCTAATCCACATCGATACTTGTCTCCTTACGGTTGCATCCATCCACCAGCGTCGTATTGACATCATTTTCATACTGGCGCATCTGCACTTCCATGGGCGTCGGATCTTTGGTAATTCGTTTCCCGCCGAAATGATTGTAGAATACGATGATACCCACGGCGATTCCGATGGAATAAGTGATCTCCAGCATGGTAAAGCCGTCCGACGGCCGGCCCATCAAAAGCTCATACACCTGGTTGAACACCTGGGTCACCCCTACGTCGTTATTGAAAGTCATGATGGAAAATGCGGAGCCAATGAAGATCGTGATACACAGAAGCACGGCTTTTATAATACTCCACCGGTCTCTGGCGTATTCCGGGGATTCGTAGTCGATGATAAAATCCGCTTCCCCCAGATTCTGTATCTCCAGATCCGGATAGACTTCATGGATCAGCTCCACCACCTTCATGACCGAAAACACGTACCGGTTGCTTTTCTCCGCCTGGACTTTCAGTAGTTTCAGCGTCTTCAGCCGGTTTTTCACAGACGCATTGGTGCACTCCAGCTTCGCCACATCCCCCAGTCTCACATCGATGTGGTCCACCTCGATATTCTGATCGATCTTCATATACAGAATGTCACTCACTTCGCCGTACCTCCGTCATTCCTGACTATATCGTTTCCCGTTTTCCTGTATTTTATGCAAAATTCCTCTTTAACTTACCAGCTTGTCCCGCATCTGCCGGAGAATCCTCTTTTCCAGACGGCTCACCTGTACCTGAGACACCCCCAGCACCCGCGCCACCTCCGACTGGGTCTTGTCCTGCATGTAACGCATGATAATAAGCCTGCGCTCCATATCCGGCAGCTCCAGCAGAAGCTGCTCCAGCACTACACGGTTTAAAAGCTGCTGCATGCCGTTTCCCTGGCTCTGGTTCTCCATCCGGTCCAGAAGGCACACCTCGCTCCCGTCCTTCTGCGGAATCGTCCTGTAGATCGACTCCACCTCCGCCGAGGATTCCAGCGCCTGTGCAATCTCTTCCGGAAGCAGGTCCGTCAGCGCCGACAGTTCCTCCATAGTCGGTTCCCGTCCCGTCCGCAGACGGAATTCCTGTGTCTCCCGCTTGATCCTCCAGCAGTTTTCCTTCAGGGTCCTGCTGACCTTCACCAGCCCGTCGTCCCTTAAAAACCTCTTGATCTCTCCTGCAATCATCGGAACTGCATAGGTGGAAAATTTTACGTCAAAAGACAGGTCAAATTTATCGATTGCCTTCAAAAGCCCCATGGCGCCGATCTGAAACAGATCCTCCGTATCCGTCCCACGCCCGGTAAAACGCCTGACCACGCTCCACACAAGTCCCATATTTTCTTCTACCAGCTGTTCTCTTGCATCCTTATCCCCATGGTGTGACCGCTCGATCAGAGCCATCGTCTCTTCCATAAAGATAATCAGTCCTCCTGTCCTGCCGCATCCTGTTTGATCCTTTTTTTCATATAGACCGTCGTGCCCACGCCCGGACTGGACTGAACCTCCACCTGATCCATGAAAGCCTCCATGAACATGAAGCCCATACCGGACCGTTCCAGCTCCGGCCGGCTCGTATACAGCGGCTCCATGGCCTGCTTCACGTCCTCCATGCCCACTCCTTCGTCCGTGATCCACAGTTCCACCGTCTCCTCGTGCAGAACTGCCCGGACCACCACGGTATGTACGCCATCCGGATATCCGTGGATGATCGCATTGGTCACCGCCTCCGACACGGCGGTCCGGATATCCGCCACCTCCTCCAGGGTGGGGTTTAACCGGGTCACAAAGGCTGCCACCGCAACCCTTGCAAACCCTTCATTTTCCGACAGACTGTCAAATGCCAGCGTCATCTCATTTTTCATACTGCTTCCTCCTCCAAATGAATAAGCTTTCCGACCCCCGACAGGGACAGAATCCGCCGGATCTGTCCATCCATATGGATGACACGAACCGTTCCTCCAAGTGCGTGCATCACCTTGTACCGTCCGATCAGCATGCCGATCCCCGCACTGTCCATGAAGACTGTTTCGGAAAAATCGAACTCCAGTTCGTCTACCGGATGTTCCGTCACCAGACGGTCCACCTCCAGGCGGATGACCTCTGTATGGTGATGGTCCAGTTCCGCCGGAAGGCGGACGACCAGCCGGTTTCCTCTCAACTCCATCCAATCCATAAGCCCACTCCTCTCTTTTTTGCCTGCACATTCTGCCTGTGCGGCCTCCATATCTTTCTGCCCGCTTACGGACACCATAAAAAGGGCTGCCACCTTATGTGACAGCCCCTTGCTCCAGGGTTTTTCTTCTGAAACTTACTCGCTCTGCAATCCTGCCAGATATCTGGCGGAATCCGTCGCTTTTTTCGTATTGGGATATTCGTCGATCACTTTCTGATAGTAGGTCTTCGCCTTTTCTGTGTCGCCGGCGCCGTGGCAGGACCTGGCCAGAAAATACAGCGCGTCTCCGTTGGTACTGTCCAGGTTATAGCACCGCTCCAGCGCCTCCACCGCGGCCGTATAGTCTTTCGCCCGATATGCGTCGTAGCCTGTCTTATACAGATCCGCAACCGCTTCCGCGCCCACCTGGGAAAACAGGGAATCATACAGCACTTTTCCATCGTCCGTCAGCGTCTCCTTGTCCATGGACTCCAGCTGCTCCAGGGCGCCTGCCGGATCTGTCTCCGTAAAGAGACGGTATGCCTTCAGAAGTCCCTCCTGGGCATTCAGCTTATCCGTAGCCTCCCCCGCCATCTGGACCGCCGCCTCGGACTCCGCCTTCACGGATTCCATCTCCGCCTCCAGGCTGGCCAGAGCCGCCGTCTTGGATTCCAGCTGGTCGCTGTACTCCGCCACCGCGTCGTTCAGTTCGGAACTGGTCATCTGCTGATGTGCCGGAAGGATCAGGAACCACATGACCGCCACGCCGATGGCGATCCCAATGGCCACGTTCAGTACCGAATGAAGCCCTGTATTGTCCTTGACCCCGATGGGCTGGATGATCGTCTCATTTCCGCTGGTATAGGCGATGGAATCTTTGCTGGTCTGTATCTCCTCTTCCTTACGGTTCTGCCTGCGGGGACGCTTTCCTTCCGCATCGTCCAGTTCCTTCAGATAGCGCAGGGTCCTGGTGTTGGTACGGTCAATGTCAAGAACCGCTTCCAGCTCCGCCCTGGCTTTATCATATTGATCCATCTTCATATAGAGAAGCGCCAGAAGCTGATGCCCCTTTAACAGATTGGTATTGGTCGACAGCAGCTTTTTCAGCTGTATAATCGCAAGGTCATAGCTTCCCTGCTCGCAGTAGACCAGAGACTGATTGAACTTCCGGATGGTCGTATTGATCATCCGAAGCTGGTTCGGATTCTTCTGGACCTCGTCGATGTAGTAATCCGCCCGGTTGCCTTCCGTCTGAAAGTTCTTGCTGATAATCCACTGCGACACCGCTTCCACGACCTCGCCCATCTCAAACTGGACGAGCCCCAGCAGATTCCGGGCGTCGGAATTCCTCTTATTGATCTTCAGACTCTGACGCAGGGAAATGACAGCGCCGGACAGATCCCGGACCCTTGCCTTGTCCAGCCCTTCATTAAAATACGCGTTGGATGTCTGGATCAGCCTGCGATAACGCGCAACATCCGCACCGCAGTGGTCGCAACAGTCCGACGTCAGTTCTGCACCGCAGTTAAAACATTTCATATATCCACCTTTTCTACGGATTACTGATGCTCCTTCATCTCTTTCAGCATCTCATCCATCAAATCTGTCACATCAGACAGGTTATTGTTATAGACTGTGTCTTCCACCTGATCGATCTCAGGACTTGGACGGAATTTCTTTAATTCTTCTTCAAAATCAAGCATCTTGTTTACTCCTTACTATACGCTTCAGGCTGCCGATCAGATACAGGGACCCCACACAGAACAGAATCCCGTCCTCCTTCATGGAAAGCGCCTGGTCAAATGCCTCCGGAATGGACGGCTGCTCCACGATCCTGCGCCCGCCTGCATATCTGCCGAACAGCTGCGCCAGCTCTGACGCCGGAACCAGGCGGTCGGATTCCACCTCCGTGACCACCACGCAGTCAAAATCAATATTCCCGCAGATCGTCCGGATCATTCCTTCATAGTCCTTCTCCTTCACGCAGGAAAACAGAAGCGTGACTTTTGTATCCTTCTGAAATTTCCGGGCCGTCTTCACAAATTCCTCCACACCGGAATCATTGTGGGCGCCGTCGAAAATCACGCCGGGCAGTACGGTCTCCATGCGGCCCTGCCAGCGCATCTGCTCCATCCCTCTGTGAATATCCTCCTCCGTCAGGCCCAGATCCAGCACCCGGGCAGCCGTCACTGCCTCGCAGGCGTTCATGACCTGATACTCCGCCACACTGGTTATGGAGATATCCATAGGTAAATAATACCCAGTATCCAGTGAAAAATCAATCGTTTTCTGGGTGTTCATTAAAATTTTATACATATCCGGGCGTATGGCATAGGCTTTTGCATGCATGGCCTCTGCTTTTGCCAGGATCACCGCTTCCACATCCGGCCTGGTCCCGTCGTACACCACCGGGCAACCTTCCTTGATGATTCCCGCCTTCTCTCCCGCAATCAGCTCGTACGTATCGCCCAGATATTCCGTGTGCTCCAGACTGATGGAGGTAATGACACTGATCAACGGTTTCTCGATCACATTGGTGGCGTCAAACCGCCCTCCAAGCCCGGTCTCCAGTATCACATATTCCATATGGTTCCGGTCAAAAATCCAGATTCCCATCAGAAACAGCAGTTCAAAAAAGGTAGGATGGGCAAACTGGTCCGGACGTTCCTTCAGAAGCCTGCGGACGATCTCCATCACGCCCTCAAAGGCTTCCAGAAACTCTTCATCCGACACCGGCTGCTGGTTCAGCTGGAACCGCTCGTTGATGTCCACCAGATGGGGCGAGACAAAAAGCCCCGTCTGTTTCCCCGCCGTCGTCAGTATGGAGGACAGGTAAGCGCACACGGACCCTTTTCCATTGGAACCCGCCACATGAATCAGCTTCATGCGGCGCTCCGGATGTCCCATGGCGGCAAGCACCGCCTTTGTATTTTCCAGCGTGTTCTTTTTTGTAAATCTAGGCGTATCATCAATGTATGCTGTTGCTTCTCTGTAATTCATCCTACTCTCCCAGCTGAGCCAGCCGTTCCTTCACCTGGTTCATCATCTGCGTATATTTTTCCAGCTTCGCCTTTTCCTCCTGGATCTTCGCCTCCGGCGCCCGGATCACGAACCGCTCGTTGCCCAGCATGCCGTTGACGCGCGCCAGCTCCTTCTGAAGGCGCTCTTCCTCTTTCTTCAGACGCTCCTTTTCTTTCTCAATGTCCAGAAGGTCTGCCAGCGGCATGTACACCGCCGCCTCCGGAATCATCGTCGACACGGCGTTGTCCTCGATGCCTTCCTTATCCGCCTGGACCCGTACTTCCGACGCGAAGCCCAGCGCCGCGAAAAAGCTCCTGCCCTGCTCAAAGATGTCCCGCACTTCCGGATTGGCCGACACCACATAGACCAGCGCCTTCTTGCTGTTGGGCACGTTCATGTCCGCGCGCACGTTCCGGATTCCGCGCACTGCCTCCTTGATCAGGCCGATGGCATGTTCCTCCGACGCGAAATTCCAGTCCTCTCGGTATTCCGGCCAGGAAGAGATCATGATAGATTCCTCTCCGGACAGGTTGCAGAAGATCTCCTCCGTAATGAACGGCATATACGGATGCAGCATCTTCAGTGCCTGGATCAGCACGGTCTTCAGCGTCCACAGCGCCGTGTTTCTGGATGAGTCCGCCTTATTCCACAGACGGGGCTTCACCATCTCGATGTACCAGTCGCAGAATTCATCCCAGATGAAATCGTAAATTTTCTGGACGGCGATTCCCAGCTCAAAGCTGTCCATGTTGCCGGTCACTTCGTCCGCCAGGCTGTTCACCCGGGACAGGATCCACCGGTCCGCCGCGGTCAGATCTTTCAGATCCGCTTCCGCCACCGGCTGGTCTTCCAGATTCATCATAATGAACCGGGAAGCGTTCCACACTTTATTGGCAAAATTCCTGCTGGCCTTCACCCGGTCCATGTAAAAACGCATGTCGTTGCCCGGCGCGTTGCCGGTCACCAGCGTCAGGCGCAGGGCGTCGGCACCGTACTCGCTGATAATCTCCAGCGGATCGATGCCGTTCCCCAGGGATTTGCTCATCTTGCGTCCCTGGGAATCCCGGACCAGGCCGTGGATCAGTACATGGTGGAACGGGCTTTTGCCGGTCTGCTCATAGCCGGAGAACACCATCCGGATGACCCAGAAAAAGATAATGTCGTAACCGGTCACCAGCACATCCGTCGGATAGAAATAGTCCAGATCCTCCGTCTGCTTCGGCCACCCCAGCGTGGAGAAGGGCCACAGGGCGGAAGAGAACCAGGTGTCCAGCGTATCCGGGTCCTGCGTCAGATGCGTACAGCCGCATTTGGGGCAGACTGCCGGCGCTTCCTTTGCCACCACGATCTCGCCGCAGTCATCGCAGTAATACGCCGGTATCCGGTGCCCCCACCAGAGCTGGCGGGAGATACACCAGTCACGGATGTTTTCCAGCCAGTGCAGATAGATCTTGTCAAAGCGCTCCGGCACAAACGTCAGCTCCCCGTTTTTCACCGCCTCCATGGCCGGCTTTGCCAGTTCCTCCATCTTCACGAACCACTGCTGCTTGATGAGAGGCTCCACCGTGCAGCCGCAGCGGTCGTGAGTGCCCACATTGTGGGAATGGTCCTCCACCTTCACCAGAAGCCCCTGCTCCTCCAGATCCTGCACGATGGCCCGGCGCGCCTCGTAGCGGTCCATGCCGTAGTATTTTCCCGGATAACTGATCGTTGCATCGTCGTTCATGATGTTGATCTCCGGAAGGTCATGCCTCCTGCCCACCTCGAAATCGTTGGGGTCGTGGGCCGGCGTGATCTTCACGCATCCGGTCCCGAACTCTTTATCCACATACGGGTCCGCGATGACCGGAATCTCCCGGTCCGTCAGCGGAAGCTTCAGCATCTTTCCGATCAGATGCCGATAGCGTTCGTCCTCCGGGTTCACGGCCACCGCCGTATCGCCCAGCATGGTCTCCGGACGGGTGGTTGCGATCTCCACATAACCGCTGCCGTCCGTGATCGGGTAATTGATGTGCCAGAAATGCCCCGCCTGCTCCTCATGCTCCACTTCCGCGTCGGAGATGGACGTCCGGCAGACCGGACACCAGTTGATGATCCGGGAGCCTTTGTAAATGTATCCCTTTTCATACAGGCGGACAAATACTTCCAGGACCGCTTCCGAACAGCCTTCATCCATGGTAAAGCGCTCCCGGTCCCAGTCGCAGGAGGAACCCAGCTTTTTCAGCTGGTTGATGATCGCCCCGCCATACTCCTCCTTCCACTGCCACGCCCGCTTCAGAAAGCCTTCCCTGCCAAGCTCCTGCTTGTCGATGCCCTCTTCCTTCAGCTGGTTCGTCACCTTTACCTCCGTGGAGATGGAGGCGTGGTCCGTGCCGGGCACCCAGAGGGCGTTATAACCCTGCATCCTCTTGTAGCGGATCAGGATGTCCTGCAGCGTCTCGTCCAGCGCATGTCCCATATGCAGCTTTCCGGTCACATTGGGCGGCGGAATCACGATGGTAAACGGTTTCCGGCTCCGGTCCACCTCCGCATGGAAATATTTTCTCCCCATCCATTTGTCATAGGTACGCTCCTCTATGGCGGTCGGGTCATAGGTCTTTGCTAATTCTTTCATGATCTCTTCTCTCCTTATTCTCATTCTTTCATCGGTTGTATATACATCTCATCGGCTGTAAAGCGCCCGTCCAGCAGAAGCTCCGGCGTTCGGACCTCCTCCCCGTTGACAAGCCAGCCGGCGCATTCCTGTCCGTCTTCCGTCTGCGCCGTAAGCGTCAGAGGATAGTTGTGATAGTAGGTTCCCCTGTACTCTTCGCCGCCCTCCAGGCGGATCTCGCTGAAGGAGACCCGGATTCCCTCCGGCGTTTCCACCCGCAGGGTATAGGGATGCTCGGCGCCCAGGTGCTTCCTGAGCCCCTCATGCATCAGCGGCACGCTCTCCTCCGCCGCCGTCTTCATCTCCTCCACGGCCCGCTGCTGGCGTTCCCGTTCTTCCTGCGTATAGTAGAGCTCCATGGAACGGGCAATCTTATCATCTTCCTCCTCAATGATCCGGATCACATGGCCGCTTTCATAGACCGTGGCGGTCAGATCACAGACCATGTTCACAAAGCGGGTGCGGTAGTAATCCGACTTCATGAGGATCGGCAGCGTGTCCGTGGCGTCCTCCACCGTCTCCTCCATCAGATAATCGAATTCATTGGGAATGTCAAGGCCCTCCCGCTTCTGGTACACCGCGTCCAGGTCATAGAGGAAAAAGCGGACCCTTCCGTCCCCGTAGACGCTGCCCGGATTGTCCCGGCAGCTCCAGGAGAGGAAATTATGATAGGGCCAGTCCACATTGTTCATGATCAGATTCACCGCGTAATGCCGCAGCATGTCCGTCATATCCACAGATTCCTCCAGCTTCTCCCTGCGCTCCGGCTGGTTCAGATCCTCATGGAGCCGGTTGTAATAGCCGCCGAATCTTGCGCTGTTGATCTCATTGGGCTCATATTTCTCAATGTCATCCTTCCGCGCTCCTATGGCATGCGCCGTGTTGTACCGTGTGTATTTTTCCTGAAGCTGTATGATGCCGTAGTATTCCCCGTTCAGAAACAGGACGCCCGGCCTGGCCCCGGCGCATACGATACCGGAATGTTTGCCCAGACGGCTGACCACATTCCATTTGAGCATGGTTCCCTCATGGTCTGAGCCGCCGTTTCGCAGCACCAGCCGGTTGTAGGACTGCCCGGTCCGGTTGCCCGCCATATCCGTCTCAAAAAAATCATAGTCGAAGGTCGGATGGTCCGGGTCGTAGACCGGATCGCTGATCAGCTTAAAACTCTTCTGGTCATAGATCCGGGAGCCGTGGCCGGAGATGGCGATCCCTGTCCCCTGCGCCAGCATCCGGGTGCCGTCCGCCTCATAAAATTCCACATGGGCCGGCCGGTCCCACTCCCCCTCTTCCCCGGATTCCTCATAGTTGCTGAGAATACCGGTTTCTTCGTCATACAGGACCTGCGGGTCCGCCGAGAGGGAGACGACCATCACGTCAAACAGGCCGCTCACCCCTTCGCCCACAAAATAGGTCTGCGTACAGATGTCTCCCACCTGCCCGTCTGCCGACAGCACTGCCGCCTTGACCACAGTCACCCGGTCCGGCAGCCCGGCTTCCACATGGATCGGTCCCGTATAGACCGTAGATTCCGGCGTGGGATCGCTGCCGTCCAGCGTATAACAGATCTTTCTGCCCGGCCATCCCGCCCGGAGCGTCAGGTCGAACGCCTCTTCCTGAAATGCCTCCCGTTCCGAGAACCGGACCGACGGCTTTCGGATCCCCCAGTGCAGGACCACGGCCAGAAGCGCCGCCAGGATCAGGATGCCTGCCATTGCCGATACATATTTTCGTTTCAAAACATCTCACCTTTCCGTTGGAGCCGACGGAGGCGCATCCCTCCCGTCCGCCGACGGGCCGCATACCGCGGTACCGCCTGTTTTTCCGGTGTGCCCAGCGGCACTGCCTGTTTCCCCGCTGTGCTGCACATGGCAGAACCGCATGTTTTCCGGTACATAAAAACGCCCCCTGCACGGACAGATTCTGTGCAAAGGGCGACTTGATCGCGGTACCACCTTTGTTCGTATGAAACTCATACCTCATTCTCCTTAACGCGGATCAGACGGGAACGCTTACTTCCGCTTTCTCTTTCAGCGTTCCGACTCCAAAGCCACTTTCCGCATGTCCTTGTCTGAGACCGTCTTCCAGCCACCGGACGGCCCTCTCTGTCAGCAGTACAGGCGTACTTCTCTTTTTCCCAGTCATTTCTTATTTCCTGTTTTTGATTTCCTAAATCAGTCTAAACGCTGAAAACCTCTTTGTCAAGTGCCAGACTGCAATTTTTACGGATATTCCGCAGGATGATTGACACCTGAGCCGGGCATTTGCTAAAATAGGCTCGGAACTTTGTTCCATTTACTTCAAACGCAAAGGAACGATTCATATGCCAAACTTAAATGAAAACTATCTGAATCTGAAGGAGAGCTACCTGTTCTCCGAGATCGCGCACCGGACGGCCGCCTACGCCGAAAAGAATCCGGAAAAAGGCGCCCGGATCATCCGTCTGGGCATCGGAGACGTCACACGGCCCCTTGGGACGGTCGTGCTGCAGGCGCTCCATGAAGGAGTGGACGCCATGGCGTCTGCCGACACCTTCAAGGGATACGGCCCGGAACAGGGCTACGAGGCCACCAGGAACGCCATCTCCGCCTATTATAAGAAAAACGGCGTGGACGTGGCGCCGGAGGACATCTTTGTCTCCGACGGCGCCAAGAGCGACACCGGCAACATCACGGACCTGTTCGGGCCGGGCAATGTGATCCTGATCCCGGACCCGGTCTATCCGGTCTATGTGGATACCAACCTCATGTGCGGAAATCAGGTGACCTACATTTCCGGCACCGCCGAGAATGATTTTCTCCCCATGCCGGATCCCGCCCAGCACGCGGACGTGATCTATCTGTGCTCCCCCAACAACCCCACCGGCGCCTGCTACAACAAAGCCCAGCTGAAGGAATGGGTGGACTATGCCCTCGCCAACAACGCAGTCATCCTCTTCGACTCCGCCTACGAGGCGTTTGTATCGGACCCGGAGCTGCCCAGAAGCATCTACGCCGTCGAAGGCGCCAGAAGATGCGCCATCGAATTCTGCTCCCTCTCCAAGACCGCAGGCTTTACCGGCACCCGCTGCGGCTATACAGTCGTCCCGAAGGAGTTGTCCTTCACCGCCTCCACAGGCGCGGAGCTCTCGCTCAACGCCATGTGGAACCGCAGGCAGTGCACCAAGTTCAACGGCACGTCCTACATCGTCCAGAAAGGCGCGGAGGTGGTCTTCTCCGACGAAGGCATCCGGGAATGCCAGGAGAACATCCGGTACTATCAGAAAAACGCCCGCCTGATCGCGGACACGCTCACACGGCTCGGCATCCGCTTTTTCGGCGGCGTCAATTCGCCGTACATCTGGTTTGAATGCCCGGACGGCATGGACTCCTGGAGCTGCTTTGACTATCTTCTGGAACAGATCCAGGTGGTCGGGACTCCCGGCGCCGGATTCGGCGAAAACGGAACGAATTATTTCCGCCTGACGGCCTTCGGCACCTGGGAAAAAACGCAGGAGGCCATGGAACGGTTCGAAAAACTGTTCGGCTGATTCCTTACATCCCCCGCAGTGTACGGCTCTTCCCTGTACGGCGGGGGATCTTTATCCCATCCGCTCATAAAACTGTTCGTAAAAATCCCCGTCCAGGTCATAAGGCATGATATAAAACCGGCGCAGGAGCTCCATGCTGACCGGCTTGATCTGCTCCGGGTCCGCCTCCACCTTTTTCTTCTGTTCCTTCAGATAATCGTGCCAGCCGCAGACAAACTGCTCGTACCGCTTCAGATCCGGCAGATCCAGCCATTTTCGGATCTTGATCTTCCCTTTGTCCGGTTTCGGACATTCGTGCACCTGCAGAAAATACCGGAATCCCTGCTCCTCATAAAACCTTCCCAGCGGAAACAGCCGGCACATGCCCGGCCGAAAGCTGTGGATGCTGCAGCGGCCCGCCGAGTCCAGATACGTGCACGCCTCCCGTTCTCCTTCCATCCGAAGGTTCGGCAGGATCAGCCGGTCCGCGATATTCAGTTCGATCCGGTCCGAAAGCAGCGCATCAAAGCCGGTATGCTGCCCGCGGCACAGCCAGAACACATCCAGCGGGTCCAGCACGATGGAACTTCCCATCCCCTCGCAGCAGGCAGAACAGCCCCGGCAGCCTCGGCAATCCGCCTTTACCAGATCATTTGCCGTATACAGCCGTCCGTCCGACACCTGGTCCATGTCAATATACCGTTCCATCCTCTACTCCTCTTCTCATTGCCGTTCCTGTGAGCCGTTTTCGGCTCTTTCCTCTTTTTCTTCCAGATCCCCGCGGCCCAGCCGCACCTCGTTCAGCTTTGCCGCCAGATCCTCCGGCAGATAGTCAAACAGATAATTTTTACTTCCGGGGAACTGCTCCACATACGCCTCCCGGATCTCCTGATTGATCCGGTCGATCTCCTCTCTCAGCTCCCGCGCCGACATCATGATGCAGCCCTGCCCCCGGATGATGATCTGTTCCAGCCCGTCCGACGTAGCCACCGTCACCTGATATTTCCGCCCGATCTCATGGGCCGTCCGCTCGATATACTGGTCCGCGGTCTCCGCTTCCTTCGTATACACCACATGGATGTTGTGATGCCGGATCACCTCCTCCGGGTGTCCTTCCAGCCGGTACGCGTCAAAGACCAGGATCAGGCTGCATTTCCGGAAGCCCTGATAATTGCACAGGATGTCCGTCAGCCGGTCTCTGGCGCTGCTGATATTGATCTTTGCCAGATCGCTCAGCTCCTCCCAGGCGAAGATAATATTGTAGCCGTCCACCAGCAGATATTCCGGCAGCTTTTCTTTCGGCCGGTATGGACGGGGCTTTTCCGCCGCCTTCGTCTCCCCGAACGCTTCCCTTCGGGCTTCCCCGCCTCCCGTCCGCCGCTTCGGCGCCCCGAAGGTCCGGTTGAAAATCTCCTCCAGTTCCTTTTCCTCCGCCGCCGTACCGGGCAGGACCCGTCCTCTCCCGGCAGCCGGCTCCCGTCTTCCCCGCATCTCTTCTCCGGAATCTCCCGAAGAATCAGAACGTATGTTCTGTATACGGCTTTCCAAATGCATATGCTCCGGCACCTCATACCAGGGAACGATGGTCCCGGCCCCGTGATAGCAGAAGACGGAATCCGGCGTGTTCTTCGGATCCAGCTCCGGATCATACGTACACTCCGACAACACTTCCTCCGAGTTCTGACAGGGCCCGTAGCCCCTCAGGCTGCAGAACAGACGCCCTCTTCCTTTTGTATAGGCAGTGACCTCCTGCTGGTAGTTCCTTATGAAAGCCACCGGCGCCGACCCGGTCAGCACCGTTCTCTCCCCTTCCTGTTCCGGCGGCCCAAAGACGCCGTGCATCTTCTCCACGTCCGTCATGGCCCGGCCGACCATATCCTGCGGAAGCTCCAGCCGGAAATCATACCAGGGCTCCAGAAGCACGCTCTTTGCCTGCATCAGCCCCTGACGGACCGCCCGGTAGGTCGCCTGCCGGAAATCGCCGCCCTCCGTATGCTTCAGGTGGGCCTTTCCCGACACCAGCGTAATCTTCATATCCGTGATCTCCGACCCGGTCAGCACCCCCTTATGACGTCTTTCCTCCAGATGGGTCAGAATCAGGCGCTGCCAGTTCCGGCTCAGCACATCCTCGCTGCAGTCCGCCGCATACACAAGGCCGCTGCCCGGTTCCCCCGGCTCCAGCAGAAGATGGACCTCCGCATAGTGGCGCAGCGGTTCAAAATGCCCCACGCCCTCCACCGGATCGGCAATGGTCTCCTTATATACGATCTTCCCTTCTCCGAAATCCACCGACACGCCGAACCGCTCCCGGATCAGGACCTTCAGAACTTCTGTCTGAACCTCTCCCATCAGCTGCGCCTCTATCTCCTGAAGCTGCTCGTCCCAGCGGATATGAAGCTGCGGCTCTTCCTCCTCCAGCGTCCGCAGATTCTTCAGCATCTGCCTCGGGTCACACCCTTTCGGAAGCCGGATCTCATACGTCAGCACCGGCTCCAGAATCGGTACGGAAAACTCCCGTTCCGCTCCCAGCCCTTCCCCCGGCCGGGTCCTGGTCAGGCCGGTGACGGCGCATACCGTCCCCGCCTCCGCTTCCGCCGCCGTCTCATACCGGGGGCCGGAATACAGCCGGATCTGGTTCACCTTCTCCTCCCAGCCTTCCTCTCCTTCCCCGCCGGACAGCAGGTCTTTGACCTTCAGCGTCCCGCCGGTCACCTTCAGCCAGGTCAGCCGCTGTCCCTGCGCATCCCGGCTGATCTTATAGACACGGGCGCCGAACGCCCCGCCGTACTCCGGACAGGCCATATAGTCCACCATCCCCTGCAGAAAATCGGAAAGGCCGGAGCCGTTCCCGTCCTCGTCCTTCAGGGCGGAGCCAAAATAGCACGGAAACACCTTCCTCTCCCGGATCAGGCGGCAGATCTGCGCCTGATCCACCCTTCCGGTCTCCAGATACTGTTCCAGCACGTCCTCCCCGCACACGGCGATATTTTCCAGAAAACATACCGACGACCGGTCTGTGTGAAAATCCACACACCGGTCATCCAGACGCTGCTTCAGTTCTTCCATCAGCCGTTCCTGATCCGTTCCCGCCTGATCCATTTTATTGACAAAGAGAAATACCGGGATCTCATACCGTCTCAGCAGCTTCCACAGCGTCTCCGTATGGCCCTGCACTCCGTCCGCGCCGCTGACGATCAGCACTGCGTAATCCAGTATCTGCAGCGTACGCTCCATCTCTGCGGAGAAATCCACGTGCCCGGGCGTGTCCAGAAGCGTAAACCGCCTGTCCCCCAGCGTAAACACAGCCTGCTTGGAGAAAATGGTAATTCCTCTGGCACGCTCCAGCTCATGGTTGTCCAGAAACGTGTCCCCGTTGTCCACCCTGCCCGTCTGCCGGATCGCGCCGCCCGCATACAGCAGCCGCTCTGACAGCGTGGTCTTCCCGGCGTCCACATGGGCCAGAAGACCCGCACAAATCTGTTTTTTCGCTTTTTCAGGTTCCTGTCCGCCCATAAAAACGCCTCCTTCTGTGATTCCATGCTTTTCAAGTATACCACAAGAGGAGGCGTTCGTCGAGACGTCCTGCCCGCGCCTTTCGGAATAACATCCGGCTTTATTGCCGTTCCGCCCAAAGATTATGATTCACAGTAAATAAATAAAGTATCCCAAATATCCGAGCAGCAGCACGCCGCCCTCCGCACGGTTCAGGCTCTTTCCGCTGAAAGAGAAGATCCACAGCAGCACCCCTGCTGCCGCAGCCACAAGAAAATCCACTGTAAATTTACTCTCGAAGACGATCGGCGTAATCAATGCAGATGTTCCTGCCACAAAAAGGATATTGAAGATATTGCTTCCCACAATATTTCCGATTGCAATATCCGCACTGCCCTTTCTCGCCGCAGAAACAGAGGTAAACAATTCCGGCAGGGATGTTCCCAGCGCCACAATCGTAAGCCCTATAAACCTCTCGCTCAAACCTATGATCCTTGCTATCGCTGTTGCTGCATCCACCGTGACGCTGCTGCCGGCCACAATAAGCGCAAGACCCGCAGACGTGAACAAAACCAGCATTGCCATGCTTTTTTCCTTTTTATTTGCTCCCCTTTCCGAAACTTCTCCCTCGTCCTCCTCTGAATTCCTGCCGGCGCCTTTCTTTGCCATCTTTAAGAGATAAAAAAGATACAGCAGAAAAACAACCCACAATCCGGCTCCTTCCAGTCTTGTAATTTCATTTCCCGCATATCCCATCCAGAGAAGGACCAGCATTGTTACAATCATAAAAGGCATCTCATATTTGACAGTCGAAGCTGCAACAGGAACCGTCTTTTTTGTCAAAAATGCCGTAAGACCCAGGATGATAAGAATATTCAAAATATTGCTTCCCGCCACATTTCCAATGGTAATGCCCGCATTCCCCTTAAGCGCCGCCGAGATGCTTACCGCAGCCTCTGGAGCGCTTGTTCCCATGGCAACAATGGTAAGCCCGACCACAAGCTGCGGAATCCCAAATCTCGAAGCAATTTCCGACGAACCGTCCACAAAGAAATCCGCGCCCTTGATAAGCATCATAAACCCTGCAGACAGTAACAAAAACTGCAAGACAGTCTCCATGTTTTCAACCTCCAATCGTTTCACTGAACCGGTTCCGCATTGCCCCGGCCCCAGACAATAAATATCTTCGTTCCGACTCCCGGCCTGCTCATCAGGTTCACATCCGCATCGGTCAGATTACAGATATGCTTTACAATCGCAAGCCCAAGACCCGTGCCTCCAAGCTCCTTCGACCTGCTTTTATCCACCCGGTAAAAACGTTCAAAAATTCTCTCCTGATGCTCCGGCGGAATGCCGATACCGGTATCCTCCACCGAAAAGATGATCTGCGTTCCCTCTTTCTGCACTTTTGCCGTCACTTTGCCGTTTGGTTTGTTATACCGGATGGCATTTTCAATCAAATTATAGGTAAGCTCCTGTGCAAGTTCCTTTCCGATATGGACATCCGCTCTGTCATCTCCTTCATATATGACGTCAATACCGTTTTTCGCCGCTCCAAAAGAGAGCATTTCCACACTTTCTTTTGTAATTTCCGCCAGATTTACCACGTCAAGAATATCTTTTGCGTTTCCCGCGTCTAATTGCGAAAGCTTGATAATGTCATTGATCAGAGTAAGCAGCCTTGCTGCGCTTTTACGGATTTCCCCTGAAAAACGCTTCATCTCTTTTTCATCTACAAGGCCTGCTTCCATCAGCTCTGCATAACCTGATATCGCCGCAAGAGGGGTCTTCAGTTCGTGGCTTACATTGGCGGTAAATTCCTGCCTTATATTTGCGGCAGATAAGATTTCCTCATGCTGTAAACGGATTTTCCGGGTAAACGGGATCAGTTCCGGATAACTTTTCCCCTCGTCAATATGTTCCATATCCCCTGCCATTTCATCAATCGGCTTCACAATGGCAGAAGTAAGATAGTGCGACACCATCAGACAGACGGCCGCGAGAAGCAGCGCCGTTGTCAGCACCATCGGAAGGGCAGACAAAAGAACAGCCACAACGCTGTGCGCCTCCTTGCCTAC
>CAJUAA010000049.1 GCA_910584205.1 uncultured Lachnospiraceae bacterium
CTCTTCCGCATTGTCAATACCTTTTTTTACTTTTTTTCAAGTTTTTTTGACATCGACTTTTTTGCAGAAAAGAAACGGAGAAAGAGGGATTTGAACCCTCGCGCCGGTCACCCGACCTACACCCTTAGCAGGGGCGCCTCTTCAGCCACTTGAGTATTTCTCCGGACACGTCAAATCATGACGCATGGGTTATTATACTAAATACAGAAACACTTGTCAACTACTTTTTTATTATTTTTTCAGAATTTGAATCAATTTGTTTCAATCCTCAAAAAACCGTATCGTTCCGGAATCAAAGGCCACCGATCCGACCTTTTCTTCCGGGGACATTTCAATATCAACAAAAGAATTGACGCTGGCTTTTGCATCGTATACGCACAGGAGATCAGAATCATCCGCTTCCAGAAGCAGCTCCTGCATCCAGTAGGAAGCGTCAAACATGACGGTTTCTTTTTCCGCGCTGTCAAAATAGCCAATTTCAGAGCGCGGAATGCCGGAACCCCAGGAACAGGTAAAATACAGTTCAAATGCTCCGTCCTCATTTAAGTCGGCCACGGCAAAGGATGTGACTCCGTAGCCGCCCAAACATGGCCCCAGGGGATACAACTCGCCTTCATACAATAATAAACTACTGCAGGTCGTATCCGACTTAAAGATACGAATATCATATTTGTCCCGGATTTCTTTCGAAGTAACCTGGAACCACTGGTCCGTTTCTTCTTCATATTCTTCCAGAAGCTCCAGATAATCCTCCACGTCGTCCGACGAAGGGACCATCTGAAAGGTCTCGATGGGCACAGGGTCCGCCGGTTCGCTTTTCGAACATCCGTTCAGTATCAGGACCGCAGTCAGTAAAGTCAACAGGAATATCCTGTTTTTAAAAGAAATCATGATCTGTTCAGAACCTCCTGAATCCGTTTTTCCACCTCTTCCGCGATCTCCGTCGTTTTCATATCCTTATATTCTTCATAATATAAAGGCTTCAGATAATTTACTTCTACAGTAACCGGGGCCGTAGACCCGGTATCAAATACTTTCCAGGCATCCCGGATACATACGGGAACGATGGGACATCTCGCTTTTGTGGCGCTTTTAAAGGAACCGCCTTTAAAGCTCCCCACCGCATTGGGCTTTTTGGAGCGCGTACCTTCCGGAAATATAAGAAAATTCTTTCCTTCCTTTACTTCCTGGCTGACCTTCAGAATCACTTTCATGGACTGCCTTACATCCTCCCTGTCGATGGAATGAGCGCCCATGATACGGAAAATCAGATTCAGAAACGGAAGATGTTCCAGTTCTTTTTTCATAACCACGGAAAAAAAGCGCGGAGAACCGTCCAGCAGGGCCAGCACATCGTACAAGCCCTGGTGGTTTGGAAAATACATAAAACTGCCGCTTTTCGGAACGTTTTCCACGCCGCGGGAAAGAACCGTCACATTTCCTCCCCGGTTGGCGCGGGAAACGATCTCCTTAAAGAGAATCAGCTTCTTTTCTTCTGAAATCCGGCTGCTGTCTGCCGCATAATACATAAGCTTCAGATACCAGTAAGGAACGGACAGAATATTTTTAAGAACCATCAACCATATTCGTTTCATCTCTTATGTCTCTTCCTCCGGCTGTACTCCCGGTATTTCCACGGACCTTTTTTCCAGCTGTGTTTCCGGATCTCCTTTTGACCCTTCTTCCGGCTGCACCTCCGGTCCTCCTTCGGATTCTTCCTCCTGCTCGTTCTTCACTTCTTCACGGACTTTGGCGATGTTGGCGACCTTGATCCCGGCTTCTGTATCCACGTTCATCAGCTTCACGCCGGAGGTGATCCGCTTCAGCACGGAAATATCTTCGCAGCCGATCCTTATGATGATGCCCTCGTTGGTGATCATCATGATCTCATTGTCGTCGTTTACCGCCTTCGCGCCTACCACGGCGCCCGTCTTATCCATGATCTTATAACATTTCAGACCTTTGCCGCCCCGGTTCTGGGCATGGAATTCTTCCATGGGCGTCCGCTTTCCGTATCCGCCTTCCGATACGATCAGAAGATAGTCTCCCTGGGTATGAAGCTGCATGGCGACTACTTCGTCCCCTTCCTCCAGGCTCATTCCGATGACGCCCATGGCGGTACGGCCCATGGTACGCACCCTGCTTTCGTGGAAGCGGATACTCATGCCGTTCCTGGTCACAAGGATCATTTCCTTGTCTCCATCCGTGATCTTGACTTCAATCAGCTCGTCATTTTCCCTGAGACTGATGGCCTGAAGCCCGGTCTTGCGGATATTTGCAAAATCCGAAAGGCTTGTCTTCTTGATGATGCCACCTTTGGTGGCCATGGCAAGGCAGCTGCTGTTGTCAAATTCCTTCAGCTTGATGACTGCGGTGATCTTCTCGCCGGCCTGGAGCTGGAGCAGATTGATGATGGCAGTCCCTCTTGCCGTCCTTCCCGCTTCCGGGATCTCGTACGCCTTTAAACGATACACTCTTCCAAAATTGGTAAAGAACATAATATAATGATGCGTCGTGGTCATGAAGATCTCTTCAATGAAATCTTCCTCCAGCGTCTGCATGCCCTTGATTCCCTTGCCGCCCCGGTTCTGGCTCCGGAAATTATCCACGGTCATACGCTTGATATAGCCAAGGTGCGTCATGGTGATGACCGTGTCGCTGACCGGAATGAGATCCTCCATGCTGATATCAAATTCATCATAGCCGATCTTTGTCCGGCGGTCGTCTCCATATTTATCAGAAATGAGCAGAATCTCCTCCCGGATTACTCCCAGAAGTTTTTTCTCGTCTGCAAGGATTTCTTTTAAATACTGTATCTTTTCCATCAGCTCATTGTATTCTTTTTCCAGACGGTCCCGTTCCAGTCCGGTAAGCGTGCGCAGGCGCATGTCCACGATGGCCTGGGCCTGTACGTCGTCCAGCCCGAATTCTTCCATCAGGGACGTCTTGGCGATCTGGACAGTCTGGGACCCCCGGATGATCTGGATGACCCGGTCGATATTGTCCAGGGCAATGAGCAGGCCTTTCAAAATGTGCGCCCGTTCCTCCGCCTTGTTCAATTCATACTTGACCCTTCTGGTAACCACATCCTCCTGATGCAGGATGTAGTATTTCAGCATGTCCAGAAGATTCAGCACCTTTGGTTCATTGTTGACCAGCGCCAGCATGATAACCCCAAAGGTATCCTGCAGCTGGGTATGTTTATAAAGCTGGTTCAATATTACATTGGGATTGACGTCTTTTCTCAGCTCAATGTTGATCCGCATACCTTCCCGGCTGGATTCGTCATTGATATAAGTGATGCCGTCAATCTTCTTTTCCTTGACCATATCCGCGATCTTTTCGATCAGCCGGGCCTTGTTCACCATATACGGAAGCTCTGTGACAATGATGCGGTTCTTCCCGTTTGGCATGGATTCGATATTGCTCACCGCGCGGACACGGATCTTGCCGCGGCCGGTACGGTAAGCTTCATTAATGCCGGACGTGCCGAGGATCTCCGCGCCGGTGGGAAAATCCGGTCCTTTTACGATGTTCAGTATTTCCTCGATCTGCGTTTCCCGGTCTTCCTCGATCCGGTTATCGATGATCTTCACTACCGCGCCGATGACCTCCCGGAGGTTATGGGGCGGAATATTGGTCGCCATACCTACGGCGATACCGGTCGTTCCATTGACCAGAAGGTTCGGATATCTGGACGGCAGCACCAGAGGCTCTTTTTCCGTCTCATCAAAGTTGGGACCGAAATCCACGGTGTCTTTATTGATATCCGCCAGCATTTCCATGGAAATCTTACTCAGACGGGCCTCTGTATAACGCATGGCTGCCGCGCCGTCGCCGTCCACGGAACCAAAGTTTCCATGACCGTCCACCAGAGGATAGCGGGTGGACCACTCCTGCGCCATATTGACAAGGGCGCCGTAGATGGAGCTGTCTCCATGAGGATGGTATTTACCCATGGTATCACCGACGATACGCGCGCATTTACGGTGAGGTTTGTCCGGGCCGTTATTCAGCTCGATCATGGAATACAAGATCCTGCGCTGTACGGGTTTCAGGCCGTCCCTTACATCCGGAAGCGCTCTGGAGGCAATGACACTCATGGCGTAGCTGATGTAGGATTCCTCCATGGTCTCTTTCAGGTCCACTTCATGAACTTTATCAAAAATATTATCTTCCATACTTTTTTATTCCTCGTTACCTGGTCAAATATCCAGATTCTTCACATATTTTGCGTTTGCTTCAATGAATTCTTTTCTCGGTTCCACCTTATCGCCCATAAGCGTCGTGAACGTCAGATCGATCTCGGAGGACTGTTCCTCATTCATGGTAACCTTCAGAAGAACCCGCTTTTCAGGGTCCATGGTCGTCTCCCAGAGCTGCTCTGCGTCCATCTCTCCCAGTCCCTTATAGCGCTGGATCTTATTATTCTGATCTCTTCCGATCTCCTCGAGAATTTTATTCAGTTCCGGCTCTGTATAGGCGTACCATACCTTTTTGTTCTTCTCAATCTTGAAAAGAGGCGGCTGCGCCAGGTATACATATCCCTGTTTGATCAGTTCCGGCATGAAGCGGTACATGAACGTCAGAAGAAGCGTGCTGATATGCGCGCCGTCCACGTCCGCATCCGCCATAATGATGATTTTGTGATAGCGAAGCTTCGTAATGTCAAAATCTTCATGTATTCCGGTACCAAAGGCGCTGATCATGGATTTGATCTCGTCATTCCCATAGATCCGGTCCAGCCTTGCCTTCTCCACATTCAGGATCTTGCCCCGAAGAGGAAGGATCGCCTGGGTCATACGGTTTCTCGCCGTTTTGGCGGAACCTCCCGCGGAATCTCCTTCTACCAGATAGATCTCGCAGTTTACCGGGTCCTTATCCGAACAGTCCGCCAGCTTTCCCGGAAACGCGAATCCGTCCAGAGCGGACTTTCTTCTTGTCAGCTCCCTGGCTTTTCTCGCCGCCTCCCTGGCGCGCTGGGCCAGGATGGATTTCTCCAGGATCAGCTTCGCCACCTGGGGATTCTGCTCCAGATAGACGGTCAGCCGTTCCGACACGATACTGTCCACCGCGCTTCTCGCCTCCGTATTGCCCAGGCTTCTCTTGGTCTGCCCTCCCAGCTGGGGCTCGCTGATCTTCACGCTGATGATCGCGGTCAGCCCTTCCCGGATATCCTCGCCGGACAGATTGCTCTCGGAATCCTTCAGAAGCTTGTTCTTTCTGGCATAATCATTAAAAGTCTTGGTCACGGCGCTTTTAAACCCCGCCAGATGGGTCCCGCCTTCATGGGTGTTGATATTATTGACAAAACTGTAACAATTTTCGGAATAGGAATCGCTGTGCTGGAACGCCACTTCCACCTGAACTCCGTCTTTCATTCCTTCACAATAGATAATATCCTCATAAATGGGCGTATTGCTCCTGTTCAGATACTGGACAAATTCTTTGATGCCGCCCTCATAGTGATATACTTTGGACCGGACAGGGTCTTCTCTCTCGTCCGTCAGTGTAATTTTCAGCCCCTTTGTCAGAAAAGCCGTTTCCCGAAGCCGGATCTGAAGCGTCTTAAAATCGAATTCGGACGTTTCAAAAATCTCCTTGTCCGGAAGGAAAGAGACGGTCGTTCCGGTCAGGTTCGGTTTGCAGGTGCCGATCACCTCCAGGGGATAGCACACTTTTCCCTTCTCATATCTCTGTCTGTACAGCTTTCCTTCGCTGCAGATCGTTACCTCCAGCCACTCGGAAAGCGCGTTGACGACGGACGCGCCCACGCCGTGAAGTCCTCCGGATACCTTGTATCCGCCGCCGCCGAATTTACCTCCTGCATGCAGGACGGTGAATACCACTTCCACCGCCGGCTTTCCCGCCTTATGGTTGATTCCCGTGGGGATGCCCCTTCCGTCATCCTCCACTGTAATGGAATTATCTTCATGTATGGTCACCTGAATATGACTGCAGTATCCGGCCAGCGCTTCATCAATGGAATTATCCACGATCTCATAGACCAGATGATGCAGTCCTCTGAAGGAGATGTCATCAATATACATTCCGGGCCTTTTCCTGACCGCCTCAAGTCCTTCCAGGATCTGGATCTGGTCCGCGCCATATTCTACATTGTCTGTACCCATTGCTCTGCCTCCTGTTAATTCTTTACAGTTACCTTTCCATCTGCTACCCGAAACACTCTGTTGATGTGAAAACGGTGATTTATCAATTCATCCAGTCCGGTACAGGTAATGAGAGTCTGTACGTTCTGAATGCTGTTTAATAGATAGTTTTGCCTGCTGCTGTCCAGTTCAGACAGCACATCGTCCAGAAGAAGGACCGGCGCATCGCCTGTTATTTTTTTAACAATTTCAATCTCCGACAGCTTCAGCGACAAAGCCGCCGTCCTCTGCTGGCCCTGAGACCCGAATTTCCGGATATCCACTCCGTTTACCATAAAAGACAGGTCGTCTCTGTGAGGACCTGTGGTCGTTGTCTTCTGATGGATGTCTCTCTCCATGTTTTTCTGAATCAGATCAGAAAACGCGTCTTCCTCCGCATTGTTCTCATATCCCAGGATCAGCTGCTCCCGTCCGCCGGAAAGCTGGCCGTGAATCGTCCGGGTAATCTCATCCAGTTCCTCTGTAAACTGCTTCCGCCTGCGGATGACCGGAATCCCGTACTGGACCAGCTGCAGGTTCAGCACGTCCAGAACCTCTTTGTAATCCGACCGAAAAGACAGCTCCTTCAGGATCTTGTTTCTTTGAAGCACAATTTTATTGTAATTTGCAAGATTGTGCAGATAAATTTTGTCCAGTTGACATAATTCCATGTCCATGAACCGTCTCCGCTCGGACGGCCCGTTTTTTATGATGCTTAAATCTTCCGGGGAGAAAAATACAAAATGCATGATTCCAAAAAGGTCGCTGGCCTTTCGGATCGGCATCCCGTCGATGGCAATTCCCTTGGACCTGTTCTTTCTGAGATGAAGGTCGATCTTGTGAGGAATCCCCTTCTTCTCCACCATGGTGCAGATATGCGCCTCCTCCTCTTCAAAACAGATCAGATCCCGGTCTTTGGAGCTTCTGTGGGACCTGGAGGTGCCGCTCACATAGACTGCTTCCAGTATGTTCGTTTTTCCCTGGGCGTTATCGCCGTAAAAAATGTTTGTACACGGATCCAGTGAAAGACACAGTGTCCTGTAATTCCGATAATTTTGAAGACTGATGGATTTTATGACCATAAACCGCACCAAACCATTACTTTACAATCTCGATCGTCTCCCCGTTGCAGAGAACCGTGTCTCCATCATAAAGCTTCTTTCCTCTTTGATATTCCGTCTCGCCATTGACCTTCACCAGTCCGTCCTTAATCATGAACTTGGCGTCCGTACCGGACCCTGCCACACCGGCCGCCTTCAGCGCCTGGCACAGCCGGATGTGATCGTCCCTCAGTTTGATCGTTGCCATTTCCGCTTCCGCCTTTCTGTCAGCTGACTGCCGCGTTGAAATTCACCGGCAGGATCAAATAGATGTATTTCTGCTCGTCGTCCCGGATATAACAGGGCGCCTTCGGATTTACCATATAGACGGAGATCGTCTCGTCGTCGATGACCCGGAGGGCGTCGATGAGAAATTTCGGGTTGAAGCCGATCATAATGTCCTTGCCCTGCTTTTCAATGTCGATTTCCTCTTTCATGGAACCAAGCTGGGAATTGATATTAATTTCCATATTCGTATCCGTAATCCGGAAAATAATCGGCTTTTTGTCTCCCTCCTTGATCAGGACCGTCGCACGTCCGATGCAGTTCAGAAGTTCCTTTTTATTGATGAGGAACTTTGTCTCATAATCGTTGGAAAGCATCTGGTTGATCTTGAAATATTCTCCTTCAATCAATCTTGATACTACGGTAGTCGTATTAAATTCAAAAACAATGTGGTTGTTGGTGAAGAAGATATGTACCTCGTCCCCGGTCTCTCCGGAAAGGATCTTGCTGATCTCCTGAAGCGATTTTCCCGGAACCACCGCTTTCCGGTCCGGGTAGGATTCCTTCAGCTCGATCCGGCGGATGGAAATCCGGTGGCCGTCCAGAGATACCACCTTTAATTCGTTGTCATGAACCTCGAACAGTTCTCCTGTCATCAGTTTGTTGTTGTCGCTGTCCGCAATAGAAAAGATCGTCTGCCGGATCAATTCTTTTAACGTAAACTGTGAAAGACATATGGAGTCATTCTTTTCAATATAAGGAAGATAGGAGAAATCCTCTCCGGATTTACCGGGAATATTTCTAAAATGTGCTTTTTCACAGGTAATGGATATTTTATAATTGCTGTCGCTTTCTATTGTTACGTCATTATCAGGAAGATTTCTTATGATCTCGATGAAATCCTTCGCGTTTACGGCAACGATCCCCTTCTGCTCGATGGTCCCTTCGATCCTGGTTTCGATTCCCAGTTCCATGTCGTTGGCTGTCAGTTTGATCTCATTGGCAGAAGCGTCGATCAGGATACATTCCAGGATGGACATGGTCGTTTTGGAGGGAACAGCCTTTGATACAATATTAACTCCTTTCAGCAGATTCCCTTTGGAACAGATAAGCTTCATGTGAATAACTCCTTTCGGTGGGTTCATGTATGTTTCTATGGTTAAAATTCGTCTTCATAGTAGTAGGGGGTGTGGATTTGTGCATAAGCCCCGAACTGCCTGAGAATAAAGGAAAAACCGAAGAGAAAAGTATGTGGAGATCTTAAGGTGAAGAGGTTTGAAAATGGGAGGTTGTCAACATGTCCCAAAAGGTTCTTCACTTTTCCACATCTTATCTACCATCTGGCCACAGGATCATGTGAATAAATCAGGTATGAGTTTCTTCTTATATTATATACAGATATGATATAAGGACACATGACAGGAAAGGCAATGGTGCGGGGGTTCAGCCGGTACTCAGCTTTTTCCGAATGATGTCAATGTTGTTTTTCAGTTTCGAATCGTTTTTCTGGAGCTTTTCACGTATTTTGTTATCACCGCTGATGACCGTGGAATGGTCTCTGTTTCCCAGAAGGATACCGATGTTCTTATAGGAAGTATCCGTAATCTCACGGCAGAGATACATGACGATCTGGCGCGGAGTGACGATCTCAGCGTTCCTCTTTCCTCCGATGATGTCCCCGGGAGAGACATTGTAGTGGTCTGCGACTACTTCCAGAATCACCTGGGGAGTGATCTCCCGCTTTTCATTGGGGGAGATGATGTCTTTGAGCACTTCCTCTGCCATGGAGAGATTGATCTCCCGGTTTTCCAGATTAGAAAGAGCTACCAGTTTGTTCAGCGCTCCTTCCAGCTCCCGGATATTGGATTTGATGTTGTTGGCAATGTAGCGGATAACTTCGTCGTCGATGTTGTATCCGTCAATCTCTTCTTTTTTGCGGAGAATTGCCATTCTGGTCTCATAATCCGGAGAGGAGATATCGGCGATCAGTCCCCATTCGAAACGGGACTGAAGCCTTGCCTCCAGTGTTTCCAGATCCTTGGGAGGACGGTCGCTGGAGACGATGATCTGCTTATTGGCGCCGTGGAGGGCGTTAAACGTATGGAAAAATTCCTCCTGGGTACTTTCCTTGCCGATGATGAACTGGATATCGTCGATGAGAAGTACGTCGATGTTGCGGTATTTTTCCCGGAATTTGGTCATACTGGTGTTGTTGCCGTTACGGATGGAATCAATCAGTTCATTGGTAAATACTTCCGACGTCACATAGAGTACTCTGGCGGAAGCGTCCCGCTGCAGAATATAGTGCGCTACGGAATGCATCAGATGAGTCTTGCCCAGTCCCACGCCTCCGTACAGAAACAGCGGATTGTATTCTTTTCCCGGAGATTCCGCTACAGCCACGGAAGCGGCGTGGGCGAACCGGTTGTTGCTGCCGATGACAAAGGTCTCAAAGGTATATTTGGGATTCAGGTTTGTATTTTTGCTGTCCGTCTGCTTTGCCGCCGGACCCGGAGCGGACTTTGGCTGGGGGGCCGCCTTCTTTTCCTTCTCGGCTTCCTCCTCGGTCATGATCCTGATCTCGTATTCGGTTCCCATGGCCTCGGCCACCGCCACATAGAGAAACGTCTTGTATTTATTTTCAATATAAGTAACCGCCTGGTCAAAAGGAGCTGTTATTTTCAGTACGTTGTCATCGATGCGAAAAATTTTCAGGGGCAGAAGCCAGGTTTTGAATGCCACATCAGAGAGCCCGTTGTCCTGTCGGATCGTCTGAAGAATTCCGTCCCATTTTTGATTTAACAGTTCCAGTTGTGTATACATATCGTCTATCCTTATCTACTGAATGGTGTTATAATGCTACTCTCTCAAACTACATAATACAATAAATTCACAAAGATATCAACAATTATCTGCCGCACAGGTGAAAAGGACGTGGATATGCGGAGAAATTATCCACAAGTTATTCACATTTCGGTGGATAACTTGTGGGAAGCATGTGGTTTATTTTTTGCTTGACTTATGGGGAATGTCTGCGTATAATTGAAATAGTGTTTTTTAACCTGTTGAAGGAAATGATATGAATAAGGAGGTGAACAGACCATGAAAATGACATTTCAGCCGAAGAAGCGCTCCAGAGCGAAGGTTCACGGTTTCAGAGCAAGGATGAGTACTCCGGGCGGAAGAAAAGTCCTGGCAGCCAGAAGATTAAAAGGAAGAAAGAAATTATCAGCGTAGGCCGCATATATGTGGCCTTTTCTTCTAGGCTTTTATAAGGAGAGCAAATGAGATTTTCAGAATCATTAAAGCGTAATGAGGATTTTCGGAATGTGTATGTCCATGGGAAGTCATATGCCAACCGTTATCTGATTATGTATGTTCTGAATCGGCAGACGGACAGGAACCGTCTGGGAATATCAGTCAGCAGAAAAGTTGGCAACAGTGTCGTCAGACACAGGATTACCCGTCTCATCAGGGAGAGTTACAGACTTCAGGAGGATATGTTCAATAGTGGTTTGGACATGGTAGTGGTAGCAAGAAAGAGCGCAAAGGATAAAACCTGCCAGGAGATTGAAAGTGCGCTGCTCCACCTGGGGAGACTTCATGGAATTGTAAGATGAAAAAAATATTGATCTGTCTGATCAAATGTTATCAGACATACCTATCACCGTTAAAAAACACGAAATGCCCTTATTATCCAAGCTGCTCCCAGTACGGGCTGGAAGCCATACAGAAGTACGGAGCGCTCAAAGGCGGACTGCTGGCAATATGGAGGATTTTAAGGTGCAATCCTTTTTCAAAAGGAGGATATGATCCGGTTCCATAAGAAGATCGGAGAGAGGGGACCGGTGAGTAAATGCAGGTCATGGAAGGGCGTTCCATGATATAAGGAGGTTTATTTTGGCAGGTATTTTATTGACCCAGAACAATACGTTCATTATCGGAGATGTGGCAAGGATTCTTGGATGGATCATGAACGTGCTGTTCAACTTTTTAAATGGTGTATTTGGAATTCAGAATATTGGTCTTTGTATCATTCTTTTTACGGTCATTATCTATCTTCTGATGCTGCCTCTGACCATCAAGCAGCAGAAGTTTTCCAAATTATCCGCAAAGATGAATCCGGAGATCCAGCAGATTCAGAAAAAATACAAGAATAAAAAAGACAATGAGTCCATGATGGCGATGAATGAGGAGACCCAGGCCGTCTATGCGAAATACGGGGTATCTCCCACGGGAAGCTGTCTGCAGCTCTTGATCCAGATGCCGATCCTGTTCGCCCTTTACCGTGTGATTATGAATGTGCCGGCTTATGTAAACGGCGTGAAAGATGTCTTTACGGAGCTTGCGGGACGGATTATGTCCGCTCCAGGCGGAACTACGTTCATGGAAGAGCTGGGTACCAACGGCAGAATGTATCTGGAATCCAGGGATTTTACGCAGACCAACACAATCATTGACGTGCTGTACAAGCTTCAGGATTCCGGCGCGGCCACCTGGCAGATGCTGGCGGACAAATTTCCGGACATGGAAGGACTGATCGTCTCTACCCAGTCTTCCATCAACCATATGAACAATTTTGGCATTAATATTGCCAATTCTCCGTGGAACATTGCAAAATCCGCCATCGCGACGGGATCTTTTCTTCTGCTGGCCGGTGCGGTTCTCGTACCGCTTCTGGCGGCGCTTACCCAGTGGCTGAACGTGAAGATGATGCCGCAGCCGTCCACGGGCGATGAGAATGAGACGATGAATTCCACCATGAAGACCATGAACATGATGATGCCTATCATGTCCGCCTGGTTCTGTATGACGCTGCCGGCAGGTATGGGCCTGTACTGGATCATGGGTGCGGTGGTCCGCGGAATCCAGCAGTGGTCCATCAACAAATATCTGGACAGACTGGATCTGGATGAACTGGTGAAAAAGAACATCGAGAAAAACAACAGAATCCGTGAGAAGAAAGGGCTTCCTCCTCAGAAAATGACGGATATTGCAAGAACAAACGTTCGCACAATTGAGAACAGCAGCAAAAAGAAGAGCATGACAGAAGAGGAGAGAAAAGCGGCCATGGAGGCTTCCACTGATTATTACAAGAATTCGGACAAACCGGGAAGTCTTGCCTCCAAAGCAGCCATGGTGGCCAGGTATAACGAGAAGACGAAGAAGTAACAGTAAGGGGGAAAGAAAAAAATGGAATATAGAGAGTTTTCAGCTAAAACTCTGGATGACGCGATCATGGAAGCCAAAATCAAACTGGAAGCGACTTCCGAGAATCTGGACTATGATGTGATCGACAAGGGAAGCAGCGGGTTTCTGGGAATCGGAAGCAGGCCGGCAAAGATACGGGCGCGCAGAACACTGAATGCCAGAGAGAAGGCGGAAGAATTTCTCAGCAGAGTATTTGAAGCCATGCAGATTCAGGTGAACGTAGACATTACGGAAAATCCGGATGAAAAAATCATGAACATCGACCTGTCCGGAGAGGATATGGGCGTGCTGATCGGCAAGAGAGGGCAGACGCTGGATTCTGTCCAGTATCTCACCAGCCTTGTGGTGAACAAGAATACGGAAGAGTATGTCCGCGTAAAGGTGGATACGGAAAATTATCGTCAGAGAAGAAAGGATACGCTGGAAAATCTGGCGAAAAACATCGCTTCCAAAGTAAGAAGAAGCGGAAAGACCGTGACGCTGGAACCCATGAATCCTTATGAGAGAAGAGTAATCCATTCGGCGCTTCAGAACGACCGTTATGTGGAAACTCACAGTGAAGGACAGGAGCCCTTCCGCCGCGTGGTCGTTACCCTGAAGGAAGGCGTCAAGGTTCGTGAAAATAATAACAACCGTCATCGCCGTTATGGGAATAACAGGAACTACAATCACAACCGCAATCGGAACAAAAAGGATGGGGGACGCGAATAAGCGTCCCTTTTTTCCTTTGGAGAGAGAATATGAGAGAGTGTGATACCATTGCAGCCATCGCAACCGCCATGACGGGAGCGGGAATCGGGATTGTGCGCGTCAGCGGGGATCGTGCCTTTGAGATTGTGGAGAAGATTTTCCGCTCTAAAAAGACGGGAAAGAAACTGACGGAGCAGGATACGTATACCATGCACTATGGAAACATTGTGGACGGAGACGAGGCGATTGACGAGGTCATCGTCCTTCTGATGCGGGGGCCTCACAGCTATACGGCGGAGGATACGGCGGAGATCGACTGCCACGGCGGCGTCTATGTGATGAAGCGGATTCTGGAGCTGGTGATCCGAAGCGGGGCCAGGCCGGCGGAACCGGGAGAATTTACCAAAAGAGCCTTTTTAAATGGAAGGATCGATCTGTCTCAGGCAGAGGCGGTCATGGATGTAATCCAGGCAAAGAATGAATACGCCCTGAGAAGCTCGGTCAGTCAGCTGAAGGGTTCCGTCCAGCGTCTCGTGAAGGGAATCCGGGAACAGGTGATCTATGAGATCGCGTTCATCGAGTCGGCGCTGGACGATCCGGAACATGTAAGCCTGGACGGTTATCCGGAAAAGCTGCGGGAAAAGGTGGATAACCTGATCCAAATGGCGGAGGACCTGTTGATACATGCGGATCAGGGCCGGATTCTGAAGGAAGGAATCCGTACGGTTATCATCGGAAAGCCCAATGCGGGAAAATCCTCTCTTTTAAATGTGCTGACCGGAGATGAGAGGGCCATCGTCACGGAAATTGCCGGGACGACCAGAGACATTCTGGAGGAGCAGGTGCGGGTCCGGGGGCTGGTTCTGAACATCGTGGATACCGCGGGAATCCGGAAGACGGAAGACCGGGTGGAGCAGATCGGGGTCAACCGGGCGAAGGAAGCCGTCAGGGATGCGGATCTGGTTCTCTATGTGGTGGACGGCTCTACGAAGCTGGATGAAAATGACCGGGAGATCATGGAGCTTTTACAGGATCGGAATGTGATAGTCCTGCTGAATAAGACAGATCTTGTCATGAAGACTACGACGGAAATGGTGGAACGGATGTTTTCAAAGCCCACGGTCGGGATCTCGGCCAGGGAAGAGTCGGGATTCGACCGTCTGGCGGATCTTCTGGAGGAAATGTTCCTGAGTGGAAGTATTTCTTATGAAGAAGAATCGTATCTTACCAGTATCAGGCACAGAACGGCCATGAAAGAGGCAAAGGAGAGCCTGAAAAAAGTGCTGGAAAGCATCGACTGCGGGCTGCCCGAAGATTTTTATTCCATTGATCTGATGGACGCCTATGAATCTCTTGGAAAGATTGTGGGAGAATCCGTCGGGGAGGATCTGGTGAACGAGATTTTCCGGAAATTCTGCGTCGGTAAATAACGGATGCTGCAGAAAGGAGAGTGAAGGAATGCCTTTTGTGGAGGAATATGTGGATGTGGCTGTGGTCGGCGCAGGGCATGCGGGCTGCGAGGCGGCGCTTGCCTGCGCCAGGCTGGGACTGGAGACCGCAGTCTTTACAGTCAGCGTGGACAGTATCGCGCTGATGCCCTGTAATCCCAATATCGGCGGCAGCTCCAAGGGCCATCTGGTGCGGGAGCTGGACGCGCTGGGAGGAGAGATGGGGAAGGTCATTGACCGGACTTTTATTCAGTCCAAGATGCTCAATGTGTCCAAAGGGCCTGCGGTGCATTCGCTTCGGGCCCAGGCGGACAAGGCGGAATACAGCCGCGCCATGCGCATGGTACTGGAGGAGACGGAGCGGCTTCGGATCGTGCAGGCGGAGGTGACGGACATTCTGGCAAAAGACGGCCGGGTCACGGGCGTGCGCCTGTATTCCGGCGCGGTCTATCACGCGAAGGCGGTGATCCTCTGTACCGGGACGTATCTGAAGGCCAGGTGCATCTACGGGGATGTGAGTACGTATACGGGTCCCAATGGACTGCAGGCGGCGAATCATCTGACGGATTCTCTGAAAAATCTGGGAATCGAGATGTACCGGTTCAAGACGGGTACGCCGGCGAGGATCGACGGCAGGACCGTGGATTTCAGTAAGATGGAGGAGCAGCTGGGCGACAAGAGGGTGGTTCCTTTCTCTTTTACGACGGACCCGGAATCCGTACAGATCGACCAGGCTTCCTGCTGGCTGACCTATACCAACGAGAAAACCCATGAAATCATACGTTCCAATCTGGATCGTTCCCCGCTCTATTCCGGGGCCATCGAAGGAACCGGGCCCAGATACTGTCCGTCCATCGAGGACAAAGTGGTGAGATTTTCGGATAAGAACCGGCATCAGGTGTTTATCGAGCCGGAAGGGCGGTATACCAGCGAGATGTACGTGGGCGGAATGTCCAGTTCGCTGCCGGAGGATGTGCAGCACGCCATGTATCATTCCGTGCCCGGGCTGGAGCACGCCAGAATCGTCCGGAACGCCTATGCCATCGAATACGACTGCATCAATCCCCAGCAGCTTTATCCGACGCTGGAGTTTCGGAAGATCCGGGGACTGTTCAGCGGAGGGCAGTTTAACGGAAGCTCCGGCTATGAGGAGGCGGCCTGCCAGGGCCTCATTGCCGGAATCAACGCTTCCATGGAGATTCTGGGGAAGGAACAGATCATCATCGACCGTTCCCAGGGATATATCGGCGTGCTTATTGACGACCTGGTCACAAAAGAAAACCATGAGCCTTACCGGATGATGACGTCCCGGGCTGAATACCGTCTGATTTTGAGACAGGATAACGCGGATCAGCGCCTTACGCCTGTGGGATATGAGGTGGGGCTCATATCGGAGGAACGCTACCGGAAGCTTCAGAAGAAAATCCTGCAGATAAAGGAAGAAAAGGAGCGTCTGGAGCGTACGATGGTGGGGGCGTCCGGACCGGTTCAGTCTTTTCTTGCGTCATACGGCAGTACGACCCTGAAGACTGCGGCGTCTCTGGCGGAGATTCTGCGGCGTCCGGAGATGGATTATGAAAAACTGGCAGAGATCGATCCGGCCCGTCCCGTCCTTCCTCCGGATGTGACGGAGCAGGTGGAAATCGACGTGAAATACGACGGCTACATCAGACGGCAGTTAAAGCAGGTGGAACAGTTTAAGAAGCTGGAGCAGAAACGGATACCGGAGGAGCTTGATTACGACAGTATCCCAAGCCTCCGTCTGGAAGCAGTGCAGAAACTAAAATTATGTAAACCAATATCCATCGGACAGGCTTCGAGAATCTCCGGAGTCTCTCCCGCGGATATTTCCGTACTGCTGGTTTATCTGGAACAGAAACACAGACAGGAATGAAGGAAAGAATGAAATCAACGATGGAATGGACAACGACGTCGGCAGGAAAAGAAAAAACTGCTTTTATAAAAGAAAAGATACAGGAGCTGGGGCTTACCGTAAGCGAAAGGCAGGCGGAACAGTTTGGCCTGTATTATGAGCTGCTGGTTCAGTGGAACAGTTTTATGAATCTGACCGCCATTACGGAGTTTGAAGAGGTGGTGCAGAAACATTTTGTGGACAGTCTGTCGATTATTCAGGTGATCAACCCGGAAGATGTGGATAACCTGATGGATGTGGGTACCGGCGCGGGATTTCCGGGCATTCCCCTGAAAATCATGTATCCGCATCTGAACGTGACACTTCTGGATTCGCTGAAAAAACGAATTGATTTTCTGCAGGAGGTCATCGGCCGGCTGAAGCTGGAAGGAATCGAGGCCATTCATGGAAGGGCGGAGGATTATGCGAAAAAGGGAAGGAAGCGGGAGCAGTACGATCTGTGCGTGTCCCGGGCGGTGGCGAATCTGTCCACCCTGTCGGAATACTGTCTTCCCTATGTGAAGATCGGAGGGGTGTTTGTCCCCTATAAATCCGGTGAGATTGAAAAAGAACTGGAGAAGGCAAAATCTGCGGTTTTTCTTCTGGGAGGGAAGACGGAAGTATGCAAAACCTTTGTACTTCCCGGAACGGATATCGGACGGTCCCTTCTGTGCATCCGGAAGGTAAATGGGTGTCCTCAGAAATATCCGAGAAAATCCGGAATGCCGGCAAAAGAGCCCCTGTAAAAAAGCGCCACAGAAATGGTTCTGTGGCGCTTTTTTACGGCTTTTATTCATTCAGAAGATAAAGATTGATGTACTTTAATACCTGATCGGGGGATTCCAGCTGAGGAAGTCCCTTTGTATACTCGATATATTCCGTTTCAATGGCCGGATTGTAATACTGGTATTCCTTTACCGTATCCTTGATGCCCGGAAGTTCCTGGCCTGCCAGAATGTGAATGTTTTTATTGACCGTCTTTAATGTCCGTATGATATTGGCGTTGGTGTATCTTCCCACCAGGCTGGCGCAGAGGTTTTTGGACGCCTTTCCCTTCAGATGGGCGGATTCGAAATAATAATCATACAGTGCTTCCGGAATATTTTCGCTATCATAATAATAATTTTCCTCAAATTTTTCTTCGATGAGATTCCGTGCGGTCAGCATATGGTAGATAAAGGTACCGATGGAGGGCATTTTCAGTATGAAGGCGGCCGTATTGGTGCGTTTGGACGGTGATCGGTTCAGACTGCGGATGTTTTCCGGATTGATCAGAATCAGCTCTTCGTAGGCGTCTTCATTGACACTGCAGGCGCCCAGTACGAAAGAAACCGATTTCCCCGTTGCAATGACGCTGGTTTTCTTTTTGATGATATTCTGTATGAAATCGTTGATCAGCTGTGTGTACATGTAGCTGGTGTAGGTGATATCCGGCCGGTCCGAAAGGCCGCATCCCAGCAGATCAATGGCATAGACCGTATTTGTCCTGGACAGTTTCGGTATGATCTCTGCCCATTCCACGGAAGAGCTGTCTTCCGTCAGATTGTGTACGAGAAGTACCGGCTTTCCCTCTCCGGTGACACTGTAGCTGATGTCTCCGAATCTCCAGTGATACATCTCTTTATTTTTCGAATCCAGTAGCCTTTTGGATGTGGCAAGCTGGATGATGGTCTTGTTGATTACAGAAAGGCTGATGAGTGATGTGGCTGTCAGCCCTGTAAGCGTGAGCGCAATTCCTGCCTTTTTATTCATAGGTAAGATACCCCTTTCTGTTTCGTTTCTATATGAGTTTTCCATATGAGACTTTTATATATCTTTCTATATGGTGGTTTCAATATATCATATTTTACAGGAGAATACAATGTTTCACGTGAAACAAATAATTGTCTGTAAATGGCGGCCATCTTGTCATGAATGTGATCCTGTTATATAATGACAGGGATGGAAAATTGCTTTTAGAAGGAGTTTACACTGTGAAAGAAATCAGATACTTTCATTACTGCTTATGCCGCCGATTCAGGGCGGCGGAATGGAGATGATTATGAAAAAAAGAATTTTCGTGATGATATTGACATTAGTGGTCGGACTCTGTGCTGCCTGCGGCAAAGAGGAAGCGGAGGACAATGAATTAGCTGTCCAAAATGAATCTTCTCAGGTTGAAGAACAATCCAGCTCCGCAGACGAAAAAAATAACGATGTTGAATGGGATGATAAACTGGAAATAGATTTTACCTTTGATTATTCTGAAGATATCAAAGCAGATGTGGACAATATGGTATCAGTTTCAGTATCCCTGCAAAAGGAATTGGAGAATATTGAAAAAATTATCCAAAAGTACAATCCGTTAGCGGAAGCAGCCGAAACTCAGGAAGAAATGAATATATCATCCAGATGGTTTTTTGTTATATGGGACACGGAATTAAATAATCTTTGGGATAGATTCAGTAATTCCGCAGATCAGCAGACAAAGGAAAATATTCTTGCAGAACAAAGAAACTGGATTGCCATGAAAGAAGAGGTGACGTTGCTGAGCATTGGGGACAGAGAAGAAAACGGCAGTATGTATCCCCTTCTTCAAAATTCCTTTTTGGAGGAAATTACCAAAAACAGAGCTTATGTTCTTGCAGAAGAGCTGGCGGGGATAAAGGGTGAATCTTTCGTTCTGCCGGAAAGATCGGAAAAATACGGCTTGTTTATTGACAATCAGGGAACCGGCAGCGTATACAGTTCTCTGATTACTCAGGAGGGCTGGGAAGGCGATGATGAAGCAATTATTTCCATCTACAGACAGGGAGAAACCGAAGGAACTTTTGTTGACAATGGAAACGGAGAGCTGGCGTTCATATCGGATGACGGAAGTGTAAAAGGAATTATTGAAATTAACGGATGGGACGGCGCAGGCTTTACTGTTACCGAGACATCAGGAGATTCTGTTTTCTCTGTAGGAGAAAAATTTGAATTTCCTTTTGTATTTTGATACGATCTGTTTCGGCAGGCAGAAAATTTAAAGTTTTATAAATAAATGTGAATAAATGTTTCACGTGAAACATACTTGTGTTATACTGATGATGTGATACAGTACATCAGAAAATGTTTTATATATGGTAAGGAGAGATACGTGGGAAGAATTATAGCAATCGCAAATCAGAAGGGCGGAGTCGGAAAGACCACAACGGCCATCAACCTGTCCGCCTGTCTGTCGGAAATCGGGCAGAAAATACTGACGATAGATATTGACCCTCAGGGAAATACGACAAGCGGCCTGGGAGTTGATAAAAATGCAGTGGAGAACAGTGTCTATGATCTAATTCTCGGAGAATGCACCATAGAAGAGTGCATTGTGGAAACGGAGATCGAACATCAGTCACTGATTCCTTCCAATGTCAATCTGGCCGGCGCGGAGATCGAACTGATCGGTATCGAGGAAAAAGAGTATATATTGAAAAAAGAGACAGAGAAGATCAAAGATCAGTATGATTTTGTGATTGTTGACTGTCCGCCTTCTTTGAATATGCTGACGGTGAACGCACTGACTGCGGCAGACACCGTACTTGTGCCGATTCAGTGTGAATATTACGCGCTGGAAGGTTTGAGCCAGCTGATCCGGACCATTGAGCTTGTCCAGACAAGATTGAATCCGGATCTGGAAATTGAAGGCGTGGTATTTACCATGTATGATGCCAGAACGAATCTTTCTCTGCAGGTCGTGGAAAATGTAAAAGGATATCTGCATCAGAATATCTATAAGACGATCATTCCCCGAAATGTACGTCTGGCGGAGGCCCCCAGCCATGGGCTTCCAATCAATCTGTACGATACAAAATCGGCGGGTGCGGAAAGTTATCGTCTGCTGGCACAGGAAGTGCTTCATAAAGGAGAGGAAGAATGGCAGTAAAAAGAGGAGGACTTGGAAAGGGGCTGGACAGTCTCATACCGGATAACGGGAAAGTGCCGGAAAGCGGAAAGAAAGTAAAGGTTGTGGAAAAGGTCATTGAAAAGATAGTGGAGAAACCTGTGGATGTAAAACTGGGAATCAACCAGATCGAACCGAACCGGGAACAGCCGAGAAAAAAATTTGATGAGGAATCTCTGGAGGAGCTGGCGGATTCCATCCGGCAGTTTGGAGTGCTGCAGCCTCTGATCGTGCAGGAGAGAAAAGACTATTATGAAATTATTGCGGGAGAGCGTAGATGGCGTGCGGCAAAGCTGGCGGGCCTGAAGGAACTGCCGGTTATCATTAAAAAGATGTCTGATCAGGAGATTGTGGAGATTTCTCTGATCGAAAATATTCAGAGGGAAAATCTGAATCCCATTGAGGAAGCCGCCGCCTACAAAAGGCTTTTAACAGAATTTCATCTAAAGCAGGAGGAAGTGGCGGAGCGGGTGGCAAAGAGCAGGACCGCTGTAACCAATTCCATGCGTCTCCTGAAGCTGGATGAGAGAGTCCAGCAGATGGTCATTGACGGGATGCTTACCACCGGACATGCACGGGCGCTTTTGGCCATCGAAGACCCGGAACTTCAGTTTCAGGCGGCCAGCCGGGTATACAATGAGCGGCTGAGCGTCCGTGAAGTGGAGAAAATGGTCAAAAACATCGGAAAAGAAAAACCGGTGAAGAAACAGGAGGATTTTCAGCAGAAAGCGGTATTTCAGGATCTGGAAGAGAAGATGAAGACGGCACTGGGCACCAAGGTTTCCATCAATCGAAAGGATGAGAAAAAGGGAAAGATTGAGATCGAATATTATTCCATGGAAGAACTGGAACGACTGATGGAAATTTTAATTCGGTAAACATAATACATACTTATTGAATAGCAGGTATTTGATAAGGCATACAGAGGAGAAAACAAAAATGAACAGTCCAATATTAGAATATCTTGCTTATTATGGAATCGATCCGGCATGGATTATGGCCGGCATGCTGGCCGTGATGTTTCTGATGATCGCGTTGTATATCAGGTGCGTTATAAAGATGAAAAAACTGTATAAGGGCTATGATCGGTTCATGCGCGGAAAAGACATGGAGTCCATGGAGGATCAGGTGATGGAACAGTTTGACCGGCTGGAGATTCTGGAAGAAGCAGACAAACAGAAACGGGATGAACTGAATGCGCTGAGAAGTAATATGCTGCGTGTATATCAGAAGACCGGTCTGGTGAAATATAATGCGTTTCGGGAAATGAGCGGGCAGCTCAGCTATTCTCTGGCTCTTCTGGACCAGAATAATGATGGTGTCCTCATCACTTCCATGTACAGCCGGGAGGGATGTTATTCTTACGCGAAGGAAGTGAAAGGAGGAAAATCCAGTATCAATCTGTCGGAAGAAGAAGAAGAGGCGCTGAATCTGGCGGTTGCCGGAGATAAAATTACAGAATAAGGATAAAAATCCTTGCAAAATTGTGAATACTATCATAATATAGATAATCAGAGTGAACAGAGTATACAGATCTGAGAAAATAAAGGAGGAGTATATGTTAGATTTAAAATTTGTCAGGGAAAATCCTGATATTGTAAAGCAGAATATTAAAAATAAATTTCAGGATCAGAAGCTTCCGCTGGTGGATGAGGTCATCAGCCTGGATGCGGAGAGAAGGGCCGCTCAGCAGGAGGCGGACAAGCTGCGCGCGGAGCGGAATAAGCTCTCCAAGCAGATCGGCGCTCTGATGGGCCAGGGAAAAAGAGACGAAGCGGAAGAGGTAAAAAAACAGGTGGCATCGGATGCTGCCCGTCTGGAGGAGCTTTCTGTTAAGGAAAAGGAACTGGACGAAAAGGTGACGAAAATCATGATGACGATTCCGAACATCATTGATCCCAGCGTACCCATCGGAAAAGATGACAGTGAAAATGTGGAAGTCCAGAAATACGGAGAGCCGGTCGTTCCGGATTTTGAGATTCCCTACCATACGGAGATCATGGAGCGTTTCAGCGGCATTGATCTGGACAGTGCCCGCAGGGTGGCAGGAAACGGATTTTATTATCTCATGGGAGATATTGCAAGGCTTCACTCCGCCGTCATCTCTTATGCGAGAGATTTTATGATTGGCCGCGGCTTTACCTACTGTGTGCCGCCTTTTATGATTCGCAGCAATGTGGTGACCGGCGTTATGAGTTTTGCGGAGATGGACGCCATGATGTACAAGATCGAAGGAGAAGATCTGTATCTGATCGGCACCAGCGAGCATTCCATGATCGGAAAATTCATTGATACGATTATTCCGGAGGAGAAACTTCCTTATACTATGACCAGCTATTCTCCGTGTTTCCGTAAGGAAAAGGGAGCGCACGGCCTGGAGGAACGCGGTGTATACCGGATTCATCAGTTTGAAAAACAGGAGATGATCGTGGTATGTAAGCCGGAGGAAAGCCCCATGTGGTTTGATAAACTGTGGCAGAATACCGTGGATCTGTTCCGTTCCATGGATATTCCGGTCCGCACGCTGGAATGCTGTTCCGGTGATCTGGCTGACCTGAAGGTGAAATCCGTGGATGTGGAGGCATGGTCTCCGAGACAGAAAAAGTATTTTGAAGTAGGAAGCTGCTCCAATCTGGGAGATGCCCAGGCAAGAAGATTAAAAATCCGCGTGGACGGTGAAAATGGGAAATACTTTGCGCATACATTAAATAATACCGTTGTGGCTCCGCCCCGCATGCTGATCGCATTTCTGGAAAATAATCTTCAGGCAGACGGAAGCGTCCGGATCCCGGAGGTGTTAAGGCCATACATGGGCGGTATGACAGAAATAAAACAGGAGGGTTAATCCTTGCATCGATATCTGAGAGCAGTTGGTTTCAGCAAGATTCAGAAAAGAGAAGAATATGAAGAGCTTGTAACATTTGCTTCGGAATGCTATCAGACAGAGGAGACTGCAGTAACCGCGGAAGGAGAGGATTTTTCTGAACGGAGAAAAGCGTTTGCCGATCAGATGGGGCTTCTCGTCCGGGGTGTATATGACGAAAAGGATCAATTCCGGCCGGAATACTGCATTCCTTATTTTACAGGAAAGAACGAGAGATTTTATGAGGATATGGAAATCGAGCGGCATGCGGAGAAGGAATCCTATGCCGGGGTCTGCGATGACATGAACCTGGGCGTGTCGCTGATTTTCTATGTTCAGAATGTGACGGAATATCTGAACCGGAAACGGTATGGAAGGATGGACCGGGCAACCACATCTTTGACTCTGTCGGGCCTGTCCGTGGAAGGAAAGGTTCTGATGCCGGTGTATCAGAAGACTCCGGTAGTGTCAGAGATCAAGTCTTCTCAGGAACGGAATCGGATGCTGCAGGCGGCACGGGACGGGGACGAGGACGCCATCGAGAATCTGACGCTGGAGGATATGGACACTTATTCCATGATTTCAAGACGAATCTCGGATGAGGATGTATTTTCTATTGTGACCACACATTTTATGCCCTGCGGTGTGGAATGTGACCATTACAATGTCATGGGAGAAATCCTGTCGGTAGAACTTGTGGAAAATAACAAAACAGAAGAAAAGATCTATGTTCTGTCCATAGAAACCAATGAGATTATCATGGATGTCTGCATCAACCAGAAGGATTTATTGGGCGAGCCAAAACCTGGAAGAAGATTTCGGGGAATTATTTGGCTTCAGGGTCTTGTGCATTTTGAAGAAAAGTGGTAAAATAGATCAGTCAGATGAATGTCTGACTGGTTTATTTATGTATTCATGTATGTATGCATGTATTTATTCATGTACGCATGTAAGTTTCCGTAGCTCAGATGGATAGAGCGACCGCCTCCTAAGTGGTAGGTGTTCGATTGCCAGAGCAACGTAAAATCAACAATTTCATAGCTGAATGACTTGCCAATTAGCAAGTTTTTCATACAAGTCCTCGTAGCTCAGTTGGATAGAGCACACGCCTCCTAAGCGTGGGGTCGGACGTTCAAGTCGTCTCGGGGACGCTGGAAAGCATTGAAAACACTCAATGTCATTAACTTAAGGAAAAGAACAATACCGGATGTCTTTACACCCATTCAT
>CAJUAA010000050.1 GCA_910584205.1 uncultured Lachnospiraceae bacterium
AAAGTATTGATTTATCAAGGCGCAAAACGCATTTTTTATGTGGGAAGTTTGAGTTTTTTATATTTCTGCAAACTATCCTGTATTTTGCAATATTATGTAACATTTTGGAATTTTCAACATATCTCTTATTTTTATCTGCTACATTTTGATTGAATATTTTTACCCTCTAATAACCTCATCAACATAGACGGATATGGTATGTAACCCTCCTGTTTGCTATAGCATAAAATATCATAAGGAGCTCTATTTCCTTTTATTTTAGCCGTTTTATATTTCACATTTGGCTTGATATAGCAAAAGAGCATAAACATATCCTTTACATCTTTTCTTCTTCCACTAATTGCTTTTAATTTTTTGCAAAGTATTTTAATATCCTCATTATTCAGCACTGGAAGCGTCTTATCTGGTGCACCGGCAATTGCAGCAAATACAAAATCTCTGTTTGTAATATACTTTGTCGCCTGAGGGTAAGCTGCCTGATCCTGCATATAATAAATGCTCTTTATAATTTGATCCACCGCATGTTTTGCTTCTTTTTCATTTTTCGTTCCTTTTAATTCAAGAAACCATGTGATATTCAAACCTGCTGTATTTGTTTTTATCGTATATACCAGATTATCACATATATACTCCCCTTCAGATAATCCGGTAATCAAACCTCCATCAATTTCTACCACTTCCACTTCATTTCCAGGATCAATCTGTAATGGAACAAACGCCTTGCTTTTATGTTCCATATCCGTGATCACAATTCTTTGCTTTTCTGTCAGTTTAGAAATGTAATCTGCTTCCTTTGCTTTTCGTCTTGCCATATTTCTACCCCAGTTCGTTATCCAGTTCAATATCATATAAGGCAGTATACAACTGGTTAATCTGAGAGGATACATCATCAATTAAGCTTGACCTGATTTCTCTCTTTTCTTCATCCAGTAAATCAATATAATTCTTCTCACCGGATTCTACAGGCATATTCAACAGTTTATACGCAGAAAGTTCTCCTTTTCTCATCATATAATTTTTATTGATTACTTTACTGACTTCTTTTAATTGCCCTTCTTGTGAGAGCACGCCTGCATAGTACAGGTTATTTGCAGCTGTAAGCATATATGGACTATGTGTTGTAATAAATACTCCGCTCTCCTGTATATTGGTAAACAATACAATAAATTCCATAATTTTCTTCTGCAGCGATGGATAAATATGTGCTTCCGGTTCTTCAATAATCAAAAATACATTTTCCTGACGCAACATTAAAACATACATAAAATTTAACATCCATAAAATCTCCTGTTGGCCGGATGATGCAAAGTTAATAGACACAGGATGATCTGTGTCTTTTTCTATCTTTAAAAATTCCCTTCCGCCGCTGTAAAAATATTCCCCCTTTTCCATGTTCACAATAAAGTCTGTAATCGTTTGAATATCAAACGGTCTTTTTTCTGTCGGATAAAAAAGATGTGCTTTTTTTACTCCATCTCTAAAACTGTTACGTACATTGTCGATCAAGACCATAAACATTTCTGTTATAAAATCCAGTCCTCCGATATTACTCATTACAGCACGATTATTCGACATAACCGTTAAAAGACTTCGGCCTGCCGGAATATAATAAGTTTCTTTACTATCCAGGAAAATGGAATTTACTTTACGAATGATCATTTCATGGTTTCTTTTTCTTTCCTCACTCGTAAGCACCAGACTTACCTGAATACTCTTCTCTTTGTCATGAAACATATTCTGTATTTCTTTTTGCAGTTTTTTGATGGAACCCAGTAGTATCCTAGAATATGTTACACTGATGTACTGTCTATTTCTATCACCCTTCTTCAACTGCACCTGAATCCACAAATCTTCCGCATAATCATATTTCATATAGAATTCCGGATTCAGATCCCAGCTGTAACCAAACAATTGAATAAATATATTTTTCAGTTCCGATTTTATTGCTTTGTCAAACCAGATATTTTCCTGATCCATATTATGATACGAATTGCTATCATAGATCTGTGTTAAATAATCTATAATTTTAGTCTTAATTGTTTTAAAATAATAGACACTTTTTGCAATTGTACTCTTTCCTGTTGCCTGCTCTCCAATTAACAGGTTAAATTTTTCGATTTCCATCTCAAAATCTTTTACCGGTCCATTATTCCTAATACATATTTTCTGCATCATGATCACCTGTTTCTGTTTACATAATAAATTATTTCCATTTTCTTTCACTCTATCACTAATATATCACATTTATATCCCTTTTCATACTTTAATTTAAAAAACAACGGCGAAGAGCCCAATTTAAACTCTCCGCTTCCCATCCATCACCTTACAGAATACCACCCCCGCCAGCGTACTCACCGCCGTCGCCAGGATCGCAGGGCCTACGATCGCCGTCGGATTTACGCTCCCGTACTGGCTCCGGTACGCCACCACGTTCATGGGAATCAGCTGCAGCGAAGAAATATTCAGAATCAAAAACACGCACATCTCGTCGCTGGCCGCACCCTTTGGCGCCGCAGGATAACGGCGCCCTCCTGCATTCTGCACTCCCAGCCGCCTGCTTCCTTCCCCGGCTGACGCTGCTCCTGTCTGCCGTCCCGGAAAGGTTCCCCCTGCTGCCCGCCGCTCCTCCTCCAGCTTCCCAAGCTCCTCCATGGCCTTCAGTCCCGCCGGCGTCGCCGCCCAGCCCAATCCGAGCACGTTCGCGATACAGTTCACCGCAATCTGCTCCAGCGCCGGATGCCCCGCCGGAATCCGTGGAAAGAGCCACCTAAGGATCGGCCGGATTCCTCTTGTCATCTTTTCAATCAGTCCGGAAGCGCCGGCAATCTGCATAAGTCCCATCCAGAAAGAAAGAATACCGAGCATGGTGATACAGAGCGTCACCGCTTCCTTCGAAGAATCCAGCGCCGCCTGGGTCACCTCCGGGATCGTGCCGTAAAACGCCCCGTACACGATCGCCACCAGCATCATGCCTGCCCACAGATAATTCATACAAAAAACTCCCATAAGATCTGTCTCTACATCTTATGGGAGTTCCCTTTATTCCATGCATCTGTCTGTTCCTGCGCGCCTGTCCGTTTCGTTTTTATTATGCTTCCTTTTTTACATTTTGCATCATCTGTTCCACACCGCATACCCGAAGCGTATCTCCAGCCACCCGGAACTTCACATCATATCCGGCAAAGGAAACGCCGTAGATCCTTTCCTCATCCAGCACATACGCCGGCCTGGGATCCTCCGCCAGCACTCCCAGGACCGCCTGCCTTTTTTCCTCCGGATAGATACGGAGATATTCCTCCGGAAATTCCACCTTCAGCCGATGCAGCTTCGTCTTTTCCGTATATCCTTCCGACGCTTCCGGATGGCAGTCCGACATGGGAATATACGGTTTGATATCATAGATCGGCGTCCCATCCATCAGATCGATTCCCGACACATACAGCACCGGCCCTCTGCTTTCATCTATGTCCACACGCTCCAGCCGGACCGAGGACAATCCGATATCATTGGGCCGGAAAGGCGACCGGCTGGCAAAGACTCCCACCCGCTTTCTGCCGCCGAGCCGCGGCGGCTTCACAGTTGCCGACCAGTGTTCCTTTCTGGATTCCGAAAACTTCCACAGAAGCCAGATATGAGAAAATTCCTCCAGTCCCCGCACTGCTTCCGGATTCCGATATTCCGGCTCAAACACAATTTCTCCTGTTAATTCTTTCACAAGCCCGCTCTGTCTCGGGATTCCGAATTTATCCGGAAAATCCGTATGGATATGCGCGATAATCTTCATGTTCCGCCCCTCCCATGGACTGGCTACCCCTGACGGCCCCTCCAGAACCGGCATGCATTCACAAAACCGCCTGCTCCGAAATCCCGTCTTTCCCGCCAAGCTTTCTGCGCCAGATCACCGCCAGCATGGTGAAAAAGCAGGCACAGCCGCCCACCAGATTGGAGATCGGCTCTGCCAGAAAGACACCGTAAAGCCCCACTCCCGGCAGGAGCGGAAGCAGATACGTCAGCGGCACCACGATCACGATCTTCCGAAACAGGGAAAAGGTAATCGCATATTTTGCCTGTCCCAGCGCCTGAAAAGTGGTCTGCCCGGAAAACTGCAGCGCCATAAAACAAAAACCAAAGAAATAGATATGCATGGCGGGAACTCCGGCCTGAAGGAGCTCAGGCTCCGAATTGAACATCCGGATAAAAGCTTCCGGAAACGCCAGCGTCACCGCCCAGGCGATACACGTATAGACCATGCTTATGATCGTCATAAACCGGATTCCCTGCTTTACCCGCTCCTTTTTCCCGGCTCCGTAATTAAAGCTGATGACCGGCTGCGCCCCGTTGGCCGTCCCGATCACCACCATGGTCAGCACCTCCCGGATGGAATTCAGGACGGTCATGACGCCCACATACAGATCCCCGCCGTACATCTGAAGCTGGCGGTTGCATGCCACCTGGACGACGCTGTTGGTAAAGTTCATAATAAAGCTGGAGACGCCCAGCGTCATGATCTGGCCCACGATATTCCAGTCCGGCGTCTCCGGTTTCCATCTCAGCCGCAGGACCGGTTTTTTCCCGGTCAGGAAAAACAGTACCCAGACAGCGGAACAGAACTGGGCGATCACTGTCGCCAGCGCCGCGCCCCGGACACCCATATGGAAAACAAAGATAAAAATCGGGTCCAGGATCAGATTGATCACCGCTCCCAGAATGACCGTCACCATTCCGGTTCTTCCAAATCCCTGGGAATTGATGTAAGGATTCAGGCCCAGCCCGATCATGACGAACAGACTGCCCAGCAGATAGATTTTCAGATACGCGCTGGCATATCCATAGGTGGCGTCGCTGGCTCCAAGGGCATACAGAAGGGGACGCTCCACCACATAACCGACGATCGTAATCAGGATACCCGTCACCACCAGCATTGTATAGGCATTCTGCATGACTGCCTGCGCCTGCTTCAGATCATTCTTTCCCCTGGCTATGGAACATAAAGGCGCGCCTCCCATGCCAAACAGCCCGGTAAAAGCGACGATCATGCTCACGATGGGAAAGGTCAGGCCCACGCCGGTCAGCGCCAGGGAATCCGCTCCGGGAATATGCCCGATATAGATCCGGTCTACCAGATTGTACAAAAGGTTCAGGATCTGAGCCACCGTCATGGGAACCGCCATATTGATAATATTTTTCGCTACGCTGCCTTCTGCAAAATTATTCTTCTGATCCACTGTCCACTGCCTCTGTTTTTGTATACTCTGGTAATATTATACTATTCCATATACAAAAAAGCCAATGGAAATCCACCTGTTTTTCACCGGATCATATCATCCACATAGAGCGTGGAAATCTGATCCTCCAGATCTTTCTCCTTTTTTTTCAGATTCCGATGCTGTACCCCAAAGATCAGAAGCGCCATAACCAGAAGCAGAAACGCCGGAATGTCCCACCAGCAGAATGCCGGACACAGATATTCAGACATGCCGGCCACCTGTATCCCTTCTCCGCCGCTCCATGGCCAGCTCCTCCTTAAGCCGCAGAATTCTTCCCTGATGCTTCCTTCTGTTGTCCACAGACAGGCAGAACACAGCCGCACTGACCGCCAGCAGAAGGTAATGAAGCGTACAGTATTTATGAATATTACTTTGCGGACCGCTTAGATCTGCAAGAGGCACATCTTCATCCTCCACCTGTATGACCTGAATGGTGAGCTCCCGGTCCGTCCGGATCTCACCGTCCAGGGGAACCGTACCGTCCGGCACTTCCATCTCCGTCTCTCCTGTTTCACCGACATTTCCGTTCTCCTGCTGCCCTTCCGTCTCTCCGACAATCTCCGTCTCCCACCGCTCTGCCTCCGGTTCCGCCCATTCCCCCGCTTCCACGGCGCTTTCCTCCGCCGCGTGCAGAAAATTTCCCGGATTCCAGATGCTGACCGCAGCCGCCACAACAACTGCCGGGATAAGCACCGACCATACATGAAAGCCCTTTCCGTTCTTCTCCATAACCGCTTCTCCTTTTTCCTTTTCCCGTAAAACCACCGGATCACGCTTTCCCTGCTTCCTGTTTTATCATGTACAGGGATACCTGATTCCTTTATACACGAACCTGGTTATTTTTCGGTTATTTTAGAGCGAATGAAAACATTTTTAAATTTGCTTTATGTAAACCAATCCTGCACGGAACCACAGCTTTCCTTTGATCTGGCCCACTCCTACGACTCCGAAATTCCGCGAATCCATGGACACCTCCCGGTTATCGCCCATGACGAAGACCTGGCCTTCCTGAAGGCGCAGCGGATATCGGACAGCGCCTGCCTGCCCATGGGTCTCGCCTGAGACGTAGGGTTCTTCCAGAAGCGCTCCGTTTACATATACTCTGCCACCTCTCAGATCGATCGTATCCCCCTCCATGGCGATAATCCGCTTCACATAGTACGTTCCGGAAGGGATTTTTACGGACACCACATCCCCCTTTTCATAGTCTCCGGCGATCCGGAGATATATGGCCAGTTCGCCGCTGTGCAGGGTCGGTTCCATGGAATCGCCCTTTACAATCGAAAAACCGACCACAAGCTGGAGGAGCAGAAAGACAAGGAGAAGCAGCCACAGAAACCGCTTCGTATCCCTCAGCCATCCGTATTTCATCCCGTCGTATCTGCCATGAAGCCTTTTTCTCACGACCTTCCCCTCCTTTTTCCGCCTGATATATCTGCCGTTCCTCCTATATAAACGACACAGAATCCTTATCCTCACAGAATCCTGGCTCATGCGCCGTTTCTCCTGCTTTCCTGGCAAACTATAATTACAGGATTTATATTTTAACACCAAAATTTCGGATTGCCAACAGATTTCTTGTTCACAGACAAGAATTTGTGCTATACTGTTTCTGAAAAAAGCGTTTACGGGGAAAGTCTGTATATGAAAAAATCTGATTTTATCTATAAAACAATCCAGCTGGTTCTCTACATCCTGCTGGCCGCCGGATGTCTGTACATCATCCTGATTGACCGGGATCTCTATCATCTGATCGCTTCCGATTCCAGAATACGGATCCTGTGCATCTTTCTCTGGCTGATCCTGGGGATTTCTTTTGTCTTTATCTACCGGGACTTTACTTATTTTTCTTCCTACAAGAAAAATTACAGAGAGCTGGATTACGCAGTCCACTCGGATCCTCTCTCCGGCCTTGCAAACCGTTTCAGCTGTGATGTAATGATTGAAAAATATCTCGACAAACCGCTGCCGGATCATCTTGGATGCGTCATGTTTGACCTGACCAACATCCACAAAGTCAACCAGCATTACGGACACGTACAGGGCAACCAGCTGATTCGTGATTTTTCAAATATGCTGAATCTTTCTTCCGTAGATCTGTGTTTCGTAGGACGCAACGGAGGCAATAAATTTCTTGCGCTGTTTGAAAACGGAGACCAGAACAAGATCGATCTTTTCCTGAACAGGCTGGAACAGAAAGTCATGACCTACAACCAGGATTCCTCCAGCCAGCTGACCATCGAATACCGCTACGGCATCGCGTTTCACGAAGGGGAAGAGATCCGGACCATCACGGACCTGATCGCGCTTTCCAACAGACGCATTAACCATCTGGATTAAAAACGGTCCGGATTCAGACCATCAGAAAACCATCAAAAACCAGAACAGGGACGATAAGATCATGTCAGATTTAGATTATCAATACATCGCAGCGCTGGTTAACTATGCCAGAGAAGGAGACAGCGACGCCTTCGCGGAACTTTACGCGGCGACTTACCAAAATCAATACCGTTTTGCCTGCAGTTATCTGGGAGAGGAGCATCTGGCAAAGCGCGCCGTCCGGGATACCTATCTGCTGGCCCTGAAAAATATCGCAGCCCTGAAAGATGCAAACCTGTTCGTCTCCTGGCTGAACCAGATCACCTTCCGGGTCTGCTTCCGGCTCCGGAAAGAAAAACATCCGGAGGAAAACATGGCTGTAGATTATGAAAAGCCGGAAAAACGTCCTTCTGACGACCTGGATCCGGAGGAATATGTCGTCTCCATTGACGGCCGCGATTTTATCATCCGCCAGGTTATGAACCTTCCCTTTACGGAATCGCAGATTCTCATACTGAGGTATTACAATCATCTGGAAATCCGGGAAATTTCCCGGCTGATGGACATGAGCAGGGGTTCCGTCAAAAAATATCTGTCCAGCGGCTGCAAAAAACTTACGCTTTTAAAATCGGAACAAAGAGGAGCGGTATGATCGGAAAGATAAGAAAATTATGGAAGAAAACCTCATATCCGACGCTGGATTCCAAAACGGCTGACGAGATTCTCCAGTACGTATTTGAGACGTGCGGAAGGGAACCGAACACGATTCCCATGGAAGTCCTGACCTCTTATCAGAATTACCGAAAAGAACGCTATTCGCTTCAAAAGCAGATACTTTCTGTTGTACTTCTTCTTTTTTTCCTGCTTCCGCTTTTATTTATCCTGCCGGATTTCTCCCTGAACCTGAGCGCGGACGCGAATCCCGGAAGGCCTGTCTACCGCATCGAGGTAAAAAATTTTCTTCCGGTTTCCCAGGTCACTGCCGCCGTGGACGGCAGTAACCTTTCCGTCTACGAGACCGGAAACCGTTCCTATTCCGTGGAACCCACGCGAAACGGCACCATGACGGTTACCGTGACGCTGGCCAACCGTCAGTATATGGAAAAAAGGATCCCGGTCCGCAATGTGGACCGGGAAGCGCCAAAGCTGTTATCCAACCGTCAGGAAAAAGGACATATTTATCTCTATTTTGAGGATGAGTTATCCGGAGTTGACTTTGAAAATGTCTATGCCCTGGATGAGGACGGCAAACGAATCGCTCCGCTTTCCTGCGACGCCGATACCGGATGCATTGAATTCGCTTCTCCCGAAACCATGATAAACGTATTCATCCCGGACCTTGCGGGCAACCGGCTTCAGCTGATCGTATCCGTATCCTGACTTTTCTTCTGCATGCAAAACGGTACTGCCCACAGCCGGCAGTACCGTTTTTTACATTCTGCATTTTACACTCTGTTTTTTATTTTCTGTTTTCTTTTTTAATAGCCATATACATCGTAGATTTCATCCGTGTATTTTCCCGGCTCCTGAAAGATGATCAGCGGTTTTTCCACCGTCACTCTGGGGCGTCCGCCTTTCAGCGCTTCCAGAAGCACCATATTGGGCTCCCGGTCCGCATAAGGGTACACCAGACGCATCCTCTTGGGCTCCAGTCCGAAGCCGCACAGGCAGGTGATGATCTCTGCCAGCCGGAAAGGACGGTGCACCATATAAAAACGTCCTCCGGGCATCAGAAGCCTGGACGCCTGGCTTACCACATCCTGAAGCGTACAGAGGATTTCATGCCTGGCGATGGCCCTTGCCTCGCTGGGATTCTTCAGTCCGTGCAGATCCGTCATATAGGGCGGATTGCAGGTGACCACATGGAAAGAGGAAGCCCCGAAGATCTGTTCCGCCTGCCGGAGATCCCCGGTCACGATGCGGACCCGGTCCTCCAGATGGTTCAGCCTTACGCTGCGCGCCGCCATGTCCGCGCTCTCCGGCTGGATTTCCAGGCCTGTAAACATCTCTCCTTTTGTCTTCGCTTCCAGAAGAATCGGGATGATGCCGGTGCCGGTCCCCAGATCGATCACATGTTCTCCCGGCTTTACCTTTGCAAAACCGGACAGCAGCACCGCATCCATTCCAAAACAGAACCGCTTGGGGTCCTGAATGATCCGGTATCCATTTCTGTGCAGCTCGTCCAGACGTTCCCCATCCTTCAATACGGCTTCCGTATGCTCATTCTCCATGCCGCGTGCCCTGTCCTTCCTCCAGAAGCAGCGCCTGATAGATCTCCCGCTTACCGGTTCCCCGGTCCTTCGCCGCCTGTTTCATGGCGGATTTCCGGTCCATTCCCTGATCCTCGTAGCGCCTCACATGCTCCGACACCGTCATACGCAGAAACCGTTCCTGCTGCTCCCGATCCATCTCGTCCCGGGACCTTCCCTCTATGACCAGAACGTATTCTCCTTTTGGCTCCTGCCCTTCATAATACGCGCAGGCTTCCTCAAGAGTCAGTTCCAATACCGTCTCATAGCGCTTGGTCAGTTCCCGGCACACGGACAGCTTCCGGTTCCCCATCCGGCCAAGCAGCTCCGTCAGCGTCTTCTTCAAGCGGTGAGGCGCTTCATAGAGGATAATGGTCCTCGTCTCGCGCTCCAGCTCCGCAAGCACGGCTTCCCGCTCTTTTTTATCCGAGGGAAGAAACGCCTCGAAGCAGAACCGTCTGGAAGGCCGTCCGGACATGGACAATGCGGTCACACAGGCGCAGGCTCCCGGCACGGAAGTGACCGTGATCCCCGCCTCACGGCACATACATACAAGCGCTTCTCCGGGGTCCGAGATCCCCGGCGTCCCGGCGTCCGTAATCAACGCGACATTCTGCCCTTCCAGCAGCTTTTTCACCAGCGTCCTGCCCTTTTCGATCCGGTTATACTCATGATAACTGGTCATGGGCGTGTGGATGTCAAAATGATTCAGAAGGCGGATGCTGTTCCGCGTATCCTCCGCGGCGATCAGGTCCGCTTCCTTCAGCACACGAACCGCGCGGAACGTCATATCCTCCAGATTTCCAATGGGTGTGGCGCACAGATAAAGCGTCCCTGCCTTAGTTGTCATTTAATTTCGACTTTCCTTCCCTGCGCTCCAGCGCCTCCAGAGCCTTCAGCTCCTTCTCCTCCTGCCGGCTCTTGTTCTGATTCTTTTTCTCTTTCTTCCGTCTGGCGCGGAACTTCAGTTCCTCCACCTTATATTCCCGGATCTCTTTTTCTTCATTTTCCAGCGTCACAATGACTTTCACAAGCTGGCGCAGCACGTTGACCGAACACACATCCCCCCTGCTGCCGTCCCTCGCGGTCACATGGTCCCCCACATTGGGAAGGCGGCTGTTCAGCTCCTCGTACGTCTCCTCCTCATGCTTCAGACAGCACATGAGACGCCCGCATACGCCGGAGATCTTGGTGGGATTCAGGGACAGATTCTGTTCCTTTGCCATCTTGATGGACACCGGCAGGAATTCCGACTGATGGGTATGACAGCAGAGCGGCCGTCCGCAGATGCCGATCCCTCCCAGAATCTTCGTCTCGTCCCGGACGCCGATCTGACGCAGCTCGATCCTCGTTTTGAACACCGCCGCCAGATCCTTTACCAGCTCCCGGAAATCAATCCGGCCGTCCGCCGTAAAATAAAAGAGCACCTTGTTATTGTCGAAGGTATATTCCGCGTCGATCAGCTTCATCTCCAGCCTGTGCTTCCGGATCTTGTCCTGACAGATTTTAAACGCTTCCTTCTCCTTCTCCCGGTTGGACGCCTCCTGATCGTCGTCCTCCGGGGTGGAAAGGCGGATCACGGATTTCAGAGGCTGTACCACCCTGTCGTCCTCCACTTCGCGGGTTCCGATGACCACATGGCCGTATTCCACCCCCCGGGCCGTCTCCACGATCACATGGTCGCCTGTATCAATTTTCAGTTTTCCCGGTGAGAAATAATAGATCTTTCCCGCCCGCCGAAAACGCACACCGATTACTTTCGTCATCCTAATTCTCCTTCATGGTCAAAAGCAGAAGTTCCAGAGCCATGTCAAAATTCACATTGGCGTTCAGACGGATCTTCGCTTTTTCCAGTGACTTTATGATACACTCCAGCCCCTCGTAGGAGCTTCCCTTTGCCTTTTCCCTGATCTGGATCAATTCATCCGAAAAGACGATGCTGTCCGCGTCCCTGGTAGCCTTGAACAGAAGGACGTCCCGGTACCATACCGCCAGAATGTCCAGATAGTCGTTGATCTCCATCTTATATTCGTTGATCCTCTTCAGGTCCGCCAGAAGCTCCGGAACTTCCATCTCCTGAATGTATTTTACCAGATGAAGGGCATGCTCCAGCATCTCCGAAAAGCTTTCCGACTGTGCCAGGCGCTTCGCCTTGCCCACATTTCCCTGGGCAAATGCCGTACAGATCTCCGCCCGGTACTTCTCGACCCCCATCTGCTCCGTCAGATATGTTTTCACCGCCTCATCCGGGACCGGCTTCAGATTGAGGAGCACGCATCTGGAGCGGATCGTCGGAAGCAGCATCCCCGTATTGGACGTCAAAAGCAATATGACCCCATAGACCGGAGGCTCTTCTATGGTCTTTAAAAGGGCGTTCTGCGCCTGTGCGCTCAGTTTTTCCGCTTCGTCTATGATATAGATCTTGTAGGGGCTGCTGTATGGCCTGACCATAATATCCCCATTGACCTGCGTCCTTATGTCTTCCACACTGATCGTATTCGCCTTTTCATGCGTGACACGGATGATATCCGGCTGATTCAGGCTCACGGCCTGCCTGCAGGACTGACATTCCATACAGGGCTCCGTCTCTTTTTTCTGACACTGCAGCGTCTGCGCGAACAGGCCCGCCAGCAGTTTCTTCCCGGACCCTTTTTCCCCGTTGATGATATAGGCATGAGACACCTTGTCCATCTGAATCGCGTGTTTCATATGGAGTATCGTCTGTTCGTGTCCCAGTACATCGGCAAATCCAGCCATAACATCTCACCTCCCAATATTTAATTATACCGCATTTCTTCCTGAATGAAAAGTTTAATCTCTTTGATGCATCTGTCAATGTTTTCATTCTGAAATCGTCTCGTAATCTCTTCTTCCCGCAGCCTTTCTTCTGAAAAGTCCTCTGCGTCCGCCAGAAATCTTCTGCACATTTCCTCATATTCCGGCTTCTTTTGTCTTTGCTCCCTCTTGAGCGCCCGCTCCAGTCGAAGGCCGTCTTCCACCTCTATGTAGACCGGCACCAGCTTCTCTTTTCCAAAATAGAGACGCAGGGCGTGCCAGGATTCCAGCGTCCCGATGACCAGCCAGGAATATCGGTCAAGATCCATCTCCTCTTCGCAGACAGTCATGTATTTCCATATTCCATGGACCGTATCATAGGAGCGCAGTTCTACGATCCTTCCTTCTTTCTCCAGGCGCGTAAGCTCCTGTTCCGTGATAAAATGATACTCCCTGCCCTCCTGCTCTCCATCCCGGATGGGACGGGTCGTATAAGGCACCATCCTTTTCAGAGGAAATTCCCTGTCCTCTGTCAGGGCCCTGTAGATCGTATCCTTTCCTGATGAGCTTTTTCCCATCAGACAAAATATCCTGCCCATGGCCTCCACCTCTTGCTTACTGATTCTTAATCACCGCGATCCGGCCCTCCCGGACCCCGTACACGTCAGACCCGTCTTTCATACACCGGCAGAGAGCCTCCGCCATATGCTCCGTCACCAGTTCCCCGGGCGCAAGAAGCGGAATTCCGGGCGGATAAGGGATCACAAACTGTCCGCACACCCTGCCGGAAGCCTCGCTTACCGGGACCCGCTCCTGTTCCCGCTCTCCGGCCTCCAGAAGCGTGCACACGCTCTTCGTCCGAAAGGTTCCCGCCGTCCTGCACACGCCGTCTCTCTCCGGTTCCTGACGCCCGTACACCCGCCGGTCCGCGGTCCGCTTCCGGTCCAGAGCCAAAAAGGCGTCCCCAAGCCTTACAAGCGCTTCTTCCGTATCCGCCGCTGTCGTAATGGCGCACACATACGTACTGCACGCCATCTCCAGTTCGATCCGGTAATTAAGGCGGAGTGCCTCGGAAAGCTGCTGCCCGCTCCATCCGCTCCCCATTGCGGACACCAGAATTCTGGATTCATCCATTCCCGGAACCTCCAGAAGCTTCAGGCATTCCATGGCGCGGAGCCTTTCCCGCAGTTTCGTGATCCGTTCGTGGAACCGTTCAAATTCCTCCCCGAATCCCAGTACCAGATCCATGCAGCTGTCCATGGAAGCCATCAGCACATAGGAAGGGCTGCTGGTCTGATAGACCGACAGAAAGTCCCTGATCCGCTCCCGAAAGGAATCTATAATCCTTCCGTTCAGATGGATCAGCGCCGTCTGCGTCAGGGAAGGCAGCGTCTTGTGCAGGCTGTGGATGACCACGTCCGCTCCGGCGCTGACAGAATCCACGGGAAAATGGTCGGAAAACGGAAAATGCGCACCATGGGCCTCGTCGACGATCAGCGGAATCCCGTATCCATGCACCACCTCCGCGATCCTCCCCACCTCCGATACCACTCCGTCGTAGGTGGGAGAGGTGATGAGAACAAACTGGATATCCGGATGCTGTTTTAAAAGATCATCCACATCCTCCGCCGAAACCGCGCCGTTTATCCCCATGTTCTCCAGAAACTGTGGATAAACATACTCCGCACGAAGCCCCCGCAGGCGCGCTCCGTGGAAAGCGGACTTGTGGCAGTTTCTGGCCATCAGGATCCTGCCTCCAAACGGACTGCACCCCGAGACGGCCGCCAGGATTCCCGCCGTGCTCCCGTTTACCAGATAGTGGGTCTCCTCCGAATGATAGAGCTCTGCCGCCCTTTTCTGGGCCTCCAGAAGAATTCCCCGGGCATGGTGCAGGTCATCAAACCCGTCGATCTCCGTCAGATCAATAAAATACGGATTCCCCATCTCTCCCATACGGCGTTTATGCCCTGGCATATGCATGGGAAGACAGCCGGAATCCGCATATTCCATTAAACGTCTTAATAATTCACTCATTGCTACAAAGAAAACACGATGATGCCGAAAATCGTAATGAGGATCGACAAAACAGCCCTTCTGGTCGGTTTTTCCTTCAGGAAACATACCGCCAGTATGGTCACCCAGATAATGCCGGTGGATTCGATCATGGGTGTCACCTTCAGCTCCACGCCCCGGTAGGCAAATACATTGATCACCGTCGTTCCCAGCAGAAGCCCATAGCTTACAATGACCCTCCAGTTCAGAAACTTCAGGATCACATTCTTATGCTCCATCTGCGCCGACTGTTTCAGAAGGATCTGCGACACCGACGCCACGAATACTGACGAAAACGCCAGAAGATAACTAATGTTCATCCATTCCATGAATACTGATCCCCGCTATGATAATAAGACTGCCGATGATATTGTTGACGGTTACCTGTTCCTTAAAAAAGATCACGGACCAGATCAGGATCAGAATATAGAGAATTCCTTTCCTCAGATAGGCCGTAGTCAGAGGGATCAGCTCCAGAAGCAGCTGCCACATGATGGCAAAGACTCCCAGGCATCCCACTGCCAGTATATAAAAGAAGATGAATTCCTTCGAAAACGTCTCGTATGTTCCCGCAAATTTGATAAATACCGAGCTCAGGCTCTGGATGATCAGAGACAAAGACATCAAAATCAGGATCTTCGGTCGGTTGGATTTTTTTTCTTCTGCCATAAGAAGCCTTTCCTTTTCTCCTATTCACACATAATATAATACCCGAGTCTGGTGGAACTGTCCGATACCTTTCCCAGATTGGACAGGTCGATCTCACTGACCCGGTAGATTTTCTCAGGACATTCCTTCTGGAGTGCGTGAAGCTCCTCCACATCTTCCATGGTAAAGAGAAAACGGACTTCCGCTTTTCGGGGACTGGTTTTTGGCGCCAGCCGGGGCTCCTTTCCGCACGCCACGTCGATGACCATCTCCATAAAATCATAGCCGGTGGAAAGAGGTACCAGATCCGATCCGATACAGTCTCCGCCCATGCGGGAACCGATCTCGATGATGCGCACCTTGCCTTCCGGAGTGATCTTGAACTCTCCGTGGGAAGCGCCGTCTGTAATCTTCAGGGCATCCAGCGCTTTCCTCATCACATAATCCACCCTGTACATCATATCCTCCGACAGAACCGCCGGCTCCGCGTGCCCGGTCTCAATGAAATGCGGCGCACCCGTCGTATACTTCTTTGTCACAGCCAGTCTCGTATGTTTTCCCTTACAGGAAATGGCCTCATAACTGTACTCTTCCCCTTCGATATATTCCTCCACGATGGCCTCTTTTGCAAAGGACTGGTTCACGGCCTGACGGATGGCCTCTCCCAGATTTTCAAAATCCGTCACCTTCGTGATGGCGCGGCTTCCGGACCGGTCCGTAGGCTTTACGATCAGCGGAAGGCGCATGCCGTAGAGATACGCCTCCATACGGTCCACCCGGTAAAATTTCGGCGTGGCGATACGCGCTCTGGTGAATGCCTCCCGCATGGCGTATTTATTGGTGGACAGGCGGATGCACTCCGGGCTGTTCCCCGGAAGCCCCAGGCCTGCAGCGACTTTGCTTACGGTAATATTCGCAAGGTCGGAAGCGATGGACGCCACCGCGTCCGGCCGGATCTCCCTGCATGTTTCAAGAATCTGTTCTGTCTCAACAATACTGATGGGATAAAAATAATCCGCGGTCTGTTCTCCCGGCGAACCGTCCTTCCATGCAAATACATGCGTCTCAAATCCCATCTCTTTTGCCTTCAGAATCAACTGATTCTGAAAATCGTTTGCCCCGATGATAACGATCTTCTTCATAGCATTCCCTTCATCTTACTAACGGTAAAATTCTGTCACCTTATCTGCAATATAACGTACCTGTTCTTCCTTCAGCCCATAATACATGGGAAGCCTTGCCAGACGCTCGCTTTCCTTCGTCGTATAGACGTCCTCCCCATGGAATCTTCCGAACCGCTCCCCCGCAGGCGCGCTGTGAAGCGGAATATAGTGAAAGACTGCCTGGATATCATGCTCCTTCAGATACTGGATCAGCGCTGTCCGCTCCTCCAGATCCCTGGCTTTGATATAGAACATATGTGCGTTATGGGTACAGTGATCCGGTATATACGGAAGTTCGATCTTTCCCTGGTCCGCCAGAGGCTTTAACAGCTCTTCATACAGTTTCCAGCTCCTCATACGGTCCTCAAATACCTCGTCCGCCCGGTCGAACTGGGCCATCAGATACGCGGCGTTCATATCCCCCGGAAGATAGGAGGACCCGGCGTCCACCCACGTATATTTATCGATCTGCCCGCGGAAAAATTTCGCACGGTTCGTACCCTTCTCCCGGATGATCTCCGCCCGCTCCACATTCCGTTTATCCCGGATCAGAAGGGCGCCGCCCTCTCCCATGCTGTAGTTCTTCGTCTCATGGAAGGAAAAACATCCGTAATCTCCGATAGTTCCCAGAGCCTTTCCCTTATAGGTGCTCAAAATACCCTGTGCAGCGTCCTCTATGACCGTCAGGCCGTATTTCTCTGCCACCTCCATGATCTTGTCCATCTCGCAGGAAACTCCCGCGTAGTGCACCGGAGCGATGGCCCTGGTCCGTTCCGTCACCGCCGCCTCGATCTTCGTCTCATCCAGATTCATGGTATCCGGACGGATATCCACGAAGACCGGAACCGCTCCTCTCAGCACAAAGGCGTCCGCCGTAGACACAAACGTATAGGAAGGCATGATGACCTCGTCTCCCTCTTTGATGTCTGAAAGCAGCGCCGCCAGCTCCGTAGCATGGGTACAGGAGGTGGTCAGGAGCGCCTTCGCCGTCCCTGTCTTTTTCTCCAGCCACTCATTGCAGCGGTGCGTAAAGGGACCGTCCCCGCAGATCTTGTGATTTCTGGCGACCGCCTCCTCCACATACTTCATCTCTGTTCCCAAATAAGGCGGAACATTAAAATCAATCATCTCTTATCCTCTTTTCTAAGGACGAAGAAACACCATTCCCCGTCTCATCTCCACAGGCTCATAACCCATATCTGTAAAATAATATGCAAATTCCGTCTCCAGAATTCGTTCATCGTATTCATAACAATAGACCACATCCGGAAGCTTCTCCGGCCTGAGCTCATAATAGACCGGTATGAGCGGGTCCGTCTCCAGGATCTCCCATGTGGAACAGGCGGCGCATTCCGCCTCTGTATACAGATAGATCCAGGGCGCGATACCCAGAACGAACAGTTTATCTTCGGAAGTGAGGAAAAGTTCGTCCACATCCAGAAGCACATCCTCATAGAGCTCTTTATTTTCCACGGAAGTATGGACTCCCTTCAGGGGCCCTCTAACCAGCTCCTCCGTCAGAAGGTTCAGATGCTCGTCCCCCCATACATAGGTGATCCTCTGCCAGATGCACGCGGCAAACTGAACCGCAAAAAGCAGTCCGGTCAACGCGCGGAGCCAGGCCGTCCTTCCCTGCTCCCTTACCGCGTTCCACAGAAGGACCATGGACGCCGACGAAGCGATCATACAGGAAGCGGATACGATCAATATTCCCGTATCGCTGGCAAAATGTGCCAGCAGCGTATACAGAAGCCCCGGTATATACCAGCCATAAAAAATCGTTTTGTCCCTGTCCCGGGATACCAGCCAGGCGATGACGCCGGGAAAGGCAAGCGGTATCAGCACATAATTGATACCGACCATCTCCCAGAAAAATCCGTAGTACACCACATACGGAACCGCCGTCACCATCTCAGCCAGAAGATAAAAGCAGGGCTGGACCATCCTTTTTCGGTCCGCCAGCCAGAGCGCCGCCAGCACGCCTGTCACATACACCTGAACCCTGTAATACCGATGGATCCGTACAAAATATTTCGCAAATTTTTCCCAGAAACTCTTCTGCCGCTCCGTGTCCATGACAATATAGGGAATGCACTCCGTCACTTCCTCCCACGAGGCTCTGGAAAATACAAATGTTAAAAAAATAACAAAAATGAAGAACGCCCCAAGGCAGACAATCGCATAATTTTTTAACAGCAGCACGGGAGGGACATTCCTCTCCCGGTTCCGGCCATAAAAAAAGGCCCCGACACATAACATGCCGTACAACAGAAACAGCATCACCGCATAGGGATTGGAAAGTACGGCTCCGGCGCAGAAAAGCCCGCACAGGAAAAAATCGAAAAATCCCGGCTGCTCCGTACAGGAAAGCGTGACAAGACACAGGAGGAGAAATCCAAAAGCAAGCGTATTATAGGACAGACTGTTAATATTATAAGGAGTCGTCACAAAATAATACAGAGCGGGAAGGATTCGAATCCATCCCAGACGGCGCATACGGAAAAAGCAGTAAAACGCCGCCAGCGCCTGAAAGAGCAGATACATCATCCGGAAAATTACGACGATCCCTTCGTTGGAGCCCACGAACAGCCGGACCAGGGAATAAAGCGGATAAGTAATCAGTGTAAAAAGCTCCGCGTTATTCCACTCGTCCACCAGCATGGCGTCTCCCTGAAAAAAACGGTGCACCGTGCTGATATAAAAAATCTCATCATTTTTATTGAATCCGTAAAACTGCCTCCACGCGAAGATCAGAAACAGTACAAAAACCGTCCCGGAAAAAATCCACAGCTCCTTCGCCGGTTTCTTTTTTCTCTCTGTCATCTGTCCGTCAGTCCTGAACCTGATCCAGCACTTTCCGGATCACCTCCACACAGCCGTCGATTCCCAGAAGGCCGCTGTTCAGACACAGATCATAGTTGGAAGCCAGCCCCCAGTCCTGATCCGTATAATATTTATAGTGGTTGTAGCGCGCCTTATCCTTTTTCTTCAGAATCGAAGCCGCATCCTTTTCCGCAAGGCCGTAATACTTCACCGCCCGCTCCAGTTTACTCTTTTCATCCGCAACGATAAACACATTCAGGCAGTCGTCCCGCTCTCTCAGCACATAATCCGCCCCTCTCCCAACGATGACGCAGGGCTCCTTTTCCGCAAGATCCTTAATAATCCGATTCTGGATAAAATAAATCTCATCCTGCAGCGACATGCCGTTTCCCGCAAATACATTATTGGCATAGGTAAGGCTGCTGGCAATATTGAAAAGAAGGCTTCCCGTAATCCGTTCCCCTTTTTCCTCCACAAAATCCAGGGCAAATCCGCTTTCCTTCGCCACCATATCCATCAGCTTCTCGTCATAACAGGGAATATTCAGAGCTTTCGCAAGCTTTTCACCGATATATCTTCCGCCGCTTCCATTCTGGCGGCTGATCGTCACGATTCTCTTCTTCATGTCAATTCCTCCTCTGACCAAAGATATAGTTTATTTTACCCCATTTTAATAGATTTGTCACCTTTTCTTTTCTTAATTCCTGCTTCTCATACAGAAAGGGGAATCACTGCCGGCCTTTCAGACTTCTTTTATAACACCTGCAGTTTATATAAAAAAGACACCGTGTTATGTGCAAAACAACGGTGTCTTATGAGGCATCGGGGATTCGAACCCCGGACAACTTGATTAAAAGTCAAGTGCTCTACCGACTGAGCTAATACCCCGCTTATTCATTTTCTGCATATGCATTTTATTTCTACATACGCAAAATGCCCAGAACCGGAATCGAACCAGTGACACGAGGATTTTCAGTCCTCTGCTCTACCAACTGAGCTATCTGGGCATGTGAGTAATGACTACTCGAGTTGCGGGGGCAGGATTTGAACCTACGACCTTCGGGTTATGAGCCCGACGAGCTTC
>CAJUAA010000051.1 GCA_910584205.1 uncultured Lachnospiraceae bacterium
TCCAATATTTATGCTTCCCCCTGATATTATTATAAAATCAGTCATATTCCCATTTAGCTCACGCACCACCTCTGCGATCGTGGTCGGCGTGGCCGCATCCGGTTCCCACGGCCCCGCAGCCTTCGCAGCCGTGAATTCATACAGGATATTCTCATAGATCGCGTATTCCCCGACCGCATAGGCTCTTTCCTCTGAAAATGCATCACTGATGGAATCCGCCAGCCCGTTCACCGCCGTCCCTATGGCATTTACATCTTTTGCCCCGAACCTGTCTCCGGTCTGTAAATACTGTGTCGCATCCAGCAGGCTCACCGTTCCGTCTTCATTTTCAATCAGGTGGTATTTCCTCTTTCCGGAAAATACCGCATTTTTATAGTCTGTTCTAAGTGCCATTACAGCATGCCTCCTTTCAGTTCTCCGTCCAGTTCGAATTCCAGCGTCCTCTGTCCGTCAATGCTTCCTTCCAGATATCCGCGGATCATCCGGATCCCGGACTCCAGACGGTTCAGCTCCGCGGATCCGATAAACGGTCTGTTTGCTTCAAATGTCTGTTTCTCTCCGATCGGGAACGGATATGTATTCCGGCAGATCGACTCCAGATTATCCTCAAACCGGTTGATCTCATCCGCATAAAATGATATGTCCTCATACGTTTTGTCCGGCCCCATGTCCTCATACGGCACCTGGGGCCACATCTGCAGCGCCATGGTTCTCAGCTCCTCCAGATTCCCTTTGATCCTGTTATAGTCGGACACGTTGAAAGCGTCTCCGGGCTTCCAGTCCGTCTTCGGCTCCCGCCACATTGATTCCACCCTCCCTGTTCATTCCACTCTTTTTGCCATGATCTTACCGGAAAGCGTTCCGTTGTATTCGAGCGTATGCCGGTATACCCTGATCTTCATGTCTTCCACATACCTGTTTTCCAGCGTCATCAGATCGTTGCCGTCTATGCGGGCATCCCCGCGGTACGATATTTCATACTCTTTCCCGGTCTTCAGATAATCTCCGATCCAGTCGGCCAGCTTCACCGCATGCTGCAGGTCAGGCACCAGCGGGTTGTCCCATACTTCCTGCACGCCTGTCGTGTGCAGCTGCCGGGTCACTTTTGCGCAGGACGGCACATACTCCCTCCCGTAGATGACCACTTCCACCTCTTCCCCGTCCTGAACCCCGGAAAGCTCCAGCGTCGCATAATAGCAGCTGCTCTCCAGAATCTCCGCACTTCGGCCGGCTGCGGGCTCCACCGCACAGGAAAGACCGTAGGACGGATTGTTCAGGTACAGCGTATAGCGGCTGTCCGCGGAGGTAATGGAGATTTTCTCTCTGGCCAGCTCCACGTCTGACACCTGGCTCCGGCTGTACAGCGTCCGCATGACCTGCAGTTCCCTTACCTTCTGCAGCTGCTTCCCGGTCGGCGTTTTTTTCAGCTCCGTCCCGTATTCCAGAACGTAGTCCGTGCTCTCCCCGAAGATGATACTGTGCAGCACCGTTCCGCTGTGCGGCTTCCCTCTGCGGATCTCCACCTCCATCCGGTCCCATTCCGGAAATTCATGGCTGACCGCAGTTGTCTTCCCTACGTCCGTAACGGTGTACGCCTCCATCAGTTCTTCTTCATAAAAAACCGATATCCGCAGCTCCTCCGGGGGATTTTCCCCGAATTCAAATGTCAGGCCGAAATTTTTATACGCCGCCTCTGAATAAACCATAACCGACGGGTTCTGTGCAAACATCCCCTGACCGTCTGAAATCTGTCCCGATACGTAACCGGCATCCAGAACCGTTTCCGCTCCTTCCCTGGGCAGAAAACAGGCCCCGGCGTCCACTTTCGTATAATTCAGAGACGTGGACGCATACACCGTCTTTTCCCTGCCGTTCAGAATGGTCTCCGGACTGCTGTAATACATCCCGTCCCCCGAGCCGGCTGTCAGACTCTGGACAAACGAAGATTTCATATAGATGTTCTGGTTTCTCCCGTGGGACAGCACGCATCTGCCGGCGTTGGCGATCAGCTGCAGGGCCTCCCTGTGCATCACCACCGGCATGGGATTGCTGATCCTCACATCCCGGAGATACGGATCCAGCCATACCTGCCGGAGGTCGATGCCCGCGTCCTCCAGAACGTCCACAGCCAGGTCATGGAGACTGATCCCTTCCGGATGGTACATCCCCCTGTAATAGGTCCCGTTCAGATCGGAGAACCGGTCGGAAGCGGAGAAGGACATCTCACTGTCATCCACTTCCCAGTCCTTCAGAAGCAGCGTCGTTCCGGGGATCCATTCGATCTCCCCGCTGTCCAGTTCCTGTCCGTACAGAACCTCGACGCTCTGTCCCGCCTGCAGAAAATTCACGGCGCTTTCCGCATTCTCGATATCAAACTTCCGGTCCCGGTTTTCGACGGTCACGGAAAAATCCATCGTCGGCAGCTCCTCACTGACCGGGCTGATGTATTCCTGCTTTGTGGCGGACCGGATCTCATGGCCGGAAAAATAGATGCCCATTCCCATGACGATCTGATGGATGCGCAGCCTGTTTTGGCCATACCGCATCCGGAACGGAACGATCTCCAGACAGGTGGTCCCCTCAAAGACTTCATCCGTTGTAAAATGGCCGCCGCCGTTTCCGTGTACTTCCACCTCACGATGGTCGGACCGGATCACAAAATCCACGGGCCAGGCTCTGCCGAATTCGACCGTCAGCCCTTTGATGTCCTGCGGCACCTGAAACACGATCCGGACCGCGCCCAGAAGCTGCCGGGTGACGATCCCCTGATTGAGTACGGCCGCCTCCTTTTCTTCCGGAAGGAAGAACATGCCGCCGTCAACCACCGTATAACCTTCGTCGCATGCCGCGTACAGTTCATTTTCCTTTACAGCGTAATTATTCAGCGGTTTACAGAAGTCTGAATAATACTCATATGCTTCCGGGTCCGGGACCTGCGCCGACGCCTGGGCGTCCTGATTGACTACGCCGATGGAGACGCGCATATGGCACAGACGGTTGATCCATTTCCGCTTCATGATCTCCTTGTACTGTCTGCTCGCTTCCTGCATGGCCTACAACTCCCCACAGTCAATCAGATTTACCTTACAGTTTTTATACCACGTCGGAAGCCCGGTATCCGGATCCTCGGCAGCGATTTCCGCGGTCCGGTTTCCCGGATACATCCGCTCCGTTTTCCACCCGCCGTTTTTCATGTCCGGAAATTTCACCGTCACCACAAATTCATCAAATTCCCGCAGGATCCGTCCCCAGGTGGCGGCATCCAGAAAGGACCAGCGCAGGTTATCCACCTTGTCCTGGTCCCTCCCCACGCGCTGGCCGATGAACTCGCCGTATGCATTTTTGCCGTCCGACACGTTGGTGGCGATCACAAGCCCCGGACCGGTGTCATAGTCCGGATACCTGTGGCCGTTGATAAATATCGCCATAGTCTCACCTATGCCTTTCTGAGCCGATAACCGCTCCTGCTGTCCAGCTCGTTCAGCCGGTCCCGGATATTCCTGACATCAATCCGCACGGTCAGATCCATATGCTCGATCAGCTCAATGATCCTGCGCAGCAGATCCGCCATGGCCATCAGGTGCCGTTCGTTCAGGCTGCCGTTCTGCGCGGACAAAAGGACCGCCCGGTCCACCATCTCCTGCAGCTTGTCTTCCGGAGAAACAATCTCGCCGTATCTCCGGTTGTCGCCGATCATGGCCAGCTGCGGCGTGTTGGCGCGCACATAGCCGCCCTGCGCCAGTCTGGGGATCGATATCTGCGGTACGGTCGGTATGTTCAGTCCGAACGTCTTCCCTCCGATCTCCGGCACCCATTCGGGTACATCGAATTTCAGCTTATTCAGCGCATTGATCATGGAATTGATCCCGCGGATCACGCTGTTAGCCATCTTTTCCACGCCGCCGATTATGTTGTTGATCGCACCTTTGATCCCGCTCCAGATGCCGTTGAAAATCTCTATGGTTTTCGTTTTCACGGACGTCCAGATGTTTTCCCAGCTGGCTTTGATCTTCCCCAGAGTCGTATTGATCCCGGACATGATGTTGTTCATGATGGCGGTTACTGCTGATTTGACCGCATTCAGGACGTTCGTTATCATGGCCTTCATCCCGTTCCAGATGAATTCCGTCGTACCTGCCACGCTGGTCCAGACCGCCTGGATCACACCGGCCACCGCATTTACAGCGCCGGACGCATCTGTTTTGATCCCATCCCAGATGCCGGAAAAAATCGTTTTGATCCCTTCCCATGCCTGACTCCAGTTTCCGGTAAATACGCCCACAAGGAAATCGATCACGCCGCCCAGCACCGTCAGGATCACGCCGATCGCATCTGCCAGATAAGATGCCAGCGCAAGTACGGTATCCACCATGGCGCTGAATGTCGCAGCGACTGCAGGAGCAAGATTTGCGGCCAGCCATATGACCAGCGGCTTCAGAATAGATTCCCATAACGTATGAAGGGCATCAAATACCTTTCCGGCAAATTCCAGAAAGCGTTCGATCAAAGGCTGAAGGACGGAAGATGCAAACTCACTGAATTTCTGCGCCGCTTCCTGCAGCACCGGAAGGATGTAACCCTGAAATGCCTGCAGCGCTGCGTCTGTAATCTCCGTAAAGCCTGTTTTCAGCGATTCATAAAACGGGTGTATGTGTTCGTCATACAGCGCCAGGCAGCCGTCAACGGTATCAGATACCACAGTTACCACGGTGCCTGTTACTTCCTGAACGACGGAAAGCAGTCCTTCCAGCGCCGCCTTAAAACCTTCCTTATTCTCAATAAACTGCGCCGTTATAAGATTCAGTATATCGGTTCCAAATTTCCCGCCCAGTTCCGTCAGTCCCGTAAAGGCTTCCAGAAAGATGGCCATAAGATCTGCGGTGATCTGTTTCGCCGCGCCTCCCCGGAAAACAGAAAACACTTCTGCAAAGGCTGCCGCAAAGTTTCCCGCAATCTCCGACATTCCAGACCCGATGTCAAACATGGACACCAGATACTCTTTAATCCGCGGAGCGTTCTGTTCCAGGCACAGGTCCAGGCCGCCCAGCAGGTTGTCTGCAACGGTGGTCCCGATGCCGGCCATGGAGCCTGCAACCTTCCCAAGATTGTAGACAAAGATATCCGCAAAACGGTTTGCAGCCGCCGTGACCTCCGGGGATGTGAAGATGTCCTTCAGGCTCGTCCGGATCCCGGCCACATGGTTCTGAATGCTGTCAAAGACCGACGTATCGCCGAAGCCGTCCCAGAAGCCCTGCTTCACCAGTCCGGCCAGCTCCCGGAACCGCTCGATCAGCTTCCGGAATCTGCCGTCCATCTCATCCACGGCGGAAGTGTCTACGGATCCCATGTCAAAGGTGTCCGCGCTGTACCCTCCGGCTCCGCTTCCCGCGCCTCCGGATGCTTCCGGCTGCTTTATGACGTTCAGCTCGTCGATGCCCGTCGTTACGCCCTTCAGTTCCTTCGCCGCCTTCTTTGCGGCGCTTCCGGTTCCTCCGACCGCAGCGCCTGCGGCGTCCGCAGCGTCCGCCACCTCCGCCATTCCGGCAGAAGCCGCGGCAGTTCCGCCGCCTGATTTTTTACCGGTCACCATCTCCGTGAACGCCTTAAACGCATTGGCCAGACTCATAAGCTTCCCTATGATCGTATTGATGACCTTGATGACCGGCGTCAGCACGTTGATCAGTCCCTGCCCGATCGTCGCCTTCAGGCTGTCAAACTGCAGCTTCAGGACGCGGACCTGATTGGCCCACCCGTCGCCGGTCCGGATGAAGTCTCCGGACGCCAGCGTCAGCTGATCCTGTACGAACCGGTACCGCAGGGCAACCTTCTCCATCTCGCTCATGGCGCTCGTGGTCTTCCCGTATCCGTTGGCCAGAGCGTAGGCATCCAGCGCGCTCTGCGTCATGACGATGCCCAGATCCTTCAGCGTCTCCGTCTCTCCGGAAAATACAGACTTCAGCTTTGTATAGGCCTCATCCTGGCTGATGTTGTAGAACGACGCCACGTCCCCCGCCAGCCCGGTAAGGGTCGTGGACATCTCGTACGCCGCTTTTTCCGAAAACCCGAAGGCTTTGGCCATGGCCCCGAAGGTTCCGGTAAATTTCTTTGCCATGGTCTCAGAAAGTCCGAAACTTTCAATGGCATTCTTCGCGAAGCTGTCGACCTGGGCGGACATCTTCGGGAAAGTGACGTCCACCACGTTCTGCACTTCCTGCAGGTCGGATCCCAGCTGTACGCAGCTGGAGCCGAAATCAATCAGCTTTTTCACGGAAAAGGCAGCTGCCAGAGCAAGGCCGGCTTTTTTCGCAGTGCCCATGATGTTGTTTAACTGCCGCCGGAACCCGCTCTGGTTCAGTTCCAGATCCAGATCAATCCGGCCCGCGCTGCTTCCCATAACTGTTTCCTCCTATCCGCACATGGCCGCCAGCATCCGCTCCAGATCCGCCATCCCGCTCTGAAATTCCTTCCAGGACATCTTCTTCGCCCGGCCCGCCTCCCGCTCTTTCCACTCCCTGTGGATCCGCATCTGCTCCGGATTGAAGTGTTTCAGTATCTCCGGATCCGTCTCCGCACGTATGGCCACCACCCGTCCCAGAGCCGTGTCCGGCGCCAGTCCTGCGATCAGGGAGCGGAATTCGTCCCATGATACGCTCTTAAATTCCGCAGTCTGCATCCGGATCCCGTACTGTGACAGAAAACTGGATACCAGAAGGTCCCAGTCTTCAAACATGTCATAGTACGGGTCACTGCTCTCCCGGCGTTTCCTCCTCTCCGGTGATCAGGGTTATCGCAGACTGTACCACGGTTACAAAATCCCTGAAACTGAGCTTCAGCTCATCAAGCGTCTGTTTTGAAGCCTCCGGGAACATCAGGTCGTAGGCGTCCGTGATCTCCTGTGTCCCCGGATCCTCCTCCGACATCAGCCCCATGACTTTCAGCATGGTCGGCGCGTCCGCATTTACCTCGATCTGCTTTCCCCTGATAATCAGACACGGATTTTCTTCAAAACTGAGCTTCTCCGTGATATCCACTTTCTTTGCCATCTCCTATACCCCCTCTATCGCTTCTTCCGGAGCCGGCGTAAAGTCCGGCTTTCCGTAACAGGTTACTTCAAATTCCAGGGCGTCAATGGCCGTGGAATCGCCTCCGCCCGGCGTCGTCACGTTGACCACCACGTCACAGGCAAGCTTCGCTCCGCTGACCATGGTCCACTCAAACTTTGTCATGAAGTCCTGTCCGAACTTCCAGGCAAGCCCCGCAATGTAATCGTTTCCGGGATCCCCCACCGACCGCTTGCCCTTAAATGAAAAGCTCAGCTTCTTACCGGTCATGGCCGATTTTGCCCATCCGACCGCATCCATGGCGTACCATTCTTCCGTCGTTCCGTCGATGGTTGGCGCAAAATTCTCCAGATCCTTCGGCATCACCATCTGCTGCTCCGTACTGTTCAGTCCGCCGGTACCAAACTTAAACTGGTTGTTGTGTACCGGAAATACTTTTCCCTTCAATTCTCTTCCTCCTCTCTCTGATATACAAAATCCACCCAGATCACATATTCGAAAACGCCGGACTCGTCCGTGCCCACGTCTACGGGCTCCGGCACCTGCAGGAGCAGGCAGCGGATCTCCGTGTCTCCCACGGTCAGGCTGTTTTCCTGCAGAAGCCTTCGGTACAGCCTCTGCGCCACCTCCTCAGACTCCGACACGTCCCGGTTCCAGTGCACCAGAAGAGAGATCCGCTTCACCCCGTAACTGGTACAGGAAAGCCCGCCCAGTGCAACCTGAGCGGGCCCGTCTGCCTTCCGGTGATAGATCCCGATGGATTTCTGTTTTTTGCCGTCCAGCTTCCCGATGTAGACGTGGGCGTCTTCCGCGATTCCGAGTGCTGAGATATACTGCCGGATATCCTTTAATGTCAGCATCAGACGTCCGCCTCCCTTCTGTAGAATTCTTTGAATGCCTCTGCGGCGAAGCCGTCTCTGCGGCCTCCGGGCTCCCAGTCTTCCAGCCATTTTCCTTTCGCGTATGGATTCTCATGGGTCTGAAAATGGTATTCCGGATGATAGTACAGCCTGCGGACATAGGGCGTTGCCGTAACCATTCTCACGATCCCTTTGTCCGACCGGCTGAAATCCAGAAACGTGCTTTCGTTCTGCATGTTTCCGGTATCCCTTGGCATGACCTGAGCCTGCTCCACATCTGTATGGACCTCTTCTGCCGTTTTCTCCAACGCTGCGACTGCCGCATCCGTCAGTTCCCGTATTCGGGGCAGATTCAGATGGATCCTTGACCTTACCTGCATTCAGACCACCTCCAGCCTGCAGTAGTTGACAGTCCCGTCCGGGTTCCGGTTCTTGCTTCCCTGCAGAATCCGGCGCTCCTCTCCGTATACTGTTATGGTCCCGCCGCTCAATGCCGGCATGTCCGGAGCGATATCCCCGGGAAACAGCGCGGTACCGGTCAGCTGCACCAGTTTCTTCTCCGCGGTCAGGACTGTCTTTGCCTTATCCTGAAAGCTGCAGAGCAGATCCAGATCCGCCACATGGAGCGGCGCTCCCGTGTTGCCGATCTCCTCCGACTCCAGATGGACGTGGACCGGCGTTTTGCAGAGACGTTTCGGTACAAGGCATGGATATTTCATGGCCTCATCCTGCCAGCTGGCAGCACAGCCCGGTCTGGGACAGCAGTGCGTAGGTGTCCCGCCTCATGGCCACGCCCTTTTCCACAAATACGTTCCAGGAGCTTCCGAACTGAGCGGACACGCCGTTGATGCTGTAGCTGGATAAAATCGTGCTGATCTCGTCGGCGTTTTCGTATTCGAATTCCGCCTGCAGGCAGACCACCTCCCGGACCGTCTCCTGCTGGAACTCTGACAGCATGGAAAAACCCCGGCTTACAATCCGGTTGTAAGTCAGGGTATCAATGCGGCGGGATGCCGCCCTAAGCCTCCGTTCCAGCTCTTCCTCCGGAATCATGCTCCCTCCATATTCCTGATGGTAATATGCCGCATCCGCATATGCTTCCGGCATATCATTCACCTTCTTTCTGTGCTGCCTGCTTCTTCCCCGGCTTCGGTTCCGGAGCATTCTTCTCTGCGGATGCTTTTTTCAGTTCCTCATTTTCCGCCTGCAGGGCTTCGATCTCCTTTTTCAGCTCCTCATTCTCCGCGTAACGCGCCGCCGCCAGCGCCTGAAGATCCATGATCTCATGAACCGCCCTCATATGGTCCTCATACGGCACGCTGCGGCCGCGGCCCCATGCGATCTGCTCCCCGGTATCGTCATAGATGTCAAAGCCGGCGTCTTCATAGGCCTTCTTCTGGCTTTCCTCGATGGTATACTGCTTATTTCCCTTTACCGCTTTCATGTCAGTCTCCTTTCACATTCATGGAGCAGCCCTCGACCTTCTTTTCCAGAAGGAACAGGTCTCCGTAACAGCGGTTCTGATACAGATAGCCGTCCGCCGTCCGGCTGTCCGTCCCCGGCGTGAACAGTTTGATATAGCTGTATTTGTCGCGGCACACCACACAGGACGGATGAATCAGGATCCAGTTGATCTGCTTCGCGTCCGCAGCGGCCACGCAGCCGTCCGTGAAATCGTATTTCGTCTTCATCCTCGCCGCAGGCACCATTTTGATCTCCACATCGTCCAGGCTGTGCACCTTGCGGTTGATCGTGGACGGGGTGGTCACGGTCATGACCCGCTGGATCCCCTCCGCCTGTGTGAGGATCTTTCTCATGGTGGGCGTCACGTAGAGTATCCTGCCTTCCTCCGGCACCCCCGCCTCATCCATGACCGCCATCTCGCCGTCGAACACATCGAGAAATACCGCAGCGTCCACCACTGTGGAATCGATCCGGCCGGAGTATGCCGTCAGCTCCGCATGCAGTTTGGAGTAACGGTAGGAATCCTTCTCCGGGATCGCCTGTTCCGTTTCAAACGTGTTCTGGATGTTCGCCACGGACAGGGTAAGATTGGTTTCATCCATGTCCATGGGGTCTACCCAGAATTCCACGTCACGGTCATGTTCCAGTCTCTTTGCCTCCCAGTCGTTGCTCAGAGTACCCATGTTGAAGCCGGGCGTCCTGGTGTGATCCTTGTATCCGGATACCGTCATGCGCGGAAGCTTGATCGTCTGGGCGTTGATGAACTTTACCTGCTGGTTGCTCTGGGTGAGCGCATCCGAGCAGAGCTCCTTTGCGTACTTCTTCTGCAGAAAATCCGTAAATGTAGTTGCATAATCAAATACTGCCATCTCTTATGGCCTCCTTTCCTTATAAGCCGAACGCCTTTTTCAGCGCGTCGTCCTGACTGCCGGCCTGCTGGCCGGAACCGCCTCCCGCAGCCCCTATCTGGACAAATCCGGTGGTTCCCGCCGCCTGCGGCTTCAGCGCCGGCACGTCCTCCAGCACTTTGTTCAGCGCGTTTTTCACTGCTTCCTCATTGATCTTACCGTCCTGTCCCGCAGCGCCGCTCAGGTCCGCCAGCTTCAGGACATAGGGGATCGTCTTTGCGTCGATGCCCAGGCCCACCGCCGCCATGGTCGCGGCGCTCTCCACTCTGGCCTGCAGGGCAGCCGCCTCCGCCTGAGAAATCTGCGCCTGCAGGGCGCTCACATCCGGCTGGTTCTTCGCCTTCTCCGCCCGGAACGCCGCCATGGCCTGCTCCGCCTCCTGCTGGCTGAGTCCCTGCTGCTTGAAGTACGCCTTCAGCGCCGTGTCCTCTTTCGCCGCCAGTGTGCCGTCCAGCATCTGCTGGATTTTCGCATAGTCAATGGCCGGAGGAGCGCCTGAGCCGGCACCCGGCGCCGCTCCCGGAGGATTTCCCTGAGCCGGATCCGCGCCGGGAGTCCCCGAAGCCCCTCCTGTACCTCCTCCTGCTCCGCCGTCCGGCGCCATCAGAAGCGCTCTGATTCTCAGTAATCTGTTTTTCATGGTTACATTCTCCTTTCTCATTATCCATTGTCATCAGTGTCGCTGGCCACGCACCTTTTAGGCTCTTATCGTGTTTGGAGCATAAAAAGACCACCGGTCACTGCTGACTGGTGGTCTTGTTTTCTTTCTTTTCCTGTTCCCGTATCATATTCTCGACATAATTGCCAAGTTCGCCTGCCCCCCATTCCTCATAATCTGCACAGGTCACGCTGTCTTTGTTTATATAAGCCATATGCTGCTCTGTTTTACACTGATATAAACAGGCCTTTTTACATCGTCGACAATAACAGTTATAAACAGCCACCTGTACTGCCTGATTTTCTGGCATATTCATTTCCATGAGCTTTTCCAGGTATTCTTTACTTGTCAAATCCATCACCCGTTACTTTCAACAATATTTCTATCTGTTCTCCGCTCTTTCGAATCCCTCTAAAACTATATCCAGGCTTATACAATACTGCTTCACTCTCCATTCGATTTTCCGACACAAACATCCTTGTACCCTTTGGAATCTCCAATACCATTCTGACTGTTCTTTCACTGTAAACATTATCTTCCCTAAGACTCACAGATACAAACTGATTATCAGAAAAAGTCAAATGATCCGCAAATTCTTTTATTTCCTGAATCATTCCTTCGAAATCACCGTTTTCCAAACAGTCAGCAGCAGCTTTAGAAAATTTATCCGAAAACCAGTTTAAATCCACATATCTTTGAGCAACCATATTTTCAGATACCGTATTGTTTTGTATCGCATCCTTTAGTATCTTCACTGTTTTTTGTTTGGCTTCCATGAGATTCCGTGCATTCCCACTTCGCATATATTCATTGATAACAGCTGCATTTAAGCTGTTAAAAAAACCATTTTCCGGATTCATATCTCTAAAGTTATCCCAATCGAACCCGTATATATGGCTCCGTTCAAATTCTGTAATAGATGAACGGTGTTTTTTAATGCAGCTGTCATATGTATCTTCTGATATTTCATAAAATCCATCTTCTGCAAGCCGTCTTTCGATATCGCAATTGTACTTTTCTTTTATTCTATCATTTGTCCTCTGCAACCGCAACTGGTCCTGCCATTCAGCTGCCTTCAGACCATATTTTCTTCTGTTCTCCGGATCCAGCGAATACTCCGCAAGCCTACCAAACTTCGCAGCCTGCCGTTCTGCATACTGCTGTCTTGCTTCCTGTCTGCTGCTCTGGCCAATCGCTTCCAGCTCCTCCTCCGTCCAGGAACCGTCCGCCGTGGTGATCCCCGGGAAATAAGTCGTATGGCTGTCTCTGCACCGCGGATGGTACAGCCCCGCCTCCACCGCTCTGCTCATGAGCGGCCACGGGCCGTCCTCCGGACTTCCCCCGGACCAGACGTCATCAATCAGCACCTTCCCGCAGAACGGAAGGCACTTCGGACAGGGGTTTCCCCTTTTGTTCATGATAACCGTGGCGATCCCCCACCGTTTCCGCATCTCACCCTCTCCCTGCAGGTAGGCGCGCTTGCAGGCCGTCCGGATGGCCATGTCCGCATAGTCCGCCAGTGTATGCCTTGCACCGTTGGCGTATTCCACGCAGTTCAGGCCACGGGACAACATGTCCTTTGTGGCCATGTCCACCGCCTGTTCATAGGTTCCCGCTCCGGTATTGGCGTAAACCTGCGCATTGAAGATGGCCTTCCGGAAATCGTCGTTGACTTTCCGCAGGATCGCCGTCTCCGCCTTCTCCATGTCCTGCATGGTCGCCTTTATCAGCGCATCCAGCTTCCGGTCATTCAGGCCGAAGAATTCTCCGGTAAACTTCCCTGTCTTCCCCTCCAGCAGCATTTCCAGCAGGCGCGGGATCTTCTGTGAGATATCAGCGCCTTCCAGACCCTCCATGGCCTGTAGAATATTCTCCGGGAGCTGCGGATACTTCCACCCACGTTGTATCGCACGCAGGATGGCGATCTCCTGACGCATGCTGCCCTGCGCCCTGGCTTCCCGGATCAGCGCCGCGATCTGACTGTTGATGCTTTTAAACTGTTTTCCGTATTTCCGGCGGTTGTTCCTCTTATACCGCTCCAGAGACTTCAACATTTCCGCCTGCCACATGCTCCACTGGTAGCCCTCGCCGATTTCCTCCACACGGTGCCGGGCCATGTTGCGGATCATGGACGCCATCAGCTCGTTTTCGATCCTCCGGAACGCTTCAGCAAGATCATATTCATTCATCCGGGTCACCTGCCGTTTGCCAGCACTTTGAAGCCCTGAACCCGGAAGCCCTGCGTCAGCTTCTTCAGCTGCGTCATGCTTTTACAGCGGTCACACCGAAGTTCTGCATATTCTTTTTTCTCTATCGCGTAGATACCGAAGGGAACCTGTTCACTGGCCACCTGCAGCAGCCCCTGATACTCTTCCCGGCTCATTCTGTATGGCCTGTCCGCTACTATTACTTTCATCCTGCACCCTCTCTTCAATAAAGCGTTCCGCATTCTCACGGGATACGCCCAGCGTTGTCGTTATGATTGAGATTGCTTCATTCCGTGTGATCTTTCCGTCTCTCACCATGCTGATCACATTCATCAGTGATCCGATCTGTGCTCCGTTCAGCAGATTACTCTCACCCACTGCGTCTGCTTTGAAATCCCCCGCCTCCAGACTTACGGACGGCTCTTCCACTTCTGCGATCCCCTGTTCTGCTTTCAGACGGGCAACCTCTTCCTGCTTCCACTGCTCGTCCCTGCTGTCTCCGTACAGTTCATCCACAGAAGCCTCGATGCTCATGATCCCGCCCTGCTTCCCTTTCGCCACGGTCTCCACCTGGCTTTCGAACGACGGATTGGCATATTCTCCGAACGGAATGTCCACCTTCACCTCTTCCACCGGCCTGTGCTGGAGGATGTTGCAGGCGTTGACTGCCGCGCCCACCAGCTCCGGCAGCGTCTCCTGCAGGGCCTCTACAATGGCGTTACGGGTGTACAGCGTCGCCTTCTCCTTTTCCCTCTGTGCGTCCGCATTGTCCAGTTTCTTTACATCGATGCCCAGGGTGCTGGGACTTATGATCCCCTGCAGGCACAGATCCAGCGCCGTACAGTAGGCGGCCAGATAGCTGTCATGCGGGATCGTTGGCTGATCGATCTGGATTTTGTTCTCCGATTTTTCGGACATGTCATTCCCCGCGGCAAAGAAACGGTTGTCAAAAGGATTTGGACGGAGGAACTTTCCGGTCTCCGGATCCCGCGGGACCAGACACTCCGGGATATAGCTTTTCGCCCGGCCTGCACGGCTGGCGTCCATCCACTGGGACCAGATTTCATCAAAAGCGTCGAAACTGTCCAGCTTCCCGTCAAAGATCGATCCGCCCCGGCCTTCATACCTGCCCGACTCGCAGATCCGGAACGGCACGGCCAGCATCACAGCCTGATCGAAGCTGTAGTCTGACAGACCGGACAGCTCCGGCAGCGTGTTTTTCTCCACCAGACGTTCTCCATCATACAGCTCATTTTTGATATAGCCGTGGCCATACCGCTCATTCAGAACGTAGTTCCGGTGTCCGACGGTATACGGCGTCTTGAAGATCACCTCTTTGATCCGGTCTCTGTTCCAGACAAATTCAACGCGGTCCCCCGGATACCATTCCAGAATCGGATACTGACTGACTTCCGTGTCGATCGTAACCTTAAAGGCTCCGTCTCCGATGCACAGCACTTCCTTCAGCGCCTTCTCCAGCTTCTTCCGGAATCTGCTGTCCTTCGCAGTCTCTTCCCAGATGCTCCTCTGCTGCTCATTTCCGGAGAAGTCAAAGTCATTCATATCCGCCAGCACGATGGCGGACAGGATCCGGACCATCAGTCCGGGGAGTCCCGTGTGGATCTTTCTCATCTCCATGCCCTGCGTGCACCGGCTGGCCCAGAATTTATACCGGTCCACAGCCTCCGGGCTCTGCTGATACAGCTGCTCCAGTTCGTTGCCGTCTCCCCGGTACCAGATCCGGTTCCGAATCGCCGACAGCTCAAAGTCCATGATCTCCTGTATCTGTACTGCCACGGGCCCCGCAGGCTGGACGTTCAGCCAGCTGCGGATGCCTCTTTTGATGTTCTCGCTCAATGCAGATATCCACCTCATTTCTTTTCTTCCTCCTCAAATCCGATCAGGCTTTTGTATGGAATCCATGCGTACTGGCCGGCGTTAATGGTGTGATCGTGTCCGTCTTCCGGCCTGTCCTTCTCCTCGTCCCAGCTGTATCTGTCCAGTTCGGACAGATGCTCCACGCAGGCATCCACTACTAAATAACTTCCCTGCTGGATCCAGCCCAGCTGCAGCTTGATGCGGTCCAGAATCTCCAGTTTCTTGTAGGCGTCCCAGAAGTTATACATGCAGCCGTGCAGGCGCCTGTACTTCCGGAGCTCTGTCAGCGTCGCCTGATCCGCAGAGTCCACATAGACGTCACGGGCGAAGCCCCAGTCCTTCCTGCACCGCTCCAGAAATTCCACAAAACGGACCACCGTGTCCGACGGCGCCAGCGGCGTCTGCAGGTCCTGATTGCTGCAGACCTTCTCTGCCAGCGTAATCAGTTTCCGGTCTTCCGTGATCCCCTGGAACAGCATGGCAATGGTATCCGGAGACTTTGAAGAGTAGGACGTATCGAGACCGGCAGTAAACTTTTTAAATTTCAGCCTGCCGGACCTGATCTCCTTTTTTACCCATTCAGCCGTGACCACATGCTTTTTCCGGTCGAAGTTCGGGAAGATCAGCCCCGTCGCCTTCCCTCTCAGCCCTTCGATCTTGTTTTTCCAGATCTTCGTGCCCTTCGGCGTGTTCCGGATGATCTTTTCCAGCTTTTCTGCAGGCAGCCCCGGATTGTGGGCAAAAGAAAAGAACCAGTGCACCCATCCGGGCTTTGGTTCTTCCTTCAGTTCGTCCCTGATCTCCTGCGGTGTCTCCGCCTCCCATTCCGGAAGCGGGCGGGAACAGTTGACATATTCCTTATACACGTCAAGGCCGGGATCATCCGGATTCAGTGTGGCCATGAGATAGTCGCACCTCATGGCAGCCTCACGGACAAAGTCAATGTCCGCCGTGTTGATCTCATCGATGTACAGGCACCCGTACTGGCCGCCCAGGGCGTCCTTCCACTTGCGCTTATTACCATAGCCGACCACAAAGATGATTTTGTCTCCTGCAGAGGTGTGGAACACCAGATGCGGCATCTTGTACGCTCCGGATCCGTTTCCCCTGTACTCCACCAGAAGGCCAAAGTCATCCAGGATCCCCAGATCCTTGTTGATGATGTTCTTCTCCGCTGCTCCCGTGTCGTCCGCTGCAAGGATGTGCAGCTTCTTCGGAGACTCCGCCACCTTCAGCATGAACTTGAACAGGCCGACGGTCGTCTTGCCGGCTGCGGTCGTCCCTTCCAGAAACTCCACGGGCGCGTCACAGCGCAGAAAAGCCTTATACTTCTCAGACAGCAGCAGGCGATCCGCACTCATCCATCCTCACCACGCATCTGCCGGATCAGGTCGTCCAGTTTGGATTTTTCCAGATCAAGCGATCCGCTGACGCTGGTGTCCTGCTTCGTGGTGTATCCATATTTACTCATCCACAGTCCTGCCAGCTGTGCCGGTATCACCTGCAGTTCAAACTTTTTCCGGGCGTCAACTTCACATTCCTCCTTCATGCGCGTGACGATGTCCACAAACTTCTCATCCTCTGCATAATACTGGTAAAATGCGGATCGAGAGATTCCTGCATACACGCAGAATCCTTCGATCGTGTAGGTAATGCTCCTTCTCAGTTCACTGCTGACAAACTCCGAATTCTTTGAGCTGAAGTCATGGGTAAGCACCATCTGGTTGTCGCAGTATGCCTTATATGCTCCCCATGCTTCAGCCAGGGCTTTCACGCTTTTGAATTTCCGTGGCCGTCCCATAACTTCACCTCACTTTCTTCAGGGCATGGAAAAAGACAGCCCCCTGTGGGACTGCCTTTCCTTACTTCTTAATTTTGTTTTTTGATGAATTCTTTCATCATCTCCGAAATCTGACCGGCCTGACTGACCCCTGCTTTCCCACAGGCCTCCGCAAACTGCTCTACCAGATCTTTCTTCAGCTTGTAGGATTTGGAAACCCAGCCGGCCTTTTTTTGATACCTGTCATTCCTCAGTGTCTGCTTACTTGCTGCCATGCTTCACACGCCTCACAATCTTCGGTACTGTATCCATAAGCTCCAGACTCCCTGCAAACAGAAGAATCAGGCTCGCATATACATTTCTCGCTCCCACGTTCAGCACAATCGCAAACACAAGGAATAAATCATATACCGTCCATTTTTTCATTTCCTTTTTTGATCAATGATGTTATACTGTGAACAGGGAGTTTAACTCCCCGTTCTGTCACTTAAGAGCCTGGATCAGTTGAACGATTGCGGTGATCACTGCGGCTACGGCGAGCAACGCTTTCGTTATCAGTTCAATCCAGCTCTTAAATGCTTTTTTGTGTTTCTTTTTCATTGATCTTTCCTCCTTTCATGTTTATATTATAGCACATGGTACACCATGCGTCAATACATTTCCGGAAGAAAATTTAATTTTTTAGTGAAAAAGACAGCCTCCCTGAGAGGCTGCCCTTTCTGCTGCAGTCTTCGCATCCCTGCCGGCGTACTGCATAAGCCGATCCGCTCCAACCTGTGGAGCCATTTTTATTATAAAACGACTTTTCCGACCAAAACGACCTTTTTTATCTGATTTTACATTTTTTCAGATATCTGTCCCGAATATGCAGTCTTACATAGTCTTCCCGTCCCCCATATCCTGTCTTTTCGGCGATCTTCACCCAGCTCATGCCGTTTATGTACCGCAGACGGAAGACGCAGCGGACCTGCCCGTCTTCGATGGCGTTGATCCACTGCTCTACCGCTTTTACCTGTTCTTTTCTGCGTTCAAGAACTCCTTTCCTGTGTTCATACAGGTCGAAGTCAAATCCGACTACACTCTGGGGCCGGGGATAACCCGTTTGATAATCAAGAATGACACTGCTTCCAATCCCTGCATCCGTCGCCAGCATCTCCTCCAGCTCTGCCTTCAGGAACGGAAGCTCCCGTTTATACTTCTGATAGTTCCTCAGAAGCTTCCTTGTAACCTTAACCTCTATCAGAATCACCCCCGTAGTTTACTGCTCAAAATTTCAGTTTAATTTACAAAATCATAAAGGTATACGTCATGATATCTTCCCTGTGCGTCTCTGAATTCATCCCGAAAAACATGTTTTTCCCCTATGTCCATATGACGTTCCAGGAATTTGTCATATCCCTTAACCGCAGGATTTCCGCTTATTGCCCTGAACTCTACTCTGTGCATCCTGTTCACAAGATTTTCCAAAATGCTAAACAGTTCCCGTCCCATAACCGGATTCCCACGCTCAAAACTGAACGCTCCAAAATTGTAAGCACAGGAAGAATAATAGTCTATTGTGTATGCTATGTATCCAATAAGTTTATCGCCATCTCCGATCACAGCATATTGAAAATGTCCGTCCTTTCCCTTTTCGCTTACTTCTATCAAATAACTATTGACACAACCCTGATAAAACATCATATCGTCTGTGTAAAAATATTCTTTCAGGGCGTTTTCGATTTCTGCCTTGTAACATATTGCCGGCTTAAGCATCTTCCACCTCCACTAAATCCTGATTTACATTACTTTTTCCTGAATTTCCTGTACGGACT
>CAJUAA010000052.1 GCA_910584205.1 uncultured Lachnospiraceae bacterium
TGTTAAGTTGATTGAACCGCCGTGTACCGAACGGTACGCACGGTGGTGTGAGAGGTCGGAAATTTCTCAATTAGAGAAATTTCCTCCTACTCGATCATATCTGGGAACAGAATTAAGTTGGGATGAGCCCTGCCATTGGTTTTCTTACATAAACGACAGAATGGGCGCATAGAATGGAATGTGGAAAAGCATGCCGGTCATAGAGTGAGCAGTCATATGTTGTCACATTTGCCGGAAAATTGAAAAAATGGAAGAAGATTTTGTGTGCACCAGTTGTCAAAACACAGAAAATAGGTTATACTAAAGATACAGATTTCCTGGGGTGTTCGACAGCCCTGTCATTTTGAACCTACATTTACGTTCATGGGATACCAATATCTCAAGCCGGATGTCAGGCCTCCGTCCTTTTGGACGCCAGTGGAAGGCTGAACGCTTGTTGAGGTTACCCACCTGGCTTTTGAGCTAGGCGTCAAAATACAGGGAACGGCACTTTGGGAATCGGAAGATACCGGGTATTGCAGAATATGCAGTACCCGTTTTTTCTTATATCGAAAGGAAACAGGGGAGGGATGGGGTTGTACAGACAGAGGCTGAAGCAGAAGACCATGCTGCTGATCGTTCTGTTCGGATTTCTGGTTATCCTGCTTTTGCCGGGGACCGGGGATGGTTCCGGACGGGAGCAGCCGGAGGAAGGAGAGCGTCTGGAGATTCCGAAGGAGGAAGAGGAGGATGAGCCGGAGAGTACGCCGGAGGAGGTATGGCAGATGCCCGGAGCAGATGTCAGGATCCGGGTGCTGCTTCTGGCGGAGGACGGCAGTATCTATCATGAAGATAAGGAGCTGGATCGGGACTATCCGGGAGAACTTCAGTATTATGAGGAGGCACAGGGATGGGTCATCGTCAATGAGGTGCCTCTGGAGGAATATCTGTGCAGGGTGGTGCCAAGCGAGATGCCATCCTCTTATGCGATGGAAGCGTTAAAAGCACAGGCGGTATGCGCAAGGACGTATGCCGTATGGCAGATGCGGGAGTACGCCTATCCGCAGTATGAGGCTCATGTAAATGACAGCACTTCCTATCAGGTGTACAACAACATTGGAGCGCAGGAAGTGACCAGCCAGGCTGTGGCGGAGACTGTGGGACAGATTATGCTGTATGAGGAGGAACCGGTGAAAGCCTATTATTTTTCCACCTCCTGCGGAAGCACCACGGATGAGAATATATGGGAAAAGGGCGACCGGGAACGGACGGGATACATAGCGGGAAGAAGGGTCGGATCGTCGGAGTCCGGCCGGGATCTGACGGATGAGGAGGTTTTTTCAGACTATATCAGGAAAAAACATGCGGGAGACTTGGAAATCTCGGAACCGTGGTACCGCTGGAGCTGTTATGTGCCGCTGGAGCAGATTCAGGCAAATGTCGAGAAATGGGCAAAGACCAGGGCCGAACGGTCGGAGGACGGAATCCTTCTGGAAGACGGTGTGGAATATGTACTGGAGGAAGTGGATACCATAGGAGTGGTGGAAAGTGCGGAGATTCTTTCGCGGAATACCGGAGGAGTCGTACAGGAGATGCGGATTGTGGGTGAGGAAGGGACACTGAAGATCAAATACGAGTATAACATCCGTCTGATGCTGGGACTGCCGGGCGGAGAGATCCATAAAAATGACGGAACCGTTGGAGAAGGCGGGAATCTTCTGCCAAGCGGCTATTTTGTCATGGAGCCGGTGCAGGAAGATAAGGCGCTGACAGGATATCAGGTCTACGGCGGCGGGCTGGGCCATGGCGCCGGTATGAGCCAGAACGGTGCGCGGGTACTGGCGGAGGAAGGGTACGGTTACGATGAGATCCTGCACTATTTTTATCATGAAATACAACTTGCAGAATTGGAATAGATAGGGTATGATAATGCTTTAAGCAGGGAAAGTGACGGGCGGGAATGATGATACGTTTGATTGAAGCAGTGCTGGATATGAAAAGAGATATGGAAAAAAGCCATGTGGGAGCGTATGCGGCGCAGTCGGCTTATTTTATCATACTTTCTTTTCTTCCGCTGATCATCATGCTGCTGTCCGTGATTCAGTTTACCGGGATCGGAAAGTCTGATCTGTATCAGCTGATCCAGGAGGTGGTGCCGGTGGGGTTTCAGGGCTGGATTTTCGCGATCATTGATGAGATGTACAGCCGGACGGTGGCGACGGTATCCATCTCTGCGCTGGTGACGGCCTGGTCCGCGGGAAAGAGCTTTATGGCGCTGAACCGGGGGATGAATTCCATCTGCCGGGTAGAGAAAAAGCCGAATTACATCCAGATGCGCCTGCGGGGGGCGGTGTTTGCCCTTCTGTTCGTCGTTCTGATCGTAGCCACGCTGGTGCTGATCGTATTTGGTACGTCCATACATGAGCTGTTTTCCATATATTTCCCGTTCCTGGCCATATTTACCCGGATCATCCTGTCGTTCCGCATGGTGCTGATGCTGGGGCTTTTTACCTTTTTCTTTGCACTTTTGTATATGGTGCTTCCCAATCGGCGGGCGGGCTTTGTGGAACAGTTTCCGGGAGCGATCTTCGCGGCTGCGGGCTGGTATCTGTTTTCGTTCGGATTTTCCGTCTACATTGAATACAGCCATGCGTTCAATATGTACGGCAGCCTGACGACGCTGGTCCTTCTCATGTTCTGGCTGTACGCGGTCATGTACATTGTGCTGATCGGAATGGAGCTGAATCACTGGCGGGAGGAGCGGGAGACGGAGATCCGCTGGTAGACAGGTGGGCGACAGATCATGGAAAAAAGGGCTTGACTTTCCCGGATTCTGTGTTATAGTAGATTTTGATATGAAAAATGCAAAGAAGGTGTCAGTAGCAACCTGTTTTCCATCAGAGAGGAAGGGCCACCGGCTGTAAGCCCGTCCGGGTTCAGACAGGATCGTGAATTTCCCACCGGAGCAGCATTCCTGAAAAGCAATAGTAGGGAATGACGTTTCCTGCACGTTACGCAGCATGAGCGCCCGGGCAGAGTCTGGGAATCAGGGTGGTACCACGGATCATAGTTTCGTCCCTTTTACAGGAGACGGAGCTTTTTTTATTATACAGGAAGGAGTACAGAGATGAAAGAAAGACTGCAGAAGATCAGAGAAGAAGCCATTGCAAGGATCAAAGAATCCCGGAATCCGGAAGCTTTGAATGATGTGCGTGTATCCATACTTGGCAAGAAGGGAGAGCTGACGGCTCTGTTAAAGGGTATGAAGGAGATCGCGCCGGAGGACCGTCCCGCGTTTGGCCAGCTGGTCAATGATACCAGAGCGGAGATCGAGCGCGTCATGGAGGACGCAAAGAAGCAGATGGAACAGATGCTTCTGGAAATGAAACTGAAGACGGAGGTCATTGATGTGACGCTTCCGGCGAAGAAGAACAGCGTGGGACACCGCCATCCGAATACGATCGCGCTGGAGGAAGTGGAGCGCATCTTCATCGGTATGGGCTACGAGGTGATCGAAGGCCCGGAAGTGGAGTACGATCTTTATAATTTTGAGAAACTGAATATTCCGGCGAACCATCCGGCGAAGGACGAGCAGGATACCTTTTACATCAACAAAGAAATCGTCCTGCGCACCCAGACTTCGCCGGTGCAGGCGCGGACCATGGAGAAGGGAAAACTGCCGATCCGCATGATCTCTCCGGGACGGGTGTTCCGTTCGGACGAGGTGGATGCGACCCATTCTCCGTCGTTCCATCAGATCGAGGGCCTGGTGATTGATAAAAATATAACATTTGCGGATCTGAAGGGAACGTTGGAAGAATTTGCGAAGGAGCTGTTTGGGGAGGAAACAAGGACGAAATTCCGTCCGCACCATTTCCCGTTCACGGAGCCCAGCGCGGAGGTGGACGTGTCCTGCTTCAAATGCGGCGGTAAAGGCTGCCGGTTCTGCAAGGGATCCGGCTGGATCGAGATCCTGGGCTGCGGCATGGTGCATCCTCATGTGCTGGAGATGTGCGGCATCGATCCGGAGGAATATACAGGATTCGCGTTCGGCGTAGGCCTGGAGCGGATCGCGCTGCTGAAATATGAGATCGATGATATGCGGCTTTTATATGAGAATGACATACGATTCCTGCGTCAGTTTTAGGAAGCGGCGGACGGGAACCTGTAACGGCACCGGTCCGGGCCATGTCCGCAGAGGGGCCTGGGATGCGGGTGCGGAACTGTAAAAGGAGGAAAAAACGATGAATACATCATTATCATGGATAAAAGCATATGTACCGGAGCTTAATGTGAGCGCGCAGGAATTCACGGACGCCATGACGCTGTCCGGTTCCAAGGTGGAAGGATATACAAAGATGGATGCGGATCTGGATCGGATTATCATCGGTCAGATCAGGAAGATCGAACGGCATCCGGACGCGGATAAACTGATTGTCTGCCAGGTGGATGTGGGCAGAGGCGGGGATGTACAGATCGTGACCGGAGCGCCCAATGTGAAGGAGGGCGACAAGGTTCCGGTGGTGCTGGACGGGGGCCGCGTGGCAGGCGGACACGATGGAAAGATGACTCCCGGCGGAATTAAGATCAAGAAGGGAAAGCTCAGAGGCATCGAGTCCAACGGCATGATGTGTTCCATCGAGGAACTTGGCTCCAGCCGGGATATGTATCCGGAAGCGCCGGAACTTGGCATCTACATCTTTCCGGAGGATGCGAAGGTGGGAGAAGACGCTGTCAGCGCGCTGGGACTAAACGATGTGGTATTTGAGTTTGAGATCACGTCCAACCGTGTGGACTGTTACAGCATTCTGGGGCTTGCGAGAGAAGCCGCAGCGACGTTCCGGAAGGAATACATGCCTCCGGCAGTGGAAGTGAAGGGAAGCGGCGATGATGTCAACAACTATATTCAGGTGGAAGTGAAGGATACAACGCTGTGTCCAAGATACTGCGCAAGAGTCGTGAAAAATATCCGGATCGCACCGTCGCCGGAATGGATGCAGAGGCGGCTGGCGTCCGTGGGAATCCGTCCCATCAACAATGTGGTCGATATTACCAACTATGTGATGGAAGAGTATGGGCAGCCCATGCACGCCTATGATCTGGATACGATTGCAGGACATAAGATCGTGGTCCGCCGTGCGGAAAAAGGAGAGAAATTTGTGACGCTGGATGGACAGGAGCGTATCATGGACGATTCCGTGCTGATGATCTGCGACGGCGAAAAAGCGGTAGGCATGGCAGGCATCATGGGCGGCGAGAATTCCATGATTACGGACGACGTGCATACTATGCTGTTTGAGGCGGCGTGTTTTGACGGGACCAATATCCGCCTGTCCAGCAAAAAGGTAGGGCTTCGTACGGAGGCTTCCGGGAAATTTGAGAAGGGCCTGGACCCGAACAATGCGGAGGCGGCCATCAACCGCGCCTGCCAGCTGATCGAAGAGCTGGGAGCCGGAGAGGTGGTGGACGGCATCGTGGATGTGTATGAAAAAAAACGGGAGCCGGTGCGGGTGCCCTTTGAGCCGGAACGCATCAACGCGCTTCTGGGGACCGAGCTGAGCGAGGAGCAGATGCTCTCTTATTTCGGGCCTTTGGGGCTTCAGTATGAGGCGGCTTCCAGAGAACTGATCATACCGACCTTCCGTCAGGACCTGCTGCGCACGGCGGATATTGCGGAGGAAGTGGCGCGTTTCTACGGATACGACAATATACCGACCACTCTGCCGAAGGGCGAAGCGACCACAGGAAAGCTTCCGTTCTACCTGAGAGTGGAGGCAGTGGCAAGAGATATCGCGGAATTCTGCGGATTTTCGCAGGGAATGAACTACAGCTTTGAGAGCCCGAAGGTGTTCGACCGGCTGCTGCTCCCGGCGGACGCACCAGAGCGGCAGGCCGTAGTGATCTCCAATCCGCTGGGGGAAGATTTTTCCATCATGAGAACGGTGTCCCTGAACGGAATGCTGACTTCCCTGGCGACCAACTACAACCGCAGAAACAAAAACGTCCGTCTCTATGAGCTGGGCAATATCTACCTGCCGAAGAGCCTTCCGCTTCAGGAACTTCCGGATGAGCGGATGCAGTTTACGCTGGGTATGTACGGAGACGGGGATTTCTTCACCATGAAGGGCGTGGTGGAAGAATTCCTGGATAAGATCGGCATGCATAAAAAGGAGACCTACGATCCGGAATCCGGCAAACCGTTCCTGCATCCGGGCCGTCAGGCGAATATCATCTATGACGGTACATTGATCGGCTATATGGGCGAGGTGCATCCAACGGTGGCGTCGTCCTATGGGATCGGGGACCGGGCGTATGTGGCGATACTGGATATGCCTTCCATCGTGGAAAAGGCGACTTTTGACCGGAAATACGAGGGCATTGCAAGGTTCCCGGCAGTGACCAGGGATATTTCCATGGTGGTGCCGAAACAGGTGCTGGTGGGCCAGATTGAGGAAATTATCGCAGTACGCGGCGGAAAGATCCTGGAAAGCTACGAGCTCTTCGATGTCTATGAGGGTGCGCAGATCCAGGAGGGCTGCAAGTCCGTGGCCTATTCCATTGTATTCCGTGCGAAGGATAAGACTCTGGAGGAGGCTGAGATCACGGCGGTCATGAAGAAGATCCTGAACGGGCTTCAGTCTCTGGGCGCGGAGCTGAGACAATAATGAACAGGAGAAGGTACGTATGGATACTGTCGATGCTGGCAGTATCCGCTGTTCTTTTTCTGGGAGCAGCCTTCTGGCGCGCGCAGGCGGGAAAGCTGGAGGGTGAGGACGACATTATCGTATCGGAAACGGAATCCTTTCATGCGGGCGATCTGGAGCTTGCGCTGTCCAACCGGAGCGGTTCTCCCATTTACTATACCACAGACGGGAGCGTCCCGACGCTGGAGAGCGGACGATATACGGAGCCGCTGCTGTTTAAGGCCTCCGATGCGGTATCTTCCTGTGTGATACGCGCCTGTTCGTTTCAGGAGGCGACGGGAACCTGGGGGGATCTGTTTACACGCACCTATTTCTATGCGGAAGACAAGGAGACGCTGGAAAACCGTTTCAGCACCTGGATCGTCAGCGTGACCAGCGATCCGTACAATCTCTACGATTATGAATACGGAATCCTGACAGAGGGAAAGATCCGGGAGGAATATAAAAACAGCGAAGGCTATGATCCTGACCTTCTGACCCAGCCGGCCAATTTTACCCAGAAAGGGCGGGAATGGGAAAGAGACGCCCACATTGAGATCCTGACGGCGGATGGAGAACGTGTCATTGACCAGGATGCGGGGATCCGGGTGTTCGGCCACGCCAGCCGGCAGTCCTACCGGAAATCCCTGAAACTGTACGCAAGAGAAGAGTATGGAGCGGCGGTATTTGACTGTCCGCTGTTTCCGGATAATGTATCCGGCCAGAGCGGGAAGGTGCAGGAATCCTATGAAAGACTGGTTCTCCGGAATCACGGTACGGACCGGGCGGTGACATTGTTCCGGGAGGAGATGTTTCAGACGCTCTGCGCGCAGATTGAAGGCGTTGACCATAAGTCCGTAGCGCCGGCGGCGGTCTATCTGAACGGAGAATATTATAATTTTGAATGGATCCAGGAAGTCTATGATGACCGGTATATGAAAGAAAATTACGGCAGCTCCGGCTCCGGATACTATGAGACGGTAGCCGTCGGAGGCGGAGAAGAGGAAGAAGAGGAGCTGACCCGGGAAGAACAGAGGGCACAGGAAGATTATACGCTTCTGAAAGAATACGCACAGCGGGACCTGACGGATGACCGGGTGTTTGAACAGTTCAAAAATCTGGTCGACGTGGATAACATGCTGCAGTATTTTGCCATAGAGACCTATATCGCCAACTGGGACTGGCCCCAGAACAATGTGAAGCTGTACCGGTATTATGCGCCCAACGGCGCATACGGAGACGGCAGGCAGGACGGCAGGTGGCGTTATCTGTACTATGATATGGAGGCGGGTTTTAATCTCTATAACGATGCGAAGGAGGATCTGAGAAGCATCCAGGACGCCATGGACGGAAATGACCTGTTTGCGGCGGTCATGCGGCGAAAGGACATGCAGGAGCGTTTTGCCGGTTATATGGAACGGTGCATCTGTGAATATTTTACAGAGGACCGCGTCAGACAGGCCATAGCGGACCTTCGCCGTGCAAGAGATGCGGAACTGGAGGCGAGCATTGCCTGGAAAAAGAGTCAGGATGCGGAATATTCCATGACGATGGAATCCATCGAACAGAATATGGAAGTGATCTATGAATTTGTGGAGGAGAGGCCGGAGGATATCCGGGAGCAGCTGGAGACGCTGTTTGACATCCGTATATGAAAGGGCCTGAAACAGAGGTGACATATGAATTTACATGATTTTTATTACGAGCTTCCGCAGGAGCTGATAGCCCAGGACCCGCTGGAAGACCGGTCCGGCTCCCGGCTCTTGATCCTTGACCGGGAGACAGGAAAAAGAGAACACCATATATTCCGGGAGATCATCGATCAGCTCCATCCCGGGGACTGTCTGGTGGTAAATAATACGAAGGTCATTCCGGCGCGCCTGATCGGGAGCAGGGAAGGAACCGGCGGCAAAGTGGAAGTACTTTTGCTGAAGCGCGGAGAAGACGATGTGTGGGAGACGCTGGTCAAGCCCGGGAAGAAGGCGAGGCCGGGGGCGAAGATCCTGTTTGGCGACGGAATCCTTACAGGAGAGGTACTGGAGGTGGTGGAGGACGGAAACCGGAAGATCCGGTTTCGGTATGACGGAATCTTTGAAGAGATTCTGGACCGGCTGGGGCAGATGCCGCTGCCGCCCTACATCACGCATCAGCTGAAGGATAAAAACCGTTACCAGACCGTCTATGCAAAACACGACGGTTCGGCGGCGGCGCCGACGGCAGGGCTGCATTTTACGCCGGAGCTTCTGCAGGCGATTCGGGACAGGGGCGTACGGATTGCCCATGTAACGCTGCATGTGGGGCTGGGAACGTTCCGGCCGGTGAAGGCGGAACAGATCGAGGATCACCATATGCATTCGGAATTTTACATGGTGGAAGAGGAGCAGGCCCGTCTGATCAACCGGACGAAGGCGGAAGGCGGCCGGATCATCGCAGTGGGCACGACCAGCTGCAGGACGCTGGAATCGGCAGCCGGTCCGGACGGAATGCTGCAGGCAGGAAGCGGATGGACCGATATCTTTATCTATCCGGGGTACGAGTTCCGGCTGGTGGACTGCCTGATTACCAATTTCCATCTGCCGGAATCCACTTTGATGATGCTTGTCTCCGCACTGGCAGGCAGGGAGCGGATCATGGCGGCCTATGAAGAAGCCGTGAAGGAGCGGTATCGTTTCTTCAGCTTTGGGGACGCCATGTTTATTAAATGACGCTCAAATGTTCTGTTTTTTCAGACAGGGCCTGCATATTCTGGAAAACTAAAATCCGGCATCCTCTTCCTCCAGCATCAGCTGGATTCTGGATCGTACAATATCAAAAGCGACGTTATTCATCCCGCTGTTGATGACAATATCCGCCATGGCGCGGGTGGGTTCTACATAGAGATAGTGCATGGGCTTGACCGTGGTCAGATACTGCTCTACGATGTTGTCAATATCCCGGCCGCGTTCCTTCACGTCCCGGACCACTCTTCGCAGGATCCGCTCGTCGGCGTCCGCTTCCACATAGATCTTGATGTCCAGAAGATTCCGGAGCCTTTTGTCTGCCAGCAGCAGAATCCCTTCCACGATGATGATCTTCCGCGGTTCGATGCGCAGAAGCCGGTCGGACCGGTTGTGCTGGCTGTAGTCATAGACCGGACATTTGATGGGCATGCCGTCCTTCAGCAGGCGTAGATGCTCCAGCAGAAGCTGTGTCTCCAGTGAATCCGGATGATCGTAATTCACTTTTTTCCGTTCCTCAAAAGGCACCTCGTCCTGCCTGCGGTAGTAATTGTCGTGATAGATGACTGCGACGTCATTCTCAAATTCTTCTTTCAGTCGATTCGTAAACGTGGATTTTCCGGAACCGGTTCCGCCGGCGATACCGATGATGATACAATTCATATCCCTTTTCCCTCCCCTTTTGGCTTTGTCGCGTGTACTCCCTTTATTTTACAATGTTTCCATGGAGATTTCCACCATTTTGTGGAAAGTGGCCGGTATTTTTACGCGTTTTTTACAATGGCTGCCGGCAGAGGCTGTTCAGATCCTCATAAAAGCCGGGATAGCTGATGCGCACGCAGTCCGCGCCGGTGATCCTGGTTTCGCCGTCCGCGGCCAGCGCGGTGACGGCGAAGGTCATGGCGATCCGGTGATCCAGTCGGCTGTCGATCACGGCCCCATGGAGCGGATGGCCGCCTTCAATGACCATGCCGTCCTCTGTGGCGGTGATCTGCGCGCCCATGGCACGGAGATTCTGCACCATCACATCAATCCGGTTGGATTCCTTTACCTTCAGTTCCTGCGCGTCCTTTATGACTGTAGTGCCTTTGGCGAAGCAGGCGAGGGCGGCTGCCACCGGAAGCTCGTCGATCAGAGTGGGGATCAGCGCGCCGCCGACCGTCGTTCCATGGAGGGGACTGTACCGGATTAGAAGGTCGGCGGTCGGTTCTCCGGCGCCGCTGTCTTCCTTCAATAAGGTAATGTCCGCACCCATATCCCGGCAGACCCGCAGGATACCGTCCCGGGTGGGATTGATTCCCACGTGTTTCAGAAGGATCTCGGAACCCGGAACCATCAGTGCGGCCGCGATAAAGTAGGCGGCGGAAGAGATGTCCCCCGGGACCCGGATTTCCTGGCCGCAGAGCCTTGGTTCAGGCAGGATGGCGGCGGTGGTGCCGGTACTTGTGACAGACGCTCCGAAATGCCGCAGCATGAGTTCCGAGTGATTTCTGGACAGATAAGGTTCCGTTACGCTGACCGGGTCGTCTGCGTAAAGTCCGGCCAGCAGGATGCAGGATTTGACCTGGGCGGAAGCGACGTTCGAAGTATAATGGATGCCATGGAGCCTGGAGCCGCGGATTCTAAGCGGTGCGCAGCCATTGCCCCTGAGGCTCTCGATCTGCGCGCCCATGAGGGAGAGCGGCTCCATGATCCGCTTCATGGGGCGGGACTGGATGGATTCGTCTCCGTTTAATTCGCTGGTGAAATCCTGTCCGGCCAGGATGCCGGAGATCAGCCTTGTGGTGGTTCCGCTGTTGCCGGTATCCAGAGGGCCGGAAGGCGTCTGCAGGCCGTGCAGGCCCTTTCCGTGAATCAGGATCTCCTCCGGATGATTTTCGATCCGGATGCCCATCTGCCGGAAACAGGAGATGGTGGAGAGACAGTCGGCGCCCTGCAGAAAATTGGTGACTCTTGTGGTCCCCTCCGCCAGTGCGCCGAACATGACGGAACGGTGGGAGATGCTCTTGTCTCCCGGAACGGTTATCGTTCCTTTTAATGAGTTGGATCTGGTAAATTTCATGGGAACTCCTTTTAACGTTCGTAGATGACGTAACGGTATTTTCTTAAAATATCCGCGGCCTGTTTCATGGCTGGTTCATCGTAGAATTCGATGCGCAGGACCGCCTCGATAAATTCGCGGCTGTGAACGATGCCGATGTTTTTCAGGCTGATCTGATTGCTGGCAAGGATCGTGGCAAGCGTGGCGATTCCGCCGACCTCGTCCACCATGTCGCAGTAGATTTCGTAAGCCGGCTGGATGGGGCCGCTGCCTCTGGAGGGGAGGCTGTTCCGGTAATCCCGGGAAGTTTCAAAAAGATCGTGGACGGCGCCGGATTCTCCCTGCTCAAGCTGGCTGCGGATCCTGGTCAGCGACCGGATGTAGTCATTCAGTATGGAAGCAATATTTTCCCGGTTGGTCATACAGATCTGTTCCCACATCTCCGGGGAGGAGGAGGCGATCCTGGTGATGTCTTTAAAGCCGCCGGCTGCAATCAGCTTCATGATGCCGTCCTCCGTATCGGAATCTTTTACCAGATTCACCAGAGAAGAGGCGATGATGTGGGGCAGGTGGCTGACGCCGGCGGTTACATAGTCGTGGGTCCGGCAGTCCAGTATGAGCGGCAGCGCCTTCAGCCCCGCCACGAAATCCCGGTAGCGTTCCACCGCGTCCTTCGGCACTTGAGCGGTGGGCGTGATGACATAGTAGGCGTTTTCGATGAGGATTCTTTTGGAATTCGCATAGCCGGTCTTCTCAGAGCCTGCCATGGGGTGCCCGCCGATGAAGTTCGCTTCCATGCCCAGTTCTTCGACTCTGGCGTGGATGTCGGATTTGGTACTTCCCACGTCCGTGACGATGCAGGAGGAATTGATCAGCGGCTTCAGTTCTTTCAAATATGCCGCGTTGTCGGCAACCGGAGCGCACAGAAACAGGTAATCACAGTCGCTGAAGTTTTCATCAATCCTGTCCGGGATCCGGTCTACGACGCCGTCCCGGACCGCCTGCTCTACGGAAGCCCGGGTGCGGGAACAGGCGAGAATCTCCGCATCCGGATAAAAATGACGGACCGCCCTGGCGATGGAACCGCCGATCAGGCCCAGTCCGATAAAACCGATTTTCATGTATTGTCTCCTTTAGTGCGTTAATGTATTGAGTATAGCACGATTTTGCGGAAATGGAAATAGAAAAAAATTTGACAAACATTGGCGGTTATATTACACTGATAACGTTATGAACGTTTAATTCCGTCATCGTTAATATAGAACAGGAGGACATGCGAAATGAAACACAATTTCCGGAAGATAGAAGGAAAGTGGCAGCAGAAATGGGAGGAGGCCGGGATTTTCAAGGCGGTGGACGGCAGTGAGAAGCCGAAGTTCTACGGCCTGGTGGAATTTCCGTATCCCAGCGGCGCAGGGATGCACGTGGGGCACATCAAGGCGTATTCCAGTCTGGAGGTCATTTCCAGAAAGCGCAGGATGGAAGGATACAACGTGCTGTTTCCCATCGGGTTCGACGCGTTCGGACTGCCGACGGAGAATTACGCCATCAAGACCGGAACCCATCCCCGGAAGATTACGGATGACAACATTGCGAAATTTACGGACCAGCTGAAGAAGGTGGGCTTTTCCTTCGACTGGGACCGAGTCATCGACACGACGGACGAGGACTACTACAAGTGGACCCAGTGGATTTTCTTAAAGCTTTTTGAGCATGGGCTGGTGTTCCGCAGCAAGGCGCTGGTCAATTACTGTCCCTCCTGTAAAGTGGTGCTCTCCAACGAGGACAGCCAGGGCGGAAAGTGCGATATCTGCCACAGCGACGTGATCCAGAAGTCCAAGGATGTGTGGTATCTGAAGATCACGGAGTATGCGGACAAGCTGCTTCTGGGGCTGGAGGATGTGGACTACCCGGCCAATGTAAAGCAGCAGCAGGTGAACTGGATCGGCAAATCCACCGGCGCGTTTGTAAATTTTAAACTGGAGGGCGTGGATGAGGAGCTGGAGGTCTATACCACCAGGCCGGATACGCTGTTCGGTGTGACCTTCATGGTCATTGCTCCCGAGCATCCGCTGATCGATGAGAATAAAGACCGTATCGGAAATATGGACGCCATCGAGGCGTACCGGGCCGAGTGCGCGAAGAAGACGGAGTTTGAGCGTACTCAGCTGGTCAAAGATAAAACTGGTGTGAAGATCGACGGTATCGAGGCGGTCAATCCCATTACCGGAGGGAAGATTCCCGTTTTCATCGCTGACTATGTTATGATGGGCTACGGCACCGGCGCCATCATGGGCGTGCCGGCTCACGACCAGCGCGATTATGAGTTTGCGAAGAAATTCGGCGCGGAGATCATCGAGGTCATCAAAGGCGGCGACATTTCTGTGGAAGCCTATGCAGGAGACGGAGAGATGGTGAACTCTGATTTCCTGAACGGCTATACCAATAAGAAGGAATCCATCGCCCGGATGCTGGAAGAGATCGAAAAACGCGGCATCGGACACGCCGGCGTTCAGTTCAAGATGAAAGACTGGGCGTTCAACCGGCAGCGGTACTGGGGCGAGCCGATCCCCATTGTGCACTGCGACGACTGCGGTGTCGTGCCGGTTCCCTATGAGGAGCTGCCGCTCCGCCTGCCGAAAGTGGAGAACTTTGAGCCGGGTGCGGAGGGAGAATCCCCGCTGGCGAAGATCGAGTCCTTTGTGAACTGCACCTGTCCGAAATGCGGAAAGAAGGCGAGACGGGAAACGGATACCATGCCCCAGTGGGCGGGTTCTTCCTGGTATTTCTTAAGATATATCGATCCGCACAACGACCAGGCGCTGGCGGACCCGGAGAAATTAAAATACTGGATGCCGGTGGACTGGTACAATGGAGGTATGGAGCATGTGACGAGACACGTGATCTATTCCCGGTTCTGGCATCATTTCCTGTATGACATCGGCGTAGTCAATACGCCGGAGCCCTATGCGAAGCGTTCCATTCAGGGCCTGATCCTGGGGCCGGACGGGGACAAGATGAGCAAATCCAAGGGAAATGTGGTGGACCCGCTGGATATCGTGAAGGATTACGGCGCGGACACGCTCAGAACATACGTTCTGTTTATGGGTGATTACAGCGCAGCGACTCCCTGGAACGACAATGCGGTGAAAGGCTGCAAGCGTTTCCTGGAGCGTGTCTCCGGTTTTACGGATCTGATTTCCGAGGATCAGGAAACGCAGAAGCTGGAGACGCCGTTCCACAAGACGATCAAGAAGGTGTCGTCCGATCTGGAGGATATGAAATTCAATACGGCCATCGCGGCACTGATGACGCTGACCAATGATATTTATAATCTTGGAAAGGTCAGCCGGGAGCAGGTGCAGACCTTTGCGAAACTCCTGTGCCCCATCGCGCCTCACGTGTGCGAGGAGATCTGGGAGGTGACCGGCGGGGAAGGCTTCCTGTCCCTGCAGCCCTGGCCGCAGTATGAGGAGAGCAAGACCGTGGACGCCCAGACCGAGATCGGCGTGCAGATCAACGGCAAGCTCCGCGGAACCGTCGTCATTCCTACGGATGCGGAGAAAGAGGAAGTATTTGCCATTGCGAAGGCGGATACGAGGATCGCGTCGCTCACCGAGGGCAAAACCTTTGTCAAAGAGATTTACGTACCGGGCCGGGTGGTCAATTTCGTGGTGAAATAAACCTGTTGGATAGACCAAATGATACAGTTTTGGGCAAAAGAAGGACCGATATCCTGATGAAAGACGGGATATCGGTTTGTTGCTGTTGGCCCGTATTTTCTGATTTTATTGTGATATAGAAAAATCAAGATATTCTTGAAAAAAACAAGAATATCTTGAATATCATGCAAAACCGTGATACCATAAATACAGTAAATTATATATGAAAATTGGGAGGTTCTGTATGGCTGTCAGCTATGATAAACTTTGGAAGTTGCTTATTGACAAAAAAATAAATAAGACTCAGTTATGTAAGAGAGCTAAAATAAGTACGAATGCTATGGCTAAACTTGGAAAGAATGAAGATGTACGTGTTGCAGTTCTTACACGAATCTGTCTGGTGCTTGACTGTTCCATGGATGAGATCATGGAAATACTTCCGGAAAAAAGTGAAAGGGATGGTGTGATATGGATACAGAAAAATACATAGACGCGGATCTTTTGAAACGATTTGAATTTTATAATTATGGTCATGCTTTGGAAATACTTCATGACGCCTTCCCAGTGGAATGGAATGAATTGCAGGAATGCTTGAGAAAACTGAAACTTACGCTAGCAGATATAAAAAAAGCCGGGGGAAACGAATCACCAATACCAAAAAAGTTTGATGGTGTGTTATATCCGTATGGGTGGCGGGAAATTAGAATAAGTGGTGATTTGATTGTTAAAAAGTATCCGAGGAAAGCTGCGCAACGAAGAGGACGTTTTGCGGATGAACCATATGAAATAGAGACAATCAGGGGATACATTGATGGCCATAATATAGATTTCCTGAAAAATCGGGTTGCTTTTGACCTTGAGTGGAACAGTAAAGACCAGACATTTGATCGTGATCTGTTGGCGATGAGAACTTACTTTGATTGCGGGTTAATTGATGTAGGGGTTATTGTGACAAGGACTGAAGCACTTAATGATATTTTCAAGCAGGAAAAAGATGGTAGTGGTCAACCACTGATAAAGAAATATGGAGCAAGTACCACGTGGATGGGAAAATTGACATACAGGCTTGATTCGCGGCGGAATGGTGGTTGCCCTATTTTGGCAGTTGGAATAGGAAAGGAATGTATTGAAGAATATGACAGATTTAATGAGTACTGTACAAAACTTAATGGAATTTACAAACGGGAAGAAATATAATACGGTCTATGCAGATCCGCCATGGCAATTTCAAAATAGAACAGGGAAAGTAGCTCCGGAACATAAACGTTTGACGCGCTATGAAACTATGACAATTGCAGATATTAAGACATTGCCTGTTTCGAATATTGCAGGAGATAAAGCACATTTATATTTGTGGGTTCCCAATGCGTTACTTCCAGATGGTCTGGCTGTAATGGATGCATGGGGATTTGAATATAAGGGAAATATTGTTTGGGAAAAAGTGCGAAAAGACGGAGGACCTGACGGTAGAGGGGTGGGGTTTTACTTTAGAAATGTTACAGAACTGATTTTGTTTGGTATTAAGAAAAAAAGTGCCCCAAACAGAACATTACAGCCAGCACGATCTCAAGTCAATATTATTAGATCGATGAAGAGAGAACATAGCCGGAAACCAGATGAGATCATACCTATTATTGAGGCATGCAGTCAAGGGCCAAGAATTGAACTTTTTGCAAGAGGTGTCAGAGAGGGATGGGATATGTGGGGAAATCAGGCGACGGAAGACTATGAACCAACATGGGATACATACTCGAATCATACAGTAGCACATGCGAAATAGTTAGCTAATGACAGTCTGGCATTAGCTAAAGCGCAATTTTAAAATAAAATATTACAAACTCAAACTTCCCACACCATTTGGTGTGTTGAACCTTGAAAAATCAATACTTT
>CAJUAA010000053.1 GCA_910584205.1 uncultured Lachnospiraceae bacterium
CAACTTCCCACTCGTTAATGTTCATCTCTTTACGGATTGATTACCGGAGGTTAATGGAGACCTTCTTTCTTTATTCTTACCAACAAAATTGCAAAAATATCTGTATCTGCACCTTTTCTATAAATACCGATATGCAGTCCCGGCAGAATAATAAGAGGTTCAACCGAACTTCTCACTTATATTATACTCTTTTTATACAAAAAACAGACAAAATCCCCAAAACATATATGTTCTGGGGATTGAAATATTCCATTTGTCATCTCTTGGAGAACTGCGGAGCGCGACGAGCCGCTTTGAGGCCGTACTTCTTACGCTCTTTCATTCTCGGGTCACGGGTCAGATAACCTGCCTTCTTCAGGATGGGCCTGTATTCCGGGTCCGCCTGCACCAGCGCACGAGCGATTCCATGCCTGACTGCTCCCGCCTGACCGGTATATCCGCCGCCGTGTACATTTACCAGCACATCGAACTTATCAACATTCTCCGTTGCCACCAGCGGCTGACGAACGATCACCTTCAGGGTCTCCAGTCCGAAATAGTCGTCAATGCTTCTTTTATTTACTGTAATATTACCGGTTCCCGGTACCAGATATACTCTGGCGATGGATTTTTTTCTTCTTCCGGTTCCATAGAATTTTGTCTTAGCCATGATCTCTACCTCCTGTTAAAATGTCAGTGCTTCTGGTTTCTGAGCTGCGTGGGGATGCTCCGGACCAGCATAAACATGAAGTTTGGTGAACATCTGTCTTCCCAGGGGTCCCTTCGGAAGCATGCCTTTTACCGCAAGTTCAACCACCTTCTCCGGCTTCTTTGCAAGCATCTCTCTCAGAGTCGTTTCCTTCATGCCGCCGACATACTCGGAATGATGGTAGTAGATCTTCTGATCCAGCTTCTTGCCGGTCACTTTGATCTTCTCTGCGTTTACAATGACCACATAATCACCTGTATCAATATGGGGAGTGAATACAGGCTTATTCTTTCCTCTTAACACTTTTGCTACTTCAGAAGCCAGACGGCCCAATGTATATCCGGTAGCGTCAACTACGTACCATTTTCTTTCCACCTTCGCTGGATTCGCCATGAAACTGTTCATAGGTGTACCTCCTGTTAAATTTGAAATCGACTGATATCTATATGCGTAAAAATGTCTTACCGGGGCTTTGGATCAGACATTTTCTCACGTCGTCACAGTTTCATATTATATGACACATAGCCGTGCGTGTCAAGTAAAAAAAATACATTTTATGGCTGTTTTATGGCTGTTTTCCGTACATTTGGAATCCGGAATTTTCAGAGGGCCTTTTTAGTGCTGCGTCTTCAGGCGAAGCGCGTCAAGCAGAACCGCAACAAAGATAATCAGCCCGTTAATCATCTGTACATAGTAGCTGGATACTCCAAGGATCTGAAGTCCCACCTGAATCACGGTCAGAAGCAGCACGCCGCCCAGCACGCCCAGTACGTTTCCCTGTCCTCCGCTGCAGGCAACCCCTCCGATGACGGAAGCCGCAATGTTGTTCATATCATAGGAGGTTCCGAACGTGGACGTGACGGCCCCCATATAGGCGGACAGGAAAAATCCTGCGACACCGGCCTGAAAACCGGAGATGGTAAATGCAAGGATCTTGATATGGTCCACTTTGATTCCGGACGTATGGGCTGCGTTTTCATTTCCGCCCACCGCATACAGGCTGCGCCCATAAGGCGTTTTATTCCAGAGAATATATACGGCGATAAATACAACCGCCAGCGCAATGGGAAGCGTGGGAATCCCCAGAACCGTTCCCTGTCCGAACCATTTATAGGAAGCCGGCATGCTGGTAATCGCCCTCCCTTCCGTAATAACGAGGAACGCACCCAAAAGCGTCAGCTTTACCGCCAGCGTCTCCACCAGCGCAACCGCCTTCAGTTTTGCGATCAAAAACCCGTTCATGGCGCCCAGAAGCGCCCCCGTAAGGAAGATGGCCGGAATTGCCAACAGCACCGGAACTCCCTTTTCAATCAGGATCAGCCCCATGGTGGCGGAGAAGGACATGACGCCCAGAAGCGAGAGGTCGATCAGTCCCAGCATGATTGCAAAGGACTGTGCAAACGACAGGATGCCCAGAACGGCCGCCTGCGACAGTACATTTCCCATGATGGTCGGAGTAAAAAAGGAGGAGTCCAGGCCTCCGATTACGACCACTGCCAAAAGCAGCAGAATCCACACAATATTGTTCAGCAGCTTTGTTTTTATTTGGAACCATTGGTTATTCATGGCAATACCTCCTGATGAATTCCTGCAGTTTTTTCAGTGACTGAATCCCGGATCCGGATCACATCTTCATGACTCAGATGATCGTTGCGGACATCCTGGACCAGTTTTCCATCTTTGAAAAAAAGGATACGGTCAACGGTACGCAGTAATTCGTCAAAATCATTGGTCAGATACAGCACCGATGTCAGGTTTTCCTTTGTAATGTTATTCACATTTTCAATAATCTCTTCCCGGCTTTTGATATCAATGCCGATGGTTGGCTCATCCAGTATCAGCAGCTGCGGATCCGTGCTGACCGATCTGGCCACGACTACCTTCTGCTGATTGCCTCCGGAAAGGCTCTTCAGGCTGTCATGGACGGAATTTGCCTTGATGTGAAAACGATCAAAATAATGCGCCGCAATCTCTTCAGATTTTCTGCGGTTGATCAGCCCCCATTTCGTCCGCAGGCCGGAGTAAAAGAGCGGCATGCTGATATTCTCGCGGATCGACATCAGACCCACGATCCCTTCTTTGTGGCGGTCGTAGGACACGTAGGCAATTCCATGCCGTATGGCATCGAAAGGATTTCTGATTACCGCCTGTTTCCCCGCATGAAGGATCTCGCCCGATGTCATTTTCTCCAGTCCGAACAGAGTCCTGCAGAGTTCTCTCGCTCCGGAGCCCGGAAAACCGACCAGGCCGGTGATCTCTCCCTGATAAAGCTTCACCGAGACGTCCTTCAGTGCTGCCCCGGACAGATGGCGGCATTCCATAAACAGACGGTCTTCACCGGGCACATCCGGAATCTCCCGGCAGACCAGCTCGACTTCCTCTCCGGCAATAAGGCTGGCAAGCTTCTCCTCGTTTAAGATTTCTCCGTCCGCTCCCGGGAAGGAGCAGCCGTCCCGGATGACGGTTACGTCATCCGAGAGGTCCACCACTTCCTGGAGGTAATGGCTGATAAAAATAAAGGCAGTGCCTTTTTTCTTCAGTTCATTGACAAAGACGAACAGTTCTTCTCTTTCTCTGGAAGAGAGCGCCGTAGTCGGCTCGTCCAGAATGATCAGTCTGGCTCCGCCGTGCATGGCGCGGATAATATTGACTTTTCTCTGGTCCACGCCGTTCAGGGAACAGACTTTTGCTTTTGGATCGACCTTCAGGCCATATTTGTCAAGCTCAGCCTGCGCGTCCTCATACAGCTTTTTCCAGTCCACAAAAACCCGTTTCCGGGGCCAGATCCCGAGAAAAATATTCTCCCCCACCGTCAGATTCGGAACAATACTGGCGTGCTGCGGTACAATTTTGATTCCCATATTCTGTCGGTCAAAGACAGAGTATGCGCTGATTTCTTTTCCTTCCAGCAATACGTTTCCGGAATTTTGCCGGTAGATGCCCGCGATAATATTGACCACCGTGGATTTTCCGGCTCCGTTTCGCCCAAGAAGCGAATGAATGGTCCCTTTTCGGATGGAGAAGTTCACATCTTTCAAAGCCTGAGTCATTCCAAAATTTTTACTGATGTTTTCCACTTTCAGAACGGTTTCTTCCATATGATTACCTGTTCCTTTCCAAAGCCCGGAGTTATTGGCCTTCCGCTTCGAGCGCCGCAACGCCCCAGTGTCCTTCTTCCCCCACATTAGACGCATCCAGCGCATACGGCGGTACCTGAAGCACCGGACCGGTTTCGCCGTCCATGAATTCGGCAGTCTTCCAGTAGTAGTCTTCGTTGGTATACGTTCCGCTGGTCGGAATGGTCTCTCCCTGGAAAATATACTGCGTCAGCAGGTCAACCGCGATCGGGCCGTACGCATAGGCATCCTCCACGATGATCGCATCATAGTATCCTTCCTTTAAAAAACGGACTGCATCCGGTTCCCCGTCTCCGGTGACGAAGATCACATGCTTTTCGTCTCCGACCGGATACCAGAGACCCGCGATCTGCATGGCTTCCGCACAGCCGAGTCCGGGATCGTCGGACGGACAGTGTACGGCGTCAATTTCCCCGTTGTATTTCGCGATCACGTTTGTCAGCGCTTCCTGGGATTTGGCCCGCTCGCCTTCGCCGGGCACCTCGATGTATTCAATATCCGGATATTCCGAAATAACGGATTCAAAGCCGTCTTTCCGAAGCCTCCAGCACTCGGAGCTCATTGCCCCGTATACGTTGACCAGCCTTCCGCTGGGAGATCCGTTTTTCTCCGTCAGAGCCTCCACGATCCGCTCTGCTGCCATCCTGCCGCACTCATAATTGTCAAATTTTACCGAGCCGTCCACCACGGCGGTGGAAGCCGGGTTGTCAACCATGATGACCGGGATCCCCGCCTTCACCGCGTCATTTGCCACATCGTTCAGGGCGTCGGAATCCACCGCATTGGCAATAATGGCTTTGGGGCCCTTCGATATAAAGTTACGAAACTGATCGTTCTGAAGCGTGGAATCGTTATTGCAGTTGGCGACCTCCACCTTGAATCCGGCAGCGGTCACCGCCTCCTCTACTTTTTCCTGAAGCGCCACATGGAAATACTGATTCATCGTTTTCTGCGTATAGACAATCAGATCGCTTCCGCTGCCGGAAGCGGCGTCTGCCGTTCCACTTTCCGCCGTTTCCTCTCCGCCTGTCTCCGCGGTTCCCGCCGAATCCGGCGCCGCCGTTTCCTGTGTTTTGGAACCGCACCCGGCCGCCGTAATCATCATGGCTGCTGTCAACAAAATACTGATCATTCTCTTTTTCATACGTTTCTCCTTTTCTTCTGCAGTGTGCTGCGTTAAAAACAGGTATAGGCGCCGTCTATGCGGAAATCCGCACCGGTCGTATAAGAGCTCATATCCCCCGCCAGATAAACGGCAATCGCTTCGAGCTCTTCCGGCCTGCCCATACGGTGTACAGGTATCAGTTCTTCCCATTTTTGAATCAATGGTTTTAATACAGGATCCGACAGCGTCATCTCCGTCGCCATATAGCCGGGGCTGATGGTATTTACCCTTACATTCCGGTCCGCCCATTCCACTGCCATATTTCTCGACATGGCGATCACTCCTGCCTTGGATGCTGCGTAGGAACACTCTTTCTGGGGTACGTTTGTGATATGTGCGGACATGGACGCGGTATTGATGATGGAACCGCCTCCCTGCCTGAGCATGACCCTTCCCGCTGCCTGGGCAGTCAGGAACGTCCCGTTCAGATTCACATTGATCACCCTGCTCCAGTCCTCCAGAGTGTCGTTTTCCACTTCCACATTGTGTCCGATTCCGGCATTGCAGAATGCGGCGTCCAGCCGTCCGAATTCCTCCAGGATGGTTTCGATCATCCGGTTTACGTCCTCCGGATTCGTAATGTCCGCTTTCACGGCAATCATGTGATTCCGATTGGCTTCCTGTATTTCCCGGGCGGTCTTCTGCGCCGCTTCCAGATTCACATCCACGATCGCCACATCTGCGCCTGCCTCCGCCAGCGCGGTGGCAATTCTCCTGCCGATTCCCTGCGCCCCTCCTGTGACGAACGCCTTTTTGCCGTCCAGTCTCATTTTCTCAATAATTCCCATATCCTGATTTCCTCCTGCTCTTTCTCTACTCCCCGACGATCTGGACGCGGACGGTGCGCTCCCGTGCCCGGGTCTGATCCATATCGGTAAAATAAATTCGTCCAAACTCTCCCAGCGTCATGCTTCCCTCTGTAAGCGGCACCGTCTCCGAACGGCCAAGCAGAACAGAACGAAGGTGTCCGTCGGTATTCAGAAGCCATTCCTGCTTCTCGTCCCGGAGCCGCATGGCATGTTCGGTATGTATGGGGCCCGGATGCAGATACTGCCCTTCATATCTGCAGGTGGGTATTATTTTTTCAAACACATTGATCATATCCTGCAGAAGCAGCGGGATCTGATTATACGTAAGATCCTCCGAGTCTTCCTGCAAAAACACGCTGCAGCTTGTATGCTGGGAAAAAACCGTTACCAGCCCGTCTTTGATTCCGGAATTTCTGACTGCGTTTTCGACCTGTTCCGTTACGTCCGTAAAGCTGACGTTCTGCCCGGAAGTAACTGTAAAGTTTTCATGATATACTGACATATGGCACTCTCCTGTGATCTTTTCTGTTTCCCCCGTTTTCTGAAACGGGCGGACAATTTTTTATGTTAACTGTCTTTCTTTCCAGGCTTCCGCCGCCGCCCGGATCATTTTTTCAAGCATTTCTTCCGGTTTCTCTGCCATCAGGATTCCGCTGGTGGAGCCGGTGGCGTCCGCTCCCGCCTTGATGATTTCGTACACATCTCTTTCGTCGCTGATTCCCGCGCCGTGAAGAATCGGTATTCCGGGAGCGACCGCATGAATGGCACGGTTGATCTTCTGAATCTCGGCCATATCCTCTGGTCCTCTTTTCCCTTTTCCGATCAGAGCCGGAGACTCGGCCAGTATGATATCCGGAGACAGGCAGGCCGCCGCCGCTCCTTCTTCGGCGTTTCCCGCACAGACCATGGCCGCCAGGCCGACTTCCCGGGCCCGCAGGATGCACCGGTTCAGATCTCCAAGCGTCAGCGGGCGTTCCGCGTGATTTAAAAGAACCCCTCTGGCGCCGGTATCCCGAACGGCTTCCGGAAGTACCGAGCCGATCCCTCTTCCGGGACGTACCGGGTCCATATGCTGTGCAAACACATGGATGTGTCTGGTCCGTTCCGCAATGGGAGCCAGATCGGTATACTGGGCGGTAAATATGATATCTACCTGATACGTTTCACTGAGTTCATCGGCTTTGACCGCCAGCCTGACCGCATCCGCCCCGTAGAGATATACTTTCGGGCCAATTTCAAAAAAAGGTTTTCGAATGATGAATCTGTCCATTTTGATTTTAAACCATCCTCTCCCTTAAATATCTGGAAGTTTCCGGAAGGGTGACGGCCGGTTCCCGGCATACGCAGCACTCCAGATTCAGGAAGCCTTCGTATCCGATCTCATTCAGCGCCTGCAGGCATGCCTTCCAGTCCGTAGAACCATATCCGGGAAGCAGGCGGTTGTTGTCGCCCAGATGGACATGGCGAATGGCCGTCCCGGCCTTACGGATACTTTCCACCAGATTCCTTTCCTCCATGGACATGTGGAAGAAATCGGCGAGGACGCCCGCCCGGGGATCTTCCAGCCGGTCCGTCACCGCCCTGCAGTCCTCCAGCGTATTCAGATACGGGCTTTCATACCGGTTGATCCCTTCCAGAAGCATCTTCCCTTCTGTGCCCTTCAGCGGCTCCAGAAGCTCCCTGTACATCTGAAGGAAGTCTTCTTCCTGCTGCGGATCCATTCTGGCATAGGGGTGAAACAGCGGCAGCGGGTCCTGCGGTCCGCATTCATATTCCAGCTCCGTCACCGCGCCGAGCGCTCCGCAGATTTCGGCAGCTTCCCTGTACATGTCTCTGCACGCTCTGCGCAGATCCGGGTCCGGGTCCATCAAATGTCCGTAGAGAGCATCCGAAAAAACAAACTCGCAGGGAATGATGCCGGTACGCTCTTCAAGCCGCATCAGTTCTTCCTGTTTTTCTCTGTCCCAGAAACGGTAGTCCGCAAAAACCGCAATTCCTTCATATCCCCACTTCTTCAGATTCTCAGCCTGTTCCGTCAGACTTTTTCCTGGAACCATGGTGCTCGTACATGAAAGTTTCAATGATGTGTCTCCTTTCTTCACGGATTTACAACGTTGTAAATATTTTTTAAAAAAAAGAACCGGTTTTATTGTCTGAAATTTGTTTTCAAACGTTGTAATTATCATATATTATTTTCTCGATTTTGTCAATAGGGAATATAAAATTTAAATTACCACACTGTTTTTGGTCATTATAACCATATGATTCTCTTTTCCCTCCCGTTCGTCCTCGAAAGAATTAATTGACAACGTTGTAAAAATGAGGTACCATAATACTATACAAATTCAACCAGAACAGAAGGTACTTATTATGAACACAGAGAACAAACCCGTTACCATCAAATCCATTGCAAAAGAGCTGGGGATCTCCTTTTCCACCGTATCCAAAGCTCTGAACGGCAATCCTGCGATTCGGGAGGAAACCCGGAAGATGGTAGCCGACAAGGCGCAGGAAATGGGATACCGCCCCAATTCCCTCGCCAAAGGGCTCCGCGGCAATTCCACCAAGACCATTGCCGTTATCTTTAACGATATCGAGAACCCTTCGCTGACCTATATTTTTCGCAATATTTCCATCCAAATGGCCAATTACGGCTACACCACCATGATCTTCGATTCCCAGTTCAACGAGAAAACGGAGCGCGCCAACATTCTGACGGTTCTTTCCCGGCAGCCGGATTTTATCATTCTCGAGCCCGCCTCCAACAGTATGGAGAATTTAAAGCTGCTGGAAGGCATGGAGCACCGGCTGATCCTTCAGGGAGCGCGCTATGAAAGCATAAACTGCCACCATATTCATGTGGACTATTTTCAGGGAGGCTATCTGTCCGCCTGCGAAATGCTCTCCAAGGGCCACCGCAGCTGCCTGATCCTCACAGAACCGCTGTCTTTCCCGATCAGCGCCCAGTTCGTTCTGGGGATCCGGAAAGCATATCATGAATACCAGATTCCGTTTCACGAAGACTGCATCATTACCACCTATTCGTCCATCCAGAACGGATTCCGGATTATGCAGGAGCTCTGGAACGAAGAAGAGAAACAATACCGGCTTCCTTTCACCGGCGTACTGACCTTTAACGATACGCTGGCGTACGGCGTGTACCAGTCCGCTGTGCAGAACGGGCTGCGGATTCCGGAAGATATCAGCGTCATCGGCTTCGACAACAACCCCGTGTCCGCGTTTTCCAACCCTCCCCTGACGACCATCCACCTTCCGAAGGAAAAGATGGCGGAGAGCTGCATGTCCGTCCTGAATTCCGTGCTGATCGAAAACCGAAAAGAGATCTGCGTATATACGCTGGTCCCGAACCTTGCGGCGCGCAGCTCTGTCCAGACATTGAGGAATTAAAAGCCCAACGAACACAGGAGGAAAATACAAATGAATCTCATATCTGTCGATCTTGGAACCACCAACATCAAAACCGCCGTATACGATCAGACGCTGCAGATGCTGCATCTGCTGTCCGAGCCGGTAAGCTATCAGAAAAGCGGGGATTTTGTCGAATTTGACGCAGAACAGTATTTTTCCATGGTATTATCCATGATTCAGAAAGCCGCCGCCTGCGGCTGGCAGAGCAACGGAAAAAAGGTCGCGCAGATCGTGCTGACCGGACAGGCGGAATCCCTGATCCTGCTCGACCGGAATCACAGGCCGGTCTGTCCGGGGATCTCCTGGATGGATATGCGCTCCCTGGAAGAATGCTCCGAGCTGTCCGCCGCCTTTTCCAGGACCTGCTGCTACCATACGACCGGACAGCCGGAACTGATTCCCACATGGCCCATCACAAAGATTCTGTGGATAAAAAAACATCGGCCCGATCTCTTTCAGAAAACGGCGCACTACCTGCTTCTGAAAGACTACATCATCTTCCGTCTGTGCGGCCACATGGTGGGCGAACACTCCATCTACTGTTTTTCTCATTATTTTGATATTACAAAACGGTGTTACTGGAAAGAAATTCTGGATTACTGCGAAGTGAAGGAAGGTCAGCTGCCCAGGCTGATGCCATCCGGAAGCATCGCCGGACGGCTGCAGAGAGAACTGGTCCTGGAGGGGACCGGACTCGACACGGATACCAAAATCAACACGGGTACTCTGGATCATTTTGCGGGTATGATCGGCGCCGGGGCGATCCATAAAGGACAGGTCAGCGAATCTGCGGGAACCGTACTGTCTCTTGCGGCTTTCACAGATGCCCCGGTTTTTGACAGCGGGAAAATCCCCAATTACTGCGGGCCTTTCCCCGGCTCCTATGTACTGCTTCCCGTATGCGAAAGCGGCGGTTTCAGCATGGAATGGTTTAAGAATCAGTTCCTGCAGGACGTCTCCTACCCGCAGCTCAACGAGATCCTGCGCAGCAGAAGCAGCCGAACGCCTCTGATCTTTCTGCCGTACCTGACCGGAGTCAACGCGCCGGACTATAACGAAAACGCCTCCGGTGTCTTTCTGGGGCTTCGCTCCTACCACGACCGGTATGATCTGGCTCTTGCCGTCATGCAGGGCGTGGCGTGTATGCTGCGGAAAAATCTGGAATGCCTGAAGCAGTCCGGCATCCGGATCGAAAAGATCATTTCCACAGGGGGCGGCGCCAGATCCCCCATATGGACACAGCTGAAGGCGGATATTTCCGGATATACGATCGAAGTTCCCGCCGATGCGGAAGCTCCCTGTCTGGGTGCGGCGATCCTGTCAGCCGTGCAGGAAGGATATTTTTCCTCCTGCGACGAGGCCGTCGCCGCCTGTACGTCTGTGGGACACCGCTATGCGCCGTCCAATGACCCTGCCTTTGAACAGACGTACCGCCTGTTCTGCCATACCTGCTCCGCACTGGAAGAAACCTTCCGGCTCAGCAGGGAGAACTTTTCTCATTTTTGAACACGATTTCCATCAGCGTCAGCCCTTTCGCCGGAGCAGTCGGCCCTGCCGCTCTCCGGTCCCGGGCAGCCAGAATCGCATCCACAGCTTCCGGCTCCCATTCCCCGCTGCCCACCTTCATAAGCGTTCCGGCAATAATCCGCACCATATTGTATAAGAAACCGTTTCCTGTGATCCGGATCGTAATGAGATCGCCGGATTTCAGCACCTGCAGATCATAAACCGTACGGACCGTCGATTTCACCTGTGCTCCTGCCGCGCAGAAGCTTTGAAAATCATGCTCGCCTGTCAGATACGCCGCCGCCCGGCGCATACGTTCCACATCCAGCGTATAGTAGGTAAAATACGTGTTCAGCCGGTACGCCGGAAGCGGAAACCTCCGATTCAGTATCCGGTATTCATAGGTCTTCACGGTTTCCTGATAACGGGGATGGAAATCCGGCGGCACTTCGCAGGAATGCTGCACCCGGATATCCTCCGGAAGCCGCTGATTCAGCGCATAGACAAATTTGTCTCCCGCCATCCTCGCTTCCGTATCAAAGACGGCCACATTTCCCATGGCATGGACGCCGGAATCCGTCCGGCTGGCTCCCATCACATGGATCTCCTCCCCGGTCAGCTCCTGAAGCGCCCGGTTCAGCATGGATTCGATGGTCTCTCCGTTCTTCTGGATCTGCCATCCCCGATAGTTCGTACCGTCATAAGCCACCACCAGTTTTATACGTCTCACAACCGGTCCCTCCTACAGCAGCATGATCCCATAAAAAGATGCGGCCCAGCCGGCACCGATCATCAGAAGCAGATAACTCCACACCACCGCATAGGCGATCCGGTCCCTGCGTTCATAGTGCAGCGGCTTCATCTTCGTGCGTCCGTCCCCTCCGTGATAGCAGCGGGCTTCCATGGCCATGGCAAGGTCGTTGGCCCGCCGGAAGGCCGAGATGAACAGCGGCACCAGAAGCGGCACCATGGCTTTCGCCTTCTGGATCAAGTTTCCCGTCTCAAAATCCGCTCCGCGGGCGATCTGCGCTTTCATAATCTTATCCGTCTCCTCCAGAAGAATCGGAATAAACCGAAGCGCAATAGACATCATCATGGCAATCTCGTGGACCGGCACATGGATCTTTTTAAAAGGGCCCAGCAGCCGTTCCAGACCATCCGTCAGGTCATTGGGCGTGGTGGTCAGCGTCATGATCGAGGAGCCCAGGATCAGATAGACCAGACGTACCGCCATGAAAACCGCCGTTTTCAGGCCTTTGTCCGTGATCCGCAGGAACCCGAACCTCCACAGTTCATAATCTCCGTCTATGAGAAACAGATTGAATACAACGGTGAGCATCAGGATCATCAGGATCGCTTTCAATCCTTTTGTCATAAACCGAAAAGGAACTTTGGACATCCGGATCACCGTAATGAGGAATACCGTCGCAATGGCGTACCCTGTAACGCCTTTTGCCACAAATAATGAAACGATAAAGATCATGGTCGTCACCAGCTTCACTCTCGGATCCAGCTGATGGATCACGGATCTTGCGGGATAATACTGTCCCAGTGTAATATCTCGAATCATGGAATCACTCCTGTCCGTTCTTCAGCCAGTGCACGATGGCATCAGCCGCTTCTTCTATGGTCGTCGCATCCGTATCCACATCGGCGCCTTTTTCCTTTAAGCCCTGCATCAGATAGGTCATCTGGGGAGCCGCAAGCCCGATCTCCTCCAGCTCCCTGTAATGGCGGAATACTTCCCGGGGCGTCCCGTCAAAACGTACCTCCCCATGGTTCATGACGATGATACGGTCCACATAGCGCGCCACGTCTTCCATACTGTGGGACACCAGGACGACCGTGATTCCCCGTTCTTTCTGAAGCAGCTCGATCTGATCCAGAATCTCATCCCTTCCCCTGGGATCCAGACCGGCCGTCGGCTCATCCAGGATCAGCACCCTCGGTTCCATGGCCAGCACTCCGGCGATGGCTACCCGGCGCTTCTGGCCGCCGGACAGTTCAAAAGGAGAACGCTTTTCGTATTCTTCTCCAAGACCCACCATCCGAAGGGCCTCTCTTGCCTTCTGTTCCGCTTCCTCCCTTGTATAACCCAGATTCTTCGGACCAAAACACACATCCGTAAGCACGTCGACCTCAAACAGCTGATGTTCCGGATACTGGAAGACAAGCCCCACCTGGCTCCGCAGTTCCTTCATGGAGAAGTTTTCTCCGTAGATATCCCTGTCGTCATAATAGATCCTTCCGCCCGTAGCCCGGATCAGCCCGTTCAGGTGCTGGACCAGCGTGGACTTCCCGGAACCCGTATGCCCGATCAGGCCCACAAACTGTCCGTCCGGAATTTCCAGGTTGACATCCTTCAGCGCATGGATCTCATACGCCGTACCTTCCGCATAGATATAATTTACATCTTTGATTTTAATTGACATAATTCATCCACCAGCTCCTCGTTATTCAGGATTCCGTTCGGGAGTGCAATTCCTCTTTTCCGAAGTTCGAAAGCCAGCAGTGTCGCCTGCGGCACATCCAGTCTGAGCCGCTTCAGTTCCTCCACCTGGGAAAACACTTCCCGCGGGCTTCCTTCCATGACCACTTTTCCGCTGTCCATGACAAAAATATGATCCGCCTCCACTACTTCTTCCATATAATGGGTAATGAGGATGATCGTGATCCCTTCCTCCCGGTTCAGCTTCTGTGCCGTCCGGATCACACTTTTGCGTCCGTTGGGGTCCAGCATGGCCGTGGGCTCGTCCAGCACAATGCATCTGGGATGCATGGCCATGACGCCCGCGATGGCCACCCGCTGCTTCTGGCCGCCGGACAGCTTGTTGGGCGAATGATGGCGGTATTTCAGCATGCCTACCGCACTGAGGCTTTCCTCCACCCGTGTCCAGATCTCATCCGTGGGCACGCCCAGATTCTCCGGACCGAATCCCACATCTTCTTCTACCACCGTACCGATGATCTGGTTGTCCGGGTTCTGAAAGACCATGCCTGCATCCTGCCGGATGCTCCACAGCTTCCCGTCATCCTTCGTGTCCATGCCGTCCACCCAGAGCGTTCCCTCCGTAGGCGTCAGGATCGCATTGATGTGCTTGGCAAGCGTGGACTTGCCGGAACCGTTATGTCCGAGAATCGCAATGAATTTCCCCGGGCGGATATGCAGATTTACATGGTCCACCGCCCGCTTTTTCGATTCTATATTTCCTTCTTCGTCCAGCCGCTCGTAATCGAACGTCAGTTCTTCTGTCCGTATCATAGACTGTTCTCCTCTTGTCCGTGCCCGGTGGGCAGCTTCTGAAAACTACGTAGAATTATACCATGTTCCTGCAAAATATCAAGAAATTCCTGTATGTTTTCCAAAGAATCAGGCAGAAAATCCGACTTCCGCAAGGATCTCCCGGTATCGTACATAACACTCAGCCATGTTGAGTATTTTTCAGCAGCAAAGTTCAAAACAGCAGCCACAGAATGTAATCGTTCTGTGGCTGCTGTCTTTTTACAGATCCTGTGAATACTTTCTATATAAATTATAATCTCCATCAGCTGCATACAGAAATCTGGAAACTGATGATACAATTGGAATACTTTATGCATCCTTTTTGTTTTTTATGATTGCAACAACCGCAAGAATTGCGTTAATCAAACACCAGAACGCCCAGATAACAAGGTCGCCGTAATTGCCATATCCCGCGAAGCCTATAAGAGCCGCTAAGCCAAACAAAATAACAAGTGCAATATTACCGCCTTTTCCCTGTGATTTTCTGGTAGCCACCGAAACAATCCCACCAGCCAGCAATAATATTCCAACAAAAATTCCCATAGTACCTGACGTTCCTCCGTTATCCTCCAGCGCGTTCACCATCCCCGCTGCGCAGGACTGAACCGCTACCAACACAAATAAAATCATTGACAAAATTCCTGATACCAACTTCCATGTTTTCATAATTTAACCTCCATCTGATCATAACCTGTAAGTTTATGCTCATACAAATCTTCAAGTGAAAAATTTATCTTTTTCTTTTCCATCTACTGTGCCGTGAATGTAATGGGTTCTGAGTCGGCGATTGTAGAATAGGAATCCGCATCATAAATATGGAATTTTAATTCCACTTCTTCAATTGCCTTTATTCCGTTTTCTTCCAGATCGCTTGAAAATACCGTGATATCATCTATGGATTTTTTCCCTGCGGCAATTTCTGAAGAGAACAGGTCTGTAATCATATAATCATTGACAATCAATGCATTACAGCCAACTGTGACATCCCTGTCTGAATTATTTTCCAGCAGCAGTTTCACGCCGTCGCCCCAGATACTGTCTGTAACATATTCTGTTGCAGTGACGACAATGCCATCCTGGTCAACAAGCACCTGCTCATCAATTGTGACCACTGCGTCTGATGAATCCACGGAATCTCCAGAATCATCAGACACGCTTTCGTCATCATCTGTTTTTTCCTGTTCCTCATCTGAAACAATCTGTCGGGTTTCGTCCGAATCTGACTGTCCGCTCCCCAATGCCATTGCCGCAAACACAGACAGGCAAAGCACTGTGGCAATCCATTTCATTCTTCTTTTCATCTTAAAATTCCTCCCTTGAGTATAATTGATGTATCATACATGCAGCAGCTGTCTCAGCGAAAAATTCAGCGAAAATATCAAAAACATCAAATGTTCCCGGAACAAAAGATGCTTTCTGCATCATTTCCATTGCCGCCGAAAAAGGAAATGCGATCCAAAAGACCATCCATACGTCTGCCGCATGATTACCAATAATAAAAAATAACGCAAAAACCAGCGAATATCCCCACATCATATCCGGAACATAATTTCTGACAAGCCGCAAAAAAACATCGTCTGCCGAAAACACAGGTATCTGAATTGTTTTGCCAATGAAATCTGAGGCTTTTTTGATAAATATCACATCCGGTGATGCCATACCATAGATCAGAGCGCCGACTGCGATCGGACCTGTCATATGTACCGCCATAATCATTTTTCGGTTCATGTCTTTTTTCCTTCATAGGCTGTCATCTGCACGTTTGATTAGTTCTGTAAACCGCTTGTCCTCAATATTTCCATTCCATGTTCCTTCAGGATTTCATTGACTTCAATGATATCCCCCGGACGTTCATTGAAAATAATCATTAACAGAGCATCTCTTGGCAGCTTCGCATACAGTTCCGGCATTTCATACTTCCTCAGCGCCCGCTGCGTCTGCGCCAAAGACATTTCAGCAGCATAACATATCCGCAGAATGACATCTCTTTGTCTTGTTCTTTTTTCTCCGGACAGAAGCTTGTAGCCATACCTTTCCGGAATATCCGCCCGCAGAAAAACAAACTGCTGCGTGAGGTTTTTTTCGCTGAAAATATCTTTCATATAGACAGCAAACACCCCGTCAGCCGGGCTCCCTGTATTTTCCCTGCAATAAGAGTCAAAATCTCTTATATGCGTACTTTGCAGCACTTTTTCCAATTCGTCTGTATTTTTCTCTCCCATAAGTTTCTCCCATCTGATATAATGTAGTAACATACCATTGAAAGGAATGATTGCATGGATTATGCTGGCCGCCTTGAAATTTCTTACTATCATACCATTGCGACTATAAACAGCACGCATAAAATATATCTGGTTCAGCACCGGGAAACCGGGAAAATATACATCAAAAAAATACTGGATGTATACAATCCGCATATATACAAATATCTAATGGAACACCATATATCCGGCATCCCCAGGCTGTATAACATATATGAAGAAAACGGTCAGCTCCTAGTACAACATTGCTTAAATAATAATGAATAAATGTTGCTTTTTTATTGTAGTC
>CAJUAA010000054.1 GCA_910584205.1 uncultured Lachnospiraceae bacterium
TGCTGCAGAAGAAATGAGGTGACACCTTGACACGGATAAAAAGAATCCCGTGCGGAATGGTAAACTGCTATCTGCTCACGGGAAAGGACGGCGCTGTGCTTGTGGACACGGGAGAGACAGGGTATGAAGAAAAGATACTGGAGGCATGCGCGGGCAAAAACGTCCGCCTGATCATGCTGACGCACGGGCATATCGACCACATCCAGAACGCGGCATACCTGGCGCGGGAACTTAAGGCGCCCATCGGGATGAATGAGAAGGATCTGGCGCTGAAGCAGAACCAGTTCGCACAGCCTCTTTCTGGTACCGGAATCTTTGGAAAGATACTGGAATCGGCGTCCAAAAAGAAAATGAAGAAGAACCGGATCGAGGATTTTACACCGGAGATCTTTCTGAAAGAAGGCGATACGCTGGAATCGTATGGGATAGAAGCGTCCGTGCTGGAGCTGCCGGGGCATACGGAGGGGTCCATCGGCCTTGAAGTGGACGGACAGGCCGTGATTGTCGGGGATGCCCTGATGCATATGCTGCGGCCGGGGATGGCCTGCATCTTCGGAGACCGGGTAAAGCTGCGGGAGAGTGCAGGAAGGATTTCGGCTCTTGGCAGCAGGACGATTTATTACGGACACGGAAGTCCGACAAAGAACCGCAGCCGGAAACAGGGCAATTTCTGTTAAGACAGGCGGCCCCGGGAAGTGGTATCCTATGTACAGACAGCAAAAGCCCGAAAAAGGGCATAGGCCGTACTTTCAATCAAAAAGGAGCGACTTTTTATGGTCAACAGATCAGTGACCGGCAAAATTCTATCTTATATTGATGCCCACCCGGATCAGGACCTGACGTTGGAAAGACTGGCGGAGGAACTGCACTATTCTAAATTTTATATGGCCCGGACATTCAAAGCGGATACCGGTATGACGCTTTGCAAATACATCCAGGGCAGGCGGCTGGAGACTGCGGCCAGAGAACTGGCAGAGACGAAGCGTCCGGTGGTTGAGATCGCACTGGAGGCAGGCTATGGTTCCCAGCAGGCATTTGCCAGGGCCTTTCGCCGGGAATACGGATGTACGCCCCGGACGTACCGAAAAGCAGGAGTCTCTTCTGTAAAATACGGCAGGCTCTCGCTGCGTATGGGCGGGCGGAGATCTGCGGCATTTACCATGTATGAAAGAAGCAGGATGGCCGCATGAGTCATATTCCTTATGTAATCCGCCGAACCGGGCGGGGAGAACAGAGCTTTGACCTTTATTCCAGGCTTCTTTCGGACCGGATCATATTTCTGGGCGAAGAAGTCAGCGATGCTTCCGCAGGCGTGATCATCGCTCAAATGCTGTTTCTGGAAGCGGAAGATCCGGAAAAAGACATTCAGCTTTATATCAACAGTCCTGGAGGCTCCGTGTCTGCGGGATTTGCGGTCTATGATACTATGCGTTATATAAAATGCGACGTATCCACCATCTGCATCGGACTGGCGGCCAGTTTCGGCGCCTTTCTCCTGGCCGGAGGTACAAAAGGCAAGCGGACGGCCCTTCCCAACGCGGAGATCATGATCCACCAGCCGGCCATTCACGGGGACGGCATCCGGGGACAGGCGTCGGATATCCGGATCCTGTCGGACCACATCCTGAAGAGTCGGGAACGGCTGAACCGGATCCTGGCGGAAAATACGGGCCGGACGGAGGCGGAGATCATGGCCGCCACAGAACGGGATCACTATATGAGCGCAGAAGAGGCGATGGAATTCGGACTGATTGATTTTGTGCTGAAAATGGACAGCCGATAGAGAGCATATTTCAGATGATATTTACAGGCGGTGTGATCAGCGATGCGGCCGGGACGGTTTTTCGAAAATCTTCGGGTATCCGCCGGTATGGAAGCGGAGTCAAAGTCCGATGTGATGTGAGACGGGCTGCGCAAAGAGATGGGCAGGAGCTGCTGCATGGAAAAGTTCTTCCATGCAGCAGCGTTTTTTGTCATCAGGGAATGGGGATTTGTTGGGATTTCTGTCCCGTTTTCATTCCGCCATCCGCACCATGCAGGCGTTTCTGCGGCAGGCGATGCCGTATTTGAAGATCGTATCCATGTCGTCCTCCATCAGGCGTTCCGCATAATTTTTTTCCTCGATCTGTTCCAGCGCTTTCTGGCAGGCCGCTTCCATGTTGCGGCTCTCAGAGTATTTGAGTTCAATGACAATGCCGGTGTTTTCGTCCGGAATTTCGATCAGGATGTCGCTGTAGCCGGCGCCGGACTCGGCATTGGAAGAGAGGACCCAGCTGCGCTGGCTGCTTAAAAGTCCCAGTAAAATGCCGTGGTAAAAGTTTTCTTTTCGTTCTTTGCGCACGGCGGTGCCGCGGATGCTGATGGTTTTCTTCAAATAGGAAGCGAACTGGTGTTCGATGAATGCAGGATCTCCCTGTCGGAAAGCTTCGCAGAAGGCATCCAGTGCGGGCGCGTCTTCTCTTGCTTCCTTCTGAAACCAGTCCAGGATCTGTTCGGTAAAGATCATGCGGATCTCCCGGTTGGGGATGATCAGCTCGTAGGTGTTCAGACCGACTTCTGCCTGTCTGGTCAGGTAGCCGGTGGTGAAAAGGACGCTCCACAGGTTGTCAAGGCTGTCATACAGCTCCCGGTAAGTCAGTTCTTCATTGATTTTTTTCGTGACAGGGCTTCCGTTTACCAGACGGTCCAGTTCCATCCGGGTCTGAGGCGTCGCTTTCTGAAGCAGCGTACGGAGGATGATATTGCCGCTGGAATTGATCCAGTAGGCTCTGGGGCGGGCGTCCGGGTTGTCCCTGAGTTCATCCACATAATTAATCACGTCCCAGGGGCAGTAGACGTCGGATGTTCCGAAACGATAGCCGTTATACCATTCTTTGATGGTCCGGTAATGGTCTTCCAGTTCATAGTAGTCCAGCATATCTTTTACCTCTGCATCTGAGAAACCGAAATGCTCATCGAACGGAATATTGGTGATGGACCGGATTTTGAAGTTATTGAGCGGCAAGCAGCGCAAACAAAAGTGTAACGGTACTGACTGCCGGATACATAGATAATGCGTTATCGTGATATTCCCAAAGATATAAAGACAAAGCAGCATTTTATTGTTGTAATGCCTGCTGGAATCAGCTATACTAAGGGCAGACAGAATGGAAGAGATGGCTTGTTTCAAGAAGGAGGATTGGAATATGGTCGGAGCTTTTCTGGGAAAGGCTTCGGACAGCGAAAACATATTCCGTGAACTTGCGATTTCAGAAAATTATGCGGATGGAGCGGTTTATATCCCGAATAAGGAATTAATGGATAAATTTCGGGAGCTGCTTATGAATAAAGAGTCTATGGGGTATGTAAAAATACGGCAGAAAGGAACCTTACATGTGGAAAAAATATTATGATATTGGCTTGAATCTCTTCTGCCGGCAGTTTCCGGAGCCGGAGAAGGTGATTGAAGAGGCGAAGGAGCACGGGGTGTGCTGCATCCTGACCGGAACAGACCCGAAGGAAAACCGGAAGATTGACGAGTTTGTAAGGACCCGGGAAGCTTACGGCACGGCGGGAATCCATCCCCATAATGCGGACCGGGCAGGGAAGGAAGACTTTCAGATGATCGAGCGGATCCTGTTGGAGAATGAAAGGATCGTTGCGGTGGGGGAGTGCGGCCTCGACTATGACCGGATGTTTTCCGCGAAGGAAAATCAGATCCGGTGCCTGGAGAAGCATATCGTTCTGGCGGAAAAGCTGGAGAAACCGTTGTTTTTGCATGAGCGGAGCGCTTCAGAGGACTTTGTCAGACGGTTCCGGAAGCATCCGGATATCTGCAGAAAATCCGTAGTACACTGTTTTACGGGCAACAAGGAGACGCTGAAGCAGTATCTTTCCATGGGATTTTCCATCGGAATCACCGGCTGGATCTGCGACGACCGGAGGGCCGGGGAACTCAGGGAAGCGGTATGTCAGATCCCGCTGGACCGGATTCTGGTGGAGACGGATGCCCCCTATCTGACGCCCAGGAATGTGCCGGGCCTTCCCAGGACGAATGTTCCTCAGAATATCGTATATGTAGTCCGGGAGCTGGCAAAGTATATGAAGGTCTCCGAGGAAGCGTTGATGGAGCATGCAAGGGAGAATACGGAGAGAATATTTCAGATTGAGGAATGATATTCAAAAAGAGGGGCTGCCGCAAAAATATCTTTGCGGCAGTCCCTCTTTCTGCCTCCCTGTCCGTATCTTCAGGCCTGATCCATCCCGCAGGCCGTTGCGGATTCGATCATGGCCCGGTCGTTTTCCACGGCGTCATAGAACCGGTAGCCGCCGGAGAAATTCCAGGCGTCGTATCCGTTTCCGGCCAGGATCCGAAGAGCGATGTAGCTTCGCAGTCCGCTCTGGCACATGACGTAGACCGGCTGATCTGCTTTCAGTTCATGGAGCCGTTCCCTCAGTTCGTCCACCGGGATGTTGACGAAGCCGTCCACATGTCCGTGTTCATACTCTTTTTTCGTGCGCGCGTCCAGAAGCGTAACATCTTTTCTTTCAGAAAGCGCCTTCAGATCTTCCAGATGGAACTGCTTCAGCAGGCCGTCCGCTATGTTTTCGATCATAAATCCAGCCATATTGACCGGGTCCTTGGCCGAAGAGTAGGGCGGGGCGTAGGCAAGATCCAGCTCTTTCAGGTCCGGAGCCTTCATGCCGGCGTGAATCGCCGTGGCGAGTACGTCGATCCGTTTGTCGACGCCGTCATAGCCGACGATCTGAGCACCCAGCAGACGGAAGGTCTCTTTCTCAAACACCACCTTCATCGTCATAAGCTTTCCGCCCGGATAGTAGCCGGCATGATTCATGGGAGAGAGGATCACTTTGTCCACATTCAGCCCGGCTTTTTTTGCATTGGTCTCGTTGATGCCGGTGACGGCGGCGGTCATGTCAAATACTTTGATGACGGAGCTTCCCTGAGAACCGGGGTAACGGCTGTCTCTGCCGCACAGATTGTCCGCCGCGATCCGGCCCTGGCGGTTGGCGGGACCGGCGAGAGAGATCAGTGCGTCCTGCCCGGTGACGAAGTGCCGGACCTGTACGGCGTCTCCCACGGCGTAGATGTCGGGTGCGGACGTCTCCATCCGGTCATTGACCAGGATGCTGCCCTTGATGCCCAGTTTCAGTCCGGCTTCTCTGGCAAGTCCGGTATCCGGCGTGACGCCGATGGCAAGTACGACCAGATCAGCTTGAAGCGGTTCTTCTCCTTTGAGCAGAATGCGAACACCAGTTCCATCCTGTTCAAAGCCTTCCACCGTATGGCCCAGTGCCAGTTTTACGCCGTGCCTGCGCATCTCGTTGTGGATGAAAGCGGCCATGTCCGGGTCAAAGGGGTTCATCAGCTGTTTCGGGCGCTGCACGATGGTGACCTCCATGCCCAGTTCCCGCAGGTTCTCGGCCAGTTCCAGTCCGATGAAGCCGCCGCCTGCCAGCACTGCGGATTTGGGGTGATTCTCATCGATGTATTCTTTGATGTGCAGGGTATCTTCCACGGTCCGGAGGGTAAAGAGACTGTCAATGTCCGTGCCGGGGATCGAAGGCTGCGTCGGTTTTGCTCCGGGAGACAGGAGCAGCTTGTCGTACTTTTCTTCAAATTCTTCGCCGGTTTCCAGACTTTTTACCGAAACCGTATGCTGCTTTGGGTGAATGGCGGTGACTTCGTGGCGTACCTTCATGGTTACCTGAAATCTGGAGAAAAAGTTCTCCGGTGTCTGGAGCGTCAGATTTCTCCGGTCGGTGATGACGTTGCCGATGTAGTAAGGCAGTCCGCAGTTTGCATAGGAGACAAATCCGGACCGCTCAAAGACGACGATTTCTGCCTGTTCGTCCAGCCGGCGGATTCTTGCGGCGGCGGTTGCTCCGCCGGCCACGCCGCCTACGATTACGATCTTCATATTATTTTTCCACCTTTCCTGTGTAGGAGGCAATGCCTCCAAGATTCTTTACATTTGTATATCCCATGCTTTTCAGTATGTCTGCAGCCTGACGGCTCCTGCTGCCGGAATAGCAGTATACGAAAAGCGGAGTGTCCTTCTGAAATGTGACGGCGCCTGGCTGAGCAAGCGACGCGAGCGGGATGTTTTTGCTGCCGGGAATATGCCCCTCTTTGTACTCCTGGGGCGTGCGCACGTCCAGAAGAACGGCGCCGGATGTCTGCTGACAGTCCTGAATGCCCTGGTTGATGTCGGGCCCTTTTATAAAATTGAAAAATCCCATATGTGTGTACCTTCCTGTTCTCTTTTGTGATTTTAGTATAACCGAAAAACGGGGGCGGAGTCTGTGACGTAGTCACATTTTAACAAAATCTTATTTTAACAGATCAAGATAGTGTAAAATTTTCTTCGGGTCAATCAGAGGCTGGACAAAGAGAAAATGTTATGATAGACTTTGAATACCTAAACAGGTGTTGGAGGCCGCATAGGAATGCGTGAGTAGAAATTATTTTGTTTAATGGTAGAAAAACGGCTGTTTTTCGAAGGAGTAAAATAATTTGTTGTAAGATGGTTTATGACAAATTGTTTTACTCTTTTTTTTGAAAAACATACCAGTAAACAAAATAAAGAAAAGTATTGCAATAATTAAAAATATATGGTATTATTTTACAAAAGAGAAGAAGAAAAAGGAATCTATATGAACGGTTTATACAAAGCGCATATCAATGAGAAAACAGCTGCAGTTCAGACAATAAAAGAACACAGCGAGAATACAGCACGTCTGTGCGCGCAGTTTGCGGTCCCGCCGCTCAAAGATCTTATGTGCGCGATGGGAATGCTCCATGATATCGGCAAATATCAGCCGTCCTTTCAGAAACGAATTGACGGGGCTTCTGTTCAGGTGGAACATTCCATCTGCGGAGCGCTGGAGGCAAAAAAACAGTATACGGATGTTCTCGGGCTGCTTATGGAATACTGCATTGCCGGACATCACAGCGGAATTCCGGATGGCGGCGCGTACAATGACACGCCGGATCAGTCTACTCTGTGCGGGAGACTGAAGCGTGATACTGAAGATTACAGCATCTACAGGGAAGAACTTTCTCTGTCGTGTCCGGACCGGCAGGCGTTTCTGCAGTATTTACTGAAGGACTGCGGGCAGGATCAGTCACTGCTGATTGATAAATTTGCATTCCTGACCCGCTACTGCTTTTCCTGCCTGACGGATGCGGATTCGCTGGACACGGCGGCGTTTTGCGGCGGGAATGCGGCCGGGAAGCTGAATGCAGATTTTCATGATTGCCTGGAAAAGGTAACTGCCCGTCTGGATTCTTTTGTGTGCAGTACCCGATTGCAGAAAGCCAGGGCGCTCCTTCAGAAACAGGTATTTGAGAAAACAGAGCAGGATGCGGAAATCTATTTGATGAATATGCCAACAGGAAGCGGAAAGACGCTGTGCAGTGTAAAATTTGCTCTGGAGAGAGCCGTCCGGAAAGAGAAAAAACGCATTATTTATGTGATTCCGTACAACAGCATCATAGATCAGACAGCGGACGTTCTGGAATCGTTATTTGGCAAAGAGGCGCAGATTCTGCGCCATCAGTCGACATTTTCCTATGACGGTGACGATTACGATGAGGATTACCGGCAGGCGGCAAAATGTGCGTCGGAAAACTGGGATGCGCCGCTGATCATTACGACTGCCGTACAGTTTTTTGAATCCATTTACGCCAACAAAAGAGGAAAACTGCGCAAACTGCACCATATGGCAGACAGCATTCTCGTCTTTGACGAGGCCCATCTGATGCCGGTGGAGTATCTGCAGCCCTGTCTGCGGGCGATTGCATATATTACGAGGTATTTGAACAGTGAAGCGGTATTTCTGACCGCGACCATGCCCGACTTTGCCGGGTTAATGAAGCAGTATGCTCTGCCGGACAGTTCGATGAAGGAACTGATCACAGACATTTCACTGTTTTCTGAATTCAAAAAATGCCGGTATGTGCATTTGGGGGAAATGCCGGAAGAGACGCTTTTGCAGAAAGCGGTGCAGTATCCTTCCAGTCTTCTGATCGTAAATCGGAAAGCGGCAGCCAGAAAACTGTATCAGATGTGCGCGGGAAGAAAATATCATCTTTCTACCTATATGACTTCTCTGGATCGAAAAAGAGTGTTAAAAGAGATCAAAGAAGAACTGCAGCGGCTGGAAAAGGAGTTTCCGGATGGGGCAGAAGTTCCGGAAGAACGCAGAATTACGATTATATCCACGTCCCTGATCGAGGCGGGAGTGGATCTGGACGTTCATGCGGTGTTTCGGGAACTGACCGGGCTGGACAGTATTCTGCAGGCAGGTGGAAGATGCAACCGGGAAGGAAAGAGAACGGATGCGGAAGTATTTATATTTGAATTTGCAGGTGATTTGAAAAAAACGTTCGGAAGTGAGCAGGGAAATATTGTAAAAGGGATGCTGGCAAGATATGAGGACATTTCCTGTCAGGAAAGCATTGGGGAATATTATGACCGTCTGTTCCGGATGAAAAGCGAGGAAATTCAAAAAAATACAATTACACAGGAGTGTACGCACATCCAGTCCATTCCGTTCCGGACCTATGCAGAACATTTTGAACCCATCGACGCGAAGACGGTGTCTCTGGTAGTGCCGCAGGATGATAAAAGCAGAGAACTGGTGAAAAAACTGCAGTATACCGGGGCGGTTCCCGAAAGAGAGCTTCAGCTCTATGCCTGTTCCGTATATCGGTGGGAGCTGGACGACCTGGTTCGCCAGCATGCGGCAGAGGACTGGGGATCAGGAATCTGCTGTCTTACCAATCCGGATTATTATGATAAGGATACAGGAATTTCGTTTGAGGCAGCAGATTATCTGATCGAATGAAGGATATGAAATACCAGATAAGAGGAGTGAGAGAATGTGAGTTACGGATTTAAGATCATCGCAGAGGGAGATTATGCGTGTTTTACAAGGCCGGAGTTAAAAGTGGAGCGGGTGAGCTATGACGTTCCGCCGCCGGGCGCACTGGAGGGGATGCTGAAAAGTGTTTACTGGAAGCCTGCGATCCGTTACGTGATTGACCGGATCGTTGTATTCCATCCCATTGATTTTGTCAATATCCGGCGAAACGAGGTCAAGGATAAGGTTCTGTACAGCGCAGTGAAAAGCCGGATGAACGGAAAGGGCGGAGATCCCTGTATCTATACATCAGAAAGCCGGAGTCAGCGGGCATCCATGGTACTGAAAGATGTAAAATACGGGATTGCATTCCATTTTGAACTGACCGGGCTGAAAAATGAAAAAGAAGATGAGTCGGAAATGAAACATTTTCATATTCTGAAAAGGCGTCTGGAGAAAGGCCAGTATTTCCGCACTCCCTGCCTTGGATGCAGCGAATTTCCGGTCAGGCGGCTGGAACTGGTAGAAGAGTTTGATACAGAGGGAATCAGCAGTGAGATACTGGATATGGGGGATATGGATCTTGGCTATATGAGTTACCGGGTTGCCTTTGCCGACGAAGGAAAACCGGTGAATGATGACTGGGAAAATCCCAGATTTTCCGACAGGGCGTCCACCATTTATTACCGGCCCCATATGGTGAGAGGAATCATTGACGTGAAAAAATACAGGGAGGAATTAAGATGCTGATCCATGCGTTATCCGGCTATTATGATATCCTTGCGAAAGCGGGAAAAGTTCTTCCGGAAGGGTATTCCAATGTAAAAATCCATTATAAGGTCTGTCTGACAGAAGACGGGCGGATTGATGAAATTCTGTCATGTAAAGTCCGGACAGAACAGAAGGCCGCAAAAGGGAAAATCAAAGAGGTATGGAATCCGCGGAATATGGTGATGCCAAAGAGGACGGAGAAACCGGGAATCGATGCAAATATCATAGAGCATCGGCCTCTGTATCTGTTTGGCCTGAACTGTGATAAAGAAATATTATCACCGGAAGACCGGACTCAAAAAGCGAAAAAGTCCCATAATGCATTTGTAAAAACAAATCTGGAATTTCTGGAAGGCCTGGATTCTCCGGTGATACAGGCATACAGGCAGTTTTTACAAAACTGGAATCCGGAGGAAGAGACTCAGAATTCCTGTCTTCTTGGACTGGGGAAGGAATACGATAAATCCAGTTATGCATTTTGTCTGACCGGTTATCCGGATCAGCTGCTGCAGGACGATGTGCAGGTGAAGAAAAGATGGGAAGAATGGTACCGGCAGCGGGGAGAAGAAGGAGAAGATGCGTATATCTCTCAGTGTGCAGTCAGCGGAATTAAGGCGCCCATTGCCAGAATTCACAGTAAAGTGAAAGGCGTCTATGGGGGACTGGTCACAGGCACGGTGCTGGTTGGATTTAATAATCCGTCGGAAAATTCTTATGGAAAGGAACAGTCCTACAACAGCAGCATTTCAAGCCGGATCATGCAAAAATATACCGAAGCGCTGAACTATCTGCTGGAAACCAGGAGTCACAAAATACTCATGGACGATATGACGATCGTGTTCTGGGCGATGAACCCGGAGGAAACCTGTGAAGATGTTCTTATGGCCATGTTGTGCGGGCAGTCCGAACAAATGAACACAGAACAGACAGAACAGATGCTGAAAAACCTTCTGGAAGATGCAAGAAAGGGCAAAATCATATGGGACAGGCTCTGCTCGACGGATTGTATTCAGCCGGATATTGATTTTTATATGGTGGGGTTGAAGCCAAATTCGTCCCGGCTTGCGGTGAAATTTATTTATCGGAAAAGATATGCAGATATTCTGTGGAACGTTGCAAAGTTTCAGGAAGAAATGCAGGTGTCAGAAACGGTCCGGCCGTTGTCCATTGCAAGGATAAAAATGGAGCTGGTTTCACCCAAAAGCAGCCATGATACGGTGAATCCGGCACTGCTTACCAAGCTGTTTGAAGCAGTGATCCATGGCAGCAAGTACCCGGAGGCATTGCTGGAGACAACGGTACGCCGTGTGAAAACAGATACGGACAAAAAGGTGAATGAAGTACGGGCAGGGATCATCAAAGCCTGTATCAACCGAAATTACAAAAAGGAGGAATTAAAGGTGGCATTGGACAGAGAAAATTACACGCCGGCATATTTGTGCGGGAGACTGTTTGCGGTTTTGGAAAGGCTGCAGCAGGATGCATCCGGAAACTCACTGAATCGTACCATTAAGGATGCCTACTTTGCATCAGCTTCGTCCAGACCGGCGATCGTTTTTCCAAAACTTTTGAAGCTGGCGCAGAATCATCTGAACAAGGTAAAAGGTCCGGTGTTTTATAATAAACTGATTGGGGAGATTACCTGGCAGCTGGAAGGAGAATTTCCGGAGACGCTTCTTTTAACCGACCAGGGAAGATTTGTGATTGGTTATTATCAACAGTACCAGAGCTTTTTTATTACCGGATATTATCAGCAATATCAGAGTGTTTTTGAAAAAAAAGATACAGAACAGAAAGAACAGACGGAGGAAGATGGAGATGGCAATTAAAAACAGATACGATTTTGTGATGCTTTTTGATGTGGAGAATGGAAACCCCAATGGAGATCCGGATGCAGGAAATGCTCCCCGGGTAGATGCAGAGACAGGGTACGGCTATATTACAGATGTATGTCTGAAAAGAAAGATTCGGAATTATGTAGAATTGTGCAAAGAAGGGGAAGCCGGATATCAGATTCTTGTAAAACCGGACAAAGCGCTTAATACAAAATTTACAGAAGCATATGAAGCAGAAGGTCTGAAGACGAAAAATAAAGGAAAGAATCCGGATGAGGTAAAACGGGTCAGAGACTATATGTGCAGAAACTATTATGATGTCCGGATGTTCGGCGCAGTCATGTCGACAGGCGATGATCCATGCGGAATTGTGCGGGGACCGGTGCAGATTAATTTTGCCAGAAGTCTGTCTCCGATCAATATTCAGGATGTGACGATTACGCGTCAGGCGAGAACGACAGAAGGGCGCCAGGAATCCGGAGAGACAGAGATGGGCCGCAAAAGCATGATTCCTTACGCGCTTTACCGGGCGGAAGGATATGTATCTGCTGCCCTTGCGAACAAAGTAACCGATCTGTCAGAAGAGGATCTGGAACTTTTGTGGGCGGCCATTATCAACATGTTTGAACATGATCACAGTGCGGCAAGAGGGAAGATGTGTATGCGCAAACTTTATGTATTTCGTCATGACAGTGTACTTGGAAACTGTCCGTCGCATATTTTGTTTGATAAAGTTCAGACAGAGCTGAAAGAAAAAGGGATGCCGCCCCGCGCATTTTCCGACTATGAAGTAAAGCTGGATGATCAGATGCCGGACGGAGTGGAAGTTCTTATAAAATTATGACCAGTACAGAAATCACGATTCGGTCTGTTCAGCATTATATGTACTGTCCCCATCGGTGGGGGCTTCTGGAAATTGACCGGGCATGGGCAGAAAACGTTTTTGTTACAAAAGCCAATCTGCTGCATGAACGGGTACACGATCCGGAAAGACATTATACAGCAAGAGGCAGAAAGGTATTTACTTCCGTTCCGGTATATAATGATCTGGAAGTATATAACCTGTACGGTGTGACGGACTGCCTGGAATTGACGGAAGACAGTCAGGGGATCTCTATAGATGAACGCAAAGCATCCTGTCAGATCTGCATTGTGGAATATAAGCCCACCAGACCTAAAAAGAAGGAGTACCACGAAGAAGATCTGATACAGGTATTTGCACAGAAAATATGTGTGGATTACGTGTTCGGCGGCGACTGTGATGCGGTATTGTATTATGCAGATGTGAAAAAGAGGGTGCCTCTTCCGTAAAAGAAAATTTTACGGAATATGATCAGCGGCTGCGGCAGATGCTTGCAGAAATGCGGGATTTCCTGGAAGAGGGAATGATTCCGGCGATTCCAAAAGGACAGAAGTGCGGTGGATGCTCCATGCGGGATCTGTGTATGCCTTCCATAAAAAAGATAGAGTCAGTTCGGACAGAGATTGAGAAAATCGGGAAAATGGAAATATAAAAGATGAGAAAACTGTTGAATACAATTTATGTTACAAATGAACAGGCATATCTGACACTGGATGGAGAAAATCTGGTCTGCAAAATCGACGGGACCGAGAAGCTTCGGATTCCTTTTGAAAATATTGAAAATGTGGTTTGCTTTAACTATGTGGGGTGTTCTCCAGCTCTGATGGGAAAATGTGTTGGAAAGAGCATACCTATCAATTTTATTTCGCCCCAGGGGAAATTTCTTGCCAAAGTATGCGGAGAAACAAAAGGAAATGTCTTTCTTAGAGTAGCTCAGATTGACTGTTTCCGCGAGCAGGGACTTGCTCTGGCACAGAATACCATGGCTGCGAAATTCAGCAATACAAGACAGCTGCTGCGCAGGAGTCTTCATGATAATGCCGGACTGCGGGAGGACGAAAAGATATCAGATGTTCTGAATATACTGAAAGATGGAATTGACAAAGTATTTCAGGCAAAAAGTATGGAAGAAATAACAGGAATCGAGGGAAACTGTGCAAGGGCATACTTTTCCGTGTTTCAAAAACTGATCACGAATCAAAAAGTTCCCTTTACTTTTGAATTTCGGACAAAACATCCTCCGCTGGACCCTGTCAACGCAGTTCTGTCTTTTGTGTATACTCTGGCTACCGCTGAATTTGCAGCTGCGCTTGAGACAGTGGGACTGGACAGTTATATTGGCTTCTGCCATGCGCTTCGAAGCGGAAGAAGTTCTCTTGCCTGCGATCTGGTGGAAGAAGTACGCTGTATTGCTGAGCGCTTTGTGCTTACACTTTTGAATCTGCAGATCATTGGGAAAGATGATTTTGAAAAACAGATATCGGGTGCCGTCTGGCTGAACGCAGAAGGAAGAAAAAAAGTGCTGACACGATGGCAGGAGAAAAAACGCAGTGACATGGTGCATCCGTATTTGAAGCAGAAAATTCCCATGGGGCTTCTGCCGTATGTTCAGAGTAATCTTCTTGCAAAATATGTAAGAGGAGATCTGGAGAGTTATCCGCCATTTTTGCAGAAGTAGGTGATAGACATGATGGTATTAATCAGTTATGATGTAAGTACAACAGATCCTGCAGGAAAAACCAGGCTTCGTAAAGTTGCAAAAGAATGTCAAAATCACGCACAGCGGGTCCAGAATTCTGTGTTTGAAGCGAATCTGGATTATTCGTCTTTTCTGAAACTGAAGGACCGTCTGATAAGGCTGATTGATTCGGAAAAAGACAGCCTGCGGTTTTATTATCTTGGAAATGACTGGAAGAAGAAAGTGGAACATATTGGTGCAAAGCAGACTTACGATTCAGAAGGAGTTATTATTATCTGACTTCTGCACAGGTCAGGAAGGGGGATCGTTATGGCCCGTGTGATGCCGCCGATAGGAATTGAGAGTTTTCGGGAACTTCGGGAGAAAAACTGGTACTATATTGATAAAACACGTTTCATAGAAGAATTGATTTGTGACAGTTTTAAAGTCATGCTTTTTACCAGGCCAGGAAGATTTGGGAAGACGCTTACTATGAGTATGCTTGCTGATTTTCTGGATATACGCATGGACAGCAGGAAGCTTTTTGAAGGCCTGTACATATCAGAAAACAGACGGATCTGTAAACAGTGGATGAATCAGCGTCCGGTTCTCTTTGTGACACTGAAGAACATAAATGGTCTGGATTTTGCCAGTGCATACGGCGCGTTTCAGACCATGGTTTCTGACCTGTGTGTTGCGTATGCGTATCTGGCAGACAGCAGGATGGCGGATGAAACGGACCGGGCAGTTTTCCGCAGGCTGAAAAAACGTGAAGGTACGGAAACGGAGACAAAAGAAGCGCTCTATATGATTCTTCGGATGATGAAAATGCACTATGAAAAGCCGGCAGTACTGATTATGGATGAATATGATGTTCCGCTTGCCAATGCGAATGAGCAGGGGTACTATATTCAGATGCTGGATCTGGTACGGGCTTTTGCAGGAAAAGCTTTGAAGACAAACGAATTTCTGGAGTTTGCGGTGATAACCGGCTGTCTCCGGATTGCCAAAGAAAGCATTTTTACAGGAGCAAACAATTTTATCTCTAATTCGGTTTCCAAAACAAAATACAGCCGTTATTTTGGATTTACGGAAGAAGAGGTATGGAAACTGCTTCAGGATGCCGGTCTGGAGGAGCATGCGGAAAGCATCAGAAGCTGGTATGACGGATATCGGTTTGGGAAAAGCAGTTTGTATTGTCCATGGGATGTGTTGAATCATATCCGGGCGCTGCAGACGGATCCATATGCAAAACCGGAAAATTACTGGAGAAATAGGAGTCATAACGGGAGCATCCGGAGTTTTATCGATCGGGATGATCTGGCTGTCCATGATAAGTTTGAGTGCCTGCTGTCAGGAGGATGTGTACAGGAGCAGATTCTGGAAGATATGACCTACGATACGCTCCATTCTTCAGAAGCAAATCTGTGGAGCATTCTGTATCTGACTGGATATCTGACGCAGGATGGTTCAGAGAATGGGGATATATCTCTGAAAATTCCAAATGAAGAGATCAAAACGATTTTTGCAGATACGATTGCAGAATGGTTTAAAGACGAAGTTGGAAGGATGGACCGCAGGGCGCTTTTTGATGCATTCTGGAGCGGAAATGAGATAGAAGCGACGAATCTTGTTACGGATATTCTTTTTGATACCATCAGTTATTTTGAATACAGAGAAGACTTTTACCATGCTTTCCTGGCGGGTCTTTTTGCAGGGGCAGGATATGCAGTGGAGTCAAATCGTGAGTATGGATCAGGCAGACCGGATCTTGTAATCTGTGATCGAAAAAGAAGGCGTGTCATTCTCATTGAGTTGAAGCATTCAGGATCTGAGAGCCAGATGGTTCAGGATTGTGAGACGGCGCTTCAACAGATAGGCGACAGGCAGTATGTGCACCGGTTTCTGAAAGAATTTCAAACCATTTTCTGCTTTGGCATTGCTTTTTATAAAAAGAAATGTCTGATCAGGAAAATGGATGAAGTCGTTCCGTAGGGCAGCAGGCGAAGTGGCAGTGAGCCAATAAATGCAGGCAGGTTCGCCTGAATATTTAGATCCAGAATATAAAAATTTGTATTTTTTAGAGAAATTTCTCTAATGAAATAGTCCGTCTCTCGCATATCTTGTGGCGTGACGGGACATGACCACTAAATGTCGTTGTCACGTCCCGCGAGGGGCGTGTGAGTAGAAATCCACATCGTCCAGCCCGTCGATCATCTGCCACTCGTCACGTCCCGCGAGGGGCGTGTGAGTAGAAATAGAAGGACAGATCCGGCTGTTCGCCACGAAGAAGTCACGTCCCGCGAGGGGCGTGTGAGTAGAAATCAATTCATCAATTAAATTA
>CAJUAA010000055.1 GCA_910584205.1 uncultured Lachnospiraceae bacterium
CACGAAGATCCCGGCAAGGCCGGAGGTCGTGAAGGCAGCCATCGACGCACTGTAAGATGCGGAAAATCACGGTCAGAGTATAATATGGTGGCAGGGGCTGTTGTGAAATTTGACGGCAGCTCCTGTCTTTCATTTATTTGATTTTGATCGGCGTCCGGACATGGAGAAACGGCGCATGGATGTAAAGTCGGGAGAAGGAGACGGGATGGAGCAGAAAAAAGAGTATGGTTTTATTGGAAAACACTATCGGATGAAGCAGGCGTTCGGGCAGGAGGAGCTGCATGAGCGGGAGGCTGTCTGTACCAGAGAGGACCCGCCTGCATGTATGGCGTCCTGTCCGCTGCATATGGATATGCGGGCAGTATGTGCCCATGTGGCAAAAGGGGATTTCAAGAAGGCGGCGGGAGTCATCCGGACAGTGACGCCTTTTTTGCATCTTCTTTCGAAAAACTGCAGCAGGACATGCGTGGCAGCGTGTAAGCTTTCGGAACTGGGGGACGGGATCTGCCTTCCGGCGCTGGTGCGGGCGTGCGCGCTGTATGGAGGTTCCGGCGCGGTCAGCCGGTTTATGCTGCCGAGGAAGAGCCAGAAGGCGGCAGTGTTTGGAGACGATCTGTTTGCACTGGCCTGTTGCTGGGAGCTGGGGAAAAAAGGATATGAAATTTTCTGGTATACCACCTGTTCTTCCATGCAGGAGGTTCTGGCCGCATGGGGGCTTTCGGGGGAAGAAACCGCCTCAGACCTGACCGCTTTTGACGGCCTGCGGATTACACGGAAACAGCAGGAGGCGCTGCTGCGGGAGATGCTGGAAGACGTCCTGCAGGAAGCGGACGCCGGATGTGTCTCTCCGGCGCTTGGATGGACAAAGCTGCCGGAAGGCATATACGCGGCGGAAAAAAAGGAAAAAGCGGAACAGCTCCTGGCAGAAGCGAAATATGCCGCGTCTCTGGCGGAACGGCAGATTCAGGGAGTTCACGGCGCCTTTCAGAGGGAAAAGAAGGAGAGCCGGCTCTATGTTACCATGGATCATGTGGAAGGAAGCGCCGCGCTGACGGATGTGGGCCATGTGACGAAGGAAAGCGCGCAGGCGGAGGCGGCCAGATGTATCCAGTGCCAGTGTGTGGAATGCATCAAAGGCTGCGTCTACCTTCAGCATTATAAGAGGAATCCCCGGGCAGGGATTCGGGAGATCTACAACAACATGTCCATCGTCATGGGCAACCATATGGCCAACGGCATGATCAACGCCTGTGATGAGTGCGGACAGTGTAAAGCTGCCTGCCCCAACGGATTTGATTATCCGGATGTATGCCGGATCGCAAAGCATACGATGGTGGAGACCGGAAAGATGCCGGGATCTGCGCATGAATTTGCTCTGCTGGACGCTCAGTTTTCCAACGGGGAAGCATATCTGGCGAAGCCGGAACCGGGATATGAAAGCTGCCGGTATCTGTTCTTCCCTGGATGCCAGGCGACCGCGGTCTCTCCGGATACGGTGGAGGCGGCCTATGCAGACCTTCGTGCAAGGCTGGACGGCGGAGTAGGGTTGATGCTGGGCTGCTGCGGCGCGGTGGCGAAATGGGCGGCAAGAGAAGATCTCTTTCGGGGAGCGATGGAGCAGATCCACGCTCAATGGGAACAGATGGGAAGGCCGCAGGTGATCTGTGCCTGCCCTACATGCAAACAGGTGTTCGATAAACATGCAGGATTTTCTGCGGTCGGAATCTGGGAGATCCTTCTGGAAACCGGCGTCAAGCCGGTGTCAGACGGGACGGTATCGGTTCATGACGCCTGCGGGGCAAGGGGCGATGCGAAGATGCAGGCGGACGTGCGTGCCTTTGTCGAGGCGCTTGGCTGCAGGATCGAGAAGATGGCGTATGAGGGAGATCTCGCTCCCTGCTGCGGTTTTGGAGGGCTTGTAAAGTACACCAATCCGGAGGTGGCGGGCAAGAAGGCCCGTTTTGCGGCAGACAGAGCCGAAGGAAAGCTTTTGACCTACTGCATGGCGTGCCGGGACCAGTTTTCCAGGGCAGGCGTGGATACATGCCATATTCTGGAGCTGGCGTACGGCGTGGAGCCGCAGCCGGTGCCGGACCTGTCGGCGAGAAGGGCGAACCGGCTGAAGCTGAAGCAGAAGCTGCTTGAGGAATTGTGGAAGGAAGGGTTTGAGATGGAAACGATGCTGCCGGTCGTCTACGCGGACGGAGTCATGGAACAGATGGAAGAGCGTATGATTCTGAAGAGTGACGTGGACGCGGTATTGAAAGCATATGAGGCGTCGAAGGAAGCCGTGTTTGACGAGGAACAGGGGTGGTTTGTCACCTGCCATCGCCTGGATAACGTCACGTTCTGGGTAAAATTTACCCGGGAGGACGATCAGTATACCGTTCGCGGCGCATACAGCCATCGGATGACGGTAGAGTAGGAGGATGCAATGGCGGAAAAAAACTATTATACCATAGACCCCATGGGGAAGCTGACCTGTGCGAAATGCAGGATTCCGCTGGTAAAAGGGAAGGCTGCCTTCGGTTATCTGGGAAATGCCTTTCCGGTGGAACTTCCGGTATGTCCGGAATGCGGATTCATCTATGTTCCGGAAGAGCTTGCGCTGGGAAAGGTACTTACGGTGGAACGCAGCCTGGAGGATAAGTGATCGGTGGGCATCCCGGCGGAATCCGGCTGACCGGACGCCTTCTGGAACTGGCGGGAGCGGCTGCGCCGGGAAACCGGCCTGTCGAAACAGACCAAAAGGTGCTGGATCTGGGGGCGGGGTCGGGAGAGACCGTCCGGTATCTGAGATCGCTTGGATATGACGCGGCGGGGATTGACCGGGAGGCAGACGTGACGCTCCATTCGCCGGGAGCGAATTCCGTGACGGCGGGGGATATGACCGCCCTTCCGTTTTCGGACGGGACGTATGACCTCTGCCTTGCCGAGTGCAGCGTCGCCGTCTGCGGAGACGGTCCCGCCGCGCTCCGGGAGGCGTACCGCGTCCTGCGTCCGGGGGGAAGCCTGCTGCTGTCCGATGTGTTTTTTGCAAAAGAAAACGCTCCCTGCCTGTCCATGCCGGGGCCGCTTACCCTTTCCTGCTGGGAACGGGAATTTCACAGGGCGGGATATGTCATTGAGAAGATTTCGGATGAGACGGCGCTGTGGAAGGAATTTTTTCTGGAAAGCCTCTGGAATGACAATGCGGATGACGCGCTCTGCGGTTTTTTCAAAGAGGCGGGACGGGCGGGCTGCGGGTATTTTCTGGCATGGCTGAAAAAACCGGAGCAATCAAAGGGGGAAAAAGATGGATTTATTTGACCGTATGTTGGAATTGTCCAATCAGGGATATTACTGTGCGCAGATTCTTCTGATCCTGGCGCTGGAATCGGAAGGAAAGGAAGATCCGGATCTGATCCGTGCCATGAGCGGGCTGAACGGCGGCATGGGTTTTTCCGGCCATCTGTGCGGAGCGCTGACCGGAGGCTGCTGCCTTCTGGGGTATTTCTGCGGAAAAGGCGAAGAGGAGGAGATCGAGGATCCGAAGGCTTCCGAACTGATCCGGGAGCTGGTGCGGTGGTTTGAAGAAACCGTGGGCGGCACCTACGGAGGATGCGACTGTAAGGATATTCTGGAGGATGATCCGTCCAATAAGATCCGCCGCTGCCCGGAGGTGGTGGAAGGCGTATTCCTGAAATGCATGGAACTGCTTCAGGAAAACGGGATGCTGGCATGAGGATTCAGGGACTGATCGCGGCGGCGGGGCTGTCCAGCCGTATGGGCGGGTTTAAGCCCTTTATGAAGCTGAACGGATTTCCCATGATCCAGATGACGGTCCAGAGCCTGAAAAACGCGGGGATTCGGGAGATTACCGTAGTGACCGGATACCGGGCGGAGGAGATGGCCCGGCTTCTCGAACCTCTCGGGGTCCGTCTGGTGGAAAACCGCGCGTACCGGGAGACGGATATGCTGGCGTCCATCTGTATGGGCCTGTCGTCCATGAAGGATGCGGATGCGGTGTTTTTTCTGCCGGGGGATCTCCCGCTCATCGCGCCGGGGAGCATGAAGCAGGTGAAGGACAGGCTGAATAAGGTTCCGGAGGGAACGCAGGCGCTGGTACCGGTGACCGGTGAAAGGACGTCGCATCCGCCGGTGCTGCTTTCGGACGGCTTTCCGACAGTGCTTGGATATCGGGGAGAAGACGGGCTGAAGGGCGCGTTTGCTTCCATGAGAACAGAATACATGGAGCTTGACGACGCCGGCACGCTGGCGGATGCGGATTTCTGCGGCGATTTCGCCAGGCTGGAAGCGGATGCCAGGAAATACAGGGGCGTTTCCCGGGACCTGTGCGAGGCGTGGTATGAGGAAACCGGGCTTCCGGAGCATATACAGGCGCACTGCAGGGCAGTGGGCGCGCTGGCGGGATGGATGGCGGAGCGGCTGACGGAACACGGCGCATGTCTGGACGTGGAACTGTGCCGAAGCGGCGGCTGCCTGCATGACCTGTGCAGGCTCTCCAAAGGCCATGAGGACGCTGCGGGGGCATTTTTAAGAGAAAGAGGCTATCTGGCGCTGGCGGAGGTTGTGGAGCGGCACAGGGGCTTTGAGGCCGATCCGGAGAGCGTCTGCGAAGAATGGGCCATCGTCTGCCTGGCGGATAAACTGATCCTGGAGGACCGGCGGGTCTCCCTTACGGAGCGGTACCGGAAAGCATTTGCGCACAATCCGGTGAAAGAGAGAATCCGGAGAGATGTGAGGATTTGTCAAAGATTAAAGGAAGAATTCGAGGTGATGACAGGTGAACAATTATGAACAGCCGATCTATATGAACAATGCAGCCACATCCTGGCCCAAGGCGCCGGGAGTGGCGGAAGCGGCGGCGGAGGCGCTGCGCCGGATACCGGGAGAGGCCAACCGGGGCGGAGTAACGGATTTCGATGTGTTTGAGGAAGTGAGAAAAGAGCTGGCAGAGCTGATGGGTGTGGACTGTCCGTTCCAGATCGCGCTGGGCTGTAATTCCACCTGGGGCCTGAACCAGGCGATCTTCGGATATCCGCTGAATCCCGGGGACACGGTGCTTTCTACCAATGCGGAGCACAACGCGGTTCTGCGGCCGCTTCATGTGCTGATGCAGAGAGGGATCAAGGTCGTAACGCTTTCGGCGGACGCGGCCGGGAGAGTGCCGGTGCCGGAATGGGAGCAGGTGCTTAAGTATTGCCGTCCGAAGCTCTGTATCCTGACCCACGCCTCCAATGTGACCGGCGCGGTCAATGACATTGCCGCGCTGGCAAAAGCGGCAAAGGAAAGCGGGGCGGACGTGCTTCTGGACATCTCGCAGACGCTGGGCTGTATTCCGGTGAAGCTTTCGGAATGGGGAGTGGATCTGGCGGCGTTTACCGGGCACAAATATCTGCTGGGCCCCCAGGGGACCGGCGGGGTGTATGTAAGAGAGGGGCTTTGCCTTCGTCCGCATATGGTGGGCGGGACCGGCGTAAAGAGCGACTTAAAGGAGATGCCGGAGGAAATGCCCCTGCATCTGGAAGCGGGTACGGGAAACGAGCCGTCCTATCACGGACTTCTGGCGGCGCTTCGCTGGAGCAGGGAGCATCCGCGGGAGCCGGGAGAGATGGAACGGAAAGCCGGCCGGCTTTCGGAGGGCCTTCGGAAGCTGGGCTGCCGGGTGATCGTGCCGGGAGGCGTATCCACGCCGGTCATTTCCTTTGTGATTCCGGGCATTTCTTCAGCGGACGCCGCGGATATCCTGACGGGAAGCTATGATATTATCCTGCGGACGGGACTGCACTGCGCGCCGGAGATCATGGAATCCATCGGCATGCAGGGCGGAACCCTCCGGCTGAGCCTGTCGCGCTTTACCACAGACGACGAGGTAGAGCAGGTGCTCTGTGCGGTTCGGGATGTGGTGGAGAGCGGCGTATGACCTACCGGTGCAGGAAAGTGGAGAACTGTTTTGCCGAGGCCAGGACCTATGAATATGAACTTCCGGTGACGGGGCAGGAACTGCTTGCCTTTCTGAAAGGCTGGGAGATTCGGGAAAATCACAGATTCCGCCGTCCGGTATTCTCGGCAAAACAGGGCCCGCTGGAAATTAAGGGAATCCTGGCGGCCCATGTGGTAAAAGTCAATTACCCGGCGGACCGGTGGGAAGAAGAAAAGGAGCGGTTGGAAAGATGGCTGGAACAGACGGAACAGGAAATGTGACAGAAATCGTGATTGGAAGGACAGAAAGTATCTGTCCGGAATGCCTGGAAGTGATTCCGGCAGAAAAGACAGTCAGGGAACAGGGAATTTATCTGAGAAAAACCTGTCCGGAGCACGGAGCGTTTGAAGCGCTGATCTGGGAAGGAAGCCCGGAGAGCTATGAGGACTGGGGAAAGGATATCCAGCCCGCGGACCATATTCCGGGGGCGCGGGGGACGGAAAAGGGCTGTCCCTATGACTGCGGGCTCTGCGAAGAGCATGAGAGAAGGGGATGCTGCGTGCTTCTGGAGGTGACCGGCCGCTGCAACCTTCGGTGCCCGGTCTGCTTTGCCGGCGCCGGGGAGGACGGGAGCCGGGATGTGCCGATGGAAGAGCTGGAGCGGCAGATGGAATATCTGATGGCGCACGGAGGGCCGTTCAATCTGCAGATCTCCGGCGGGGAACCGACCGTTCGGGACGACCTGGCAGAGATCATCCATATGGGAAAGAAGAAAGGTTTCACCTTTTTTCAGCTGAATACCAACGGCCTTCGCCTGGCGGAAGAACCGGGCTATGCGGAACATCTGAAGGAAGCCGGCCTGTCCTGCGTCTTCCTGCAGTTTGACGGGGTGGAGGATTCGGTGTATCAGGTCCTGCGGGGCAGAGCGCTCTTTCAGAAAAAGCAGGAAGCCATCGACGCCTGTGAACGCGCCGGACTGGGCGTGATTCTGGTGCCGGTGGTGACGCCGGGCGTCAATGAGGACCAGGTGGGGAAGATCCTGTCCTATGCGGTCAGCCGGATGCCGGTGGTTCGGGGCGTGCATTTTCAGCCCATCAGTTATTTCGGAAGGTGCCTGGAGGCGCAGGGAAGCTACCGGATCACGATCCCGAAGCTGCTCTCCCTGATCGAGCAGCAGACAGGCGGGCAGATGCGCGCCGCGCATTTTACCGGGGGAAATGCGACGAACCCCTACTGTACGTTTCAGGCGAACTACCTCCGGCAGGAGGACGGGAGCATGCAGCCCATGCTTCACGGCACCGCCCGGGCGTACGCCACCTCCGAGCAGGCGCGGGAATTCGTGGCAAGACAGTGGACCGGGCCGGAAGAGGCGGAAGAGCCGTGCTGCTGCGGCGCGGAGCCGGAAGGCTCTTCCGGCGGATGCTGCTGCGGCGAAGACACGGCGCAGATGCAGCTGGATACGTCGTCTCTGGATGCATTTCTCCGAAAGCTGCATAACAACACCTTCGCTGTCTCCGGCATGCTGTTTCAGGATGCCTGCAATCTGGATCTGGAGCGGCTGCGCCGCTGCTACATTCTGGAGACGGACAGCCGTTACGGGATGGTTCCCTTCTGCGCCTACAATCTGACCGGACAGAAAGGAAAGACGTTATATCGATGAAGACGGCAGCGCTGGATCTCTGGGTGAGGGAACAGGAGGGACTGGACCTTCTGACAGAGGATAAGATGGAGCAGATACAACTGAGAAAACTGAACGCCCTGCTTGCAAGAGAGCGGGAGCGGGGCGGATTTTACCGGGAGTTTCCCGATCATCTGTCGGATCTGTCCGGGTTGTCCGGGCTTCCTTTTACGACGGAAGCAGACCTGCTGGAGCAAGGGCATCGGATGGTTCTGTTAAGCCAGGCGAAGATCGACCGGATCCGTACGGAGGAAACCTCCGGGACCACCGGGCAGGCGAAGCGGGTCTATTATTCCGCCGCGGACAATGAGCGGACGATTTCATTTTTTGCCGCGGGCCTGTCGGAGCTGGTGGATTCAGGAGAACGGACGATGATCTGCATGCCCTTTACCGGGCCGGGAGGCCTGGGAGAACTGATCGCCGAAGCCATTCGGCGTCTGGGTGCGGTTCCGCTGCCGGTGGGGATCGGGAAGGCCTATGGGGAACTGCTCCGCGTTCTGGACGAAGAGAAGCCGGAGACTTTCGTGGGGATGCCGGTGCCGCTTCTGTCTCTGCTCCGGCTGCGGGGAGGGGACTGCAGCCTGAGGCGGGCGCTGGTCAGCGCGGACGCCTGCCCGGAGACGGTGACGGCGGAGATCGAGGCCAGGCTTGGCAGCCGGTTGTATCCCCATTATGGTTCCAGAGAGACGGGACTGGGAGGGGCCGTCACCTGTCCGGCCTTTTCCGGTATGCATCTGCGGGAAAACGATATCATTGCCGAGATCGTCGATGAAAGCGGACGCCCGGTGCCGAAGGGACAGTGGGGAGAGCTGGTCATCACCACGATTCAGGCGGACGCCATGCCGCTGATCCGATATCGGACCGGAGATTATACCAGGCTGATGCCGGGGCCCTGCCCCTGCGGCAGTCCGCTGGCAAGGCTCGACCGTGTGGTCCGTATGGGGCGGAAGACGCGGATGGAGCAGCTGGACGACCAGGTGTTCCGTATTCCGGAGCTGGTGGATTTCCGGGCCGGGCTGAAGGAAGGGATGCTGGAGCTGGAAGGATATACGACGGGTCCGTGTCCGGATCTGCCGTCAGAGCTTCTGGGGTATCCGGTCCGCTGGAACCTGCTGCCGTTTTCGGAAGAAAAGATGCCGTGCTATGCGGCGAAACGAAAGATTGTGTAAGCATGTCTTTGTCTCACTGGAGAAAGGGGATTTCTAAATGAATGAATTTTACTGCAATACGAGAGTACGGGTAAAAGGAAAAAATTCCAGGGAAAATGATTATTTCGGACGCGGTGTGGCGGACCTTCTCCATGGAGTGGAAACCTGCCATTCCCTGAATCTGTCTGCAAAGCATATGGGGATGGCTTACAGCAAGGCATGGAAGATCGTAAAGCTTGCCGAAGAGACTCTGGGGATTCAGCTTCTGTATCGTATGGGGAAGAATGGTTCCAGACTGACGGAAGAGGGCGCACGCCTGCTGGAAGTCTATGAAGAGGCGGAACGGGAGGCTTCCAGAGTCGTGTACGAGATTTTTGAGAAATACTATCAGGGACAGTAGCGGAGGGTGGCAGGGGTCACCCTCCGATCTGAGACATTCTGCGTTCTTCTGCCGGCCCCTCCAGAGCAGAGAGGTGGAACTGATGTTCGGACGGCTTGCGGAAAATCGCCTGTTCCATGGCGGCGCGGATGGAGCTGTCCGGATCGCCGGCACGGAGCATGGATCTCAGATCAATGCCGTTCTGGTAATACAGACAGAGCTTCAGGATTCCGTCGGAGGTTAAACGTACCCGGTTGCACGAATCGCAGAACTTCCCGTGGATCGCGTCAATAAAGCCGATGCAGCCTTTGAAGCCGGGCAGATAGATGTAGGTGGCGGGGCCGTTGCCCCGGTGTTCATGGACCTGGACGTGGTCCGGATAAGTTTCCGAAAGGATGTTCAGAAGTTCCTGACGGCTGCAGCCCTTGAACTGCTGGCCGAATCCGATCGGCATAATCTCTATAAAGCGCACGTCTACCTGATAGGTCCTGGCCAGACAGACAAGCTGCAGGAATTCATCTTTGTTCACATCCTGCAGAAGGACGGAATTTACTTTTGTCCGGATTCCGGACGCCTGACAGGCAATGATGGCATCCATAACTTTGGAGAATTCCGGACGACCGGTAATCTGCTCGAAGGTTTGTTCGTTTAACGTGTCCAGGCTGATGTTGATGCCGTCCAGACCGATGCGTTTCAATTCAGGGAGATATTCGGACAGAAGAGTTCCGTTGGTGGTAAGCGTTACCTGTTCAGTTGCAGGAAGCTCTTTCAGATCTTTTAAAAATTTCAGGCAGTTTTTGCGCACGAGCGGTTCTCCGCCGGTTACTTTGAATTTGTGGATGCCCAGTTCTCCTGCAAGACGGCAGAGATGCAGGATCTCTTCAAACCGCAGGATCTTTTCGTGAGGGATGGAAGGAAGCTCCTCCGGCATGCAGTATTTACATCGCAGGTTGCATCGGTCTGTGATGGAAATGCGCATGTAATCAATCGTTCTCCCATGTGAATCTTTCATGTTGGATGCTCTCCTTTTTTACATTTGCATTGCCTGTTAAAAATTAAACATGTTAATATTATAACAAAAAAAGACAAAAAAGTACACAGTTTTTGTTTAAAAAAGCAAAAGAATATGGTATAATAAGAAATGGATTGAACAGGGAACACAAAAAGGAGAATGATTTATGAAAAAGCAAAGACAGTTATTAGCGACACTTCTGGCAGGTGCCATGCTGGCGTCAGTTGTAACCGGCTGCGGAAGCAAAGAGGAGCCTGCGCCTGCGGAGACTCCTGCAGAGGCACCTGAGGAGACACCGGCCGAGGCGCCGGAAGAGGCGGAAGCGCCGGAGGAGACGCCCGATGAAGCGGCAGCGCCTGTGGAGAAAAAGGGCGTGCTGATGATGGCCACGACCACCAGTACCGCGGATACCGGCCTTCTGGACTATCTGGCTCCGATCTTCCTGGAAGAGACCGGATGGGAGCTTCAGTGGAGCGCGGTAGGCACCGGAGAAGCGCTGAAAATGGGTGAGAACGGCGACGTGGATATTGTGCTGGTCCATGCGAAAGCCAGCGAGGAAGAATTCGTTGCCAGTGGATTCGGCGTGGAGCGTTTCCAGGTGATGTATAATGATTTTGTTGTGATCGGACCGACAGAGCCGGTTGCTCCGACGGAGGACATCGAGTCTCTGTTCAAGACGATTCAGGAGGATCAGCTGACGTTCGTATCCCGCGGGGATGATTCCGGTACCGACAAGAAGGAAAAGGGAATCTGGAAGAAGCTGGAGCTGGATCCGTCGGAGAATCCCAACTATCTGGAGTCCGGACAGGGCATGGGCGCCACAATCACCATGGCGGATGAAAAGGACGCATACTGCCTGACAGACCGGGGTACCTGGCTGAAGATGAAGAACGACGCGGATGTGGAGATCCAGCTGGATATTATCTGTGAAGGCGCATCGGATCTTCTGAACCAGTATGGCATCATCGCGGTCAGTCCTGAGAAATATCCGGATGTCAACAACGAGGCTGCCAACACCATGATCGAGTGGATCTGCTCGGAAGAGGTTCAGGAGCTGATCGGAAACTACGGCGTGGACCAGTACGGCGAGGCATTATTTACTCCGAATGCCAACGAATAAAGCGAAGAAAGAGAAGACAGGGGTTGCCGCTGCAGCCCCTCTTTTTTCTTCCTTAAAGGGGGCAGTATGCAGTTTTTAAAAGAGATTCTGGACACGTTTTTCTCGGATGTAGGCGTCTTTGACGCGATTTTTGTCACTTTTCAGCTGGCGTTTTGCGCGACGTTCATTTCTTCCGTACTGGGCATTTTTCTGGGACTGCTGCTGGAACGCGCCCGGTTTGTCGGGAAACGGGTGGTGATCCGCATCAACCGGACGCTCATGGGCGTTCCTCCGGTGGTGATCGGCCTGGTCGTCTATATGATTCTGATGCGGAGAGGGCCCCTGGGCCGTCTGAACCTGCTGTTCACAGTTCCGGGTATGATTTTCGCGCAGGTGCTGATTATCACGCCGATCATCTGCGGGATGACCTATACAAGCCTGGTTTCCAAGGCGCCGGCGATCCGTACCTTTGCCAGGACCATGGGGGCGAGCCCGGTACAGACCCAGTGCCTGGTGGTCCGGGAACTGAAAAGGGAACTGTATTTTGCGGTAGTTACCGGCTTTGGCCGTTCCATCAGCGAAGTGGGGGCGGTGATGCTGGTGGGAGGCAATATCAAAGGGCATACCCGGACCATGACAACGACCATTTCCCTGCTGAAGAGCCAGGGCATCTTTACGGAAGGGCTGACGCTGGGGATCCTTCTGCTGATTATGGCGTTTATTATCCAGAGCCTTGCTGATTTTTTTCAAAGGGGAGAGAAGACCGATGAGAATTACTGATTTGGAGAAAAAGCAGGGGGATTTTCAGATGAGGATTGACTCGCTGGCGCTCAAAAGCGGGAAGATTCACGGAATTATCGGCGGAAACGGATGCGGGAAGACGACGTTATGTAAACTGATTATGGGGATTCTGGAGCCGGACAGGGGAACGCTGGATTACGAGGGACTGGAGATTCAGAACATTACCATGACGGCTCAGCGGCCGTATTTTATTCAGGGCAGTGTCTATGAAAATATCTGTTATCCTCTGAAAATCCGCCGGATTCGTCCGGATGAGCAGAAGATCGACCAGTGGCTTTCGCGATGCGGGCTTACGGAAAAAAAGCATCAGTATGCCAGAAGCCTGTCCAGCGGAGAACAGCAGAAGGTATCCATGATCCGGGCCCTGATCTTTGACCCGGAACTGGTGATGATCGACGAGACGCTGTCCAATCTGGACCCGGAGAATCTGGAGCTGTTCGAGAACGTGATTTTTGACATCCAGAAAAAACGGAAGATCACCTGGCTTCTGATCAGCCACCGACTTGCACATATTTATAAAATGTGCGATGAACTGCATTTCATGCACGGGGGGACTGTTCTGGCAAGCGGCGGCAAACAGGAGATCCTGTTTGAAACCGGAGACGAAAGAATCCGCCGGTTTGTGGCCAACGAAGTCATAAGGATGGACGGTTCTGTATAAAAACGTTTCCCTGCGTCTGCGGATCGTGGCAGACGCAGGGAAAACGAGTATATAAAAAGGGTGTTTTTATATCATGTTTGAATACAGACCAGTTCGGTCTCCATATGGATCAGGTCGACATACAGAATCTGTCCGTCCAGAACGCATTCGTGCCCGCACAGGTACTTTACGGCTTCTGCGGCCTGAAAAGAGGCGCAGACAGCGGGAGTAAAGGACAGGGCGCTTTTGTCGGACGGCTCGGTATGCTGTCCGCACAGAAGATCCAGCATCCCGCTTCCGGGCATGATGAGACTGATCTGAGCGTACCATCCCTGAATGGCGCCGTACACCAGGGGAATCCCAAGCTTTGCGCACTGCCTTCCCATCAGCCGTCTGGCGGCCAGGCTGTCGACTGCGTCAAGGACAAGGTCATGTCCTTTTAACAGTTCTTCCGAATTGTTTTCTGTCAGAAAGGAATCAATGGCATGGACCGTTACTTCGCTGTTGACTGTATATGCATGTTTTTTGGCAGTATGCGCTTTGGAGGAACGAATGCTGTTTTCATCACTCAGCAGCTGCCGGTTCAGATTGCTTTCTTCAAAACAATCCCCGTCGATGACCGTAATATGCCCGATTCCGATCCGCAGGAGGTATTCCAGAAGATAGCCGCCGAGTCCGCCGCATCCTACGATGCACACGCGCTTTTCGGACAGTTTTTTCTGTTCATCCTCGGATAATGCATACAGATTCCGCTTATATCTTGTCTTCATTATCGGTTCCTTCTGAACTGTTCCCGCAGTCCGGCACAGGTTCAGCCGCCTCCGACAGGAGGGAAAATGGCCAGAACGTCGCCATCCTTCACAGGATCCTGTGGTTTGCTGTGGAAACCATTGATGAGGAAGATGGAAACCTCCTCTTCCGGTATCTGAAATTCCTTCAAAATATCCGTTCCACAGCTGTATTCGTCTCCTTCGAGAAAGAAGACTTTACCTCTTCCTTCCCGAAGGGTTGCAAACAGTCTGACTTCGATCATTTCCCGACGCACTCGTCAAGGCCGAGTTTCTTCAGGGTCTCATCGGTTGGGAATGCATCCACCCATCCTCTTGCTTCATAATACTGCGGCAGGGTGAGAGCGATCTTGGAGGTCATGCCCTTGGACGGACCATCCGGGATCGGAACTTCCTGAAGACGTTTCGGAAGCCTGTCGTCTTCCGGCTTCATTCCGGCTGCCTTGTTGAACATTCTCTCGATGTTGTAGATCCGGTCGCCGACCATCAGAAGTTCTTCCGTCGTGTAGTTGGTTCCGGTCGCCGCGTTCAGCAGGTCTGCGTATTCCTGCGCGCCCATGGCGAAGGAGGTAAACAGGCAGTTGCCCATGGAATCGATGACGGCGGTCAGATCCTGGAAAGTCTTCGCCCAGGCCGCCTTGTCGTCGGTTACGGTACGGTCAAGCTGCTCCGGAAGTCCCAGCACCTCGGGGCTGATCATGTAGCCGCGTACGTGGCATCCGCCGCGGTTGGAGGTTGCGTATGTAATACCGATTCCCTGGATTCCGCGCGCATCATATGCCGGCATCTCCTGCTTCTTGACGGACATGGAAATCTCCGGATGACCATAGTGCTCGCAGAGCCTTGCGGAACCGGAGCTCATGAGCCATTCCAGTTCGGTATTGGGATCTCCCATACGCTTGGTCCACTCTACGATGGCTTCCACAGAACCCCAGGTGAGCGGAACGCCGCCGCATTCTTCTTCCTTAATGTATCCTTTTTCATAAAGCTCCATGGCTGCCGCGATGGTACAGGGGGTGGAGATGGCATCCAGACCGTATTCGTTACACCACATGTTCGCTTCGTCAATGGCGTTCAGGTTGTTGTTGCCGCAGTTGCCGCCGTATGCCCATAACGGCTCATACTCCGGACCTCCGGTGACGCGGCCGTTCACATCGACCACACGTCCGCAGCCGATGGGGCAGCGGTGGCATGCGCTGTTTTTCACCAGATAGGTTTCCTTCAGCGTCTCGCCGGAGATATCGTCGCCCTTCGGATAATATGCACCCTGCCAGTTGTTGGTCGGGAAACATCCGATGTTGTTTACGATGTTGACCAGTACGGCAGTACCCAGATCCCTTAAGCCGGAACCGGTGACCGGATTTGCTTTCAGAATATCCATGGAACGCTTGTTGGCAGCCTTGAGCGCCTCTTCATCATGGATGATATCCAGTTTCTTGCGGGTTGCTTTTACAACGATGGCTTTGAGCTTCTTGCTGCCCATGACAGCGCCCACGCCGGAACGGCCTGCCGCGCGGTCCTTATCGTTCATGATCGCCGCCAGAAGAACCTTCTTCTCGCCTGCGGGACCGATGTTCAGGACAGACGCTTCCTTGCCGTGCTTTTCCTTTAATGTATCGTCGATCTTTTCGGACATCATGCCCTTGTATTCCGCTGCATCCAGAAGTTCGATTTTGTCGTCTTCAATGTTCAGATAGCACCAGTTGGGAGCTTCGCCTTCGACGATCAGTGCATCCCATCCTGCGTATTTCAGTTTTGCACCCCAGATTCCGCCGGAGTTGGAGCATGCGATCATGCCGGTCAGCGGAGATTTGGTACATACCATATATCTTCCGGAGGACGGAGACAGGGTTCCTGTCATGGGGCCGGTGATATAGACCAGTTTGTTGTCTGCGGACAGAGGATCTGCCGTAGCTACGCCTTCATCGTACAGGATCTTCGTGCCCAGGCCGCGTCCGCCGATGAATTTTTTCGCCAGATCGATGTCCAGCTTTTCTACGGTGATCTGTCCGGTGGTCAGGTTGATTCGTGCGATTTTCTCGTAATAACATCCACTCATAAAGATAGACCTCCTTTTTGTGGTTTGTAAATTGGATTGAACAAGGATTTTTATTTTATATACAATATCATACTGTTTTCGTGCAGAAATAGCAACCAAAATCAGCAAAAGAACGAAAAACTGCGTGAAATGAGATATATCTGCGTCAAATATGATAAAAACGGTTTTCGGTAAAACACCTGCCGGCACAGATGCCGACAGGTGTATCCCATCTTAATATGTAGTTTTCCAAATATGCGGGCGTTTAGAAATCTACTTCTGTATCATAGTAGCAGCATTTCAGGAGTTTTTCCATCTC
>CAJUAA010000056.1 GCA_910584205.1 uncultured Lachnospiraceae bacterium
CATATCCCCGCAGTTCTGTCATCACCTGCCCGTTCTGCACGATCTGCATGTGAAATTCCTGATTGTCCCCAGCGGGCGCATACGGAACAAAGAGAACCTTTCCGCTGTACTCGCTCAGTTCCACCTCAAAGGTCTGCTCTGCGATGCAGTTTTCGCCAAACTGCTCCTTCCACCGGCTGGACTCGTCCGGCGCGACTGCATCTGTCTCCTCTGCTTCCACAGTCTCCGCTTCTTCCGCCTCCTGACCAGTATCGCCTGTCTCCTGTCCTGTTTCCTCAGCTGCCGGATTGACCGTCCTCACTTCTCCCGCTTCCGCATCCTGTTCCTGCCCGCACGACGACAGAGCGCCTGTTAAAAACACTGCCAGCAGCAGAACCCCTGTTTTCCGTATCATTTCCTTACCGTCCTTTTTCGCAATGTAAGGGGCTGCCAGAAATCTGATAGCCCCTTTTCATATTACAGGAACAGACAGCAGAATTCAACCTGTTTTTCCATATCTGTCCGTCAAAACACCGCTCCTGGTTCATGTCTCCTGCAGTTATGCATAAAAATACACAGGCAGCAGAGCATATGGTTCTTCTCCTGCCCGTGTAACGATGTCTCACCCGATCGGCGCCTGATAAAAGCTGCCGTAAAAATTCTGTGTCTTCAGCACATTAATGATGATATGCGGATCTTCGGACCGCATCAGCTCAATGATCTCCGCCGCTTCATAGGAGGAAACCACCGTGTGCAGCAGATACATTTTCTTGTGGCTGTAGCCGCCCACCGCTTCCACGCAGGAGATGCCGTGGCGGTATTTCTGCACATACGCTCTCATCACCTTTTCCGCATGCATGGTCGTGATCTGCAGCGTCACCCGCTCGTAGCGGTGATGGAAGGACGAAATGGTCCGGGTGGAAATGAACTGGAACAGGATGGAATAGCCGGCGTAGATCCATCCAAACAGATAACCAAAGATGCACAGGAGCACCACATTTCCCGCAAATACCTGCTCCCAGATGGATTTTCCGGTCTTGTTGGACACATAGAGGGCGATAAAATCCGTTCCGCCGGTGGAGGCGTTTCCCTTCAACGCAATGGCCGTTCCGATTCCGTAGAGAAATCCGCCGAAAATCACGTTCAGCATCGCATCGTCAAACAGCGGCTGAAACCGACAGACTTTCAGAAAAAAACTGGCCAGAAATACCTGCATCAGCGAATAAAAGGTAAACCGTTTGCTGATGCTGCGGCTGCACAGAAGCGCCACCGGAATATTCAGGACGAGCATTCCCAGAGAGACGGAAAAGCTCCCGCCATACAGGGAAGCAATATCGTCGATCAGAATGGCAATGCCTGTAAATCCGCCGGACAGAAGCCCGGCCGGACGAATGAACACCTGGATGACGAACGCCTGCATCAGCGCCGACGCGGTAACGGCAGCGATCGTGATGATCCTGCGCATGATCTTATTCTGTTTTAATCTTGCCCACATATAGTTCCCCCCTGTTTACACATTTCTTTCTGAACGCACAGAAACCCTGCCATGCAGGGCGCTGTGATTTCTTACTTTCTGTATTCTCTTTTGGAGCAAATGTCTACGTGCCGGTTCTTCAGGCCTGTATACTGACGCTGTTAACAAGTTTCCTGACCAGTTCCGAAGAGACCATATCGTATCCGAATGTATGTTCTCCATCCGCAATGCTGTAGGAAATCCCGTTCTGTACGGTCGTCGGGTCCTTTTCCCAGGCTTTGCAGGAGCTGTGAACCTGGTGAAGGCCGGTGTATGCCATCAGTTCCGCGGCATTGTCCGCGTTGACTCCGCTGCCGGCCAGAATCTGAATCTCTTTCCCGTAATCCGCCTGCAGCTTCTTCAGCATCTCCCGGCCTTCCACCGCCTTTGGTTTCAGGCCGCTGGTCAGTACCCGGGCCACGCCCATGGCGATCAGCTGTTCCATGGCGGCAAAGGGATCCTTCGAGCAGTCAAAAGCCCGGTGGAACACGGCTTCCCCGCCCGCCTCCCGGATCCTGTCCGCAAGCCTCCGGTTCCGCTTCTCATCCAGCGACGCGTCTGCCAGAAGGCATCCAAAAGCGATGCCGTCCGCTCCGGCCCGAAGCAGGCTTTCGCACTCCCTTTCCATCACCTGAAACTCTTCCTCCGTGTAGCAGAAGCCCGCCCCTCTGGGCCGCACCATGGCAACCACCTTCAGAGCCGGAAACGCTTCCTTTACCATCCGAAGGGTGCTCTCCGTGGGCGTCAGGCCGCCCAGCATGAGCGCACTGTTGAGCTCAATGCGCTCTGCACCCCCCAGCGCCGCCTGCTTTGCGTCATAATAGCTTCCGCAGCAGATTTCCACGATCTTTCCAGTCATTTTTTACGCCTTTTCCCTTCTCTTCCATTAAACTACAAAAGTCCCAGACGGTAAAGCCCCAATGCGTAGATTTTTGCATTTTTCATCAGGTCCTCTTCCTTCATCCATTCATTGGGATTGTGCCCGATGCCTTTCTGCCCTGCGAAACTGGGGCCGAAGGGGACGATCCCCGGCATGGCCTTTGCGTAGGTGCCGCCGGTCGTCGTCACCGGCGTCCCGTCTTCCCCCGTCACCTGCTCATAGCACTCCTTCAGCGCCTGCACCATGGGACTTCCCTTATCAAATACCACCGGATCGTAGTTCTGCACAAGCGCAACCTTCTGCGCTCCCGCCTTTTCCCGGATCTTTTCCAGAATCTCATCAACGGTATGGCCAGCCGGATAGCTGAGTGCCGCGTCAAAAGTCAGCGTCTGCCCGTTCATCCACAGTTTATAATTCCGCATCTCCATGACGCCGTACTCCGGATATGAAAAATCAATACCCAGCCGGTCCCCGTTATTTTTCGCACCGATAAAATACTGCGTCACAAAATCGCAGAAGGAACTCGTCTCTTTTGCTTCCACACGGATCACCGCCCGTCCGCGCTCCGCGTACACCACCGGAAATTTGCAGTCCGGCGTAAATCCATACACCGGGGGCTGCTCCTTTGACAGATAATACTTCAGATCCTCGAATCCGGATTCCTCATCGCATCCGAAGATGATCCGCACCCGGTGCTTCGGCTCATACCCCAGTTCCTTCAGGGCATACAGACCGTACAGGCAGGCAAGGATCGGCCCCTTGTTGTCCAGGACGCCCCGGCCGTACAAAACGCCGTCCTCCTGATGCCCCGCAAACGGCGGCTGCTTCCAGCCGTCTCCGGGCGGGACCACGTCCACATGGCCGATGGCGCACACATAGTCTTCCCCTCTGCCGTACTCCACATAGCCCATGTAATTGTTCAGATTCGCCGTCCGGAATCCCAGCCGCTCGCCCATCTCCAGCGCTTTCTGGAGCGCATGCCTGACTCCCGGTCCAAAGGGAGCACCGGGCTGCGCTTCCGTCTCCACGCTGTCAATGCGCACCAGCTCCAGAATGTCGTCCATCATCCGCCCCCGCAGTGACTCTACTTTTTCCAGAATCTTCTGTTCCATCAGGTTCCCTCCCTTTTTCATGGCCGGTACTCATTTTTCCACGACCGGTGCCATACGCGTCCGCATGTATTCCTCCATCCACTCTTCCGATGCAGGAGCATACGTACAGTGTCCGTCCTCCTGACGCTCCACCAGATATACCTGCGTCTCTTTTTCCTCGGTCACCACCGCAAAGGAAAAGCCCTCGATGTTGGTCGCCACGCCCCACTCGCCGTCCTTGTTCATGGCGATCAGGGACAGATCCCCGGCTTCGCCCCGCCGCGCTTTCAGCTCTGCGTCCAAACGGTTCACCGCGGTCTCACACGCCTCCTGGGGATGCATGCCTTCTTTCATAAGCCGGACGATCTCATAGGAAATACAGCCCTTCATCAGATCTTCCCCAAGGCCTGTGGCGCTGGCTCCCCCGACTTTACTGTCCGCATAGAATCCGGAACCTGCGATGGGGGAATCCCCCACACGGCCCTTCTTTTTCATAAACAGGCCGCTGGTGGACGTGGCCGCCGTCACTTTTCCGCCGCTGTCCAGGCAGACCATGCCTACCGTATCATGTCCGGAGTAGGGTTTTAACTCCAGCTCCCGCTGCTCCTTCACCCGGTTCCGGTAGTGAGCCTTCGCCCGGTCTGTGAGCATGTTCTTCCGTTCAAAGCCTTCTTTATGGGCAAATTTCTCCGCACCCTCTCCCACGAGCATGCTGTTTATCTTCTCCCGGCTTAAGCGTCTGGCGATGGATACCGGATTGGCATAATCCTTTACCGCCGCCACCGCGCCGATGTCCAGCGTATCACCGTCCATATACGCGGCGTCCAGTTCCACTTCCATCTCTTCGTTGGGGAGTCCGCCGTAGCCCACTGATTTATAATATGGAAAATCCTCCACTTCCCGGATGGCCGTCTCGATGGCGTCCCCTGCATTCTGTCCCTCTGCCAGCATGTGCGCGCCCTTTTCCACGCCCTCTGCCGCCATTCTCCATGTTGCGATCATTCCCCACATGATCTTATCCCTCCTGATTGTAGTTCCGCATCTGTCCGTCCTGCACCCCAGCGTCTGGACGGGCAGATGCTGTTTTAGTTTTATGACCTGTTCTGCTGCTTCTTTTATACAGTGCCGCCGGAAGGTCATGATCACACTTCCTCCCGGCGGCGTCCTCTCCGGCGGCATTCTTTACCGCATTCGGCCCTTTTAGAAGCAGACGCTCTGCTTCAGCGCTTCCAGCCCCGGATCTCCGTCCGACAGCGCCTTCGCCACCTGGCAGATATGTTTCAGAGAATCATTGAGCCCCATGCCGCCCTTCTTCGGCGTCTTCACAATCATCACCTTATCCTTATAGGCAGCAATCGTCTCCTCATTTTCCTGAGACATGGCCGCGAACGCCTTCGCCTCCGTCGTCCGGTTGATATCGTCCGCCACCCGCGCACACATGGCTGCATAGTCCGCGTAGTTGAACGCCGGTCCGCAGATTACAATATCCGGCTTCACCTTATTAACCATGGCGCAAAGCTTCCGGCTCACCTCGTCCGGGTCCGCCAGATATGTCCCGTTGCCGCAGCACAGGCACGCCATGACCCGTCCGCCGGTCTCCTTCAGATACGGCTGCATCATCACCGCCGGCCCCACTGCCTCTTTTTTTCCGGTCAGCGGCACCATGGTGTCATCCTTCGTCCCAAGTCCGGACTGGATCTGGTCAAATATCATCACAATCTTCATGGTATCCCTCCATCGTCGTTGTATTTGCTGTTACATGTCGTCAAAGGACAGATCGTCCAGTGAGAAATCGTCCTCATCCTCTGTCTCATCCGTTCCCTTCGTCTCGTCCGCCAGATACTGCTTATCCATCATCTTGATGAAGGGCATATACAGGAAAACTCCCAGGATCAGAAGCAGCGCCTGCAGAACCGCTCCCTGCCATCCGGTGGATAAAAATCCGGAGATGATGACCGGCATGGTCCACGGGATTGCAACACCGGTACAGATGGGCACCAGGCCAATGCTCATGCAGATATAGGAAATGATAATATTGATCGTCGGCACCAGCATGAACGGAATCAGCATCATCGGGTTCAGCAGGATCGGAAGGCCGAAGATAATCGGCTCATTGATCCCGAAGCATCCCGGGATAATCGCCAGCTTGCCCAGCTCCTTGATCCGTTTGGATTTGCAGAAGAGCAGCATGGCAATCAGAAGCGAAAGCGTGGAGCCGGCTCCTCCAAAGGTAGCGAACAGATCCTGGAACTGCTGACAGATAATATTGGGCATGGCATCTCCTGCCTGGAATGCTGCCAGGTTCTCCGCGGACAGGGTCTGCAGAATCGGGTTGAATACTGCGCCTACCACGGAACCGCCGTTGACGCCGAAGAACCAGAAGAAGTGCAGGAAAATGTACGCAATCACCATGGCCGGAAGGGTGTTTCCAAGGGCCAGAAGCGGCGTCTGCAGAATCTCAAATACAAAGTCAAAGGCATTGCCGTAAGGCGTCATGGCGAAGATCACATTGATCACAAAGAACACCAGTACGGACATTCCCGCCGGAATCAGCGCCGCGAAGGATTTTTCCACAGTAGGCGGCACGCCGTCGGGCATTTTGATGACCCAGCCTTTGCTGTCCACCCATGCATACACATGGACGGCCAGAAAAGCGCAGATGATGCCCACGAAGATTCCCTTGGAACCGACCCATCCCAGCGGGATGCCGGATACCACAGATTCTTCAAACAGGATCTCATAGGGCATAATCAGGAACCAGCACACCAGTGAGATGGCCGCGCCGAACAGCCGGTCCACCTTCATCTGCTCCGCAAAGGAGTAGCCGATCCCCACCACGGCCAGGATTGCCATGATGGAAAAGGTGGCGTCTGTCGGTTTTGCAAAATAGGACGCCCAGTTTTCCCCGAAAAACTGTCCCCAGAACTCCGTCCATCCCGGGATCGGGAAGTTGGCGATCAGCAGGAAGAAGGATCCTACGATCAACAGCGGCATGGATAACAGAAAACCGTCTCTGACGGCGATCAGATATTTATTCTTTCCGATTTTCTCTGCCAGCGGCATGAAAAAACTCTCTAATTTTTGTAACATCAGCTTTTCCCCCTGTTATTGTTCTGCAGCTATTTTGCTGCCTTCATCATTTTGATGGCTGTCTTAAGCACCTTTTCCCCGTCCATCATCCCGTACGCGGTCTGGTCGATGACAGCGATGGGGATTCCGGTGGAACCGAATTTGTCCACTACTTCCTGATAGCGGTACTTGACCTGCGGTCCTAAAAGAATCACGTCGGGATGCTTTTCCTCCACGATCTGCGCGATCTTTCCGTCCGGAAACGCCTCCACCTCAACAGGAAGTCCGTGGTCCGTCGCCACCCCCTGCATCTTGCTTGCCAGCATGCTGGTAGACATTCCTGCGCTGCAGAATAAATATACTCTTTTCATAAAACACTCTCTCCTTTCTGATTTCAGTTCCGCATCTTCCCTCTCTCCGCCCCTGCGTCTGGAAGCATTTTCCCTCTCTTTGTTCCGTAAAATCCTTCCGGGGCTGCTTTCGGACAGATGCTGTTTTTTGCCGGCTACTGCGCCAGCTTTTTTTCCAGTTCGTCGATTCGTCTGTAAGCTGCAATCATCTCTTCTGCGATGATCTTGAAACCTTCGGCGCTCATAAGCTGATCCTCCGCGTGGATCAAAAGCAGGGAACCTCCCACCTGCTCGCCGTTCGTCTCCTTCTGAAGCAGTCCGAAATGCGCTTCGTGCCCTTTCAGGAACTCCTGCTGCCCTGCTTCCAGACAGTCCTTCGCCCCCTCAAAATCCCCGGCCTTTGCCTTCTGGATTGCCTCAATGTAACTGGAACGCGCCGTTCCCACGCTGGATATGATCTGAAAACAGGTCATTTCTAATCCTTCCACCCGCATGCTCCTCCTTTCTTTTATCTGATCCTATTATAGTCCGGATCTGCGGAAAAGAGCAGCCAATCTCTTTCCTAGCTGTTAGGAAATCTGCCCGCTTTTTCCGCGAAACCCTTCCGCAAACCGGCATTTTCCACAAAATATACAGCCGTCCCTTCCGGACTTCTTTTGCAAATAGTTCATCCTTTTGAATCTTTTATTGTGAAAAGAAGGCAGTACGGGTATAATAGAAGCAGGGACATGAAATAACAGGAAATGTGTGAAAAAGGCACTCCGGCCGGAATGAAACATGGGGAGGCAACAGGGAAATGGGAAATTATGTAAACCCCGGAAACAGCGGATTTACCAGAATCAGAAAAAATATTTATATAGATAAAACCGGCCTGATCCGCCTGGTCAACCAAACCATTGATACTCCAAGATGTTTGACCTGCGTCAGCAGGCCCCGGCGTTTCGGAAAATCTTTTGCCGCGAAAATGTTATGCGCCTATTATGACAAAACCTGTGATTCGTCCATGCTTTTTGACGATCTGGCAATCGCCGGCGACCCACAGTATCGAAAACACCTGAATCAGTATGACGTCATCTATCTGGACATGACAGAGGCGATCGGAGAAGCTTCTCTGGATGATATGGTATCTTATATCCAGCGGAATGTGGTGCGGGAACTGACGGAACAGTATCCTGCGCGGAAGGCTGCGGAAGGCTTTGCGGCGACTCTGGCCAATGCCGCCCAGACCGCGGGAAATAAATTTATCATGATCATCGACGAGTGGGACGCTCCGATCCGGGAAGCAAAGGAACACCCGGACCTGCAGCGAAAATATCTGGAATTTCTGCGTTCTCTGTTCAAAAACAGCGGAATGACAGATAAAATATTTGCGGCGGCATATATGACCGGTATCCTGCCCATTAAAAAGGACGGCTCCCAGTCAGCCATATCTGATTTCTGGGAATATACCATGATTAAGCCAAGACAGTTTGCAGCATACGTGGGATTTACCGAAGCGGAAGTGAAGAAGCTCTGTGCGGACTACGGCAGCGATTTTGAAAAAATGAAACAGTGGTACGACGGATATTCCTTCCGGGATCTGGCCTCCGTCTATAATCCCAATTCCGTTATGAAGGCGCTTTATCACCATGATTTTGACTCCTACTGGACGCAGACTTCTGCAGCAGAAAGCCTGATGGGATATATCAATCTTGATTTTGACGGACTGGGGAAAACGGTCGCAGAGCTGATCGGCGGAGTGGAAACCCGCGTAGATACGAACGGCTTTGCAAACGATCTGGTGACTTTCCGGGACCGGAACGACGTGCTGACACTGTTGATCCATCTGGGCTATCTGGCCTATGATGAAGAGACACAGACCGTACACATTCCAAACGAAGAGATCCGCCGGGAATTTGCCAAAGCCGTACGGCAGGTAAAGCGGGACGATACTATCCGGCGGGTACGGGAGAGCGATCAGCTCATCATCGACACCATTCACGGAAAAGAAGAAGCCGTTGCAGACCAGATTGAGAAGATCCATGAAGAAGAAGCTTCTCTGTATTATAACAACGAACAGGCGCTGCGCAGCGTGATCAAGCGCGCCTACTTCAGCTATGGGGACGAGTACCTGATGTTCGAGGAATTACCGGCGGGGTCCGGCTACGCAGATATTGTGTATTTTCCCAAAAGAGGTTCCATACTGCCGGCTCTGATCGTGGAATTAAAATGGAACCAGTCCGCGGACGGCGCCATTGCACAGATCAAAAACCGTCGGTATCCGGAGGCAGTCAAAGAATATGGGGGAGAGATCCTGCTGGTGGGAATCAGCTATAACCGCGAAGCCCCTGCAGGTGAGCGAAAGCACCAGTGCCGGATCGAACGATTTACGATTCCGCCGGCAGCTTTCTAAGAAATTTCCCGGAAATTTCATCCGCTTGGGAACGGCTTGAAACAGAACAATGAAAAGAAAGGGGGAGCGCACTTGAAAACTCCTGCAAAACTGCCCATCGGCATTGAAGATTTTAAAAAGATCCGCACAGAAGGATTCTACTATGTGGATAAGACCGGCATGATCACAGAGCTTCTGAACAACTGGGGAGAAATCAATCTCTTCACCCGTCCCCGCCGGTTCGGAAAATCCCTGAACATGAGCATGCTCAAATATTTCTTTTCCTTCGGATGCGATCCGGAGCTGTTCCAGGGACTTGCAGTCGCAGAGGAACGGGAGCTCTGTGGTCACTATATGGGAAAATTTCCGGTGATCTCCATCACGCTGAAAAATGCGGAGGCGCAGAATTTTAAAAAGGCGCAGGCGCTTCTCTGTTCCGTCATCGGCAGCGAAGCGCTGCGGTTCCAGTTTCTTCTGGACAGCGAACGCCTTTCCGCCGAAGAGAAAGAACGTTACCGGCGTCTGATCCACACGGATGCTGACAGTCTGCAGGAATTTCCCATGTCCGATGACGTGCTCAAGGGAAGCCTTCGGACCCTGTCGCAGCTTCTCTGCAGACATTATGGGCAAAAAACCATCCTTCTCATCGACGAGTACGACGTCCCTCTGGACAGGGCGCAGCAGAACGGCTACTACGACGAAATGGTGGACCTGATCCGGAGTATGTTCGGACAGGCCCTCAAGACCAACGAAAGCCTGCAGTTCGCCGTTCTCACCGGCTGCCTGCGGATTGCAAAAGAAAGCATTTTTACCGGGCTGAACAACTTGAACGTCATTTCCATTACCGACGATCTGTTCCATGAACATTTTGGGTTTACCGATGCAGAAGTAAAAGCCCTGCTGGAATACTATGGACTGCATGACAAATACAGCGACCTGAAAGAATGGTATGACGGTTACCGTTTTGGAGAAACAAGTATCTATTGTCCCTGGGATGTGATCAATCATGTAAGCCGCCTCCGGGCCAATCCGGACGCCCGGCCCCGGGCCTACTGGATCAACTCCAGCGGCAATTCCATCATCCGTACGCTGCTTCAGAAAGCGACTCCGCAGACCCGGATGGAGCTGGACCGTCTGGTGAACGGGGACGCTGTCATCAAAAAAATCAACGAAGAGCTCACTTATCGGGAGCTGTATGACAGCCTTGACAACCTGTGGAGCGTCCTCTTCACCACCGGCTACCTCACCAAAAAGGCAGAGATCGATCTGAACACCTACGAGCTGGTCATCCCCAACCGAGAAATCCGCATGATCTTTACCGAGCAGATCCTGGACTGGTTTCAGAAGGAGGCAAGAGAAGACACGCCCGCACTGGACGCCTTCTGCGAAGCCTTCTGCCAGGGTGATCCCGCCTCAATCGAACGTCAGTTTGCTTCTTACCTGAAGAAAACCATCAGCATCCGGGATACCGCCGTGCGCAAAGAGCGAAAAGAAAATTTTTACCACGGCATCCTGCTGGGACTTTTAAGCCACCGGGAGGACTGGCTTCTTCTGTCCAGCGTCGAATCCGGCATCGGCTACAGCGACATCCTGATCGAGCTTCCGGATAAAAACATCGGGATCGTAATCGAGATCAAATATTCGGAAAGCCGGAATCTGGAAGCCGCCTGCCAGAAAGCGCTGGAACAGATCGAGGAAAAAAATTATGCAGATCGCCTGATGGAGGATGATATGGATACGATCTTCAAATACGGCATCGCCTGCCGCAGAAACGCCTGCATGGTGCGGATGGCGGAATCAGAACGTTATTGAAGATCATATGTTACAACATCGATCTGTGCAGTCCCGTCTGCAAAGAATGAGATTCCGTCCGCTTCCTGCTCCGTATACATGGTCGCAGTCAGCACCTGTTCCCCGTCGTTCACGAAGACTTCCACGCTGAACCGGTCCAGTATGATCCGTAACTTCAGCTCTCCGTCCGCGGTCTTTACCAGACTGCGCCGCTGATGGATAATGGCTCTTCTGGAGCCGGAGAACTTCCGGTCGATTTTCAGAATCGATTCCTGCGGCCGGAAGCTCAGGGATGTATAGTACCGGTCATTCTGCGCAAAACGGACCGCAAATTTCCGGTACGGATTCTGCTGGTCTTCCGGACGGATCCTAAGCTCCATATCCACCATTCTTCCTCTGATCCCATCCAGTTTCACCACTCCTGAAACCGCGACATGCGTGTATGATATTTTATTGCGCCGCATGGCGTTAAGTTCCCGGACCGGCTTTTGATACAGTCTGCCGTCTCTGACCGACAGTTCCCTTGGCAGGCTCATCTGCCCCATCCACGGATCTTCCGGCGAACGCATACTGCAGGCGTCCCAGTTCTGCATCCAGCCGATCAGAATCCGGCGGCCGTCCGGCGCCAGGACCGTCTGCGTCGCGTAAAAATCAATCCCGTAGTCGATGGACTGATCATGCGTTTCCTTAAATGTCCCGGTCTCCTCGTCGTAATCACCGATCAGGCAGAGCGTTCCGTTTCCATTGTGGTATTCAAACCCTTCCGGGAGCATATCCTGCGGACTGGTCAGCAGCACCCATTTCCCGTCCAGTTCGAAAAAATCCGGGCATTCCCACATCTTCCCGAACCGGTCGTGATTGGAAACCAGCACGCTTTTGAATTTCCAGTGAAAACCGTCTCCGCTGGCATACAGCAGGATCTGCCCGCTTCCGTCTGCCGGACGGGAACCCACCACGCACCGGTAGGTTCCGTCCGTGTGTTTCCAGATCCGGGGATCACGGAAGTCAAACCGGCTGCTGCCTTCCGGAAGGTCCGTATCGTCCAGCACGGGATTCTGTTCATATTTCTCATAATCCAGCCCGTCGCCCACGGCGAGGCACTGCGTCTGCACCTCCCGGTATCCGCCGTGTCCCTGACGCTCTTTCAGCACGCCGGTATACATCAGCAGCTGTCTTCCGTCCGGCAGCTCCACCGCGCTTCCGGAGAAGCACCCGTCCCGGTCATACGCCTCGTCCGGCGCCAGGGCACAGGGAAGGGATTCCCAGTGAAGCAGATCCTGGCTTACCGCATGCCCCCAGTGCATGGACCCCCATCTGGATTCGTAAGGATAGTACTGGTAAAACAGATGGTACCGGCCTTTATAGTAAGAAAAACCATTGGGGTCGTTCATCCAGCCCGTACGCGGAGTCAGGTGAAAACCGGGACGCTCCTCTGCTTTTATTAATTTTTCAGAAGCTTCTTCATATTTTCGCGCTTCACGTAATGTCTGACTTGTCATCACTCTTTTCCTTTCCCACTGAATAAACGGCACTGGATTTCTGCACTCATCGTTCTCGCTCTCTGGTGGCGTTTATCATACTTTTTCGGCAGTTTTTAAACACCAAATATATGAATTATGATTGGAATGATTTATTTTCCTTCCATGCTTGCGTTATACGAATCCAGATATTTCTGGAATAATGCCAGATATTCACTGAGTCCGTAGGCTTCCAGTTTATCCAGATATTCCTCCCAGTCCTTATCTGTAAATCCGTTCATGATCCAGTCCGCTTTTTTTGTCTTGATCTCTTTATGAATATCTGCCTGAAGATTGGAAAGCTTCTCCGTATCCTCGCGGCTCATGAAAATATTTGGATACACATACTGCGTGTGCATATCGGGCGTATAATATTCTTCGATCCAGTCCAGACGGTACTGAGCGTCATCCGGGCAGGTCACATACACGTCATAATATTCATCCAGTATGGCAAGAGGACCTCCTACCGATTCCGCCTCCCTGACTTCCACCGGAGACGCGTCGCCCAGAGGCGCATGTCTTAACATATCCTCGCCGTCTGCATTTTTCCCCATCTCGAAGATATCAAAATCATCATCCTCCCCGTAGGTTCCCCAGTTGTTCTGCGGAGACTGCAGCGGCGCATACATCTGATCCAGCCATGCGCATACCAGCGCCGGATTTTCCGCCACGGAAGTCACCACACAGCGTCCGCGGTCAAATCCGCTGGTAAAAGAACCGTTCTGGGGCGTCAGGTTGCGGGTATCCGCCGTCAAAACCGGAAGCGGCACCCAGTCTTTCAGGTTGTCGATATTTCCCACATCCCAGCTGAAGCATACGCCGTAACGCCCGGACTTTCCTTTTGATACATAGGTGGACCATTCCTGGGTAAATGCTTCCGGATCGATCAGATTCTCCTCGTACAGCTTATGCAGCCACTCAATTCCTTTCTTATAGCCTTCCTGCGTGGCGCTGCAGATTACTTTCTGCTCATCAGTAACGACAATATGCCTGCCGTTGTTCTTATCTTTATCCACCTCCCCATATCCTTCTCCGAAGCCGTTGATCAGGATCGATGGGTCCTGGTCCCCGTCGTTGACAATGCAGGACATGGGAATAATGCTTCCTTCAATTCCAAATTCCTCCTGAAGTTCGGATGCATGGTCACGGAACTGAATCAGGACTTCCTCGAATTCGTCCACCGTTTCCGGAATCTCAAGCCCCAGAAAATCCAGCCATTTTTTGTTAATAAAACTCATGCCTCCCACCGTCTGGATAGCCGTCTTGTTGGAACCGAGCTGCTCAATCCACGGCAGCGCCCAGATATGTCCGTTTACATCCGTACACATGGTCCGGTATTCCGGATATCGGTCAAATACCGACTTCAGATTCGGCATGTACGCGTCAATGTATTGTTCCAGCGGGATAATCGCGCCGTAATCTGCGTATTTTAACAGGTTGCTGTCTGTAAATCCCGCCGAAAAGATAAAGTCCGTCAGCTTGTTCGGGTCCGACATATTCAGGGAAATTTTATCCGGCCACTGGTCGGACTGGATCGCCGTCCAGTCGATCTCCACATTGGTCTGCTCCTGCAGGCGTCGAAAGATTGTCCGGTTGTTGGGCTCGGATTCCGTATTGGGCGGATAACTGATCATTCCGGTCAGCACGGTCTTTTCCTTCAGGGGAAATGCAAGCTCCGCCTCATCCACCGGACGGAACGTTCCGTCGTTGATCTTCCTCCTGCCCGCGCAGCCCGTAAGGGAGACGGCCATACACACCGCAAGAACTGCCGCCGCCATTCGTTTCCCGGTTCTGTATCCAAATCTGTTGCTCATTCCTCTGCCTCCTTCTCATTGTTATGGCCTGCCGCCATTTCAGTAATCATTCCTGTTATCCCTTGACCGCTCCGGCCATGATTCCGCTGTCAAAATATTTCTGGAAGAACGGATACATGATCAGAAGCGGCAGACTGGAAATGATAATGGTTGCATATTTCAGAAGCTCCGCCAGCTGTGCGCGCGCCGCCGTACTCTGCAT
>CAJUAA010000057.1 GCA_910584205.1 uncultured Lachnospiraceae bacterium
TATGCAGATGTTAATTGGGCATGGTCAAGTACCCACCATCATGCCAGAAGCCTCATTTTTTCTTATCATTTTCTGACTGGAAATATCCCGGTTGGAGAAGAGAATGATTTTGTGGACGTCATGCAGGGGGACTTTTCAAAGGTAGACGGTTTGACGGAAGACGAAATGCGGGAAATGGAAGTCTTTTTTGAAAATCTGGATGAAATTGATGATACAAAATGGATTTTCCGTGATTTGAATTCGGATGGAACGCAGGAGCTTCTGCTGGTGCAGAACAGGGGCGGCAGTGATGAGCCTGGCAGAATCCATGCCGCTTTTCGAACAGAAGGAAAATATCGTCGGATTTTATGGGATTGTTCAGACAGCGGTGAATGTTATATTCCGGGTCGGGAGAATTTGATATACTGTACGCAGTATCAGGGGATATTCCAATATAAAAGCTATACGGAATGCTGCTTTGATGAAACGTGGGAAATGACCATGTTAGGGAAACTGGAAATTTTCCGGGTGACCGATCTGGAGGAATGGAACGGGATACCGGATCACTTTCTTTCTTTGGAACGTCCGGAAGTGGAAAGCGAAGGAATTTATTATTGTATGATCTCGGACTGCCGCAATGGGTCTGATAAAAAAATGCTGACAGAAACAGAATGGATAGAATGCGTCGAAACAATGGTTGGGGTGCCGTTTGATGCCGTAAAGCCTGAATGGTATGAGAAAGCCGGGCTGTAAGAGAATACAAAAATGCCGCGCCGTCATCGGTTTGGATGATCGGGCGGCATTTTTATGGGCTTACGGGGCATGCGGTAGACGGCGCGGCCGTTTACTCTGCTGTCTCGGCTTCCTCTGCCCGGCTCAGGGAGAAGATGAATTCCGTGCCCACGCCTTCGGTGCTGATGACATTGATATTTTCATCATGGAGCTGGATGATCTCCTTGACGATGGCGAGTCCCAGTCCGGTGCCGGATTTGTCCCTGCCTCTGGAGACGTCCGTCTTGTAGAAACGCTCCCATATCTTTTTCAGGCTGTCCTTCGGGATGCCTGCGCCGGTGTCCCGGACGGAGACGAAGATTTTCTCATATTTGATGGTCGTCTCGATGGTGATGACGGAATCCGGCTGGCTGAATTTGATGGCGTTGTCGATGAGGTTGTAGAGCACCTGCTGGATCTTGCCCATGTCCGCATAGACGTAGGATTCCCAGTCCGTGAACAGCAGTTCGATGGAAATGCGCCGGGTGGTACAGGTTCCTTCAAAGGTGGCGGCGGTATTTTTGATGACCGTATTGATGTCGAAACGGCTTTTGCACAGACGGTTCTGCTTCGGGTCCATGGAATTCAGGGTCAGAAGGCCGCTGGTCAGCTTGGTCAGCCGCTCCGTTTCCCGCAGGACGATGTTCAGATATTTTTCCTGCATGTCGAAGGGAATCGTCCCGTCCAGCATGGCCTCGATGTATCCTTTGATGGAGGTCAGCGGGGAACGGAAATCATGGGAAATGTTGGAGATCAGCTTTCGCTGGTCTTCGTCGTAATCCTTCAGGGATTCGGCCATGAAATCCATGGTATCCGCGATGAAACCCAGCTCGTCCTCCCGATTCATACGGATGAGAGCGGTGAAATTGCCGAGGGCGTATTCGCCGGAGCCTTTCCAGATTCTGCGGATGGGCAGGCAGACGATCAGCCAGACTGCCAGGGCAAAGAGCAGGATCAGGAGCATGAGCAGGATCTGGGTGACATAAAATGAGAGAAGGTAGCCTTCCTTTTCCTGCACGACGACGGTCATGGGCGTGTGGATGGCAATGTATCCCCGCACGTGGTAATTGTGAGATACGGGGATCAGAACGCTCAGCGTCTTGTCGGAGAACATGCCGAAGAAATCCCCGATCATATAATATTTTCCGCCGGGGAGCACGGAGTTGAAATCCGGAATCTCCATCGGTTCCTCCAGGATGCCGGAGGACTGCGAATCTAGGATCAGCTCTCCGTCTCTGCTGATCAGCCAGATGCTCGCGTCCAGATAGACATCCAGAGAGGAAAGCAAGGACTGGACCGACGACAGGGCCTTCCGGCTTTCCGGCTCTTCGAAATAATTTCCCACGTACTGGTCCGACATGTAGAGCCCTTCCTGATAAAGGGCGGAGGCTCTGGCCGTCACGGCATTCTGCATCATAAGATGTGAGGAACACGTGGAGATGCATAAAAAACAACATACTCCAAGGGCGAGGACCGACAGGATGTATTTCACATTCAGAGACAGCCGCATCATTTCACCTCGAATTTATAGCCGATGCCCCAGACTGTTGCCAGACGCCAGGCGTCGTGGTCCTTGATTTTTTCCCGGAGGCGCTTGATGTGGACGTCCACCGTACGGGTGTCGCCGATGTATTCGTAGCCCCAGATGTGATCCAGCAGCTGTTCTCTTGTGAACACCTGGTTGGGTGAGGACGCGAGGAAATAGAGAAGCTCCAGTTCCTTTGGCGGCATCTCCACGGTCTTTCCCCGATAGACGACGGAATAATTGGTCTGATTGATGATCAGGTCCGGATACTGCACCAGCCTGGAAGCGGGGGCGGCGTCGGACCGTGCGGGCTGGAAACGCCGCAGGACGGCTTTAACCCGCGCCACCAGTTCCTTGGAATCAAAGGGCTTGATCATATAGTCGTCGGCGCCCAGTTCCAGTCCCAGCACCTTGTCAAAGATCTCTCCTTTGGCGGAAAGCATGATGATCGGCGTGTTGGAGCGGGAGCGGATTTCCCGGCAGACCTGATAGCCGTCGATACCCGGCAGCATCAGATCCAGAAGGATCAGGTTGGGCTGAAAGGTGTCAAATACCTGCAGCGCCGCTTCTCCGTCCTCCACGATCCGGACCTCATAAAATTCTTTGGTCAGATAGAGGGAGATCAGCTCCGCGATATTCGCGTCATCGTCTACGATCAGTATTTTCTGTTTGGATGCCATGATGTCTTGTTAACTCCTTTGTCTGTAGCTCTATTTGAATTCTGCGATGGTGACGCCGGCTTCGCCCTCCCCAAAGGTGCCGAGCCGGTAGCTTTTTACATATTTGCATCGTTTCAGATGCTGGTGGACGGCGTTTCTCAGGGCGCCGGTGCCCTTGCCGTGCACGATCCGGACGCTGGGCACGTGGGCAAGCCAGGCGTCGTCCAGGTATTTGTCCAGATGTCCCATGGCCTCATCCACCGTCATGCCGATCAGCTTGATCTCTGTGCTGACCAGGGAAGACTTGGACATCTTGATTTTACCGCCGCCCGAGGCAGAACCCGGGGCCTTCGGCTGCTCTGCTTCCGCCAGAAATTCCAGGTCGTCGATGTGGACCTGGGAACGGAGGATGCCCATCTGCACAAACAGATCTCCCTTTGCGTTGGGGAGCGTGCTGACGGTGCCTTCCAGATTCAGGCTCAGCACCCGTACCCGGTCTCCGATGTGAAGCGAGGCGGCGCGGAGTTTTTTCTTCGGCTTCTGCGGGGCAGTCTGGATGCCGGTCTCGGTGGACTTGATCTTTTCCCGCAGACGCGCCCGTTCCGCTTCCATCTCTTTGGCAGAGATGCCCTCTTTGCCGAATTTGTGGAAATTCTTCATGGTCTCGTCCGCGTATTCCTTGGCTTCCCGCAGGATCGCGTTGGCTTTTTCCGTGGCGTCTCTCAGGATCTTTTCTTTTCGTTCATCGATTCGGTCCTGCTTTTTCTGCAGGGCGTTGCGCAGGCTTCGGATCTCTTCCTTGTAGCGGGCGATCTCCATTTGCTCCCGTTCCAGCGTGACCCGGCTGTTTTCCAGTCCGGCGATCACGTCCTCGAAGCTCTCTTCCTCCGCGCTGATCTGTTTTTTCGCTTCCTCGATCAGAAAGGCCGGAAGCCCCAGCCGCTGGGAGATGGCGAAGGCGTTGCTCTTGCCCGGGATGCCTACCAGAAGACGATAGGTGGGGCGCAGGGACTCCACGTCGAATTCGCAGCAGGCGTTCTCCACGCCGTCGGTGCTGAGGGCGTAGACTTTCAGTTCGCTGTAATGGGTGGTGGCCATGGTGCGGATCCCCTGACGGTGCAGGTGGTCCAGGATGGAGATTGCCAGAGCGGCGCCCTCCGTGGGATCCGTGCCGGCGCCCAGTTCGTCGAACAGGACCAGGGACTGGAGGGTTGCCTCCTGCAGAATGGACACGATATTGCTCATATGGGAGGAGAAGGTACTCAGGCTCTGTTCGATGCTCTGTTCATCTCCGATGTCCGCAAAGACCTGGTCAAACACGGCCAGCTCTGAGCGCTCAAAGGCCGGGATGTGAAGCCCGGACTGCCCCATGAGCGTGAACAGCCCCACGGTTTTCAGCGAAACGGTCTTGCCGCCCGTGTTGGGGCCGGTGACGATCAGAAGGTCAAAATCCTTTCCCAGCATCAGGTTGATGGGGACGACTTTCGCCGGGTCCAGCAGCGGATGCCGCCCGTCCTTGATGTGGATGCGCCCTTCCGTATTGAAGATGGGGCGGGTGGCCTTCATGTCTTTGGCAAGCATGGCTTTCGCAAAGATGAAATCCAGCCGTACCAGGATCTCATAGTCGCCGGTGAGCAGTTCCATGTGGACGGCGGCGGCTTCACTGAGCACGGCCAGCACCTTCTCGATCTCCTTTTGTTCTTTCAGGATCAGCTCTTTGTATTCATTGTTCAGTTTTACCACAGCCATGGGTTCGATGAACAGGGTGGAGCCGGTGGAGCTCTGATCGTGGATCATGCCCGGCACCTGGCCGCGGTGTTCGGCTTTGACCGGCAGACAGTAACGTCCGTCGCGCATGGTGATGACCGCGTCCTGCAGATAGGTGCGGACGGACCCGTTGACCATGGAATTCAGCGTGCTGTGCACCCGGTCGTCCATCTGCCGCATGGAACGGCGGACGGAGAAAAGGGCCGGGCTTGCGTCGTCCGCCATGGTATCCTCGGACAGGATGCAGCGGCGGATCTCCTGGGCCAGAGACGTGACCGGTTCCAGAAGCTCAAAGGATTCGTCCAGGGAATCCCGGGTATCCTCCTCCGGGTCCCGCTGGCCGTACTGTTTCACTTTCAGCGCGGTCTCCAGAAGAGACATGATCTGGAGCAGTTCGCCCATTCCCAGGACGCCGCCGATCTCCAGCCGTTTGACAAAGCCGCGGATATCCCGGATTCCGCCGAAGGAAAGGCTGCCCTTCCGGCAGATGCGGCGGAGCGCGTCCGCCGTCTCGGCCTGCGCCTGCTCGATCTCCGGCAGAGAACCGCAGGGGATCAGGTTTTCGCAGAGTGCCCTGGCGCCCGCGGAAGCGGCGTGTCCGGTCAGTATATGAATGATCTTGTCGTATTCCAGTTTGTGTAATGCTTTCTGATTCATAAATTCCTCCTGATGATATATGTATCATACCTTATTTGGCGGAGAATGAAAAGAAGAAGTTGCTTTATTTTACAGATCCGCAGACATTTGCAGAGACAGACGCGGGGGCTGCCAACACAAGCTGGACACAGGCGGGAAAATCGAGTATAATATCCGTGACAGACATGGTGCTGCAGGAGGCTGTTATGGCAGAAGGAAGAGAAAACGGGAACAGGGATTTTTCATTTATCCAGGAAACGATCAAGCAGAAACGCCTCTATCAGAGCCGGGTAGTGCGGCGGATCGCATGGTCCGTGGCGTCCGGGCTTTTGTTTGCCCTGACAACGCTGGCGGTGTGGGTGCTTTTCGTGCCCGGACTGGAACAGAAGGCGGATCGTCAGGAGGTGCAGCCGGTTACACTTCCGGAGCCGGAAGAAGAGGATACGCAGAACGGGCCGGCAGCGGAGGAAGGAACGGTCTATGTGAAGGAATCGGTCAGCATGGAGCTGGAGGATTATAAGAAAATGTACCAGGAGCTCATGCAGGTCGGCAACCAGGTGGAGAAGAGCCTGGTAAATGTGTCCGCGCTTACGGTGAATACAGACTGGTTTTATGAGTCCTTTACGAGCCACAGTTCCGTGTCCGGGGTACTGGTGGAGGACAATGGCATGGAGCTTCTCATCCTGACCGGTTACGACGGAGTGGAGGGCGGCGGAAGCCTTCAGGTGACTTTCTATGACCATACGACAGCGCCTGCCGTTCTGAAAAAATACGATCGGAACACAGGGCTTGCAGTGGTCAGTGTGAATCTGAGCGATCTGACGGACAGCACAAGGGACGTGATCTCGTATGCGGAGTTTGGTTCGTCAAAGACGCTGCGGAGCGGGGAGCCTGTGATGGCGGTGGGAAATCCGGTGGGGAATTACGGATCTCTCCTGTTCGGGAATCTGACTTCCTGCAACCAGACGGCGGGCCTGTATGACGGCAGCTACGGCGTGCTGACGACAGATATGGGAAAAGCGGGTTCAGGCAGCGGCGTGCTGGTCAACTGGAACGGCGAGATCGTCGGTGTGATCCAGGACCGGTACGAGGTGAACAGCCAGAAAAATACGATCCAGGCGTACGGGATCTCGGATATTATGACGGTGATCGAGCATCTGTCCAACAGCCAGGACATTGTCTATCTGGGCATCGTAGGTACGGATGTGACGACGGCGGTGTCCGAGGCGGAGAACATTCCCGTGGGCGTATTCGTGTCGGAGGTGGGCATGGATTCTCCGGCCATTGAAGCGGGGATCCAGCCGGGAGATATTATTACCTCCATGAGCGGCCAGCCGGTTACGAATCTGAAAGATATTATGGCGATTTTGATGAAATGTTCCAACGGGCAGAATATCCAGGTCGTCTGTCAGCGGACGAACAAGGCGGTCTACCAGGAACTGGAGTTTTCTGTAGAACTGAAAATATTAGAGTAGGGAGAATAAGGAGCATATGAAATACATTGATACATTCCGGGAGGGTGAGCGCGTCACGGGGATCTACCTGTGCAAATCCCGTCAGACTGCTTTGACAAAAGCGGGAAAGACGTATGAGAATGTGATTCTGCAGGATAAGACGGGCACGGCGGACGCCAAGATCTGGGACCCCAATTCCAGGGGGATCGGGGCTTTTGAAAGCCTGGATTATGTGGATATTGTGGCGGATGTGACCAGTTTTCAGGGACAGATCCAGCTGAATGTGAAGCGTGTCCGGAAAGCACAGGAGGGAGAATACGATCCGACCGATTATCTTCCGGTAAGCGGGAAGGATATTGAAGCCATGTATCAGGAGCTTCTGGGTTTTGTGGACCGGGTGGGCAATCCGTATCTGTCCAGGCTTCTGAAGAGCATCTTTGTGGAAGACCGGGAATTTGTGAAGGCGTTTAAATTCAGCAGTGCGGCCAAGAGCGTGCACCACGGTTTTGTGGGGGGTCTGCTGGAGCATACGCTGAGCGTTACAAAGCTGTGCGACTACTATATTCACGCATACGCCATGCTGAATGTAGATTTGTTGTATACGGCAGCCATGTGTCACGACATTGGAAAAGTGTATGAGCTGTCGCCGTTTCCGGAAAACGACTACACCGACGCGGGACAGCTGCTGGGGCATATTATGATCGGCTCGGAGATGGTCGGGGAGCGGATCAGGCAGATCGAGGGTTTTCCTGAGAAGCTGGGAAATGAGCTGCGGCACTGCATCCTGTCCCACCATGGGGAGCTGGAATACGGTTCTCCGAAGAAGCCGGCGCTTCTGGAGGCGGTGGCGCTGCATTTTGCGGATAATACGGACGCGCACATGCAGATGATGCTGGAGGCGCTGCACGCGGGAGGAGAGAGCCAGGGATGGCTTGGATACAACCGGCTGTTCGAGTCCAACATACGGCGCACGGGCCGTTGCTGAGGCGGCCGGGAGAGCGGAAGAGATGATAAAGAAAAATGACCGCATTACACTGAAGATCGAGGATATGGGAGTAAACGGGGAAGGCATCGGGAAGCTGGACGGCATGGCCTTCTTCGTAAAGGACGCCGTGATCGGGGATACGGTGGAAGCGAAGGTCATGAAAATGAAGAAAAGCTACGGATATGCCAGACTGATGACAGTGTTGAAACCATCGGCTGTACGCTGTGAGCCGGGATGCGCCCATGCCCGTCAGTGCGGGGGCTGCCAGCTTCAGGCGCTGGATTACGAAGCCCAGCTGGAATTCAAGGCGAAAAAGATCCAGAACGACCTGATCCGGATCGGGGGTTTTGCGGATATGCCAAAGCCGGAGGTCATGGGGATGGAGGAGCCGTGGAGATACCGCAACAAGGCGCAGTTTCCCATCGGTACGGACCGGACAGGGCAGGTGGTTGCCGGCTTCTATGCGGCAAGGAGCCATACGATCATACCGTGTACGGAATGCCGGCTGGGCGTGGAGGAAAACCGGACCGTACTGGAGAAGCTCATGGCTCATATGAAAACATACAGGATTCCCGCCTATGACGAAGAGACCGGGAAGGGACTGGTGCGCCATGTGCTGATCCGGAAAGGATTTTCCACCGGGGAAATTATGGTCTGTATGATTTTGAATGGCCGCAGGCTTCAGGGAACGGAGGAACTGGTGGATTCCCTTCGGGAAATTCCTGGCATGACATCCATCATGTTCAATGTCAATCGGGAACGGACCAATGTGATTATGGGAACGGAACTGATCCCGGTGTGGGGGAAGGACCATATCACAGATCAAATCGGAGAAATCACGTATAAGATCTCGCCGCTGTCCTTCTATCAGGTCAATCCGGTGCAGACGGAGAAGCTCTATGAGACGGCGCTGGAATACGCGGACCTGCAGGGAAACGAGACTGTATGGGACCTGTACTGCGGCATCGGGACCATCTCGCTCTTTCTGGCAAAGAAGGCGGGAAAGGTGTACGGGGTGGAGATCGTACCGGAAGCCATTGAGGACGCGAAGGAGAACGCCCGGCTGAACGGGATTCGGAACGCGGAATTTTTCGTGGGGAAGGCGGAGGAGGTACTGCCGCAGAAATATGAAGAAGAGGGAATCCGCGCGGATGTCATCGTAGTGGACCCGCCCCGGAAGGGCTGCGACGAGAAATGCCTGGAGACTATGGTGCGCATGCGTCCGGACCGGATCGTCTACGTCAGCTGCGACCCCGCGACCCTGGCCCGGGACCTGAAATACCTGTGCCGCCAGGGCTATGAAGTGAAGAAGGTGAAAGGGTGCGATATGTTCCCGGAGACGGTGCATGTGGAGACCGTGGCGCTTCTAAGCCGGTAAATGCAGGGATTTTCTGTGGTTGTTTCTGCAGGAAATGTGATTTTGTCCACGATTTGTCCACGTGATTTCAGACGGCGGACAAATTTTACTGACTGATTACGAACTCGAAGGCGTCAACGGCTGCCTGCTGCATATGGTCCGTGTTGAAGGTATACACCTGTAAAGTTGTTTTGATGTCTTTGTGTCCCAGGCGTTCCATGATGGTTTTGGGATTGACGCCTTGTTCTGCCAGCATGGTCCCGTGCGTGTGACGAAGGCAGTGGCTGTGGAACAGAGGGTTTCCGAGTTCATGGTGGATCACACGGGCGCAGTATTTGAACGTTTCCGGTGTCAGCAGTTCCCCGTTCTCTTTTACGGACAATGGCCATATTTCCTGATGCGGAACCGGGATGTCTGCCCGGCACTGCAGGATAGAATGGTCCGGCAGCAGGTAGGTTTTCGTGTAATACGGGCCGTATTCCATCATGAATTTTTTGCGGGAGAGCAGTTCTTCTTTCAGGGCTTTCTTAAAAGTGGCTCCAATCTTCAATGTTCTGCATGAGTCATATTTGGGCGGTCGATAGAACCAGGTCCCGTTTTCCTTTGCCAGCTGGTGTGTGATCCGAAGCTCGTCCCGGTCCGGATCCAGATCGGAAAGCAGATCAATGCCATAGGTCTCCCCGATCCGTGTCCCCAGGTGGTATCCGGTCATCAGCGGCAGATAAAAGCTGCTGCCCTGCGGGAAACGCTGCAGGATGCGGGAGAATTCCTCCGGCAGGCATACATATTCCCTGTGAGCCTGGCTCTTCTGGTTGACCGGCATACGGCCGATTCTGACCAGCAGACAGGGATTGACGGATATGTACTGCAGAGGAATCACGGCGTAGCTCAGAGCGGCAGACAGACAGGAAAGAGTGTTGGATACCATGTTTCTGGACAGACCGGACATCTTTAGCTGGTCGATCCATTTCTGGATCTTGTCCGGAGCGTTCTGCAGGGCGCTCAGACGATACTGGCCAAAGGCAGGTTTCAGGTAAATCCGTATCTTTCGTTCATAATCCAGCCAGGTATTGTATGCATATCCCCGTCCCAGGTTGGCTTTTACGGCGTGCTCCAGCCAGTAGTCCAGATAGTCTGCCACGTTCATGTCTCTGGGTTCGAAAATCCGGCCGGAAGCATTGTACTGAGCGTAGGCGGCGTTCCCGGCGTCATAGGCTTCCTGCTGCGTGCGGAAGCCGGCCTTCGTCTTCTGCCGGCGTTTTCCGTCCACAGGAGCCGTCTCAAAGCGGTGTTCCCAGTTAGGGGGCTTTCTTTTTCCATTCTTGTCAAATTTTCCCGCATTGCGGTTTCTGATCGTTACTTTTCCCATGGTATCCTCCTTCTGTATGTACATGCTGTTGCGACGTCGCAACGGAAAAATGGGTGCAGAAAAGACAGCCGGAGAAAACATCTGTTCTCTTGCGCCGACTGCCCGAAGGTGATACAATGTGTTTTGGGTTGGATTGCATCATCCTTCGGGAATGTGATCTATGAGGACCGGCTCTCTGGTGGTACAGGGGGCCGGTTTGTTTATTTTTTACTGACAGGAGTTTTGGGAACCTTGGTTCTCATGCCATCTATATGTTCGAATAAATCGGGTTTAACAGGATTGCGCATGGGGTCCAGGATAAAGTCAATTCCTTCTCTGCGTGCCTGTTTGGCTGCTGGAACAAAATCACTGTCTCCGGATATAAGTATAATACGATCAACTTGTTTTTTAAAAGTAACAGAAGCGATATCGACACCAATTCTCATATCAACACCTTTTTGGAATCTTTCCAATGTTAGTTGATTTTATGCTTTAATTCAAGCCGCAACAGCTTCCCTTTCAGTAATTCAAAGCTGTTGCGGCCATACATGATCCTTTTGACAACTTTCAGCTTATTCACGCTTCCTTCTGCCAGTCCATTATTATAGTTGAGCGTGATTGCGTTTTTTACTGCCGCAATATCCCTTTTGATCCCATTTATAAAACTGCACAGCTCATCTATCTCCAGAGAGTCCGTTTCTTCCAGCCATTTATCAAGTTCGGATTCTTTTTTGCCAAACAGCGTCTGCTTAAAACCTGCCACGGCATCATACACCCGCCCTATGATGGGATATTCTGCGATAATACGGTTTAGCTGCTTTGCACTGAGAGAAGAAACCTCGTCAAGCGGCCGATACAGCAGGCTGACCAGCCATTTCCGTTCAATCTTTTCGCCTGACGCTCCCTGTCTGGCAGTTTCTTTCATGATTTTACGTTCCCGCGTAGCGAACATACGGATTGTGGAATCTGACCCGTCATACCCCTTTTCGCGGATTGCCGCACTGATCTGCTTAAATGTTTTCCCTTCACTGAGCATATCCTTTATATCCCCGGCATAAGGTTTTATCCTGCTGCGGATAGTCGTATTGTAATATGGGCTGGAAGGGTTAAAGTCCTCTTTCAGGTATTTTGCCACAGTTGCCCTGTTGATGCCCACCAGTCCGGCAGTCTCACCCTTATTGAATCCCTGTTTCCTCAATTCCCGCACCTGTTCCACCACTTTCATCTTCTTTTCTACATTTGCATTGTGTTCTGCAGTAGGGAAATCTTCCTTAATGGGCTTGTCCCAATAATCCCCTGTGGGTTTTCCATCATAATGGGATGCTTCTGTTGGAAGCATGAAATTTACCGTCAGAAGACGTGTTATGAATTTTTTCGCCGCATCTGTAAGACCTTTGAGAAGATGGAACCGATCGCTTACCTGTTGTATGTCCATGTGCTATAAAGTAATACCCAAGAATTTGATAGATAGTAGCCTTACTATTTCGTAAAACAAAGGTCGCCTAATAGAAATACTTATGGATACATGCTACAATTGTCCGTATGATGAAATCCCCCAATAAACATTTGGTAGATTCGATGTTTCTTATTATGTAAAGTCGAGCAATCGCTTTTGAAAACAGGTATACTTTACACTAAGGACAGAGGTGAGAAAATGTTAAAGCAGCTGAATGAAACAGTAAATTATATTGAAAAACATTTGTTGGATGAGCAGGTCATTGAGAAAGCCATGAAAAATATTAGTGTTTCCGATCTGCATTTTAAAAATGTTTTTTTCTTTTTGGCAGGCATGTCATTGAATGAATATGTTAGAAACCGAAGATTGTCAGAAGCTGGTTGTGAGTTAATTAGTGGCAAAAAAGTAACAGATGTTGCCTTTAAATATAACTACCAATCTATAGATGGCTTTACACGTGCATTTAAAAATTGGAGTGGTTTTCTGCCCTCTGAAATATCGAAGCAACGTCAATGCAAAATATTTCCAAAGTTTAATTTTTCCATAGCAGTAAAGGGAGGAAATAGTATGGAATGTAAAATCATTAAAATGCCAAAGTTTAATTTTGTTGGAGTAAGCAAAAGAGTACCGATGCAATTTGAAGGGGTTAATAATGAGATTGTAAAACTGGCACAGGGGATTACGCAGAACCAGATGAAAGAATTACACCGCCTTCAAAATATTGCACCGTGTGAAATAGTCAATGTATCCTATAACTCTGATGCCCATTTTATGAAAGAAGAAGGTTATTTAACCCACATGATTGGTGTGTTGACAACCGAAGTTGAAGTTGGCGAGGGGTTGGAAAAGGTACCAATGAAAGCTGGTACGTGGGCAGTATTTCCGAATGAAGGAGCGTTTCCCTTTACACTCCAAAATACAATGGCAAGAATCTATTCGGAATGGTTTATGACATCAGACTATGAATTAGCTGATTCTCTTTCTTTTTCTTTTACAAAAATGGATTCTACGAAAGAAAATTACGCATATAGTGAAATTTGGATTCCCGTAGTTAGAAAAGTGTAATAAGATACTAATAGTTTTGAAGCTTTCACATAGATAGCAAATCCAGCCGAGTCAGTCAACGTTCAAGATGAACGGCGCATACGCGCCGCCGTTGACAGCCCCGCCTGTCTTTGCTGGTAGGCAATCAAGGGGCGACAGCAAGGAGTGCTGCCGCCCCTCACTATTATTCAGAGAGGAGGAATTTCCATGACCGAGATTGAAGCCTATCAAGAGTATATCCGGTGCAAGCACAACGCCTTTTGCAAAGCTGTTATTCGCTATGCCGCCATCGGGAAAATCATACGGCTGCGGCAGCAATGGGAACGGGAAATTTCCCTTGACTATTTGACAAATGAGAAGTTTGTCCAGTTTGCCGAGCCGGAGCCGAATGAAGAACACTCCTTTATCGTCTGCGGCCAGACCGTCCTATTGAGCAACGCCGCCCTTGCCAGCGCGATCTCTGTTTTGCCGGAGCAGACACAGGAAGAAATCCTGCGCTATTACTTTCTACACCAGCCGCAGCGCGTGATCGGCACGTGTATTGGACGGTCACGCAGCACAGTGGGGCGGCATATTCAGCTTGCCTTGCAGCGGCTACGCGAAGAAATGGGGGTGAGTCGGTATGAGTAGACTTCTCCCCTATGAAACAATCCTCAAAGCCCGTGAGGGCGACCCGGAAGCCGTGAACGCTGTTCTGCTCCACTACGTCGGATATATCCGCTATTTCTCAAAAGTGAACGGGCAGGTCAACGCCGAGGTGGAGGACTATGTAAAGCAGCGGTTAGTTGACTGTCAATTCAAGTTCCGGCTTGACGAACCGCCCGACAAGCCATAAAAACTGAATACTGATGTCTTTGATAATGGCGTGCATATCGTCATCAATCACATGGGAAAAGTATT
>CAJUAA010000058.1 GCA_910584205.1 uncultured Lachnospiraceae bacterium
AAGGAACCTTTTACAATTCAAATGTAAAAGATTCCTTAAGTTAATGACATTGTGATTTTTCAAGGTTCAACACACCAAATGGTGTGGGAAGTTTGAGATAAATAGTCTTGAAATGGGAATAGATACAAATCTTACAAGAATGTATGATGAAAAAGGTATGGAATTGTCTATTGGGCAAAACCAAAAAGTAGCGATTGCAAGAACGTTTTATAGAAACAGCACATTTCTCATATTGGATGAGCCATCATCTTCGCTTGATCCTAAATCGGAATATAATTTGTTTCAGGCAATTAAAGACAGTTGTGTAAATCAAACTGTATTGTTTATTTCACACCGTTTTGCCAGTGTGAAACCGGCTAATCGTATTCTTGTTTTTGAGAATGGAAAAAAATTGGTGACGGTTCCCATAAAGAATTAATGAGGGATTGCGCAGTATATTCAAAGCTGTTTCATTATCAGGCAGACAAATTTATAGAAGAATAGTGTATCGTACTCATAAGACTGTTTTTATTACACTGGATGAAGGATAGGTGGGACAGAGTTGAATTTTGCTGTGTTAATTGGCGGAAGTACAATAGGCATCATTCCGTCAAAGATATATTCCGGTTTTTTTCATTGGACAGGTCAGATATTAGCTTTATATGTGGCAGGACTGCAATTCGAAAACGGTCCTGCCTGAAAGCGTTTCCTGTTTCCGGCATTATACCGAAATAACAATGTTTCGTCAATCGGAGATCCCGGAATTTATGCAGGAGCGGACTGCGCTGGCGTGTGTGTTTCTGGACCGAATCGAAGAGGCGGGATATACAGGCATGTTTTATGCGGCCCGGAGTGAACTTGAAGACAGTCTGCTTTGGGATACAAAGACGCTGGAACAAAGATACCGGATCTGGGTGGCGCAGTATCTGCCTGAGGCTTATCCGGAGATCCAGGGTCTGGAGTATGGCGGCAGCTTTGCCATGTGGCAGTACACGGACGGGGGAACGGTGCCGAGGATCCGGACGTGGCGTATTTTGGCTATGAGGAGACGGTGTCAATGCTGGAAGAGGAAGAAGCAGAGAAGTGATGATTCCTGCCTTTGCCATCGGTATATTCTTGTGTATATTAACCAAAAATAAAAGCGGATTTTTGTTGTATTGTGACAATTGACAAGAACCGCTTTTTTATATATTCTTTTATTAAACAATATTTATAAATAGTATTTAATAAAGAGAGTGATGCAATGAACAAAAAGAAAAGGGATCCGTACGACATAGATTTTATGTCTACTACGGCGAAAATTCCCTGGTATGACAAGATCATCCACAGCATGTAGGGTGCCTACAGCTTCCAGGTCTCCTGGGCGATCTTTGGGATCGTACCGCTGTTCCTGCTTTTTGTCGGCGTGTTTACGGCGCTGCCTGTGGAGGGCACGGGATGGAAGATCGCATGGGCGGCCATTTGCTACGGCTGTTTCGGTTCCATTGGAACGACGTTTTCCTTCATGCCCCAGATCACCCAGTTCTGCAACATGACCAGAAACTTAAGGGAGCGGGAGACCATAGCCACAAACGCGGTATTCGGCCATCGGGCAGGAATCCGGTTCAACAGCGTGGTCCGGTATATCGGGTATGTGGAGCCGGTGGCGGTGTACGTGGATTACGATATCATCCAGAACGGCCCGAAAGCGCTGAACCGGAGCGGCGTCTGCGATGTACTGTGCTACAACAACTCTACGTTTGACTGGAAATACGCGGCGGATCACGGCAAATGCGAGGAGAAATAGCCCTACGACCAGGAGATGGTGGATGAAGTGAAGGAAGTGTATCAGTCCGTGGTGGACGGGCTGGACGAGATCTACAACCTGACAGAGAAGGGAATCCGCATTCTGACCGAGGGCTTAAGATGGGGCGGCGGAGCGTTCCACAACAACGGATGGAATCCGAGGCCCATCGAGGGAAGCGATCACTTCCTGTTCTATACGCTGGAGTATCTGACGAAGAAGAAATTCATCCGCGGCCAGCCGGTATGTCTGGGCATCTTTGCAGGCTCTGCCATGGGCGGCAATGATCCGGATGGGATTCTGGACATCATTCACCGGGCCGGCGTGGAGATTCGTCCGGAAGGCATGGGGATCACCTGGGACGATGTATTTGCAGCCATCAAATACGAGAAGGAATTTCTGGAGAGCCATGATTACTGGTATACGGTGGTCAATGATTTCCAGGTGACGGATGAATTCTGCCGGATGATCAAATACAAGATCCTTGCAAAATACGGCGAGTGGAATGCCTGACCGGACAGAGAAGCATGCGCCGTGCCGGACAGATAAGAGAAAGGAGAGAATCTTATGACGACGTTGGAAAGAGATAAGAAATACCTGATGCAGTGCTATACGACGGACGATATGGTCTTTACAAAAGGGAAGGGCATGTATCTGTATGACGAAGCGGGCAGGAAGTATCTGGACTTTTCCGGACAGTTCTCCGCCTGTACGCTGGGACACGGCAACGAGGAGATGATACAGGCGTTAAAGGAGCAGCTGGAAAAGATCGTTTCTGTGACATCCTGTTTTGCCACGGAGGAGCGCGCCGCGCTGGCGGAGAAGATGGTGGAGATATCGCCGGAAGGGCTTGACAAGGTCATGTTCGGGTGCACCGGTTCGGATGCCAATGAATTTGCCCTGAAGCTGGCAAAATACTACCGAGGCGGCGGACGGATCATTTCCTTCCGGAGAGGATTTCACGGCTCCACCGCCGGAGCGGCTGCAGCCACCGGAAAGTCCGAGATGATTCAGGAGAATTCCGGCATCTCTGAGCTGCTCCCCAGAGGGTTCGTACATTCGGCTCCGCCTTACTGTTATCACTGCGACTTCGGCAAAGAGCCGGGAAGCTGCGGCATGCAGTGCCTGAAGTATCTGGAGCAGACCATGCTGCATGAAGGCGGCGACCGGATCGCGGCGGTGATCTCGGAACCGATCTTCGCGGCGGGCGGCGTGATCGTTCCGCCGGCGGGCTTCTGGAAGGGCGTACGGGAGCTGTGCGACAAATACGGGGCGCTGCTGATCTTTGACGAGGTCGTCACCGGGATCGGACAGACCGGCAGTATGTTTGCCTGCCAGTATGAGGGCGTGACGCCGGATATTCTCGTCACCGGCAAGGGCCTGACCAGCGGCTATGTGCCGGGTTCCGCGGTGCTCTGCCGGAAAGAGATCGGCGAGGCCATGGATCAGATCAGCCTGCACGGACATACCCACTCCTGCTATCCCATGACCTGCAGAAGCGCGCTCAAGAATCTGGAGATCATCGAGCGGGAGGGGCTGGTGGAAAACAGCCGCACTGTGGGCGCCTGTCTTCATGAGAAGCTTCTCGGCCTGAAGGAGAAGTACGACGTGATCCGGGACGTGCGGGGACGCGGCCTGCTGCAGGGAATGGAGATCGAAGGGACGGTTCACGCGGATAAATACGGGTTTGGACAGAAACTTTACGAAACCATGCTGGAAAACGGCCTGATTACGGAGCTGGAAAGCCGGAGGAATCTGGAAAATGTGGTCGTCGTCATGCATCCGGCGCTGATTACGTCCAGGGAAAATGTGGATGAGGCGGTGGAAATCATTGACAAGTCTTTGTACGCCTGTTTAAAATAGGCATTAGTAAACACCATATAGAAATAAAAGGGTGTTATGAGGAGGCTTTCGGTCATATGGCAGCGGAAAAGAAGCAGATTCAGGAGGAATATTATCCGGATACGGCGATTGGAGAACTGTTTACGAAGCACAGGGAGGAAGGTCCCGTGAAGAAATTTATACAGGCCTGCGCCCATGTCTATGCGGTGGTGGCGACGGTCTTTAATCCAGATACCATTGTGGTGGGCGGCGGCGTGCCGGAGATGGAGGATTTTCCCCGGGAAGCGTTTGAACGGGAAGTCAATGCGCACACCGGACGGGATGTTATGGCGTACGGTTTCAACTATATTTACTCACAGAAGTATGATGGAAAAGGCGTCATCGGTGCGGTGCTGTTTGCAGAAAGGCAGATGGGACGTATGAAACGGGCGGTATAAAGCGCGGAACGCTTCGGCCATGGCATGAGAAATTCTCATTTTGAGAAATCATAATTCTCGTTTTAAGAAATTTTCTCAGAATGAGAAAGAAAAAAGGAAGAAAGAACATTGCAGAAAACAGCAGCCTGTTTTGCAATGTTCTTTTTTGTGCAGAACTGACAAATAGAAGACTACAGGATTGGGCATATGTTACAAATAATAAATCAAAAGTAGAATAAGAAAGAGTTGGCACAGTATTTGCGGTTTATATAAGCAGAGAACAAAATCAAAAGATGCCTGGCCGGTGCACAGGAAGGGCAGATACATTATGTGACGGAGAACAGGAGAGATCTATGAAAGAGGAATTAAAATTAATTCAATACGCAGGGAATCCGGGAAAGAAGTTTGACTTAGGTTTCATGAGTCTGGAAAACGCGAAGAGGGTGCAGCGTTTTCACGCCAGTTTCCCCATGTACAGGGAGACGCCCCTTACAGAACTGAAGGAGACGGCGGGCGCGGTGACGGGATTTTTCGCATCCGTCTATGGGGAAGACCGGCCGGTCATCACCATTGTGGAGCCGAACAAAGCGGACTGTGTGTTCCGCACTGCCGAGGCGGCGGACGGAAAGCTTCATTTCGTGACCGGGGAGATGAACACGATCATGGCGCGGCTGGCCTGCGGCGAGCCGTGCAGCATCGGCTGGAATGTACTGAGAGACTATGCGGACAATTTCATCTCCTGCCCCGATTACATGGCGGCGCAGGGGATGAGGATCCTGGGCAGCCCGGTACAGGGCGATCCGCGGGTCGTCTCCGGGGAGAGCGGGGCGGCGGCGTTTGGCTGCGTGTCGGAGATCATGCGGGACCCGAAGTATGCCGATGTCAGGAAGAAACTGGGCCTGAATCAGGATTCCCGGGTGCTGTTCTTCAGCACGGAAGGGGACACGGATCAGGAAAATTACCGTTCCATCGTATGGGACGGGGCGTATCCGGGAGATTCAAAAAGATAACAAAATGGAAACAGATCTGCCTGCCGGTGAAATGGATACAGGCATAAGAAAACAGAATACAGCAACTGGAAAAAACAGATACAGAATGATCAGGAGGTAAGATGATGGAAAAAGCAAGAGAAGCGCTGCTGGTATGTGATCGCGGCGGTCAACAAGATCTACGAGTCCTATTTTGAAGGCGACTATCCCGCACGGTCCTGCGTGCAGGTGGCAAAGCTCCCCCTGGGCGGACTGGTGGAGATCAAGTGCGTTGCGGATCCGGGGCTTTTTTTGTTGTGCTTATTCTTGTGGTCTGGGAGAGGGACAGGTGGACTGGGGAAAGATCAACACCTATACGGAGATCAGACTCAGGAAGCTTCCAAAATATGAAATTGGATAATTCTGTGAAACGGTTTGTCCGGCGAGGTCAGCCGACAGGAGTTCGGGAGCAGATGGAGGGTATCCGGAAGATCCTGCGCTTCCAGAGCGACTGCGCAGGAAGGAACAGAATGTTGTTCGTTCATGAGCAGAATTCCGTCTGGCAGATAGCCGCCGGAATACAGGACGAGTGCCGGTGCGTCAGTCAGCAGCCGAACCGTTCTCTGACTGCCTGGATCTTTAAGTGTGCATGCAGGTGTCAGCCCGGTACCCGTCGGCTGCGGATCGTGAGATGCAGAAGCTTTCAGCAGAAAACCGTGATTGTATCCCCTGCCGGTCTGAAGCTGCTTAAGGCTTATCGGATCAGAAGCGGCCTGGATGGCAGAGCACAGACTTCTCTGTTTTCGAAAATCAAAGGCAGTATCTGTCACCGGAATCAAGGAGACCGGGAGATGATTTTCATCATTGATACATACCTGATCGGCATGAATGAGCAGTTCCTGATGAAGCGCCGGTTGGGTAAAGTCTCCCGACAGGTTCCAGTAGGTATGGTTAGACAGGTTGACATAAGTTGTCTGATCTGTCCATGCGTCCTGTTCTATGGTAAGCTCTCCCGGTTCTGTAAACGTATAACAGACCTGATAGCGGCGGTTGCCCGGGTACCCGTCCAACCCGTCCGGCTGTTCACAGGAGAGAAGGACAGAAGCAGTATCCTCCATGCACATGACAGCATCTACATTCCAGAGCATGGATGAGAGACTGTGACAGCCGCCGTGGAGCTGGCTGCCGTTGTCGTTTCTGGATAAAAGGTGTTCGGTTCCCAGGATGGGAAGGAGGGCATCCCGGATCCGTCCGGCGTTGGGTCCCAGGGTGGCGCCCGCATAGCAGACAAGATCTTCATAGGGCTGAATGCCCAAAAAGCTGAGTGCGATGGGTAACTCCGTTCCATCTGTATCGGTGACGGATATTTTCTGGAGCGATGCGCCCAGAGGCAGGATGGATACAGTAAGACCGGATGCACTGATCAGATCATACAGCGGATAAGTGTGTCCAGGACCGGATCTGCGTCCATGGGCGGAGATATGTGCAGGAAAGGTTCTGACAGCTGTTTTCATGTTTTTCGTTTCCTTTTTCAAAAGTGCTTTTAAATGATAATTTTATATGTTTATGCAGGATGGTCAGGCGGCGGAGAGCGTGGATATTGGCTTTCAGTATACAGGAAAATGAAGAAAAAAGGAAGAGACAGCAGGATGAAGATATTAGAAATCTGTTAAAATATATAAAGGAGTTCCGAAAAGTACACAAAATGACAGATAAAGTGCCATTATATGCAAGAAAAGGAATACTACAATTGCTAAAATGGATGAAAGGAGACAGGGAATGGACCAGTTGGAACAAAGAATTGCACAGGCAATGACGGAAGATTCCATGAAGCTGCAGCTTCGGAATGCAGGAGTGTTTCGCTTTTCCGCCAGTTATCGTTTTGAACGGCATAATCATAAGGAAATAGAGATTATATATATCAAGTCCGGACACTGCATCATCGGATGCGGCGAAACGTTTGTGCCGATGCAGGAGGGCGACTGTATCATCCTGTATAAAGGGGTTCCGCACTGGTTTTTTGTGGACAAAAAGGAAAGCTGTCAGATTGCGCAGCTGGAATTTTCCATAACCGTTCCGGAATATCTGGTTCATGCGCTTGCTTTTTTCAGAGGGAAACAGTTTTGCAGGCTTTCTGACTGCGATATGGTTGAGGAGATGATCGAGAGCATCAGCAGGCTCTATCGCCTGGGGAAGGCCGTTCCTCATGGCAGTCTGCAGATGAAATTGATGTTTTTCCGGCTTTTTATCGATCTGTCTGCAAAGATGGAGACGAAGAAAAAAACTGGAAGAAATGGAAAAATAGACGAGATCATTGCATATATCAGTGAACATTATGAATATGACATCCGTGTGGAAGGGTTGGCAGAACAGTTCGGCGTCAGCTCCCGATACATACGCAGGTGTTTTAAGGAAGAGGCGGGAATCAGCTGCAGCCAGTATATTACGTCTCTCAGAATTGAAAAGGCCAAGGAAATGCTGTGGCTGTCTGCGAAGACGGTAACAGAGATCGCGTCGCTTACCGGCTTTAACAGTTCCCAGTATTTCAGCAGGGTATTCCAGCAGTATACCGGTCAAACACCTCTGGAGTACCGAAATTCCTGGAGAGGGGTACGGGCGGCGGAACGGTGTGTGATAGAAGAGGAGCTTTCATAATTTTTTGAATAATAAAGAACTTTCATGAAGGAGAGCGGAGATGACCAACAGAGAGAATTTTATATCGATGATGCAAAGACAGGGATACGAACGTGTTCCGGTGGAGTTTGTTCTGTGTCCTTACCAGCAGGAGGTATGCAAAGAGCAGCTGAAAGCAGAGGATTATGAAGCATATTTTGAAATGCCCTGGCGCCGGGTGGAGGACCTGCGCCTGAAAGACCACGAGGTAGAACAGTACCGAAAATATTATAAGAAACCGCTGGCAGAAGGAGCGGATATCGATTTATGGGGGGTGGGGCATGAAAAGTCGCCCAACAGCATGCATATGACCTATATGCGTCACCCAATGGAGAACATGATGACGGTGGAGGAAATGAAGGCTTATCCGTTTCCTGACTATGCATCTGCGGACGGTTCCCATCAGGCGGAGCAGGTGAGAAAGATCAAGGAGCAGGATCTGATTGCCCTGGGAGACATGCAGATGACGATCTGGGAATGTGCCTGGTATATGCGGGGTATGGAGAATCTGTTCTGTGACATGGTGACAGAAGATGAGACGGCGGAATTTCTTCTGGATAAAGTGACGGAGCTGTCCATGATCCGTGCGCTCTCTTATGCACGGGCAGGGGTAGACGTGCTGTTTCTGGGAGATGATATCGGTATGCAGCATACGATCATGATGAGTGAGGAGCTGTACTGCACCTGGATCAAGCCGCGTCTTAAAAAGATCATAGACGAAGTGAAAAAGGTGAATCCGAATATTCTGATCTTTTATCATTCCTGCGGATTTGTTGAACCTTTGATCCCCCATCTGATCGAGGCGGGGATCGACGTATTGAATCCAATTCAGAGTGAATGCATGGATTTTGAAGAAATCCACAGGAAATACGGCGATCAGATTTCCTTCCACGGGACCATCGGCACACAGACGGTTATGCCCAAAGGCACGCCGGAAGAGGTACGGGAGGCCGTATGGAGGAATCTGGATATTGCGGGAGAGAAAGGCGGGCTGTTTGTGGCGCCGACTCATATGGTGGAACCGGAAGTGCCTCTTGAAAACATCCTGGCATATGTGGAGGCATGCAGAACTTATCCCGGAAAAACGGAACAGACAGGAGAGAAGGCAGATGAAACATAATATGAAAGAATGGCTGGCGGCACAGTTTGGGCAGAGGAAAAAAAAGCCTCTTCCGATCCTGTCTTTTCCAGGGACGCAGCTGATTGGAAAAAATGTGGAGGAACTGGTGAAAGACGGGGAGCTGCAGGCATCCTGTATGAAAGCGGTCGCAGAAAAATTTGATGCAGGAGCAGCGTTCAGTTTGATGGACCTGTCAGTGGAAGCGGAGGCATTCGGAGCGGATGTGATCTACAGTGCGGATGAGATTCCCACCATGCATGGAGCCATGATCCAGGAGGAGGAAGAAGCGGAAGCGCTCCGGATTCCGGAAGTGGGTGCAGGGCGGACCGGCGAATGTATCAGAGGAATTCGAAAAGTCTGCGAACAAATTACGGACCGTCCAGTATTTGCGGGAATTATCGGACCGTATTCTCTGGCGGGCAGACTTCTGGACATGACAGAGATCATGATTCTGTGCCGTACCGACCCGGAGATGGTAGAGACGGTTCTTGAAAAGGCGGCGTTATTTTTAATTGAGTATGCGAAAGCCTTGAAAGAAGCCGGCGCCGACGGGATCGTTATGGCAGAACCGGCAGCAGGGCTTTTGTCGCCGGATCTGCTGACAGAATTTTCCAATCCATATGTGGAACGCGTCAGAGCGGCGGTGGAGGATGAAAACTGTCTCTTTATCTATCATAACTGCGGGACGGTCCTTCCGCTTTGCAAAGAACTGGCGGATATGAATATCCGGGCGTACAGCTTTGGGAATGCCGTGGATCTGGAGGAGATGTTGAAGCGTTTTCCGGAGGACCGGCTGATCATTGGAAACCTGGATCCTGTGGGGGTCCTTCGGAAAGGAGATCCTCAGAAAGTGGCATGTGAAACGAAAGCACTGCTGGAACGGTGCGGTAAGTACTCGAATTTTGTACTGTCCAGCGGCTGTGATATTCCGCCGCAGACTCCCATGGAGAATCTGGAGGCATTTTTTAAAGAGGCGGAAAAATTTGAATAAAAAGAAGAAAGCATTCCAGGCAGATGCGGAACGGTAACAGGAGGAAAAATGGCGATCATACAGGAAATTTCAAAATGTTTACAAAAAGGGAAAGTGAAACAGATCAAAGCGCTGGTTCAGCAGGCACTGGACGAAGGAGAAGATCCAAGGGCGATTCTGAACGAGGGACTGCTGGAAGGGATGTCTGTAATAGGCGGACGATTTAAAAGAGAAGAGATTTTTGTACCGGATGTACTGATCTCTGCAAGAACCATGAGCATGGGGCTGTCGGTTCTGGAGCCGAAACTGGTGGAAGTGGGAAATCAGGCAATCGGGAAAATTGTGCTTGGCACAGTGAGAGGAGATCTGCACGATATCGGGAAGAACCTTGTTGCCATGATGTTCAAGGGCGCCGGATTTGAAGTGATCGATCTGGGAGTGGACGTGGAAGCGGAGGTTTATCTGGAGAAGGCGGAAGAGGTTGGAGCGGATATCATAGGCATGTCGGCACTGCTCTCCACGACTATGCCGGCAATGAAAGAGCTGGTGGATCTTCTGGAGGAAAAGGGGCTGAGGGATAAATACATCGTGATGATCGGCGGAGCTCCCATTACAGATGAATTCGCGAAAGAGATCGGGGCGGATTATTATACGCCGGATGCGGCGTCTGCGGCAGAGATCGGGAAAAAATGCGTGCTTGAAAAATCTGTCGGATATGTGTGAGATCATCCGTTATACCGGGCAGGCGGTTGAAATATCCAAGGAAGAGGTGTTCCGGGATCTGTGCTGTATTCAGGAGTCGGCAGCGTATGAAATATTTGAGCAGGAATACGAACAGCTTTTGGAACTGGTGGTTTCCTGCTGCCGTCCGGCAGTTTATCTGAAAGAATGCAGGTTTCCAAAAGGAATTTCCTGCAGCAGTCTGAAGCCGGAAGAGCGGATTCTGTGTGGGATTTACACAATCGGAAGGGAAGTCAGCGACTGGAGTACCAGGGCTTTTTTTCAGGAGGATTATGTAAAGGGCATGCTTTTGGACACCATGGCGGATTGCGCGCTTTTCTCCATGGAAAAGCAGATGGAACCGCTGCTTCGAAACTTTTGCCGGGAGCGGGGGATGGGAATTTCGGAACGATGCCATGCGCAGGATAAAGATACCATGCCGCTGCAGAGATTTATTTATGAAGAGCTGGAAGGGAGGAAGAACGGCTTTCTTCTGACTGCCGGATATATGTTTGATCCGGTGAAGACCGGTACCGTGATCTTCCGGCTGACAGAGGATCCGCGCGCCTTTTGTGTGCGGCATACATGCAGTGGATGCGGCAATACTTCCTGCAGAAGAAGGAAGACCACAAATTTTCAAAATTAAAAGGCAAAAAAGCCTAATGAATATCGTAAAAATATTGCGTATGATAGAACAAAAAAAGAAAAGCAGAGAGGGAGGGTGAGCGCATGGCAGGTATGTTGGAATTTCAGCATATATGCAAGTATTTTCCAGGCGTAAAAGCACTGGATGATGTGTCTTTTCAGGCACATGCCGGAGAGGTGCTTGCGTTTCTGGGGGAAAACGGAGCAGGAAAATCCACGCTTTTGAAGGTGCTGAATGGAGATTATCAGCCCACCAGCGGAAAATATCTGCTGGATGGGGTGGAAAAGCATTTTCAGTCCCCGCATCAGGCGATTGAGGAAGGAATTTCCATCATCTATCAGGAACGCCAGATCCTTCTGGAGCTGTCGGTGGCGGAAAATATCTATCTGGGCAGGATGCCGGTGAACCGGTTTGGTATGATTGATACCCGCAGAGCCAATGAAATGGCGGCAAAGATTATCAGGGATTTTGGTCTTCCTGTCGAGCCGTCTGCAAAGGTGAAAGATTTAAGTATTGCATGGCAGCAGATGGTGGAGATCATGAAGGCATACTCCAGAGAAAATTTGAAGGTGATCTGCTTCGACGAGCCAACCGCTTCTCTGTCGGACTCCGAGATCGAAATGCTGTTTAAGATCATTGAAAAACTGAAGGCGGAAGGCAAGATTATCATCTATGTTTCTCATCGTATGGATGAGATTCAAAGGATTACTGACAAGGTGGCGATCTTTAAGGACGGGCACTACGTGGATACGGTGAAGACTGGTGTGATTCCGGAGACGGAGATGATCCGCATGATGGTCGGCAGAGACCTGGGAGATATCTACAAAGATCTGGACTGGGAGAAAGAGATCGGGGAAGTTCTGCTGGAAGTAAAGAATCTGTCTTCCGATTATGTGAAGGAAAACTCTTTTGTGCTTCGAAAAGGAGAAGTTCTTGGATTTTCCGGACTGGTTGGGGCAGGACGTACGGAGCTGATGCGCGCCATCGTAGGAGCGGATCCATCGAAGACCGGGAAAGTAATTCTGGAAGGACAGAGCATCCATAACCGGTCGCCGCATGAAGCCATGGAACATGGGATCGTGCTGGTGCCGGAGGACCGGAAGCTGCAGGGAATTCTGGCAAATTTGAGCGTCAGCGACAATATCAATATTTCCATGCTGGACCAGAATTCGAATCGATTTGGATTTGTAAACAGAGAAAAAGAAGAAAGAGCGGCGGAAGCGGGTATTCGGGATTTCAAGATTAAAACGCCGTCCCCGGACAAGAAGATCGTGGAACTCTCCGGCGGGAATCAGCAGAAGTGTATTGTGGCGCGGTGGCTGAGCACCAATCCGAAAGTGCTGATTCTGGACGAACCGACTAAAGGAATTGATGTGGGGGCCAAGTCGGAATTTTACCAGATGATCTGTCAGTTTGCGAAGGAAGGGCTGGGGGTGATCCTGATCTCTTCGGAGCTGCCGGAGGTGATCGGCCTTTCCGACCGGATCATTGTCATGAAATCGCGGCAGATTGTAGGAGAAGTATCCAGAGAGGAAGCTACAGAGAGCAGGCTCTTAAGCCTTGGAATGATTGGGGAGGTACAGGAAGCATGAATACGAAGAAAAAAAGCAGGATACATATCAGCGGGGACAAGCTGGTGCTGATGGCGGCAATCGTGGCAGTCTTTGTACTGTTTGCCGTGCTGAACAAGAATTTCCTTACACTGACCAATATCATCAATATTATGATCGCGGCATCTCTGGTAGGCCTGGTGGCCATCGGACATACCTATTTGATTATTGCAGGGCAGAATGACCTGTCGCCCGGTTCGCTGGCGGCATTTTCGGGAGTGATGGCGGCGCTTCTGGTCAGTAAGGGGATGCCGTTCTTCCCGGCGGTACTTGTAACGGTCGCCTGCGGTGTGCTGGTAGGATGTTTCAATGCGTTTATGGTCAACCGAATCCATCTGGAGGCATTTATTGCTACGCTGGTAACCCAGTCCATTGTCCGGGGATTTGCCTATATTATCTGCGACGGAAAACCGGTTTCCATCAGTGACAAGACGTTTTTGACGCTGGGAAAGGCGAGGACTCTGAATGTTCCGCTGGCTGTATGGATTATGCTGGTCTGCATTATCATCTTCGGCATTATTCTGGCAAAAACCAAATTCGGAAGAAGCATCTATGCCATTGGAGGAAATCAGGACGCGGCAAGGCTGGCCGGTCTGAATCCGCAGCGGATCATTACCATCAGCTATATTATGATGGGTATTCTCTGCTCCATCGGCGGCATCATCTTTGCGGCGCGTATGAACTCCGGGCAGCCGGCGGCCAATGTGAACCTGGAATTTGATGCCATCACGGCTGTTATCCTGGGCGGTGTCTCCTTTGTGGGAGGCGTCGGAGATATGGGCGGCACGATCCTTGGTATCATCTTGATCCAGGCATTCAATACGGGACTTACCATGGTTAATGTGCCCAGCTTCTGGCAGTATGTGGCAAAGGGCGGTCTGCTCCTGTTTGCACTGACTACGGACTATATCAGAAAGCAGAAGAGAGAGAAAGATCTGCTGGCAGCATCCATGAAAAACCTGTAATCAGGAAAGAAGTCTATGAAGAGGCATTTGCCTCTGAAAATAGAATAACATGAATTCATGTAAAAGGAGGAAAAAAACATGAAAAAAATGGAGGCTTCTGGCATGATGGTGGGTACTTGACCATGCCCAATTAACATCTGCATAT
>CAJUAA010000059.1 GCA_910584205.1 uncultured Lachnospiraceae bacterium
CGCCCTATGCGGCGAAATTCGCGGCGGACATGAGAACGACCAACAGCAACTTCGGCATCCTGGTGGACCTGTCCCATTTCCCGACCACCTATGAGACGTCCAGATTCGTGATCCAGACCCTGCGTCCGTACATCACGCATCTGCACTTCGGCAATGCGGTGGTGAAGGAAGGCTGCGACGCCTACGGTGACAAGCATCCGCGGTTCGGATATCCCAACAGCGCCAATGATACGGCGGAACTGGTGGATTACCTGACGGTCCTGAAGGAAGAGGGCTTCTTCCGCGCGGACGATCCGCTGGTGATGTCCATGGAAGTGACCCTGGCAGGCGACGAGGACGAGGAGATCGTTCTGGCGAACACGAAGAGAGTGCTGAACCGGGCGTGGGCTCTGGTGGAAGACTGAAAAAACGGTAACTGATGATATGGATCATAATATAAGGAGAGAACAGACTATGAAAATCGTAATTCTGGATGGTTACACGGAGAATCCCGGAGATCTGAGCTGGGGCGAACTGGAGAAGCTGGGAGAAGTAACGGTATATGACAGAACTTCTTATGAAGAGGCTCCGATCATTGCAGAGCGCATCGGCGACGCGGAGATCGTCATCATGAACAAGACTCCGATCAGCAAAGCGACCATCGACAAGTGTCCGAATATCAAGCTGATTGCAGTTCTGGCAACCGGCTACAATGTGGTTGATTATGAGTATGCAAAGGAAAAAGGCATCCCGGTCGTAAACGTACCGACCTATGGAACGCAGATTGTAGGACAGTATGCAGTCGGACTGCTGCTGGAGCTCTGCTCGCACTACGGACATCACGATCAGACCGTCAAAGAGGGCAAATGGGAGAACAATCAGGACTGGTGCTACTGGGATTATCCCATGATCGAGCTGTACGGTAAGACCGCGGGCATCATCGGCCTTGGCAGAATCGGACAGGCGACCGCGAAGATCCTCAACTCCATGGAGATGAAGGTGCTGGCGTACGATTCGTTCCAGAGCGAGGCAGGAAAAGCGCTTGCGGAGTATGTGGAGCTTGACGAGCTGCTGGCAAAATCCGACGTGATCTTCCTGCACTGCCCGCTGTTCCCGTCCACCGAGGGCATGATCAACAAGGAGAACATCGCGAAGATGAAGGACGGCGTGATCCTCATCAACAACAGCCGCGGACAGCTGGTGGTGGAGCAGGATCTGGCGGACGCCCTGAACAGCGGAAAGGTATACGCGGCAGGACTGGATGTGGTATCCACCGAGCCCATCAAAGGCGACAACCCGCTTCTGAAGGCAAAGAACTGCCTGATCACTCCGCACATCTCCTGGGCTGCGCAGGCATCCCGCCAGAGAATCATGGATATCACCGTTGCCAACGTAAAGGCATTCCTTGACGGAGAAGCTGTAAACGTTGTGAATAAATAACAGGAACGTATCCATAGATTCATAAAGAAATACATGATTTAAGAATTTGACTCAGCATATGGGCTGCAGGTGTGATCCTGCAGCCCTGTGCGTATTACGGGCGCAGAGAACCGGAAGCATCCTGTTTTCTGCGTCCGGACAGATTCGGAAAAAAAGTGAAATATTATCGGAATGCATTGGAATACTATGAAAAGAGATCCGGGGAAGGAAAGCTGTAAAATCTGAAGCGCCTTTTTTGTTGAAATTGCCAAAAAAAGGTGATACAATATGTTAGAAAATGTTAAGCCATGTATGAGGAGTATAACGGCGGGAAAATCGGAATCCTGTCAGCGATATGGCCGTACAATTCAACTCAATCCATAAAAGTAAGGTGGTGAAAAGGTGTTAGAAGAGACTTTAAAGTCAGTAAAGGCTGCGGAGGCAAAGGCGGAGGAGATAATCCGGGAAGCGGATGTTCAGGCAGCCACAGTTCTTGACGAGGCGAAAGCGAAGGCTCAGGCGATGAGGGAGGAGACGGCACAAAGAGTCCGATCCTTAAGCCAGGAGACGACTCAGGCAGCCCGGACAGAGGGCGGCAGACAGCTGGAGGCGGCAGCGCAGGAAGCCGGGAAAGAGATCGAAGCCTTGAAGGAGCTGATCGTTCCGAAGAAGCCGGAGGCGGTGGAAGCAGTCATTTCAGCACTGGTTTAGACGGAAAGAGAGAAAAGAGAAAAGGAGGGATGTGGATATGGCAGTATTGCAGATGCAGCGGATCAGTATCTGTGCGATGAAAAAGAACAGGAAAGCGATCCTGGAACGTCTGCAGGAGCTGGGTGCCATGGAGATCGATATCCAGCTGGAAGATGACAGCGGATACAGAAAAAAGGATGTGTCGAACTCCAAAGCCACATTTGAAAAGCAGGCGCAGACTGCGGACCATGCATTGGAGATCCTGCAGGAGTATGCGCCGGAGAAGACCGGTCTGCTGGCGTCGTTGAACGGGAAGCCGCTCATCGGCCGGGACCAGTTCACGAAAGCGGCGAAAGGGCAGGACAATTACGTGGAGACCGCCCGCAGGATCGTGGCACTGGATAAGCAGATCGCGGAGCAGAAGGCGAATATCCAGAAGCTCCAGAACCAGATGGAAGCGCTGGTGCCCTGGATGGCACTGACCGTTCCGGTCAGCTATTCGGGAACGCGTAAGACGTCGGTTCTGATCGGAACCATGGCGGGGACGCAGAGCCTGGAGGGCGTATACGGCCTGCTGGCGAAATCCGCGCCGGAAGTGGACGCGCTGGATGTCCAGATCATATCTGCGGACAAAGATTATACGTATCTTGCAGTCGTCTGCCTGAACAGGGATGTACAGGCCGTGGAGGAAGCGCTTCGGGCAGGAGGATTTGCAAAGCCGGCCCAGTCCGTGAACAAAGTCCCCGCAGAGTACCAGAAGGAGCTGCAGGCGGAGATGGACGAGGCCATCCGGCAGATCGAGGCGCTGCAGAAAGAGATCGTGGACTGCGCAGGCAGCCGGCAGGATCTGCGAATGGTATCGGACTATTACCGGATACGTGCGGAGAAGTACGAGATCCTGGGGAAAATCCCGCAGACAAAGAACACCTTTGCCCTGAGCGGTTATGTACCGGCATATCAGGCGGATCAGGTCGTCAGGGAATTTTCGGAGAAATACGATGCGGTCGTGGAGACGGAACAGATCCGGGAAGAGGAGGCGCCGCCGGTGCTTCTGAGAAACAACAGTTTTTCAGAATCGGTGGAAGGCGTGCTGGCATCCTTTGGCCTTCCGGGCAAGGGAGAGATGGACCCGACGTTCTTTACTTCCATTTTTTATGTGTTCCTGTTCGGACTCATGCTCAGCGACGCGGCCTATGGACTGATCGTGGCGCTGGCCTGCGGAATCCTTCTTGTGAAGTGTCCGCGTATGGCGACGAACCTTAGAAAATCCATCAAGCTGTTCTTCTGGTGCGGACTTTCCACCCTGTTCTGGGGCGTGATGTTCGGCGGATATTTCGGCGATGTGGTGGACGTGGTGTCAGAAGTATTCTTCGGGCACAAGGTGTCGATTCCGGCGCTGTGGTTCGTTCCGCTGAACGATCCCATGAGGCTGCTTCTTTATTCCATGCTGTTCGGTGTGATCCACCTGTTCACAGGCCTTGCACTGAAAGGATACATGTGCATCCGGGACGGAAAATATATGGATTTCCTGTGTGACTGCGTTCTCTGGTTCCTGCTTCTTCTGGGACTGATCGGGATGCTGCTTCCCACGGAGCTGTTTGCGGGGATTGCAGGACAGCAGATCTATTTCCCGGAAGCTCTGAAGGCGGCCACCAAATGGATGGCGATCATCGGTGCGGCGGGCATCGTGCTTATGTCAGGAAGAGCAAACAAAAATTTCGGCGTGCGGATCGCACTGGGCGCTTACGACCTGTATGGTATGACCAGCTGGTTAAGCGACGTGCTTTCCTATTCCCGTCTGCTGGCGCTGGGCCTTGCAACCGGCGTTATCGCTTCCGTTGTGAACCAGATGGGCAGTATGGGCGGACGCAGCGTGATCGGCGTGATCTTATTTATTGTGGTATTCCTGATCGGACATACGTTCAATATCGGTATCAACCTTCTGGGTGCCTATGTGCACACCTGCCGTCTCCAGTATGTGGAGTTCTTCGGAAAGTTCTACGAAGGCGGCGGAAAAGCGTTTGAACCGTTTATGTTAAAAACTAAATATGTAGATATTAAGGAGGAAAATTAACAATGGCAGCAATGTTAGAGATGATTGGTGGAAATGGATGGGCATTATTAGGTGCAGCGCTTGCAGTGATCCTTGCAGGCTGCGGCTCTGCTTATGGCGTAGGCGTTGCCGGTCAGGCAGCCTGCGGCGTGGTAACAGAGGATCCCGGTAAATTCGCACAGGTTCTGATCCTGCAGCTGCTCCCGGGTACCCAGGGTATCTACGGTCTGCTGATCGCATTCGTGGCCCTTTCCAGATATGGCCTTCTCGGCGGCGCCGGCATGGAGCTGACCGTGGCACAGGGACTTATGGTTCTGGCAGCATGCCTTCCCATCGGTATCGTCGGCCTGATCTCCGCAAGACATCAGGGCAAGACCGCTGTGGCAGCCATCGGCATCGTGGCTAAGAAACCGGATCAGTTCGGTAAGGCCATGCTGTTCCCGGCAATGGTTGAGACCTATGCGATCCTTGCACTTCTGATCTCCATTCTTGCACTTCCGACCATCTAAGAGAAGGAAGCCTGTTGACAACGAACAAATTGTAAGAAGGAGAGCTTTAGAATGACCGGATTGGAAAAGATTACGGACCAGATTCAGGAAGAAGCAAAAGCCTCCGCAGCCAGAAGGCTGGAAGCGGCACAGAAAGAAGCGGATGCGGTTCTCGCGGAAGCAAAGGACGCATGTGCAGCGATGGAAGCCGAGGCAGCAGAGAAGAATGCTGCCATGAAGGTAAACTATGAGGGACGCGTGAAGTCCTCTGCGGAACAGCAGAGAAGAACGGCTCTTCTGCGCGCGAAGCAGGAGATTATCGCGGATGTGATAGAGGAAGCGTATGTGACTCTGAAGAAAAAGGATGCACAGAGCTATTTCCTGACCATGGAAAAGATATTGAAGACCTATGCGCTGGCTGAGGCGGGAGAGATCTATTTCTCACAGGAAGACCTTGCCAGGATGCCGGGAGATTTTGAGAAGAAGATCACCGCGGCAGCAAAGGAAAAGGGCGGAAGCCTGGTTCTGAAAAAAGAACCGAAAGCGATCGCAGACGGTTTTGTCCTCGTCTATGGAGGCGTGGAAGAAAACTGTACGCTGAAAGCGTTGTTTGACGCAAAGAAGGATGAACTTCAGGACAAAGTAAATGCGATCTTATTTTCATAGAAGCCGGTTCGCCGAAAAGGAGGGTTTTAATGTCTAAAACACAATATGCCTATGCGGTCGCGCGAATCCGTGCTCTGGAAGTGTCTCTGTTCTCGTCCTCGACGATTGAGCAGCTCATCGCCTGCAAAGATGAGGAAGCGGCTCTTCGGTTTCTGCAGGAGAGGGGCTGGGGCGGTGCCGATGTGCCCGACGATGCCGACGCCATCCTGACGAGAGAACGGGAGAAGATCTGGGAGACCATCGGCGAGATGCATGTGGATATGGATGTGTTCGATGTCCTGTCCTATGCAAGCTGGTTCCATAACCTGAAAGCTGCAGTGAAGGAAGTCTGCACCGGCAAAAGCGGCGCGAACATCTTTTATGAAGGAACACCCATTCCCAAAGAGGAACTGCTCCGGATCATAAAAGAGAAGGACTTCAAGGCACTGCCTCAGAACATGCAGACAGCGGCGGAGGAAGCGGTGGATGCACTGCTCCATTCGGGAGACGGACAGCTCTGCGATGTGATCATCGACCGCGCCACCATGGAAGCCATCAAGGAGGCCGGCAGGTCGGCGGAAGATGATATCATCCGCGATTATGCGGAGTCCACCGTGGCGGTGGCCAACATCAAGATCGCAGTCAGAGCTTCGAAGACCGCAAAGACACTGGAATTCATGAAACGCGCCATGGCGCCCTGCGATACGCTGAATGTAGACAGTCTGGCGCACGCGGCGCTCTCAGGCATGGATTCGATCATCGAATATTTGAACGGGAACGGATATGCGGAAGGCGCGGAAGCGCTGAAGGAGTCTCCTTCGGCATTTGAGCGCTGGTGCGACAACCGGATTATCCAGACCATCAAACCACAGAAGTCCAATCCATTTTCCGTTGGACCTCTGGTGGCATATGTCATTGCAAGGGAAAATGAGATTAAGACGGTAAGGATCATACTTACCTGTAAGCAGAACGGCTTATCAGATGATTCCATCCGGGAAAGGGTAAGGGAAATGTATGTATAAGATCGCAGTAATGGGCGCTTATGACAGCATCTATGGTTTCGCAGCCCTGGGGCTGGATACATTTCCGGTATCCGACATCCAGGAGGGAGAGAAGCTGCTTCGGAGGATCGCGGAGGGCGACTATGCGGTGATCTATATCACCGAAGCGCTGGCGGCGGAACTGAAGCATGAGATCAGCAGATATCAGGAGCAGGTGGTTCCGGCCATCATCCAGATCCCGGGCGTGTCCGGAAATACGGGCGCCGGCATCACAGGCGTGAAAAAATCCGTGGAACAGGCGGTTGGGTCTGATATCTTATTTGGCGGCGAGTAAGTCTGATATTTTCGCCGTTCGGGCGCCTGTCACGGGCAGATATTCCTTCCGGACCGGCGTCTGAAAAGTATCAGACAATTAGAATGAAGAAAGTGGGTGAATCCATTCAAATGAGTAAAGGCACGATTAAAAAAGTGGCGGGACCTCTGGTCATTGCTACCGGTATGCGCGATGCCAACATGTTTGATGTGGTACGTGTTAGTAAGCAGCGCCTGATCGGTGAGATCATCGAGATGCACGGGGATGAAGCTTCCATCCAGGTGTATGAGGAGACGGCCGGTCTTGGACCGGGCGAACCGGTGGAATCCACCGAGATGCCCCTGTCCGTGGAACTTGGACCGGGACTGATCACCAGCATCTATGATGGTATTCAGAGACCGCTGGACGATATCATGAAAGTATCCGGCGGAAACAACTTAAAGCGCGGTGTGGAGGTTCCCTCCCTGAAGCGTGATCTGAAATGGAACTTTGTTCCGACTGCAAAGGCCGGCGATGCAGTGGAGGCCGGAGATATCATCGGTACCGTACAGGAGACCGCAGTGGTGGAGCAGCGGATCATGATTCCCTACGGCATCCAGGGTACGATCAAGGAGATCAAAGCCGGAGAATTTACCGTAGAAGATGTCATCGCAGTCGTTACAACTCCGGAAGGCGACAAAGACGTAACTCTGATGCAGAAGTGGCCGGTGCGTAAAGGCCGTCCCTACAAGGAGAAACTTCCGCCCAGCATGCCGCTGATCACCGGACAGCGCGTGGTTGACATGTTCTTCCCCATCGCAAAAGGCGGTGTGGCAGCCGTACCGGGACCCTTCGGAAGCGGCAAGACCGTCATCCAGCATCAGCTGGCGAAATGGGCAGAGGCAGACATCGTGGTCTACATCGGCTGCGGCGAGCGCGGAAACGAGATGACCGACGTTCTGAACGAGTTCCCCGAGTTGAAGGACCCGAAGACCGGAAAGTCTCTGATGGAGCGTACCGTTCTGATTGCCAATACATCCGATATGCCGGTGGCAGCCCGTGAGGCATCCATCTATACCGGTATTACGATCGCGGAGTATTTCCGTGACATGGGATATTCTGTGGCGCTGATGGCAGACTCCACCTCCCGCTGGGCAGAGGCTCTGCGTGAGATGTCCGGACGTCTGGAGGAGATGCCGGGCGAGGAAGGTTATCCGGCATACCTGGGTTCCCGTCTGGCACAGTTCTATGAGCGTGCAGGCCATGTGATCAATCTTGGAAAAGACGGCAGAGAAGGCGCTCTGTCCGTAATCGGAGCCGTATCCCCGCCCGGCGGCGATACTTCCGAGCCGGTATCCCAGGCAACCCTTCGTATCGTCAAGGTGTTCTGGGGCCTGGATTCCGCTCTTGCATACAAGAGACATTTCCCGGCGATCAACTGGCTGACCAGCTACTCCCTGTATCTGGACAATATCTCCGGATGGTTCGACAAGAACGTATCCGAAGAGTGGATGGCAGGACGCCAGTCCATGATGTCCCTTCTGCAGGAAGAGGCAGAGCTGAATGAGATCGTGCAGATGGTCGGTATGGACGCGCTTTCCGCACCGGACCGTCTGAAGATGGAAGCGGCCCGCTCCATCCGTGAGGACTTCCTCCATCAGAACTCTTTCCATGAGGTGGATACCTACACCTCTCTGAAGAAGCAGCTTCTGATGATGAAACTGGTGCTGGCTTACTACGACCAGGCGATGGAGGCGTTGAAAAACGGCGCGGGCGTCAAAGGCCTGATCGATCTTCCGGTCCGCGAGCAGATCGGACGTTATAAATATGTATTAGAGGACAATCTGGATGCAGAGTATGACAAGATTCTGAAAGAACTGGCATCCCAGATCAAGGACGCATGCGGAAAGGAGGACTTCTAAATGCCGAAAGAGTATAGAACCATACAGGAAGTAGCCGGACCGCTGATGCTGGTACAGGGCGTGGAAGGCGTTACCTACGACGAGCTGGGCGAGATCGAGCTGGCAAACGGCGAGATCCGCCGGTGCAAGGTGCTGGAGGTAAACGGAAGCGACGCTATGGTACAGCTTTATGAGAGTTCCACCGGTATCAACCTCTCCAACAGTAAAGTACGTTTCCTGGGAAGAGGCGTGGAGTTGGGCGCATCCGAGGATATGCTGGGACGCGTCTTCGACGGTATGGGACGCCCCATCGACGGAGGCCCCGAGATCCTTCCGGACAAGAGAATGGATATCAACGGCCTGCCCATGAACCCGGCAGCCAGAAGTTACCCCAACGAGTTTATTCAGACCGGGGTGTCCGCCATCGACGGACTGAACACCCTGGTCCGCGGTCAGAAGCTTCCGATCTTCTCCATGTCCGGTCTGCCCCATGCGCAGCTGGCGGCGCAGATCGCAAGGCAGGCGAAGGTCCGCGGAAAAGACGAGCGTTTCGCCGTGGTATTCGCAGCCATGGGTATTACCTTCGAGGAGTCCAACTTCTTCGTGGAGAGCTTCAAGGAGACCGGCGCCATCGACCGTACCGTCCTCTTTGTCAACCTGGCAAACGACCCGGCCGTGGAACGTATCGCGACTCCCCGTATGGCACTGACCGCAGCCGAGTATCTGGCGTTTGAAAAAGACATGCACGTGCTGGTTATCCTGACGGATATCACCAACTATGCAGACGCGCTCCGTGAGATCTCCGCAGCGCGCAAAGAGGTTCCGGGACGCCGCGGATATCCGGGATACATGTACACCGACCTGGCTCAGTTATACGAGCGCGCAGGCCGTCAGAAAGGAAAGGAAGGCTCCATCACCATGCTTCCGATCCTGACCATGCCTGAGGACGACAAGACCCATCCGATCCCTGACCTGACAGGTTATATCACCGAGGGACAGGTGATCTTAAGCCGTGAGCTTTACCGCAAGGGCGTCAATCCGCCCATCGACGTGCTGCCGTCTCTGTCCCGTCTGAAAGATAAGGGTATCGGCGAGGGCAAGACCAGAGGCGACCATTCCAACACGCTGAACCAGCTGTTTGCCGCTTATGCCCGCGGAAAAGACGCGAAAGAGCTGATGACGATCCTTGGTGAGGCGGCGCTCTCCGACATGGACCTGATCTATGCGAAGTTTGCGGATGAGTTCGAGAAAGAGTACGTATCCCAGGGCTTCCAGGCAGACCGCGACATCGAGGAGACGTTGAACATCGGCTGGAAGCTGCTGTCCATCCTTCCCAGGTCCGAGCTGAAACGTATCGATGATAAATATCTGGATCTGTATTACGGAAAACAGTAACCGGCAGAACGGGTGCCTGCCATGGGCGGATGTTCCTGTGAAGATCCGTCCGCGGCAGGCCGCGGATCGGCTGTATCAACGATAGTATCGGAACAGAAAAGGAGGGATCGGATTGGCAGCTACGCAGGTGAACCCAACCCGTATGGAGCTGACCCGCCAGAAGAAGAAGCTGGCGACGGCCAGAAAAGGCCACAAGCTCCTGAAGGATAAACGAGACGAGCTCATGCGGCAGTTCCTGGATCTGGTCCGGGAGAACATGGCGCTGCGGCAGAAGGTGGAGGCCGGCATCCAGGCGGCCAATAAGAATTTTGTCGTGGCAAAAGCCGGCATGTCCGAGGAGACGCTGCATACCGCTTTGATGGCGCCCAAGCAGGAGGTCTATCTGGAGACGGATAAGAAGAATGTCATGAGCGTGGATATCCCGGTCTTTGAATACAAGACCAGGACCGCGGATGAAAATGACATCTATTCCTACGGTTTCGCCTTTACTTCCAGCGATCTGGACGATGCGGTAAAGTCTCTGGCGGACGTTCTGCCTGAGATGCTTCGTCTGGCAGAGGTGGAGAAAGCGTGCCAGCTTATGGCGGCGGAGATCGAGAAGACCCGCCGGCGCGTGAACGCGCTGGAGCATGTCATCATCCCGCAGGCGCAGGCGAATATCAAATACATCACGATGAAACTGGACGAGAACGAACGTTCGACCCAGATCCGTCTGATGAAAGTGAAAGACATGATGCTCGAAGATGCACATCATTATAAGGAGAAGCAGGCGGCGAAGGCGCAGTAAGTGCGGCCGGTAGCGCTCTGCGAGCAGGTATTGCCCTGTTCCGCATATGGATAATCGTATGCGGAACAGGGATTTTTTTACCGTATCCTTGAGTGTTATATGTGATTATGATAAAATAAGTAGAAAGATCGGGAGGTTTCCGTCTGAATTACCTGGGAGGTATTTATGGCAAGATTTATTTCAGATCAGGAAAAAAAATTTTCGAATAAAATTCAAGAGCTTCGATATGCAGGAAAAATTGATGAGGCGGTTCAGGAATGCGATGAGGCGTTGAAAATCTACGGCCAGTTTAATTTTTTTCATAAAATAAAGGGAGATCTTTTGTTTGTAAAGAAAGATTATGACGCAGCAATGGATTCTTATCTGAATTTTTTAGGCCGGATCAAGGAAGAACCCGAATATTTCACGAATTTTTCCAGATTTTTCTATAAGATGAACGGGGTCAGAAGGATCAGGCACGAAGTATACGAAAGGCTTGCCGATATTGTAGCGCAGGATGAGTATATTTATATTCTGCGGAAAGGAATTTTAAAGCTGATCCTGGATACATATGAACTGCCGGAATATATGGAAGAAGCGGTCAGGAAAGGTCGGGGTCCGCTTTCCATAGAAGTGGTGAAAGCAGACTATACAGAGATGGAAAAACGGGGAAAATGCGAGGAGATTGTTTACCTCTGTAATGTAATAGACAGAGAATGCATAAAAAGCGGACATTCGGTCAATCAGTACCTGTTGAAGCGTCTGGAATTGAATCGTCTGTATGAACAGGCGCTGATATGGACAAAAAAAATACTTGGTTACAGCAGGGACTGGGTGGTGGTGAGAACATTGTTCCGTCTTTGCAGAGAAAGCAATGATTACAGCGAAGCTCAGAGCTACCTTCAGGGACATGATATTGTCAATGTAGAAGAATTTAATGTCCAGTACGAACTTGTCTTATATTTTGATGCCATGGGTGATGAGGAAAGCCGGAATAATGCGCTGGACTGCATTGAACGACTGTCAGAGAACCGGATGCCCATCTGCCGGACGCTGTTTAAATTTTATGTAAAATTTGATATGCTTGACCGGGCGCAGAATGTGCAGAAGAATATTACAAAGTTCAGCCAGAATGCAACAAGTAAAACAACTGCTCAGAGAGCAAGATCCGCCCAGAAAGAGACGCAGGACATCGTATGGGATCGTTTGAGAACGCTGGTCAGCGAACAGGAGCACAGCAGGCAGCTTTTAGCCATGTCGGAACTGATTAAAGGATTTTCGCATGAACTGGGGCAGCCGATTACCAATATACGGTATGCGATCCAGCTGTTTTATATGCGGAAAAGGAAAGAAAACGCGATCATTGAATCGGAAGAAGAGAAACTTCTGAACGGGATACTGAGTCAGACAGAACGGGTAGGAAAACTGTTGAATCGATTTTCCATGATTTTTTCAAGCAAGAGTGAAAAAATGTATTTTAATGTGTATCGTGCGATCGATACAACATTTGATGAGATGAGTTCCAGATTGGAGAGTGAGGCAATCTCCTTTTCGGTAAATGGCGACAGGAATGTGCAGATCTATGGGGAAGAACTTCAGTTCAGCCAGGTATTCTATAATCTGATTATCAATTCGATCTACGCCATTAAAAAAAGCGGTCATCAGGGAAAAATTGATGTAATGATCCGGCAGATGGATGCGTATCTGGAAATTATTTTTACAGATAACGGGACAGGAATTCCTCTGGAGCGGCAGCGAAAGATCTTCGAACCCTTTTACTCGACAAAGAAGAGAGAAACAGAGGAAGGCGGCGAAGGGCTGGGTCTGTTTATTGTCTGGAATATCCTGAAGCTGTTCAATGGAAGAATTTATGTAAAAGAATCATATAAAGATGGAGCACAGTTTGTCATTGAGATTCATCGAGAGGAGGAGTAACATGTATCGAATATTGCTGGTGGAGGATAACAGGGAGACAGCAGAATTTGTCAAAGCTGCGTTGGAGCTGGAGGATATGGAGGTACAGATTGCCTGTGACGGAAAAGAAGGCCTGAATATGTTTCACAGGGAGTCGTATGACCTTATTCTGCTGGATCTTGAGATGCCAAGGATGAGCGGAGAAGAACTTCTGCGGGAGGTGCGCAGGGAAAACCCGTACATTGATATTATCGTGTATACGAATTATGAACGGTTTGGAGACATCAAAAAGCTGGTCAATATGGGGATTAACGGATATGTCAATAAGGGTCCCAGTGCAGATCTGCAGGAACTGATTGACATGATCAAAAGTAAACTTGAGCCTATGGATGAAGAGGAGATTTCATGTCTGATTCAGAATACAGAGGAACTCCATCTGTAAATTAGAAGGACTATATGAAGACAGGAAAGCAGAGGATGAACAGGATATGGCAAAATATTTACTGGATACAAATGCATATTTTGCGATTTTGAAATATATTGTGGAGGAAGAGCATAATTCCGTCATGGAAGCGATTGTGAATAGTAAATGCTGTATATCGAAGCTGACGCAGATTGAAATCATATCGGTAATCGGACAATATGCAAGGGGAAAAACAGGGCAGAGGCAGGTGTGCGACAGAATTCATGAGGAAACGGGAGAACCCTGTGGAAACATATATGTGACGCAGAAAAGGAGAAAATGGAGCAGGCAGAAAGTGCATGACTGGCTGAAGCTGGAAAATGAAATATCGGGCGGCGTGAATAAAAGGTTCCGGATCGAGGTACTTGACGTGAATGAGAAGGTGATAGAACATGCGGAGCGTTTTATTCAGAATGCTTTGATACATAATTTCGGCTCCATGGACGCCATGATTCTGGGGACGGCCAGGGCCTATTCCTCTGAGAACGAGGAGATGATTGTGGTAACGGCGGATAAAGCATTGAAAGCAGGAATGAGAAGAGTGGGATATCCGTTTGTATCTATAAATATAAACAGAAAAGTGTTTTGATGAGTTTGTTAAAAAAACAGCATACAAGCTGCCGGAAGATCAAAAAACTTCCGACAGCTTTTTTATATAACAGAAAGCAGTAAAGACAACGAAAATGTCGCAGAGGTTCATACTCCGCGACACAAAAAATTAATTTATTAAAATTATTATACT
>CAJUAA010000060.1 GCA_910584205.1 uncultured Lachnospiraceae bacterium
ATCCTGCTTGTATGCCCGTAAATCAAGGCTTTTTTGAGATAATCAACCATTTTAAAAATAAAATATTCTGAAGAGTCATCTGAATTCTCTGGTAATATTTCATTACACGGAATAGATACTTCATTATTGTTATTTCCAGGTGCAGCAAATGCAGTTAGATTTGTCATCAAAGTTACAGACACAATCAATAGCAACACTAAAAATTTTCTTTTAATTTTCATCGTACATTCTCCTTAAATATTAAAACCTGTTCACTGCATATCAATTGTTACATTTAAAACCGCATGTTCCTGAACCTCCTTTTTCAAATCCTGTCGAGCTTTTACAAGGTCCAGCTCCGAATGATCGGCAACAAAAAGTTCCAGTCTGCTGCCAACCCATTTTCGTGGAATCCTTGTCACGCCTCCGGTCGCTCCGTAGCATCCCTGGATTCCCACATCGCCTTCCCGAAGATCACTGAACGCATAAACACCGTAATCCAGTGTATCTCCGTAAATATCCGGGCAGGAACTGTATACGGTAATCATAACAGGAGAAATGACCACCTGATCGATTGTATGCCCTTCAGCTTCTGCATCCGGATAGACAATCTTCCTGTCTTTTGTGTTTGTCTCCACAGGAACGCAGAATTCCCAATACCCGCTGATTGGAATCTCCAGTTCCGGAGGTGAAGTCAGCAGTTGAATCTCCATGATCGATACTTTCAGATCAAAAGATCCTGGAAACTCCTTTCCATCCAGCGATAAGGTTTCTGCTCCGGCAAATGTATACTGGTCAACAAATTCCCCCTCCAGACCGCTGATTCCGCTGCTGTCCGGCAAAAAAACCTGATCTTCATAACAAATCTGCGCAATCATGGTATAATCCAGCTGATTGTCAGAATAACTCCTGTCTGTATAAGCATCAAACGGCAGATCACTTACAATTTCATAGGCAATGTAAAGATTGAGTCCGTCACAGTAGCATTCCGACATGGTAACCGCAATTCCGTTGCTGTAAACTTTTTCACCTGTTTCCGTGGCATAAGAACTGTATTCTCCGGAAACATCGAGCGCTTCCTGAATATATGCAAAAATACGCCCCGCCAGAGGAAGATTTCGTGCAAAAACCGGGTCTGCCACACAAACTGCAAGCGGCACGATCAAAATCACGAATGTTGCGGCTGTACAGAAAAACAGTTTCCATCTTCTCTTCTTATCTTTTACCGTATCACTGTATTGGGGAAATGATTCCAGAATATACCGATCATCAATTTCACTTAACAGCTTTGCTGCATTGATATTCATAGTAACTCCTTTCCATAAACATTTTCAGTTTCTTTCTCGTCCGGAACAGCATAGACTCCACTTTACTCTGGCTCATTCCGCATTCTGCCATGATCTCTTTCACAGGCAGAAAATGCCAGTAACGCAGCAGAAATACTTTTCGCGCCTCTGCGGAAAGGTCCTCCAGAAACCCATTCAGACTTTCGATCATCTGTCTTTTTGCAAGTTCGTCAACAAAATCAATCTGACTGGCAAAATAATCGTTCAATTCTTCATACGGAATACATTGATCAATATCTCTTTTGGCTGCATGTAGATACTCATACCTTTTGATCGCCAGATTTCGCGCAATCTTCATGACATATGCCTTTAGATGCAGCGGGAGCTGAGGAGGGATCATGTTCCAGCATCCAAGATACGTATCATTCTCACATTCTTCCGCGTCAGATCTGTTATGCAGTATTTTGGCCGTCAAACCAAGGATCATGCGGCTGTACTTGTTCTGCGTTTCAACAATGGCATGTTCTGAACGTTTTACATAAAGCTCTATGATTTTCTTATCTTCCATGTTTCCCTCCTTACCTGTTTAGTACGTTTTTCATACCCTTATCTTGCATAATTTGTGAAAATATTTAAAAAAAGAACCAGTCTCTTACGACTGGCCCTTTCACATATGCCGTTTTCCTAGCAGCTCACCTTCAGAAACTGCGCCTTTCCATGAAGCTTCAGCGGAATGGAATCCGCCGGTACGAAGATACAGTCCCCTTTGAAAAAATGAAGCATCTCCCCCGCCCCGAACATGGTGCCGCACCCGCCGATGCACAGAAGCACCTGGAAGGAATTGCTGTCTGTCTGGAAATCCGCCATCTCCCGGCAGCGCTCGGTATTGATAAGCTGGCGCTCTACCTGAAAATATTTACAGCGGCACAGAAGCTCCGTGGCACAGCCCTTCCGGTACTTCAGTACCCGCATGGGCTGTCTGGGCGTTCTGCTCCCTTTCCTGCCGGCAACCTCCAGCGCCTGAGCGAGGTGCAGCTCTCTGGGGCGCCCGTTTTTATCCACCCGGCCGTAATCATACATACGGTAGGTCAGATTGGAACTCTCCTGAATCTCCGCAACCAGCGTGCCCGCGCCGATGGCGTGGACCGTCCCGGGCTCAATGTAGAACAGATCATCTTTCTGCACCTTCACCTTCTGGAGATACCGCTCCACAGTCCCGTCCTCCAGGCTCTTTTTCAGCTTCTCTCTGCTGATGTCATGATAGAAACCATATACCAGCTTCGCATCTTTCGCCGCGTCCAGCACATACCACATCTCGGTTTTGCCCAGTGAACCGTGTTCATGCTCTCTGGCGTACTCGTCATCCGGATGCACCTGTACAGACAGATCCTTTCTGGCATCGATGAACTTAATCAGGATCGGAAGCCCGCCGTCGGTCTTCGGATGGGTTCCCATGTATTCCGGATGCCTGTTCAGAACCTCCGACAGCAGCCGGCCCTCATACACTCCGCTGGCTACGATACTGGGGCCGTCCGGATGGGTGGAACACTCCCAGGTCTCCGCCAGCGGCGTCAGATCCATGTCCTTGGAAAAATCATCCTTCAGGCGGCTTCCGCCCCACAGATAGTCCTTCCCTGCCGGCTTTAAGAGAAATGGGCGGGCGCTGGACGGTTCTTCACTGTTCCAGCTCATATTTCTTCTTGTCATGGACGCTGATCTCCCTGCCCAGCTGCACCTCAATGACCTTCAGCTCCGTGTCCGCAATCAGTGTATGGCGGCAGCCCGCCTGCATGGTTACCACGTCTCCCGCCTGTACCGGCTGCTCCATGCCGTCCACAATGCTGCGTCCTTTTCCGGAAATTACGTTCCAGACCTCGTCCCGCCTTTCATGGCTGTGGTAGTTCATCTGATGTCCGGCGTTCAGCGTCACCTTGATGGTCATGCTCTCATCCTCCACATCCAGCACCCGGAAGCTGCCCCAGGATTTTTCCGCAAACATGATCTGCTGATCGATCCGGTCCACGTAGGGCTTGATGTAGCTGGACTGCTCTTTGTCAGACACCAGAATGCCCTCCGGGCTGGCAGAGACCACCACGTCCTTTAAGCCCATGCAGAGCACCGGCACATCCAGTTCGTTGATCACATGGACATTTTCACATTGGTCGTTCAGAATCGCCTCGCCGATGGACGCTTCCTCCATGGCCTCCGTCAGCGTGTTCCAGGTGCCCAGATCCTTCCATTCCCCGGCAAAACGCATGACCTGAATATTGTTTTCTTTCTCCACCACCGCATAGTCAAAGCTGATCTTCTCAAGCGTCTCATATTTTCCAAAAAGATCCTGATAATCGGTAAAATCCAGAAGTTCATGGGCCTTGTTCAGCACATAACTCAACCTATAGGCGAAAACGCCGCCGTTCCACAGGGCGCCTTTTTGGATGTACTCTTCCGCCGTCTTTACATCCGGTTTTTCTTTAAAAGTGGACACCCGGCTCACCTGCCCCTTGTCCGCCGGAATGATATAACCGTATTTTTCACTGGGATAGGTGGGCTCGATGCCCATAAGCACCAGGTTGGCGTCTCCGGTCTGTGCAAGACTGCCCAGCTCCTTCAGCGCGGCAAAATAGTCCTCGTTTACATAGGGGTCCACCGGACAGACCACCACCGATTCCTCCTCCGGAATCCCCTGCACATCATGAAGATACGCCGTGGCCAGCGCAATGGCCGGAAAGGTGTCTCTTCTGCACGGCTCGATGGAAATGCCCACATCCTCTCCCAGCTGGTTGTGAATCGCAGATACCTGGGTCTTTGAAGTGGCAATGGTCACCGTGGCGTCCGCATCCACCTTCCGGATCTGGCTGTACACCCGCTGGACCATGGATTCGTAATCTCCTTCCGGAGTCTTGAAAATTTTAATGAACTGTTTGGAACGGATATCGTTGGAAAGGGGCCAGAGCCGCTTTCCGGAGCCGCCCGATAAAAGTACGATATTCACGGGATCACCTCTCTGCTCTCATGGGATTGTTTAAAAAATCTTCATAGGACAGGCGGATGCCGTCCCGAAGCTCTGTCTGATAGGTCCAGCCAAGAGCCGCGCTCTTGGACACATCCAGAAGCTTTCTGGGCGTCCCGTTGGGTTTTGACGGATCCCAGCGGATCTCCCCGGTATATCCGATCACGTCCGCCACCAGCTCCGTCAGCGCCTTGATGGTCAGCTCCTTGCCCGTTCCTGCATTCACCGTCTCGTTGCCGCTGTAGTTGTTCATCAAAAACACGCAGAGGTTCGCCAGATCGTCCACATACAGGAACTCCCGCAACGGGCTGCCATCTCCCCAGCAGGTCACATAGGGAAGGTTCTGTTCCTTCGCCTCGTGGAACCGGCGGATCAGCGCCGGAAGCACATGGCTGTGGGTCGGATGATAATTGTCATTGGGGCCGTACAGATTGGTCGGCATGACCGAGATGTAATCGGTCCCGTACTGCCGGTTCAGAAACTCGCAGTACTTCAGCCCTGAGATTTTCGCCAGCGCATAGGCCTCATTGGTCTTCTCAAGCTCCGAGGTCAGAAGGCAGCTCTCCTTCATGGGCTGGGGCGCCATCCTGGGATATATACAGGAAGACCCCAGAAACTCCAGCTTTTTGCAGCCGTTCTGCCATGCGGAATGGATCACATTCATCTCCAGAATCATGTTGTCATACATAAAATCCGCCAGCGCGCTCTCATTTGCCACAATGCCGCCTACCTTCGCCGCCGCCAGAAATACATATTCCGGCTTTTCCTGCGCAAAAAAGGCTTCCACCTCATCCTGCCGGCACAGATTCAGTTCTTTATGGGTCCTGGTAATGATGTTTTCATATCCCTGCCTCTGAAGTTCTCTCACAATCGCAGAGCCTACCATTCCCCGGTGGCCTGCCACATAGATTTTCGCGTCTTTTTCCATCATTTTCTTTATACCCCCTGCTGTGCTGCCTTCACAGCTGCTTCTTTTCTGGCCAGTTCCCGGTCATGCTCCGCCATGATCCTCACCAGTTCCTCGTAACTGGTTTTCTGCGGGTTCCATCCAAGGACTGTCTTCGCCTTCGTGGGGTCTCCCCACAGGTTGTCCACATCCGTCGGGCGGAACCATTCCGGATTGACGCACACCAGCATTTTTCCGGTCTTCACATCATACCCCTTCTCTTCCAGCCCCTCTCCTTCAAAACAAAGCTCGATGCCGTTGGCCGCGAACGCCTTCTGTGTAAAATCCCTCACCGTATGCTGCTCGCCCGTGGCAATGACAAAATCCTCCGGCGTATCATGCTGCAGAATCAGCCACATGCACTCTACATAATCCTTTGCATATCCCCAGTCACGCAGGGAATCCAGATTTCCAAGCTCCAGATGGTCCTGAAGGCCCTCCGCAATCCGGCCGGATGCCAGCGTGATCTTCCGGGTCACAAAATTTTCTCCCCGGCGCTCGGACTCATGGTTGAACAAAATCCCGTTTACCGCAAACATGCCGTAAGCTTCCCGGTATTCTTTCGTAATCCAGAAACCGTACTGCTTTGCCACCGCATAGGGACTGTATGGATGAAACGGCGTAGTCTCCTTCTGCGGAACCTCCTCCACCTTGCCGTACAGTTCGGAAGTGGATGCCTGGTAGACTTTTGTCTTCTTCGTCAGGCCCAAAATCCGCACCGCTTCCAGGATACGCAGGACGCCGATGGCGTCCACATCCCCGGAATATTCCGGTACGTCAAAGGACACCTGTACATGGGACTGGGCCGCCAGATTATAGATCTCGTCCGGCTGCACCAGACTGATAATGCGCATGAGGGAAGAGGAATCCGTCAAATCCCCGTCATGCAGCGTTATTTTGTGCTCCGCCAGCAGATGGTCGATTCTGGAAGTATTTGAGATGGAAGCCCGGCGGGTGATTCCGTGGACTTCATACCCCTTTTCCAGCAGAAATTCCGCCAGATAAGAACCATCCTGTCCTGTAATGCCTGTAATCAATGCTTTTTTTGCCATACACTGTTCCTCAACTTTCTTAATCTCTTTCTTAGACTCTTCTATACCAGTTTTCTCATTTTCTGTCATTCTAATAGAAAAAAAGAACATTTTTAATAGAGTATCTTGAATAGAACCAGCATAATATTGACTTTTTTGCACATTCTTATTTTGTAAAACCGTCCCGGTTCTGCTATAATGAAAGCAACAGCCCGTTATCGCAAGGAGGAACAACTGTATGGACAGCACATCCCTTTTCCATGGCAGTCTGGTGACCACCAGCCGGATCCTTTACACCCCCTCGGCATTTGCCAGGACCAGCCTGATCCATCTGCAGGAGACCGGCTTTCTCGAAGCCAGAAAACCGCATACCAGCCGCAGGAAAAACCTTGCCTCCTATCTGTTCTTTCAGGTCCTGTCCGGCCACGGCACGCTGGAATATATGGGCGAAACCTTTCCCCTGAATACCGGGGCCTGCGTCTTTCTCGACTGCCGCAGGCCCTATTCCCACTGCACCTCCCATGAGCTCTGGCAGCTGAAATGGGTTCATTTTTACGGTCCCAACATGGGCAGCATCTATGAGAAATATACGGAACGGGGCGGACGGCCCTGTTTCCACCCTGCAGACCCTCTGCCCTATGGCAGGATTCTGGACGCGCTCTACGAGACCGCCTCCTCGGAAGACCATGTACGGGACATGCGGATCTTCGAGACGCTGGCATCTTTGCTTACCCTTTTGATGGAGCAGAGCTGGAATCCGGAAAACCGCCGGCGCGTCACCGCTAAAAAACAGAACCTGCAGAACGTCAAAGACTATCTGGACCATCACTACATGGACCGGATCAATCTGGACGATCTTGCAGAGATATTTTATATCAACAAATTTTACCTGGCCCGCATTTTCAAGGAACAGTTCGGCGTCTCCATCAACAACTATCTGCTGCAGATCCGCATCACCCATGCCAAACAGCTCCTTCGGTTCACGGACCGGACCGTGGAAGCCATCGGAAGAGAATGCGGCGTGGAGGACGCCAATTATTTTTCCCGGATGTTCCGAAAGGTGGAGGGCATCTCTCCAGGTGAATTCCGCAGAATGTGGTAATATGTCACCAACGGAAACCATTCAGAAAGGAGACGAGCCATGAAGCTTCCCGGCTATTACTCTTCGGGGCAGTTTGCACGGATGGCCGGCGTGACTGTCCGAACCATCCGGTTCTACGACCGCCAGAACATCCTGAAGCCTTCTTATGTCAACCAGTCCGGCGCCCGCTTTTACACGGACTCCGACCTGGCCAGACTGCAGCAGATCCTCCTCCTGAAATATCTGGGTTTTTCTCTGGACGACATTCGGGAGATGACCATCGGCGACACAGACTATCATTTTCTGAAAAATTCTCTGATTCTTCAGAAAAAGCTGGTGCAGGACCGCATCGAACAGATGCAGCTGGTGGAAAGCGCCATCGAAGACACGGTCCGCACCATTGAAGAGGAACATCAGATCGACTGGAGCCACATGCTGGAGTTGATCCATCTGACCGGCATGGAAAAAAGCCTGAAGCACCAGTATCAGAACGCCACCAACATCTCCGCCCGGATCCGTCTGCACAGGGACTATTCCGCCAACCGCCAGGGCTGGTTTCCCTGGATCTACGAACAGTGCCGGATTGCAGACGGCCAGCGGGTCCTGGAGCTCGGCTGCGGCAACGGCACCCTTTGGACGGAAAACCTGTCCCTGCTTCCGGAACGCATCCGGATCTGTCTGTCGGACATTTCGGAAGGCATGCTCCGGGACGCCCGCAGAAACATCGGACAGGAGGATTCCCGGTTTTCGTTTCGGGCCTTTGACTGCGCGGATATCCCTTTTCCGGACAGAAGTTTTGACCTGGTGATCGCCAATCACGTACTGTTCTACTGCCGGGACCTGTCCCGGGTGTGCCGGGAGATCCGCCGCGTTCTGAAGCCGGAAGGGGCTTTTCTGTGCAGCACCTACGGGAAAGAGCACATGAAGGAGATCAGCCGCCTGGTACAGCAGTTTGACAGCCGCATCGTCCTGTCCGCCGAGAAACTGTACGAACAGTTCGGCCTGGAAAACGGACGAAATCTTCTGAAACCCTTCTTTTCCCGAATCGACTGCCGGCGCTATGAGGATTCCATCACTCTGTCCCAGGCGGAACCGCTGATCGAATACATCCTCTCCTGCCACGGCAACCAGAACCAGATCCTTCTGGAACGCTACAAGGATTTCCGCAGTTTCACGGAAAAGAAAACAGCGCGGGGCTTTCACATCACGAAAGACGCGGGAATCTTTCTGTGCAGAAAATAATTCCTCCGTTTTACCGCAGAAATTTTCAAAAAATACTTGAAGGTAACCTTACGTCATCTTTTATACTGAAGGACAGAAGCAGAAAACAGAACAGTTTGGAAAGGAATATGATATGAAACAGACAACGATCATCGTCACCGGAGGCGCCGGCTTTATCGGAAGCAACTTTATCTTCCATATGCTGGATACGTATCCGGACTACCGGATCATCTGCCTGGACTGCCTGACCTATGCAGGCAATCTGTCCACGCTGGCTCCGGTCATGGACAACAAAAATTTCCGTTTTGTGAAGGAAAGCATCACGGACCGGGAAGCTGTATACCGGCTGTTTGAAGAAGAACATCCGGATATGGTCGTCAATTTTGCGGCGGAAAGCCATGTGGACCGCTCCATCGAGAATCCCCAGGTATTTCTGGACACCAACATCATCGGCACCTCCGTCCTTATGGACGCCTGCCGCAAATACGGTATCGTCCGCTATCACCAGGTATCCACCGACGAAGTGTACGGCGATCTCCCGCTGGACCGGCCGGATCTGTTCTTTACAGAGGAGACCCCCATCCACACCTCCAGCCCCTATTCCTCCAGCAAGGCGGCCGCGGACCTGTTGGTGCTTGCCTATCACCGCACCTACGGGCTGCCGGTATCCATCAGCCGCTGCTCCAACAATTACGGGCCCTACCATTTCCCGGAGAAGCTGATTCCGCTGATGATTGCCAACGCCCTGAACGACAAACCGCTGCCGGTCTACGGGGCCGGTGAAAACGTCCGCGACTGGCTGTATGTGGAAGACCACTGCAAGGCCATCGACCTGGTGATCCACAAAGGACGCGTGGGCGAAGTGTACAACATCGGCGGACACAATGAGATGAAGAACATCGACATTGTCAAAATCATCTGCAAAGCGCTGGGAAAACCGGAAAGCCTCATCACCTATGTCACGGACCGGAAGGGGCACGACATGCGCTACGCCATCGATCCCACCAAGATCCACAGCGAGCTGGGCTGGCTGCCGGAGACAAAATTCGCGGACGGCATCCAGAAAACGATCCAGTGGTATCTGGACAACAGGGAATGGTGGGAAACGATCATTTCCGGCGAATACCAGAATTATTATGAAAAAATGTATGGAAACCGGTAAATATTGTTAAACTTTTATCAAATACCGGATGCCCGGTACCTGAAAGGTTCCCAGTATCCGGAATGAGCAAAGGAGGGTTACAGCATGAAAATATTTGTAACAGGCGTGGGCGGGCAGCTGGGCCACGACGTGATGAACGAGCTGAACAAGAGGGGATATGAAGGCGTCGGTTCCGATCTTGCGCCGGAATACAGCGGTATTCAGGACGGCAGCCCGGTGACCGGGATGGCCTACGTTCCCATGGATATCACAGACAAACATTCCGTGGAAGACATTCTCACAGAACAGCACCCGGACGTGGTCGTGCACTGCGCCGCATGGACCGCCGTAGACATAGCGGAGGATGATGATAAAGTGGAAAAAGTCCGCCTGGTCAACGCCACCGGTACAGAAAACATCGCGCTTGCATGCAAAAAGCTGGACTGTAAGATGATCTACCTGTCCACGGACTATGTGTTCAACGGCCTGGGAGAGGAGCCCTGGCAGCCGGACTGCAAGGACTATCAGCCTCTGAACGTCTACGGGCAGACCAAGCTGGAAGGTGAACTGGCCGTCGCCAACCATGTGGAGAAATATTTTATCGTACGTATCGCCTGGGTTTTCGGCGTCAACGGCAAAAATTTCATCAAGACCATGTTGAATCTGGGCAAAACCCATGACCGCCTCACCGTCGTCAATGACCAGATCGGTACGCCGACCTATACCTTCGACCTGGCGCGCCTTCTGGTAGACATGCTGGAGACGGAAAAATACGGTTATTATCACGCCACCAACGAGGGCGGTTATATCAGCTGGTATGATTTTACGACGGAAATCTTCCGTCAGGCCGTGGAACTGGGCCATCCGGAATACGGTATGGACCGCATCACCGTTGTGCCTGTCACCACTGCTGAATACGGCGCTTCCAAAGCGAAACGCCCCTTCAATTCCCGATTGGACAAGAGTCGGCTGGTGGAAAACGGATTTACTCCCCTTCCCACCTGGCAGGATGCCCTGAACCGCTATCTGAAAGAAATTTTATAAAAGCAATGGCACACGGCCCCGGCTGCATGAGGAATCTTTGTTTTACCGGCAAAGATGTCCCGCATACGGCCAGGACCGTGTGTTCCTGATCTTCCCATAATTTTCGTACGATTGTCAGCTTACCGAATCCCGCTCAATTCCTGATACAGCGTCTTCGCATAACTGTCCGTCATCCCGCACACCTCGTCAGTCACCAGAAGAAGCCGCAGATACAGACGCTCCGTCTCATCCTTTCCTTCCGCATGAATATGGTAGACCGCCCGATAATTGTCCGAAATCATACTCATCAGCTTTTTCTGAACTGCCGTCATCGGTTCGCCGCTGTCATAGAGAATCGCCGCGTCCGTGAATTTTCCCAACAGAAAATCGAAAACCGCACCCGCACCGATCTCCAGCTTCAGAATCGGCGTGGAGATAAACGCGTAACGGTACGCGATATCACCGAGAGCCTCCATAAGCAGTGTACCCGGGATCCCGTAAAACAGATCCTTTTTGTACTGACCGGCCATCAATTCCTCATAATGGCTCATAAAGCCTTCTGTGGCGCTGTGGATCATCTCCCCCTGCACCTGTACCAGCCAGTTCTGAACCGCATTGGAATGAGGATGGTCCATTCCCTTTTCATATGCCCTCTTACAGCGATATTCCAGCAGCCCAACCAGCTCCCTGTATGCCTTGTCCTGAACATCCGTTCGATATCCCTTCAGTTCCTGGAGCAGCCGCTCATAAGTAAGGCAGCCTTTTTTCACCGCGTCCTCAATGTCCGCCGTCCGGTAGGCAATGTCATCCGCCGCTTCCAGCAGAAATGCCAGCGGATGCCGTCTCCCGCATGTTCCCGTGCTTTCCTGTATCTCCTGAAAAACATCTTCATCCGCCAGAAAATAGCCCATTTTCTTCGCACGGATATCTCCTCCTTCCGGATCGATCTCCAGAGAGGACACCGGATATTTGATGATGGTTCCAAGCAGCGCCTTCGTCAGGTTCATCCCATGGGCATCCACCAGATAATGGAGCCTGGTCACAAGCCGCAGCGCCTGCGTATTTCCCTCAAAATGATAAAAATCTGCCTGCATCTGCGGAGTCAGCACCTCTGTCAGCAGTCTCCCCTTCCACCGCAGAAGCGGCATATGTACCTGAAACCAGTCCCGGATCGCCGCCTCTCCAAAGTGCCCGAAGGGCGGATTCCCAATATCGTGCAGAAGCCCCGCGCATTGAAGGATGTCACACACATCCGTCTTATAAGACGGCAGAAAACTTTTGTCTTTTTGATTCTGCAGAATCGCCTCCGATACGTTCTGCCCCAGCGATTTTGCCAGAGAAGACACCTCCAGAGAATGCGTCAGCCTGGTACGGATAAAATCGCTTTGATCCAGCGGAAAGACCTGCGTCTTGTCCTGCAGCCGCCGAAAGGACGCACTGCCAATGATCCGGTGATAATCTTTTTCAAATTCTGTCCGCAGATCCCTGCTTCCCGGCTTTCCTTTATAATCCCGTATGCGGTCCGGACACAGCAGTTTTTTCCATTCCATACCTGTTTTCCTCTCTTCTCCTTCGTATCCACGCCAACGCCCCTATACCGCTATTATAAATGACGGCTGCAGGTTTTACAAGAATGAACTTTTTCGCTGCCCGCGCCCTGGCTCTAAAACATCCGACCACAAATCCCTTTGGGAAATTATGTACATTGTCCAAAAAAACGCTCTCAAAACGTTTTCGAAAAAAGGAAAAATGATATTGACATCCCTTTCGAAACATTATAAGATATTCATAAAGAAAGGGCGTCGCCGTAAAGCAAACGGTTGGCCTTGTATGTGCGTCAAAGAAGCAACACTACCTTGGTCTGGGCGGTTGCTTTTTTGATGCTCTTTTATCCTTCCACTGCCGGATCAAGTCCATGATCTTTACGACCGTACTGATCGTCGTAACAATCAGGCCGACAAGCTTCAGGATACGATCAAACATCTCCAAACTGCCTTTCGTATGTATTTCTCATCGCACCACCTCCTTATACTGCAAGGCTTATCCAATGAGAGCTTTCATAACCAAGGCCAACCGCTTACACGTTTTTGGCGAACACCCTTTCGGTATCAGCATATCATATTTCCTGCTTCGCTGTAATCTTTTTATATGCTGTATGTATTGTTTTGTTTGTCTTTCAGCTGTTTCTGTTCCGCGTAAAATGGCAAATACGTACATGAATTGTAATTCTGCGATATTCTTTCGTGTCTGTTAATTCCCATACTTTATTTTGAAATTCCGAAACACTCATATCTTCGTAACCTTCAAATTTCAGAGTAATTAATTGGTCAAATTCTTCATCATTATTGGGCTCTGTACAGAAAAAGTTCATAAATCAGATTCAGGAATTCGAGATTACAGATCCCGCCTGCGGAATACCAGCCATCTGCTTAATATATAATTCATAATTGTTACGATTACCTGTACCAACAGCTTCACAAATCTATCGTTAATTCCTAATCTGGTCACAAGTACAAACATGATGAACATATCCAGCATCAATGTACTAATCCTGGAAATATAAGGCTCTTCAAGGGTGATGGTGGGTAAAAAATACCCACAACCCCAGTGTTTATG
>CAJUAA010000061.1 GCA_910584205.1 uncultured Lachnospiraceae bacterium
TCATGGAGCCGCCTCCTACGCAGACCATTGCTTTTTTGCCGTCCAGAGTCTTCAGTGCTTCCAGAGCTCCCGGTCCATGATATACGTCTCTCGGTAATGTAAAACGTGCCATAAAAATACCTCCTTTTTTGAAAATAGCTTGTATGTTATGTATAATATCATACTGCTTCGTTAGAATAATATCAATAAAATAAATAAAAAGTATTGTAATATTGTGCGAAATGATATATATTAGTGCCAAATACAACAAAGGAGGAGGGTTTTATTGGATCAGAATAAATCTTTGTCGACGGAAGAAGTCGCCAATATCCTTCATGTCAGTAAAAGCACCATCTATGCGTTGATTAAAAAAGGCGAGATCGTTTCCTACAAGATCGGAAGAAAGGTCCGGTTTACACAGGAGGACGTGGACGCCTATATTGCGAGAAGCCGGCATTCCCAGCAGGTGGCGGCTCCGGTACAGAAAGTAACCGTCCAGAGCAGTCTTCTGTATGGGGATTCCGTCCAGAAGCAGCCGCTGATTATCTCCGGCCAGGATGTGATTCTGGATATTCTGTCCAACTATCTTCATCAATATGGGATACAGGCGCTGCGGGCGTATGTGGGGAGCTTTGAAAGCCTTCTGTCGCTGTATCAGGGGAACGTGCAGGCGGCTACCTGCCATCTGTGGGATTCGGATACGGACAGCTATAACCTGCCCTATATCCGCCGCCTGATGCCCGGGGTCCATGCGGTGGCCGTCAACCTGACCTGGAGGATGCAGGGCTTTTATGTGAAAAAGGGCAATCCGAAGGGGATTACCTCCTGGGAGGATCTGACGCGTCCGGATGTGGTCATTTTAAACCGGCGGAACGGGACCGGCTCCAGGATTCTGCTGGACGAACATCTGTTCCGGATGGGCGTCCCTTCCGGTTCGGTCAAAGGATACGGGAACGAAATGTCGTCGCATCTGACGGTGGCGGCGGCCATTGTGGAAGGACAGGCCGATGTGGGGATCGGCACCGGGCGGATCATCAAGCAGTTTCCGGAGCTGGAGTTTATCCCGGTCCAGAGAGAACGCTATGATCTGGTCATCAAAAAAGACATGTATTATTCGCCGGAGATCCAGGCCATGCTCCAGATCCTGAGATCCCGGGAATATCAGAACGATATTTTTTCCATTGCGGATAATGATTACACGGATCTGGGAAAGATCGTGGGGGAGGTATGAGATGCTGAAGGTAAAAACACCTGAGGAAGTATATGAGATTATAAAGACGCAGTTTGAACAGGTGCCGGACAGGACAGAGACGGTTCCCTATACGGAAGCCGCCGGACGGGTGCTGGCGGAGGACATCTGTGCCTCCGAATACGTTCCGGCTTTCGATCGGTCCACCGTGGACGGCTTTGCCGTACGTGCAAAGGATACCTTCGGCTGCAGCGACAGCATTCCGGCGATCCTGAAGAACACGCAGGAGATCCTGATGGGACAGGCGGCCGGCTTTGCGCTGGAGGAAGGGTGCTGCGCGCCGATTCCCACCGGCGGGGAACTGCCGGAGGGTGCGGATGCGGTTCAGATGATCGAGTATACCGAGGATTACAGGGACGGTACGACCGGTATCCTGAAACCGGCGGCTCCGGGGCATAATGTGATTCTGAAAGGGGACGACGTCTATCCGGGTAAGCCGGTCCTTCCGGCGGGGCGGAGGCTGACGCCTCAGGATATCGGAGCGCTGGCTGCCATGGGCGTGGTGGAGGTCCCGGTGGTGCGCAGGCTGAAGGTGGGTATTCTGTCCACGGGGGACGAGCTGGTTTCGCCGGAACAGACGCCGGGACCGGGACAGATCCGGGATGTGAACAGCAGCCTGCTTTCGGCGCTCATGGTACGGCTGGGGGCTTCGCCGGCCGTCTACGGGATCGTTCCGGATCAGGAGGAGCTGCTTGGACGGAAGATGGAGGAAGCGGTCGGCGCATGCGATCTGGTGCTGATGTCCGGCGGCAGCAGCGTGGGGGTCAAGGACGCGGCCTGCCGCGTGATCGAAGCCAGGGGAGAGATCCTGTTCCACGGGATTGCCATGAAGCCGGGAAAACCGACGCTTTTTGGAAAGATCGGAAGCTGTCCGGTGATCGGGCTTCCGGGGCATCCGGTGGCGGCGTTTTTTATCACGCACATCTTTGTGAGGAGGCTTCTGGCGCAGCTTGGCGGATATGTGCTGCGGGATATTCCGGTCATGGCGCGGCTTTCGGAGTCGGTGGAGGCAAATCATGGACGCGCCCAGTACAATGGAGTGTTTCTGGAGCGGGAAGACGGCCGGCTCACGGCCCGGCCCATCCGCGGAAAGTCCGGCCTGATTACAACGCTGGCCGGCTCGGACGGCTACTTTTGTATTCCCAGGGACTGCGAGGGGCTGCCCGCGGGAGCAGAGGTCGCCGTCACCCTGTATTCGGTCGACGGGTGAGCGGCGAAAAGTGGCCGGCGGGTGAAAGACAGGCGGCTGGAGAGCGATGGACGGATGCATGACGGGCGGCTTAAAAATAATTGATGGAAAAGGATGGAAATTGTGATGGCATTTCAATATTTGACCAATGTACCGCTGGAACAGGCGAAAAAAGAATATCTGGAACTTTTAGTCAAAAACGGAATGAGAGGCGTTCCTGAGAGGATCCGCGTACAGGATGCCTGCGGGAGAGTGACGGCCTGTGCGGTCTACGCGCACATCTGCGCGCCCCATTACCATGCAAGCGCCATGGACGGGATCGCAGTGCAGGCGGGGGACACGTTTGGCGCGACCCAGACCACCCCGGTGACGCTGCCGCCGGAGCGGTATACGGTGGTGGATACCGGAGATCCGGTTCCGGAGCACTGCGACGCGGTCATTATGGTTGAGGATCTGGTGAAAGAAGAGGACGGTTCGGTCCGTCTCCACGATGCGGCGGCGCCCTGGCAGCATATCCGCCAGATCGGGGAGGATATCTGCGCCGGCGAGATGATCCTGCCTGCTTATACGGTGGTCTCGCCTTCCGCCATCGGCGCGCTGCTGGCGGGAGGCGTGCTGGAACTGGATGTGCTGAAAAAACCGGTGGTCGGCATCATCCCCACAGGCGACGAGATCATTTTGCCCACCGCGGACCCGGCTCCCGGCGATATCATAGAATTTAACTCCTCCATTTTCTCGGCCATGCTCCGGGAATGGGGCGCCGAACCGCTGACTTTCCCCATTGTGCCGGACCGGTTTGACGAGATCAAAGCGGCGGTGTCTGAAGCGCTGTCGAAGTGCGACATAGTGATTTTGAACGCCGGTTCCTCGGCGGGACGGGAGGATTATTCCGCGCAGGTGATCCGGGAACTGGGGGGCGTACTCTACCACGGGGTTGCCATGAAACCCGGAAAACCGGCGATCCTGGGTTACCAGGGCCCTAAACCTGTCCTGGGCGTCCCGGGCTATCCGGTGTCGGGGATCATCGTGATCGAACAGCTTTTAAAGCCGATCATCGAAGCCATGACCCGCCGTCCGGTCCGCCAGGAGGAGACGGTCCGTGCGCAGCTGTCCCGGCCGGTGGTCTCCGGGCTGAAATATGAGGAATTTGTCCGGGTCCGTATGGGACATGTGGACGGGCGCCTGATCGCCACGCCTCTGAACCGGGGCAGCGGCGTGGTCTCTTCGTTTATGAAGGCGGACGGGATTCTTGTGATTCCTCAGGGGCTTGAGGGGCACGAAGCCGGAAGCGAGGTGGAGATCCGCCTTCTGCGGCCGAAAGAAGAGCTGGAGCATACGCTGGTGGCCATCGGAAGCCATGACCCGCTTCTGGACGAGCTGGCGGATCTGCTTCACCGCGGGAATGCGGCGTATTATATGGCTTCCACCCATACCGGTTCCATGGGCGGTATCATGGCTGTCCGCCGCAGAGAGACACATGTGGCGGGCATCCATCTTCTGGATGAGAACGACGGAACCTACAACGAGTCTTATGTCCGCAGATATTTTCCGGGCGGGGGCGTTCGCCTTGTGGAGTGTGTCGGAAGGACTCAGGGGATCATGGCGGAGGCAGGCAATCCAAAACAGATCACGGGGATCGAATCCCTTGCATCCTCCGACATACGTTATGTAAACCGGCAAAAGGGATCGGGGACAAGGATTCTCATGGATTATCTATGTAAAAAGCACGGTCTGGATACCGCTTCGATCTATGGCTATGAACGGGAAGAATTTACGCATACCTCGGTTGCGGCTCAGATCGCGTCCGGCTCTGCGGATGCGGGGATGGGAATCTATTCTGCCGCCAGGATGTACGGCCTTGCGTTTATTCCGGTATGTACGGAGCAGTATGACCTTCTGATTCCGGACAGCGCATGGGATACGCCGTTCGTACAGGAAATGCTTGAGATTCTGAGAAGCAGGGAATTTGCCGGGAAGCTTGAAGAGCTGGGCGGCTATACGCTGCAGTCTCCGGGAGAGGTCAGATGCCGTTTTTAAAAGGGAGTTTTTTATGATGGTGGAAGAGGATCGGACGGCGGTGTGGGATACGGTAGTCATCGGCGGCGGGCTTCTGGGCTGCTTCTGTGCCCTGAACCTTACCCGCCGTTCGGTAAAAACCCTGCTTCTGGAAAAGCGGGAGGACGTGTGCACCGGCATTTCCAGGGCCAACACGGCCGTCATCTATCCGGGCTATGACAACCGGCCCGGTTCCATGAAGACGAATCTGACGCTGAAGGCGAACCGGGAATTTGGAGAACTCTGCAGGAAGCTGGACGTTTCTTTCCGGCGCTGCGGCTCGCTTCTGATCAGCTGCGGGCAGAACGGCGATGGGACCGTGAGAAAAAAATACCGTCAGGGGATGGAAAACAAAGTGCCGGGCCTTCGGCTTTTGTCCGGGCGGGAGGTGCTGGAGATGGAGCCGGGCCTGACTCCGCGGGTGACGCTGGGCCTTTATGCCCCTTCCACAGCCACGGTCCATCCGTGGGAACTGGGAATCGCCGCCTGGGAGGCGGCGGGGGAACTGGGACTTCATACAAAATTCGACGCCGGGGTAACCGCCATATGGAAAGAGGACGGCTGCTTTTGCCTCGAAATCAATCAGGAACGGGTGGTGCGCAGCCGTACGGTCGTCAATTGTGCCGGGATCGCGGCGGATCAGGTGCAGGGGCTGTACGCGGAGCCTGCGATCCGCATCCGTCCGGAGCTGGCAGAATACGTGCTGCTTGAACCGGAGGGCAGCAACGCGCCCGGGCATATCATCTTCTGTGAGACGGAGGACCGGGGAAAGGGGATTACGCTGGTTCCCACGGTAAACGGGAAGCTGCTGGCGGGCACGGTCAACCGGCCCTGCAGCGCGGATTCGCCTCCGGTTACTTCCGCAGGCGGCAGTCAAAAGCTGATCGAGGAGTGTCAGAGCATATGTCCGTGTTTGGCGAACAGTATCAGGGTCCGCAGTTTTGCGGGGCTTCGTCCGAATCCATATCGTCCGGACAGTCCAGGGGCCCGCCTGTGCGGTCTGGAGCCTTTGATCACGGAGACGGGAGACGGCCTGATCAGCCTGATCGGGATCAAGACCCCGGGGCTTACCTGCGCCGATGAACTGGGGAAACAGATCAGCGGCAGGATCCTGGACGCACTGGAACGGGAGGATACCGGCTTCCGGGAGATTCCGCCCCGCCGCAGGTACAGGGAGTATCTGGAAAAACCGGAGTATCAGCGGATCGTATGCCGCTGCGAGCAGATCACGGAGGGAGAGATTTTGGAAGCCATCCAAAGAGGAGCCGTCACCATAGACGGGGTGAAGCGGCGCACCGGGAGCGGTATGGGGCTGTGTCAGGGCAGCCACTGTTCGCCGCGGATCGCCTGCCTGCTGGCACAGCAGCTGTCCGTGCCGGACGGACGGATCAGGAAAGACGGGAGGGATTCATATTACCTTTTTCAGAGAGACAGAGGAGAATGAAAGGTGCGGCAGCCCTCTGCTGATCGTCGGCGGCGGAGCGGCGGGAATGGCCGCGGCATTGTCTGCAAAAAAGAGGTTTTCCGAGCTTTTGCCGGGAGAGGATGCAGGGCGGTACATTACCCTGCTGGAACGGGAATCTGCGCCGGGCGGCGTGCTGAGACAATGTGTGCACCGCGGGTTCGGGCTCATCCGTTTTTCCGAAGATCTGACGGGAATCGAATACATGAACCGGTTTACCGGGCCCTTTGCCGGGTCCGGTATCCGTTTTCTGCCGGATACGGCCGCTTTGGAAGTGTTTCCGGATCGGACGCTTCTGGCAGTTGGTCCCGGGATCGGCCGGCGCCGGCTTTCTTTTGACCATCTGATCCTGGCCAGCGGGTGTTACGAACGTTCCTTTCAGTCCCTGACGGCTGCCGGGACAAGGCCGTCCGGCATCTATACGGCCGGGGAGGCCCAGTATCTGATCAACTGCTGCCATGCAGAGATCGGGGAGCGGGCCGTGATCCTGGGCAGCGGGGATATGGGGCAGATTCTTGCCCGCCGGATGGTTCTGGAGGGGAAAAAGGTACTGGCCGTCGTGGAACAGAATTCCGTCTGCGGCGGACTTTTGAAAAACCGCAGAGACTGTCTGGAACAGAATCGGATACCGGTGCTGCTTTCTTCGACGATTGTATCCGTGCATGGGGAGGGGAGGCTGGAAGGCGTGACGGTCCGGAATATCCGGACCGGGGAGGAGACGCGGATGGCCTGCGACACCCTGATCTGTGCGGTGGGACTGATTCCGGAGCGGAGGATTCTGAAGGGGCTCCTGCGGGATGGGACGCTTCCGGACTGGGTTACCCTGTGCGGAAACTGCCGTAGCGTCCATAAAATTGTGGACAGCGTGACGCTGCAGGCGGAGGAAGCGGGAGCCGCGGCTGCAGAAAGGATTGTTTCTTATCGTTTTTCCGAAATCCATCGAGGGTAAAATGCTACACATGATGGAGGAGAAAGAAACTGTTGACAGAACACTGGTTGATTTGTATGATTAACAGTATAAGATTGTTAAAATTTTGTTTAAGTTTAACAAAAAAAGGGTGTTTGTCAAAAACGTATTTTCCGTCTCAAATGATGGGAAATAAGAAGGAGGAACGGTATGAAATGTATTAACACAGTCGATGCAGCAGGTCATGTGCTGTGTCACGACATCACGAGGATCGTAAAAGATGTGGTGAAGGACGCGGTGTTCCGGAAAGGGCATGTGATAGCGGAGGAGGATATTCCGATGCTGTTGTCTGTGGGGAAAGAACATGTGTACGTATGGGAGAAAAATGAAAACATGCTGCACGAAGACGAGGCGGCGCAGATCCTGTATGAGGTCTGTAAAAACGAGCACATGCATCCCACTCCGGTGAAAGAGGGAAAGATTGAACTGGTTGCAGACTGTGACGGGGTGTTTCAGGTGGATGTGGACCGGCTGAACGCGGTCAACGAGATCGAGGAGGTGATGATTGCCACCCGGCATTCGAATACGGCGGTGAAGAAGGGCGACCGTCTGCTGGGGACGAGGGTCATTCCCCTGGTGATCGAGAAGGAGAAGATGGAGCGGGTGAAAGAGACGGCCGGCAGCGAGCCGCTGGTGTCACTGACGCCGTTTCAGAAGATGAAGGCGGGCATCGTGACCACCGGCAGCGAGGTATACCATGGCAGGATTAAGGATACCTTTACTCCGGTTGTCATAGACAAGCTGGCAGGGTATGGGATCAGGGTCATGGAACAGACGGTCTGCGACGATGACCAGGAGGCGATCACGAATACGATTCTGGAGCTGAAGGAAAAGGGGGCGGACCTGATTCTCTGTACCGGCGGCATGAGCGTGGACCCGGATGACAGGACGCCGGGCGCCATCAAGCATACGGGCGCCAATATCGTCTCCTACGGTGCGCCGGTGCTGCCGGGCGCCATGTTCCTTCTGGGATATTTTGACGACGGAACGCCGGTCATGGGGCTGCCGGGATGCGTGATGTATGCCAAAGCGACGGTGTTCGACCTGGTGCTGCCCCGCATCGCAGCGGGAATTCCGGTAACCAGAAAAGAGCTGGCGCATATGGGGAACGGCGGCTTCTGCCTTGGCTGCAGGACGTGTCATTATCCGAGCTGCGGATTTGGTAAAGGAGTATAGAACAGGAACTCATGAAGAAAACGGGCGCTTTGATTATCGCTTCTTCTGATTTCAGAGAGGAAAACAGGGACAATGAGGAGATTCCGGTGTTTCTGCCCATGCATCCGCTGGACGGGACAACGGTTATCAAACGGGAGATTGCCGCTCTTCGAAGGGCGGCGGTCTCCCCGGTTCTCGTTTTGCTGGGGTATCAGAAGGAGCTTCTGAAAAACCATCTGAGCCACAACAAGGTGATGTTCGTGGAGGACGACCGGTATGAGGAACACGATCTTTCGGCCTCTGTGGAGCTGGGGCTTCGGGAGGCCGGGAAGCATATGGAGCGCGCGGTGGTGATTCCGGTGGAGTATCCGGCTTTTGCGAAGGAAACGCTGGAGACGCTTCTTCGGTGTCCGGCGGGGGCGGTTCCGGTCTGCCAGGGTCGGGAGGGCTATCCCCGGCTGTACGCCTTTGGAGCGCAGGAGCCGGAACGGTGTCCGGTGGAGGACCCGGGCTGTGTGCTTTCCGTCCGGACGGAGGACGGAATCCGGCAGGCGGAAGCGTATATGCAGAAGCAGAGGGACGCCAATGAGCTCCGGTGCCGGAACCGGCTGACCCTGTCGAAGGAAGAAGATTTCTTCGATCCGGAGGTGTACCGGCTGCTGCGGCTGATTGACGAGACCGGATCGATCCAGGCGGCGGCGCTCAAGATGGATATCTCCTACACCAAGGGCTGGAAGATGGTGAACCGGCTGGAGAAGGAGATGGGCTTTCTGTTCCTGAACCGCTGCAACGGCGGGAGAAACGGCGGAAGCTCCACCATCACCGGGGAGGGAAGGATCTTCATGGAGCGCTATCATGCCATGGAAGAGGATATGCGGCGCATCAGCCGGCGTTTTTTTGACACGTATTTTCAGGATTTTCAGTGAACGGGTTCCCGCGAACCGTAATGATGTACAACTTTTTATTGTTCCCTGTGAAATTTTTGTGAAAAATGCTTGACAGAAAAATTTCACAGGGAGTATAATTTGCTTATCGTTATTAAAATAAAAAAATAACGAAAACACAGACGAAAGGGGACGCGAGAGATGAAAAGGAACTGGATTGCGGTATTGACGGCGTGTGCGCTGTCCATGTCCGTGCTGGCCGGATGCGGCCCGAAGGAGCCGGAGGCGCAGATCGGGGCGCCGGAAGAGAGCGGGGAACCGGAAGGAACCGGGGAGACGCAGGCGCCGGAAGAGGAGTCCGCGCCTGCAGAAAAAGCAGTTACGTTGAACATATTCGCGGCGGCTTCCATGACGGAGACGCTGGAGGAAATCGGGCTTATGTACGCAGAGGAGGCGCCGGAGGTGGAGCTGGTGTTCAACTTTGATTCCTCCGGGACACTGAAGACCCAGATCCAGGAGGGAGCGGAGTGCGACCTGTTCATCTCTGCGGCGCAGAAGCAGATGAACCAGCTGGACCTTGCGGCTGATCCCGCGGTCAATGAAGAGGGGCTGGACTATGTGCTGGAAGGCAGCCGGGTCGACCTGCTGGAAAATAAAGTGGTGCTGGCGGTTCCGGACGGGAATCCGACGGGTATCGAGAGCTTTGAAGATTTGGGCACGGAACGGCTGAGCCTGCTGGCGCTGGGCAATGAGGACGTGCCGGTGGGACAGTATTCCACGGAGATTCTGACGGCGCTGGGCTTTCTGGACCGGCTGGAAGCGGACGGGAAGATTACCTATGGCTCCAACGTAAAGGAAGTGACCACCCAGGTGTCGGAGGCGTCGGCAGACGCGGGAATCATCTACGCCACGGACGCGTTTTCGGCGGGACTTACGGTGGTGGATGAGGCAGGGACGGACCTGTGCAGGCAGGTAATCTATCCGGCGGCGGTGCTGAAAGGCTCCAAAGCTCCGGAGGAGGCGCAGGCGTTTCTGGACTATCTGAAGACGGACGCGTGCATGCAGGTGTTCGAAGAGGTGGGATTTTCCAAAGCACAGTGAGGATAGGGGGCCCTTCGGGCGGGCCTTATCCGGATATGGGGGAAACGATGGACTGGTATCCGTTATATAATTCGCTGAGGATCGCGCTGATCTCCAGTGTGATCGTATTTTTTGCAGGCATCGGCGCCGCCTATTACATCGCCCGGCTGCATCCGGCAGTGAAGGGGTTTCTGGATGTGGTGCTGACGCTTCCGCTGGTTCTGCCGCCCACGGTGGTGGGCTATTTCCTGCTGGTGCTTCTGGGTCCCAGACGGCCCTTTGGCGCGTGGTTTCTGGAGACGTTTGGCACGAGGCTGGTGATGACCTGGTATTCGGGGATCTTTGCGGCGGCGGTGGTGGCGTTTCCGCTCATGTACCGGACGGCCAGAGGGGCGTTCGAGAGCTTTGACGAAAATCTGGCGGACGCAGGGCGGACGCTGGGGCTTGGCGGGGCCTATATTTTCTGGCGGATCCGGATGCCCGCGTGCCGGCAGGGGATTCTGGCGGGAACGGTGCTGGCGTTCGCGAGGGCGCTGGGAGAATACGGCGCCACCAGCATGATCGCCGGATATACACCCGGCAGGACGGCGACCATCTCCACCACCGTCTACCAGCTCTGGAGGACGGATAACGATGCACTGGCGTTCCGGTGGGTCATGGTCAATGTGGCGATCTCGGCTGTGGTGCTTCTGGTAGTCAATCTGCTGGAACGCAGGGAACGAAGCGGCGCGGGGACGTACCCGGGCCGTTTGGTGAAGGAAAAAGCATGAGGAGGGATCTGGATGCCGCTTTTGGTGGATATCAGGAAAAAACTGGGCGATTTTGAACTGCGGGCGTCCTTTCAGGCGGATCAGGGGGTGACCGGGATCCTGGGCGCCTCAGGCTGCGGGAAGAGCATGACGCTCCGCTGCATTGCGGGGATCGTAAGGCCGGATGAGGGAAGGATCGAGCTGGACGGGACCGTGTTCTTTGACTCGGAGAAGAAGATCGATCTGAAACCGCAGAAACGGCAGGTGGGGCTGCTGTTCCAGAATTACGCCCTGTTTCCCAATATGACGGTCCGTCAGAACCTGCTGACCGGCGTGAAAGCCCGGGAAAAGGACAAAGAGAAGGCGGATCGTCTGGTGCGGGAGATGATCCGGCGCTTCTCGCTGGACGGACTGGAGGGGCACCGGCCCTTCCAGCTCTCCGGCGGGCAGCAGCAGCGGACGGCGCTGGCGCGGATCCTTCTGTCAAAACCCCGTATGCTTATGCTGGACGAGCCCTTTTCCGCGCTGGACGGCTATCTGAGATGGAACCTGGAGCTGGAGCTGTCGGAGGTGCTTCAGGAATATGGATGCAGCACGCTCTTTGTGTCCCACAGCCGGGACGAGATCTACCGGATCTGCCGGCAGGTCTGCGTGATGGACCGGGGGACGTCCGGCCCCGTCATACCGGTGAAGCAGCTGTTCGATTCGCCGGTGTCCAAGGCGGCGGCGCTTCTGTCCGGCTGCAAGAACTATTCCCGGGCCTGTCCGGCGGGAGGCCATACGGCCTTTGCCCGGGACTGGGGCGTGACGCTGGCTTATAAGGGGGAGGCGCCGGAGGGGTTCCGCCATATGGGGATCCGCAGCCATTACCTCCGCCTGGTGCCGTCCGGGGAAGCGGAAGGACTGGAAAACGTCTTTCGCTGCAGCATCCGGAGAATCATCGAGGATGTGTTTTCCATGGTAGTGATGGTCAGTCCGGCGGACGCCCCGGAAGTGTCCGCCGGGGACGAACATGAGAGCTGGCTGCGCCTGGAGCTTTCGAAAGAAGCATGGGAGGCGTTTTGCAGGAAGGAGGAACGTCAGGAAGAGGTTCTGGTCCATGTGGACCCTGGAGACGTGATGCTGCTGCGCTGAAACGGATGCTTTACACGGTTTGACGGATTGCTTATAATGAGGATGACAGGCGAAAAGCCTGTCCGGCCTGTCCGGGGAACAGACGGTGACGGGATGGGCGGAAAAGAACTGCACAAACAGATCGAAATGGAAGGTGATTGAATGGGGGACATCAGAGCAGCCGGCAGTGACGGCGGAAAACAGAACATACCGGAGAAGTGCGCCATGAGAGCGGCGATTATTACATCCAGCGATTCCGGGTACGCGGGAGAGCGGGAGGACCGAAGCGGTCCGCTGATCCGGGAGATCCTGGAGGAGGGCGGCTATGAGGTGGTGCACAGCATCCTGCTTCCGGACGAGCGGAAGCTTTTGGCGGAGGAGATGGCGCGGATTGCGGATGAAGGGCTGGCGGAGCTCATCCTGACCACGGGAGGGACCGGCTTCTCTCCGAGAGACTGTATGCCGGAAGCGACCATGGACGCGGCGGAGCGGATGGTACCGGGAATTCCGGAGGCCATGCGGGCGTACAGCATGACCATTACCAACCGGGCCATGTTAAGCCGGGCCGCCGCCGGAATCCGGAAATCCACACTGATCGTCAATCTTCCGGGCAGTCCGAAGGCAGTCCGGGAAAGTCTGGAGTACATCCTTCCGGCCCTTGCGCACGGGCTGGAGATCCTGACCGGCCGCGCGTCGAACTGCGGGAGAACATAACCGACAGAAAAACCGTCCTCGCTGTGAGGGCGGTTTTTGTCTGTCTGTGAAGAAAAAGAGTGACAGAACTCATAAACAGTCAATATGTATGAAACAATAAGCTGATTTTTGTTTATTATTCTAAAAATAGTATAATAAATACAAAAGAATTCTGTTGACTTATTAGTAAAAAGGTATTACATTGCTAAGTATAAAGCAGGATTATTGTGCATTTTGACCATGAGTGCCGCAGGGGTCCGTATCGGTGCCGTGCCCGGTCAGGTCTTTCAGACGCCGCATGCCGGTGTCGGAGACGAATACGAGTTCGCTGGGTTTTCCGTTCAGATCTTCTCCTTTCAGACGGAGAAAATTGGCGGTTTCGTAAAAATCGATGGGAAGTTCCCGGTGAAACGTCTCTCCTGTTGCCTCATCCGTCACTTCCAGTGTTACCATGTGCGCATGGATCTCATGAAGTTCCATTTTGTATTCCTCCTGAATCTGGTATCGGTCCGGACAGAGCCTGTCCTGGCGGATACGCTGTGAAATTTGTTTTTCACATTTTAGCATAAAGAGCAGGGTTTGAAAAGAGGGATCCGTTCACGCATGGAAACGTGCAGGGAAGCCGGAAATGTACAATGCCTGACAGTTTTAAATAAAAGGAGGTTGAAGAATGATCAAGAAAGTTCTCATTATCAATGGGACAGAACGCAC
>CAJUAA010000062.1 GCA_910584205.1 uncultured Lachnospiraceae bacterium
AACCAGCTCATCCATACGGAAGAATTCCTGCCAGACGGGGGCCGAAGAAGAAATAGCTTTACCTACAGTAAACAGGGAAGTATACTGAAGGAGGAAACCGAATCCGGGATCAGCCGGTATTTCTACAACAGTAAAAACCAGCAGATCCGGGTGGAACGCGCAGACGGCCAGATACAGGAAAACCGCTACGATGCGGAAGGCCTGCGCCATGAGATGAGAGAAAACGGGAAGCTGCTCCGGTTCGTGTATCAGAACGGAGAACTTCTGTATGAAGAAGGAGGGGATAAGGAAACAGCCAGTTGTCACCTGGGAGCAGGGATCGAGGCAGTCCGGAGAGGACAGAGAACGTATTAATATCATTCAGATAAACCACTTGTCTGAATTTATGCAGGGCAGGAAAAGTGATATGTTTTTTTGATGGAAAAAGGCAGGAATACTTATGGATAACAGCAGAATAAACAATCAAAAAAATTTAAATGTTAATTTAAATAAGTTTATGAATACAACAAGTATTCGTACAATTAGCAGTTATAAATTTACAAACTTACTTTATTTGGCTAAAAACGGATATTATCAGGCATTACATCATAGGATATGCCAGTATATGTTTGATCTTGCGGAAAAAGAAAAAGAGCTGTGGATCAGAATTGACGAACAGGAGGATGTAATTACTCCGGAAAATACAGAAAATTATTTTGAAAATAGAGATGGTGAGAAAAAGTATTACAGAGTCAGTATGATAACAAAGACCATGCTGGATTATGACCGAATGATGCTGAATCTGATTCTGGAAGAGAATGCAGAGAACATTATAAGAGAAAACAGATATGCTTCCAACATGTACAGACCTTACTTTTTCAACTTCCTGATTGATATTTCCGAGACTGACAGAAAGTATATTGAGTTTTTAATCAATCCCGAAAATGTGAATCAGTGGTTTGTCGGAACATTCAACTATTCAGGTCGGGAAGAAGGGAGGATATTTCCGGGTTATATTGAGAGAATTGCAAGTCCGGCAGTATATAAAGATCATAAAATATGTATTACGGATAAGAGACTGTCTCCTGCAACATTAAAAGCCATTAATGACGTATATGATCTGGGACCGAATCCCTGCGCCGATGATATGGATGTCAATAAGGAACTGGATGAGGTATTGGAGAAACCGGAATTCAAGGAGATAAAAATATATAATGTCGGAAACGGAAACTGTATATACTTAAAAGGGCGTAACAGTTTTGGAGGGCTGAGAGTCCTTTATGATATTGGATATTACTGTACGATACCGGCTCAAAATGTTAAGAATAAAATTTACAGACCAATTGCGCAGGCAATCCGTCATTTAAAGCCGCATTGTGTGATCCTGTCTCACTGGGACTCCGATCATTTTTATGGATGTGCATATGCAGGTATGGATATTTTTCGATGTAAATGGTTTGCTCCGAATCTTGATGGAAAAAGTACTATCTCTGCAAAGAGAGTTGCAAAGTATCTGCAGGTACTGAAGAATCTGATCCTGGTAAACAGATCCTCCGGAAGAAGGATAGCGGGCGTTCAGGGGATGGTATCAAGTCTGGAGCTTTTTATGGGAGAAAAAAAGAAAGGAAAAGATAAAAAAATTACAGGCCATAACAAAGAAGGGCTTATATTAAGTCTTGTGAATGAAAAATGGGAATATATTCGTAGTTTGATGCTGGGAGATGTTCCATATGAGTCTATACCAACCGGTATTATGTTTGCAGGAAATACACCCTATGATTATTTGATAGTGCCTCATCATGGAGCAGAAATGGATACGGGCCTGCTTTCGTCTGCAACCGGAAAGCAAAATGGATATGCCATAATATGCGCAAAACCAAAACGACCGAATGCGGTACATAAAAAGGCGCTTGAGAAAAACGGCTATATTACTATGACAACAGGGGATGCAGGACGTTGCATAGATATAAATTTGTCCAGAAAAGATTTCCCCAGGAAAAGACCATAAGATATATTTTAATTATGAACGGAGGTACCCCCATGGAACTGGACCGCACCATCGCACTCCTCCAGCGGGAGCAGTGGGAGAAGGAAGAAAAGGAAGCAGGACAGAGAGAACAGGATCCGTATGATCCGAAGAAACGCATCACCTATACACTGGAAGAGCTGATCCAGGGAATCCGGAGCGGGAAGCAGTATCTGTATACCCTGAAGCTGGAGTTCGAGCCGATGGAGATTCTGAAGGGAAGCTTTCAGATCCCGTTTATCCGGGATTTCTATGACGTGGTGGAGAACGAACCGGACAGCCTGCTTCTGGTCAGCAGCAGAAGAAAGGCCAGCATGTCCGTGAGTCACGCTGCAGGGAGAAAGAAAGGGCAGCCGATGAAGGAATGGGTGAAGCTGAGTATGGACACCTTCCGGAAGCTGAAGCTGCATGCAGAGCTGGACCATACGGGAACAGCCGGGCCTGCGGAATATTTCTGTTATGGGATGCCGACCTCGGAAGGGCAGACGTATAACCTGACCTTCCGGTATCCGAAGGGGGACCAGGTCTTTGCCGGTTCTCTGATCTGCATGAAAGAAGAGAAGGACGGGATGGGGCTTCTTCTGGAAGCGCTGATCCATGTGACGGCAGAGATGAATCAGGAGGAAGGAGAGGGATGACATGACCTGTGGAGAACTCATACTGGTATTGCGGGACCTGTCCATGACCGTGACCGGACTTGAGATCCGGGAAGAGCCGGATCAGCACGGGCGGCTTCTGGCGACTGCCGTGGCAGAAGAGCAGATGAAGGACCAGCTGATCTATGAGAGCGGAGAGAGCATCGGACTGTACGCGGTCAGGGACGGCTTCCTTCAGCCGGTCTTCTGCGGGATCCTGACACGGATGGAGGCGTCGGCGGCGGGCGGGACCTGTCTGGTCCGCGCGGAGGCGGTGACAGAGAGCTGCTGGATGGATCTGGATCTTCGGAACCGCTCCTTTCAGGATACGGATATGCCGTTTCATGAACTGATCCGAAGGCTGACAGAAGGATATCCGGACAGTCAGGTGCTGTTTGCCGTGCCGGATGAACCGCTGGAGAGGATCGCAGTCCAGTATCAGGAGACAGACTGGGAATTTCTGAAGAGACAGCTTGCCTTCGTCGGCGCTCATGTGTATGCGGACAGTACAGGACAGGGCCTCCGGCTGCAGGCCGGACTTCTGGACCGGCCGGAAGAAGCGGTGTGGGATGAGCTTCCATTTACCATGATCCGTGATACGGCGCCGGCAGATCCGGAGAAGGGGCTGAAAAGCCAGATGGTTTATGAAGTGGAAGCCCGGGACATCCTGCCTCTGGGCGCCGGGATCCGTTTTCACGGAAAGGAAGTCCATATCGGAAGGATCTTCCGAAGTCTGAAGGGCGGGGAACTGTTAAGCCGGTATACGCTGTATTTCCGGGAAGGACTGGAAGCCATGCGTTTTTATAACCCGCTTCTTAATGGGGTGTCGATCAACGGGTCCGTTTCCGCTGTCAGAAGAGACCGGCTGCAGGTAAAGCTGGAGACGGATGCCGTGCAGGACTGCAGGAAGCAGTATTTCTTCCCGTTCTCCACGGTGGCGTCGTCGCCGGACGGCAGCGGATGGTACTGTATGCCGAAGGCCGGGGATCCGGTCCGCATCTTCTTCCCGGTCGGTGATGAGAGGGAAGGGTATGCCGTCGCCAGCGTACAGGGAGAACCGGCCCCGTCTAAGGACAGTCCCATGGGAAATCCGGATCTGAAAGACATCACCATGCCGGACGGCAAGAAGGTGAAATTCATAGAGAACGGACTCCAGCTGTCTGTGGGAGGGGACCTGGGCAGGGTGACGCTGACCAACGACGGGAAGGCGGAGATCATCACGGAATCGGACCTTGTGATCGGCGCGGCCGCGGCGGTTTATCTCAAGACGGAAGGAACCATGAAGGTGTCGGCCGGCACCGGTATCCGGATGGAGAGCGACGCAGGCTGCCGGATCTCCATGACCGATGATACGGTGGAAGTGCAGGCGGCCAATATTGAAAATAACTGACCCGCAGACGAGGAGGTGCTTTATGTCATACAGCTTACATAATCTGAAAGTGATCGGAATGGATCTGGAAGGCATCCTTGACTGTCAGGTGGAATCCAGGATCGGGGAGCACAGCCGCCTGACCCTGCTGGCCTGTGCGGACAGGGAAGAAGAGTTCCTGTATGAGTTTCCGGTATATCCGCCGGTACAGGTGATGCTGCAGGAAGGAGACAGAGAAGAGTGCCTGTTTTCCGGCGTTGTGACAGATGTCCGCATAACGGTGCAGGCACAGGTAAAGCTGGTGCAGATCGAAGGAAAGAGCGTCAGCTGGCTGATGGACCGGACCAGACGGTCCCGCTCCTTTCAGGATGCCGGCATGAGCTTTCATGCGCTGGCGGAAAAGGTGCTGGGGGATTATCCGGGAAGCGTTCTGTACTATGCAGCGCCCGAACAGGCCATCGGAAGCCTGCTGGTCCAGTACGAAGAGACAGACTGGGAATTTCTGAAACGGGCCATGTCCCTGATCGGCGCGGAGGTCACGCCCGACAGCCGCAGGCCGGGGCTCTGCCTGTATGCCGGCGTACCTTCTCTGCCGGAGGCGGAGTCAGCCTTCCGGATCCAGCGGATGGAGAAGGACATGCAGTCCTGTTATCATCTCCGGGCAAACGGGCGATCGGTGCAGGCGGCGGATTTTACCAGATATGAAGTGTCAGGAGGATCGGTGCTGGGGATCTTCGAGTCGGTGCGGGTCAGAGGGCATGCGCTCACGGTCCGCGCCTGCCGGTATGCGTTTGAAGGACAGGAACTGGTCTGTACATACAGCCTGCAGAAGGCGGGAGGCCTCACGAGGGCGTCGTCTTATCCCATGCATCTGATTGGGACCGCTCTTCCCGGAAAGGTGGAGCGGACGTCCGGCAGCAAAGTACAGGTAGCCATGGAGATCGACCGGACTTCCGGGAATCCGGCGCTTCACTGGTTTCCGTATTCCACGTTGTCCGCCTCCGCGGACGGGAGCGGCTGGTACTGCATGCCGGAGATCGGTGATCAGGTACGGATCTGTTTCCCGTCCAAATATGAAAAAGAGGCGATCGCCCTCAGCGCGGTAAACAGCTATGATGCGCCGTCAGGAGGCGGAGAGGACCGGATGCAGGATCCGGACAGCCGGTACTTGAAGACGAAGTCCGGACAGGAGCTTGCCCTTGCGCCGGGCCGGATGAAGCTGTCCTGCGGGAAAGGGCGCTCGGCGGTGACGATTCAAAATGACGGGAAGATTCTGATAGAGGCGCAGAACATGGTGCAGGCGGAGGCAGGAACGGAGCTTGTGGTACAGGCGGGCGAAGAGCTCGTCCTTCATGCAAAGGAAGGGCTTGTGGTGCAGAGCAGTCAGGGAGGCGGCATCGCATTTGACGGCGCAAAGGTCGTCATTCAGGGAACCGAAGTGAAATTCGACTGATACAGGAGAGAGGTATGGAGCGGGAATACGCATTGGAAACATATCAAAAGACGGCGGAAGAGATAAGGAAGCGGTACCGGGAATCCCTGGGACCGTATCTGACGGAGCGCGCAAAGCAGCTGGAAGCGCTGGTGAAGACTTCCATGGATCTGCTGGGAGAGCGGATGGGGGAGATGGGAAAGGAATACGTAAGCTATCTGTATCTCTCTGTGCTGAAGACTGACCTGCTCTTTCACAGGTCCCGCCTGTTCGCCCATGCGCTGGACGTCCGGTGGTATCTGGATGAGGAACCGGCGGAGACGGATATAGACGCGGGGGATCTTCTGGATCCGCTGTACCGGCTGTGGGACGAGCTGACAGAAGCGGCCCGGGGATCTGCCGGGGCAGTCAACAGGTATGACGTTCAGAATCTGGTCTTTGAGGAACTGAAGGCTCTGGACGGCATGGTCAGCGGGATCCTGCGCTGGCGCCTGCGGGACTGGGAGGAAAAGGGAATTTTCTCCGGTATCACCCTGGCGCCCTGCTGGATGCTCAAATGGGGAGAATACCGGGATCAGACCGAGATGCTGGTCCAGACGCAGCGTGTGGAGAAGGAAGCGGGCGCATGGGAAAAAAGCCTGAAAAAAGCGTCCCGGAAGCCGGAGACCATGGTATTTGGCTACTGGTATCAGGAGACCTGTCAGGGAACCCGAGCGAAAGAGATCGATATGCGGTTTACCGTCTTTGAATCCTGCAGGCTGCAGGATCTGGCCTTTGATCACTGTAATCTGGAAGGAAGCCGCTTTGTCGGGAGCCATTTAAAGGACTGCAGCTTTTCAGGCTGCGGGCTTCAGGGAGCGGACTTTACCGGATGCGGACTGGAGCAGGTGTCTTTTGAAGGGGCGGATCTGACCGGAGCCGTCTTTCCGGCGGAAGCGGTTCCCTTTCTCCATCTGGACGCGGACCAGCTCCAGACGATACAGCTGAAAAGGGAGGAAGAAGCATGAGGTATTTCTTTATCACGCAGGACATTCAGCTGCCCGGCACGATCCAGTACCGGGACTTTGACATCACCGGCGCCAGACAGCTGTTCCGGAAATCGGACAGCGACAGGCTCCATGATTCCACGCCGGTGTACCTGAAAGGAACCGGCATGGAGGCGCGGCCGGATTTTCTCCAGCGTCCGGTACTTATGTTTTCCGAAAGGCTGCAGGAGATCCTGGATGCTTATGAGCCCGGCCTGATTTTCAAAGAGGTGGTGCTGATCCATAAAGAAAATTCGCTTCAGTACCGGTATGTCCATACGCTGATGGAAGAGCTGGAGGCGGTCAGCAGCCGGACCGAATATTATCCGAATGGAACCGTGAAGAAGCTGGTGCTGGACAGGGAGAAGATTGGAAGACATCATCTTTTCCTGCCAAAGGACAGCAGGAGAAAAGATCCGGTGGTCAGCCTGGCGCTGGCAGAAAGCCTGCTGCGGAGGAATGTGACAGGAATATGCTTTGAAGAAGTGGAGGTGTAGCAGGTGCAGGAAGAACAGAGACTTAAGGAGCTGGAAGAAGCCGGATATGCGGCTAATAAGATGTATGATGATTCCCTGAATGCGTATCAGGCCGCGGGTGAGAAGCGGATGGCGGCGGAGGAAGCATACCGGCAGGCGAGCAGCGATCTGTACAATACGACTTACAGCAGCAGCGACATGGCAGAGAAGCAGGAAGCGTTCCGGCAGGCAAAGCAGGAGCTGGACGAGGCGAAGGAGCAGGAAGAAAAAGCCGCGGAAAACTTTGAAGCGGCGGCAAAAGCCGCACAGGACGCGGCAGATCAGGTGGAAGAACAGAAACAGAAGATGCGGGATTCTGCGTATAAGGACACGACTTATGTGGTGCATACAGCCCGTATCGAATGCACCTGCGGCCTGAGAGAGAGTTATCTGGTACTGGGTGACACGCATGGAGTAAAGACCCGCCAGTGTCCGCAGATGACGGTAAAAGACTGCGTCCTCAATGAAAATATCATCAATTTCGGCGGCTGCCGCAGCATGGAAAATCCCAGCACGCGGGAAGCGGCGGAACATGCGGTGCAGGCGGCGCAGGACGCCGTTGCGGCAAAGAGAGAAGAGATGAACTGGTTTGAGAAAGGATTGGACGCAATCGCAAATATTTTTGTCAAGGATACAGAGGTCGAAGCGGCGGACAGCCTGATGGAACAGTGCGTGGGAGAGTGTATCGCGGAATTCCCGCCGGATGCGTCCTGGATCCGGGGGCACAGCAAAGTGTCCATAAACGGAGAGCAGGTGCTGCTGCGCCGCTGCAGCCGGATGTGCAATTACGGAGGGCGGATCACGATCCTGATGTCGGGGCAGCCGGAGTGAATTTATTTCATAAAACGCCTGTATCATGCCTGCAGAAAGCAGCGTTGGCTGGTACAGGTGTTTTTTTACATTTTTTTCAAAATAAGTGTCAGAATTTGTCTTTTTAATCGTTATATATATAGTGAATGTATGGAGACGAAGAGCAGCATGACAAAAGTCTTCCTGTTTTCACAAAATCAGATCAGAGGAAGAGATTATTATGAAAAAAAGAAGACTGCATATGGCTGTCTGTGATGATGAGCCGGAAGATGTTGTACGGATCTGTGATGCGGCAGAGAAAGTCCTGGAGAAGCTGGATTATCACGGGGAGTATGAGTTCCATTGTTTTACAGACAGCAGAGAGCTGTACGATTCCGCGGCGGAAGGATGCTTTTCACTTGTTTTTCTGGATATTGAGATGCCTGAAATGGATGGGTTTGAACTGGCGTCAAAGCTGAGACAGAAAGCGTCGGGGACACGATTGATTTTTATTTCCAATTATGAGCAGTTTGTATTCGACTCATACGAATATGCACCGTTCTGGTTTATACGAAAATCTTTTCTGCAGCATGACATGTACCGGGCCATGTGCAGATATATGAAACTCCTGCTTGAACTGCGGGTTACTTACAGGATACGGGATGAATCCGGTTTTAGGGAAGTGCGCATAAAAGATATTCTTTATGTGGAAAGCGAAAAACATACTTTGACGTTCAGAACAGTTCGGGGAGCGTTTCTGAAGAAATATGGAAGTTTGAGAGAGGTGGAGAAAGAGCTGGAGCCATACGGTTTTTTGAGAGTTCATAAAAGCTATCTGGTAAATATGCGTTATATAGAGCAGGTGGAAACACAGGATGTGCTGCTCTGCGGAAATGTCAGGGTCGCCATGGGGCGGGACCGGGCAAAACGTATACATGAGGCAATGATTCGGTACGGAAAGGAGTGACGGCAGTATGAGGATGGGAGATTATCTGTTTAACGTGCTGTCAGCAGTCATTGCCATCGACTATATGGATCACGGGTTTCAGAAAAAGTATCATGGGAAACTTCGTGTCGTCAGCTTTCTGACAGGCTGTGGAATTTATTTTCTGGCAGTGACGGCGTTCAACAGGATCATGGAGTTTGAAAGCGTGATGGGATTCCTCTATGGCGTGATCGTGATCTGCTATGGTCTGGCGGCGCTGGAAGGAAAGAAATGGGATATTCTGTTCTATGGCATTTTATGGATGGTGATTGTGTTGATCGGTTCTTATGCGGTGTATGGCGTAATAGGGGGGATGACGGAAGAAAATCTGGCGGATATGGTAGCGCTGGAGTGGGAATATCAATATACAGCATCCATGTCTGTGACGGCATTAAAATTTTCCATGGGAAGAATTGCATCGGGTATATTCCGGAAGAGGGAAACAGAGGGGAAAGCAGAAGACTGGATGATAGCAGCGTCTTTTCTGCTGATATTTTTTCTGGTGCATGGAATATTCTGGCTGGAGCTGGAAATTGCCGATCAGAGAATGCGTTATTATCTGACGACAGGAATCATGGGCGGGATGTTCGGGCTGATTCTGCTGCTGGAGTTATTCCACCGGAAATTGTGGAAATATTACAGAGTAAATCTGGAGCTGGCTTATCAAAGAGACCTGGAGTACAGCCAGAAGGAAGGTCTGGAAGACCTGCATCGAATGATCAGAGAGATGAACCGGTTTCAGCATGACATAAAGGGAAAGATGGATGTACTCCGATGTCTGCTGGAGAAAGAGAGGTATGCGGATATGGAGAAGTACATCGGCGATCTGCAGGGGGGACTGACGCAGTATCCCATGCTGCCGCAGGATACCGGAAACGATGGACTGAACGCGGCGCTGGCCGCCGCCATGCAGGAATGCCGGGAAAAAGGAATACGATTCCATTATGCTGTTCTTGGGAGTCCGGGGAAGATCGACAGTATGGATATGGGGGTGCTTTTATATAATCTGTTCCGTAACGGCATGGAAGCCTGTATGGAAATACCGCCGGACAGGGAGCGGAGACTGGAACTGGTGCTGATGGAACGAAAAGATGAGACGGAACTGGAGATTTTAAACAGTATCGGACGTTCCGTATTTCTGGAAAATCCGGATCTGAAGAGCGGAAAAAAAGACAGAGAGCATCACGGATTTGGGATGGACAGTATCCGCCGCGTGATGAAAGCGTACCATGGAACATACGGATGCAGGGAGGAAGAAGACTGTTTTATACAGACAATTATTTTAAAACATGATTCATGACGGAAATTTACAGATTACTGCCGGCCTGATGGTGGAGCAATGTGAAAAGATGCTGGATAGCGCCCGGGAACTGTGGTAAGATAAAAACAGATCGAAAGGGGTGTGAAATATGGCACGAACGGTAGGGATTGGACTGCAGAGTTTTGAAAAGATACAGGAGCGTCATTGTTTTTATGTAGATAAGACAAAATTTATTCAGGAATGGTGGGAGAACGAAGATGAGGTTACTCTGATTACCCGTCCCAGAAGATTTGGCAAGACGCTGACAATGAGCATGGTCGAGCAGTTCTTCTCTATAAAATATGCCGGCCGGGGAGAACTGTTTCAGGGACTGTCTGTCTGGGAGAATGAAAAATACAGAAAGCTGCAGGGAACTTATCCTGTGGTCAGTCTTTCCTTTGCAGCGGTAAAGGAAAAAGATTATGAGTCAACGGTTCAGAGGATCAATCAGATCCTTACGGACTTGTATTACGAGAACAGTTTTTTGCTGGAGAGCGATCGTCTGCTTCCGGAAGAAAAGGAAGATTTCCGCCAGATTTCCAACGAAATGTCGGAGGTTACGGCAACCATGGCGCTTCATCGTCTTTCAAGATATTTACACAAACACTACGGAAAGAGAGTGATTCTTCTTCTGGATGAATATGATACGCCTATGCAGGAGGCCTATGTAAATGGCTACTGGGAGGAACTGGTTTCCTTTACCAGAAGTATGTTTAACGCCGCCTTTAAGACAAATCCCTCTTTAGACCGGGCGATTATGACGGGAATCACCAGAGTGAGCCGGGAGTCTATTTTTTCTGACTTAAATAATCTGGAGGTAGTAACAACCACTTCTGGAAAATATGCGGATTGTTTTGGTTTTGCGGAAGAAGAGGTCTTTGCTGCACTGGATGAGTTTGGTATGTCGGATCAGAAAAAAGAGGTTAAAAACTGGTATGACGGTTTTACCTTCGGCACACGGACCGATATTTACAACCCCTGGTCTGTTCTGCACTATCTGGATAAAAAGAAAGCCATCGCCTACTGGGCCAACTCCAGTTCCAACAGTCTGGTGGGAAAGCTGGTTCGGGAGGGAAGTGCCGATATAAAACAGGAATTTGAGGAACTGATTTCCGGCAGGTCGATTCGGGCGTCCATTGATGAACAGATCGTGTATGGAGAACTGGATGGAAATGAAGAGGGTATCTGGAGCCTGCTCCTTGCCAGCGGCTATTTAAAGGTGCTGTGGTATGAGGAATTTGATGAGGTGGACGAGGATACGGATCCGGTTTATGAGCTGTGCCTGACAAACCGTGAGGTACGGCAGATGTTCCGTACCATGGTAAAGGGCTGGTTCCGGAAGACCAGGAGAGAATACAACGGTTTCATCAGGGCTTTGCTGGAAGATGATTTAAAAGCCATGAACTATTATATGAATCAGGTGGCGCTTGCCACGTTCAGCTCTTTCGATGCAGGAAATAAACCCTCTGAAACTGCAGAGCCGGAACGTTTCTACCACGGTTTTGTCCTGGGACTTTTGGTAGAGCTTGCTGACCGCTATACGGTAATTTCCAACCGGGAAAGCGGTTTTGGCCGGTATGATGTCATGCTGGATCCAAAGAAAGGCGATGACGGAATCATTCTGGAATTTAAGGTGCAGGATGCGGAGGAGGAAAAGGAGCTTGCAGACACTGTGAAAGCAGCACTGCGGCAAATCGAGGAACGAAAATATGAGACGGCGCTTACGGCAAAGGGGATTCCAAAAGAGAAGATAAGAAAATACGGGTTTGCTTTTTGCGGAAAAAAGGTTCTGATTGGTTGACGGTTCCAACCGTTCAAATAATGTTTCTAACCTAAAAGCCGGATAAACTGTACTCAAAACCAATAAATCTCCAAAATGTAGTACCCAAAAGCAGAGATTTCCTTGATTTTACGGCGTTTTCCTCTTGCTTCCTTATTGAGTATATATTGTAATAAATATATACTGTTGTCCGTCAGATTAAAAGGAGGCACCTCCGTCACATGAAAAGCAGGTTGATACATGGAAACTGCTCCTTCTTCAAAGGCTTCGATCAGGGAAACGTGGTCTTCCAGGGGGGATCTGGGAGCAGGGGACCATGGAAGCGGGAAGGAGTGCGTGGGAACGCCCACAGTTCTGGCACAGGACACGCTGAATGGTAAGGAGGAACTTTGTGCCGTCAGCCTTGACATGACGGCGGTAGGAAAGGCAGGAAGCAGACTGTGGTAGGTGGGCTCCTGCCTTTTTTCTTTTCAATAGTGACCATCGTATGATAACACAGAAAGCATCTGTAAATAAAATAATCTGACACAGAAAGCATCAGATTAACTTCTTCATGTGATCTGTTTATTTGATGAAGAAGAGGAAAATGAGCAGATGGAAATTTGACGGTCAACAATCTGGAAACTCGCATGGGAAGCGACATCCTGCTGTCCTTCCGGTATCAGTATGACGGCAACGGCAACCGCCTGATGAAGACAGGTATACAGGGACCGGCAACCGACGGAAGCAGCGCGCTGGATATCACCTATCAGTATGACGTACGAGGGCAGCTTCTGGAAAAAAAACGGAAGGACGCGGTGTTCCGTTACAGCTATGATGCTGCCGGGAACCGGATCAGGAAAGAAGAGGAGACAGGAAAGGATTAGAGGATCCGGACCGAATACGCCTACAATGAAAAAACCAGCTCATCCATACGGAAGAACTCCTGCCAGACGGGAGCCGAAGAAGAAATCTCTTTACCTACAGTAAACAGGGAAGTATACTGAGGGAGGAAACCGAATCCGGGATCAGCCGGTATTTCTACAACAGTAAAAACCAGCAGATCCGGGTGGAACGCGCAGACGGCCAGATACAGGAAAACCGCTACGATGCGGAAGGCCTGCGCCATGAGATGAGAGAAAACGGGAAGCTGCTCCGGTTCGT
>CAJUAA010000063.1 GCA_910584205.1 uncultured Lachnospiraceae bacterium
TTCAAAAGAATTTTCGAAGACTTTCAAAACACTGTTTAATTATCAAGGTTCATGTCATCTCAGTGACGACTTTGTTATAATACCAAATCTTCTTTCTTCTGTCAATAGCTTTTTTATTATTTTTTCTAATTTTTTTCTAAAAAGCTATTTCATTTTCCAAAATCTGATTTGTTTCGCCATCGCTTTCGCAACCAGCTTTATTATATTAACAAACTTTTATTTAACTGTCAATCCCCTGTTTTCATATTTTTATTTTTTCCACATGGCCGCCGTCGGATTCTAATACCCGCGTTCCCGCAGCCGTTCTGCAATGCCGCAGTAGAATTCCGCAATATCCGTCCGGGTTCCCGGTTCCCCGCACTTCTCCACGAAAAGTTTCCGGCGCCGCCTGTCCACCTCGTCACAGTGGGAGACTCCCTGATGGCCGCTTCCGGTATAGATCCCCTGAAATGCTCCCCACACCGCGGATCCGGGCGTCACCAGCCCGTCGCTCGCGCCTTCCAGCATCCGGACAACCATGCAGGGCACCGCCATCAAAAGGTCGCTCCATATATGTTTCATCACAAATGCATAACTCTGGTAATAAACTCCGTCCGCATCCGGCGTCTGCCGGTTGAACATCTCCATGCGTTCTGTAGTGAGATCATGAAATACCTGAAAGGAATCCGGTGCCCGGTCTCCCATCAGGCGGTACCAGCAGTCGCAGATAAACGCCGCCGCACGGACTGCCGGGTCCGGGAACCGCAGGAGGACATCCACCGTATGGCTCCCATGATGCGGGGTCGCAACCGTTGTAAGCGAAGCCACATGAGCTCCCTGATCCAGATGGGAAATCATCCATCTGCAGTCAAGCCCTCCTTTGGAATGGGCGATGATGTTCACCTTCTCAGCCCCGGTCTCCTCCAGAATCTCCTGCAGACGCCCATAGAGAAACCGTCCGTTGCTCTCCGCAGACCCATGGCTGTCCTGTTTTCCATAAAAGATCCGGTTTCCCTGCGCTTCCAGCTTCCGCGGAATCCTTCCCCAGTAATTGAAAATCCGATGATCGTGAAAGCCCATGCCATGCACCAGAAGGATCGGATATTTCAGGCCTCCCATACCTTTCGTCCTTTCTTATATCAATTCCAGAAATGCGCCCAGATTCCCCCGCAGCCCGTGGCTGGCCCTGTGAGAGAACATCAGTTCCGGATTGCAGCAGGTACATATATTCGTGATCTCCAGATGGCGCGGCCTGATTCCCGCTTCCCGAAGCACGATCTCATTCGCCCTCCAGAGATTCAGCTGATATCTTCCGTTTTTCTTACGGTATATGAGCCGTTCATCTGCCTGCGGAGAAAATTCCTGTTTGAATTCCAGCGCCACATCCTCGCTGACCTCGTAACAGTCCTGACAGATGGAGGGGCCGATCGCCGCGCGCACATCCCCAGGCCTGGTGCCAAACGCCTCCTTCATCCGCGCCAGCGTCACCGCCCCTATCCTGTTCACGGTACCTTTCCAGCCAGAATGGGACAGGCCGACGGCCCGATGTACCGGGTCCACGAAAAACAGCGGCACACAATCTGCATAAAACGTCGCCAGCGTAAGCCCCGGCACATTTGTAATCATCCCGTCCACGTCCGTATGCTTCAGAGGGACGATATAGCCCTCTCCCCGATCCGCCTCCGTCACCAGACGGACATTCGTCGTATGTGTCTGGCTGGACAGCACCAGCGATTCCGGCTCAAATCCGATCGCCCCCGCAATCCTTCTCAGATTTTCCCGGACATTTTCAGGATCGTCCCCTCTGGTAAAACTCAGGTTCAGTTCTGCCAGATGCCCTTTGCTGACTCCGCCCTTTCGGGTGGAAAAGCCATGGCGCACCAGTTTTGTATCCTCCAGACTGCGGAATACAAAATAAGGCACGCCATCTTTTTCTCTCAAATACATATTACTTTTTTCCGTCTTTTTCTTCCACATCCACACTCTCTCCTGTCAGAAAACTTCAAACGCATTTTTCACATGCAGAATCTCATCCCCCAGAATACCGACCACATCGAACCTGCACGCCCGGTTTTCCGGCACCTGATGTTTATGGCAGTAAGCCTGTGCCGCCTGGATGAGCCGCCTCTGTTTGTACGGCCCCACCGCCTCCAGCGGATGGCCCGCACGGTTGTCTCTCCGATATTTCACTTCCACAAACACCAGATACGCGCCGTCCTCTGCGACCAGGTCAACCTCTCCCTGCCGGCAGTAAAAATTGCGTTCCAGAATACAGAGTCCCTGCTGTTCCAGCCACTCTGCCGCCCGTGCCTCATACTCTGCGCCTGCCTGTCTTTTATTCACGAAATCCCGTCCCCTCTTCTTCCGTCTCCTGCACGAAATTTCGGATGAAAGTCCTTCTGTGGATTTCACAGGGGCCCATTTCCTTCAATGCGCGGATATGCGCCGCCGAACCGTACCCTTTGTTGGAGGCGAATCCATAGCCTGGATACCGCTCATCCATCTGCACCATCATGCGGTCCCTGGCCACTTTGGCAATCACGCTTGCCGCGGCGATGGATACACTTTTGGCATCCCCCTTGACGATCGATACCTGCCGCTGCGTCATCCCCGGTATGGTCACCGCGTCATTCAGAAGCACATCCGGGTTCACGCCCAGCCCGGCCACCGCCTGGCGCATGGCCTCATAGGTTGCCTGCAGAATATTGATCCGGTCGATCTCTTCGTGATCCACCACGCCCACGCCCACCGCAACCGCTTTCTCCATGATCTCATCATAGAGAAGCTCCCTGCGCCTTGCCGTCAACTTCTTGGAATCATTGAGATACAGAATCTCACAATCTGCCGGCAGGATCACTGCTCCCGCCACCACCGGTCCCGCCAGAGGCCCTCTTCCTGCCTCGTCAATCCCGCAGAGCACCCCGTATCTTCTATATTCCCGCTCATATGTTTTCATGCCCTCAAGCCTCGCACACTCCGCCTGAAGCTTTTCCTGCTGCCTGAGCAGCCGTTCTTCCTTCTTTGTCATTACTGATGTTTCAACACTCCAATTCCGTCCAGCGGCCAGATCCGCATCCATGCCCTTCCAATGATCTCGTCTCTGTGAATCACGCCCACATTGGGGTCACGGCTGTCCGTACTGTCATTCCGATTGTCTCCAAGAACGAAATATTCGTCCTCTCCCAGAGTAACCGGATCCGCTGCCAGCCCCGCGCTCTTCATGACTTCCCGGCCATAGGACTCATACAGCACTTCGCCGTCCACATAGATCGTCCCGTCCTCGATCTGGATCGTCTCTCCGGGAAGGCCGATAATCCGCTTAATATAATAGACGTTTTCTTCATACCGGAACGGAAATACAATAATATCGTACCTGCTGGGGTCCTTAAAACGGTATGTAATTTTATCCACGATCAGATTATCACCATGATGCAGCGTATTCTCCATGGAACTGCCGCTCACATAGGTCCTCTGTCCTACAAATGTAATAATAAGAAACGTAATCCCCACAACCGCTGCCACATATACGAGAAAACCCAGGATCTCCCGGAGGATCCCCGGTTTCTTCTCTTCATAATCATCTGCGTAATCGTACTTCTCCATCCTTCTACCTCTGATCTTTTATAGCTTTATCATATTCCCCTTCCGGCGGAAATTCAAGAGTAATTTTCCCCATGCGCCCGGCTCTGAAATCATCCAGCAGGAACGAAGCCGCCCGTTCCGTATCCGGTTCCCCGCCTTTCTGGATGCAGGCTCTCGCCCCGGCAACCTTCTGAAGAATCTGCCAGGCTTCCAGCTCTTCCGGAAATGCTTCTTTATAACGTTCGGACAGGCTGCCCGGATAATTTTTCTGAAGAAATACGGCCAGTTCCCCTGCCAGTTCCTCAAGATTCAGGATCTCGTCATTGACCGATCCCAAAATCGCAAGGCGGACGCCCACCTGCTGATCGTCAAACCGGGGCCACAATATTCCAGGCGTATCCAGAAGCTCCACCTGCTTATTCAGACGGATCCACTGCGCCCCCTTGGTCACTCCCGGACGGTTGCCTGTCTTTGTGCATGCTTTTCCGGCAAAACTGTTGATGAATGTGGATTTTCCCACATTCGGAATCCCCACTACCATGGCCCGCACCGGACGGTTCATAATCCCTCTTTTCCTGTCCCGCTCAATCTTTTCCTTACATGCCTCCCGGATCACATTCTGGATCGTCTTCATCCCCGCCTTGCTGCGGGAATCCAGTTTGACCGCAAAATACCCCCAGGCCCGAAACCATTCCATCCACGCCTCATTCCAGGATTCACTGGCAAGATCTGCTTTATTCAGAAGAATCAGCCGCGCCTTTCCCTTTCCCAGTTCATCAATGTCCGGATTTCGGCTGGAGAGCGGCGCCCGGGCGTCCACCAGCTCGATGATCAGATCGATCAGCTTGATATGTTCCTGCATCATCCGTCTGGCTTTCGTCATATGCCCCGGATACCATTGAATGTTCATGAAACTGTCTCCTTATCCAACTCTTTTTCTACGGGATCCTTCCGAAATTCTCCCAGGGATACCGTACAAACCAGGCAAGCCCGTAGATATCCTGCTTTCTGACCATTCCGATATCCGCGTTCCTGCTGTCCTCGCTGACACTCCGGTTGTCGCCCAGCACAAAATACTCATTTTTTCCCAGAGTGATCTCTTCCTCCGCCACGCCGGCAAAATCCATCTTCTCATTGCCGGTTCCCGTCTCAAACACCTCGCCGTTCACATAGACAAAGCCTTCAATGATCTGTACCTTATCTCCCGGGACACCGACCACTCTCCTCATATAATAGTGCGCATTCACATTGCCGTTCGGTTTGAACACCACCACATCCCCCGCTTTTGGGGACGCCAGGGAATAGATAAAACGATTTACAAGCACCTGGTCTCCGCTGCCCACGGTAGGCTCCATCGCCTGTCCCACACAGGTAAGGCTCGTCATAAAATAGTATACCAGCACACATCCAATGGCAAAAGCCAGCACACATTCCCCGATCCATATAAAGATGTTCTGGATCACTGACGGCTGAATCACGCGCCGTCTTCTGTTAAAACTAAGCCCTTTCCTTTTCCTCATGCTCCAGCACCCTTCTTCACGGCACACTACCGCTCTCATTATGTGAAAAGAGGGACATACTTTCGTATATGCCCCTCCCATTCATTATCTTACCAGCTCTTTTACCTTTGCAGCCTTTCCAACACGGTCTCTTAAGTAATTCAGCTTTGCGCGTCTTACTTTACCGCGGCGGACGACTTCGATCTTCTCCACATTGGGAGAATGTAACGGCCAGGTCTTCTCAACACCGATTCCGTTGGAATTCTTTCTCACTGTGAAGGTCTCTCTGCTGCTTCCGCCCTGTCTCTTTAAAACGGTTCCTTCGAATACCTGAATTCTCTCACGGGTTCCCTCTTTGATCTTCGCATGTACCTTTACGGTATCGCCCACATGGAAGACCGGCACTTCAGCCTTTAACTGGCCTGCCTCGATGTTCTTAATAATCTCGTTCATTGTGTTCCTCCTTCATCAATGGATGTTCTTAATACGTCTGGCGTAACAGAGGACCATCTCTTCTTTTCTCACAACGCGCTTTATTGTATCATAAATCTTCCGCCTTTGCAAGAAATTTTTTGTCTTCTTCTGTAAGATTCGCCGTTTCCAGCAGATCCGGCCTTCGATTTCTCGTGCGGAGAAGAGACTGCTCCCTCCTCCACCGTTCCACATTGGCGTGATGCCCGGACAGCAGGATCGCCGGAACCTTTTTCCCTCTCCACTCCTCCGGACGGCTGTACTGGGGATATTCCAGCAGATTGTCGTGAAAAGAATCGAATTCCGCAGACTCTTCATTGTGAAGCACACCGTCCAGCAGACGGGAAACCGCATCCATAATGACCAGAGCCGGAAGCTCGCCGCCGGTCAGCACGTAATCCCCGATGGACACTTCATCCGTCACGATCTCTTCCAGCACTCTCTCATCGATTCCCTCATAGTGGCCGCACAGGAACACCAGTTCCTGTTCTTTTGCCAGTTCTTCCGCCATCCTCTGGTCAAATACCTTTCCCTGGGGGCTCATATAGAGCACCCGGGGAGCTGCGGAAAGCCTGGCCGCCACCGATTCATACGCACGGCACACCGGCTCCGCCTGCATGACCATTCCGGCTCCGCCTCCATAGGGGTAATCGTCCACCCGGTTGTGTTTGTTCACCGAAAAATCCCGGATATTCACCGTCTCCAGGGACAGCAGGCCCTTTTCCACCGCCCTCCCGGTAATGCTTGTCTGAAATCCGTCCCGGATCATATCCGGAAACAGCGTCAATACATGAAATTTCATTCGTCCAAAAGTCCTTCCAGTATATGCACCCGCATATTCTTTTCTTCCACGTTCACATCCAGGATACAGTCCCGGATGGCCGGAAGCAGAATCTCCTTTTTCCCGGGCGTCTCCACCACATACACGTCGTTGGCGCCGGTCTGAAGCACGTCCACCAGAATACCCAGCGTCTTTCCGTCATCGGTTACCACCGTCATGTCGATCAGGTCCGCGATATAATTCTCGTTCTCCTCCAGAGGCACCGCATCCTCTCTGGGAATGAGCAGGTCCATCCCTTTGTATATCTCAATATCATTGATATTGTCGTAGCCCTTGAATTTCAGGATCACCTGATTTTTGAAAAATTTTACCCCTGTGATCTCCAGCTCCCTGTGCTCTTTTCCGGTATCCAGAAGTACCTTTTTCAACACTTTAAAACGTTCCGGATCATCTGTCGTAGGAAATACCTTGACCTCGCCCCTGACTCCATGGGTGGAGGAGATCACGCCAACTCTCAAAAACTGTTCCATCTTTTCCCTTTCTTTCATCATGCTGCAGATACGGTTCCCATATGCGGATACAAGGAAGGGCAGCGATACCTCGCCGCCCCACATGATTTACTGTACGATCTCTACGATCACTTTTTTGTCATCCCTGGACGCCGCTGCCTTCACAAGCGAGCGAATGGCTTTTGCAATACGGCCCTGTTTCCCGATTACTTTCCCCATGTCTGTTGGTGACACACGAAGCTCCACAACCGTTGCGTTGTCCTTTTCCGTCTCGGTGACAACCACTTCGTCCGGATGATCCACCAGTGCTTTTGCCAGCACTTCCACTAATTCTTTCATCATACCCACCTCCAAGGGGTTTTTACCGCATCACGCTTATTTGCTGATGCCTGCCAGCTTGAACAGCTTTCCAACGACCTCTGTCGGCTGTGCGCCGTTCGCAAGCCATTTTTTAGCTGCCTCTTCATTGATGTTGAAGGTGCTCGGGTCGGTGTTCGGATCATAGGTTCCGATCTCCTCGATGAATCTTCCGTCACGCGGGGATCTGGAATCAGCTACGATCACACGATAGAAAGGAGCTTTCTTCTGACCCATTCTTCTTAATCTGATTTTTACTGCCATTGTTCTTTACCTCCATAAATATGTTATATGCTGTCATATATTTTTGTAAACGGAATGTCAAAACGGCAATTTGCCGAACATTCCCTTTTTACCAAATTTTCCTTTGCCCATCAGGCCGGGCATCTGCTTCATCATCTTCTTTGTCTGGTCAAACTGCTTGACCAGCCGGTTCACTTCGCTGATGTCCACGCCGGCGCCGTTCGCAATCCTCCGCTTTCTCGAAGGGTTCAAAAGATCCGGATTCCGGCGCTCCTTCACCGTCATGGAAAGAATGATTGCTTCGATCCGCGCCATCTTCTTCTCATCCACCGCATCCTCAATCTGCTTCATCTGGCTTCCGCCCATCCCCGGCATCATGCCAAGAAGCGCGCCGATCCCGCCCATCTTCTTCATCTGGTTCATGCTCTCCAGATAATCCTCGAAGTCGAACTGATTCTTCTTCATCTTCTGGACCATCTGTCTGGACTTTTCCTCATCCAGCGATTCCTGCGCCTTCTCGATCATGGTGAGCACATCGCCCATCCCCAGGATTCTGGATGCCATACGGTCCGGATAAAACTGCTCCAGATCCGAAAGCTTTTCGCCCATACCCACGTACAGGATCGGTTTCCCGGTCACCGCACGGATGGAAAGAGCCGCGCCGCCTCTGGTATCGCCGTCCAGCTTGGTCAGGATCACGCCGTCGATGCCCACCTTCTCCGTAAAGGAAGAAGCCACATTGACCGCATCCTGTCCGGTCATGGAATCCACCACAAGGATGCTCTGGGCAATGTCCACATGGTCCCGGATCTCAATCAGCTCGTTCATCATGTCTTCATCAATATGCAGACGTCCCGCCGTATCCAGAATGACCACACTCATGCCATGGGCCTTCGCATGCTCCACCGCCGCCTTCGCGATGTTCACCGGCTTGTGCTGATCTCCCATGGAAAATACTTCCACACCCTGCTTTTCGCCGTTGACCTGAAGCTGTTTGATCGCCGCCGGACGATAGATATCGCACGCCGCCAGCAGGACCTTACGCCCCTTGATCTTGTATTTTCCGGCAAGCTTTGCCGCCGTCGTCGTCTTGCCCGCGCCCTGAAGCCCGGTCATCATGATGACGGTCAGTTCGTTGGACGGACGCAGTTTGATCTCCGTCGTCTCACTGCCCATCAGGCGGATCATTTCTTCGTTGACGATCTTGATCACAGTCTGTCCCGGCGTCAGGCTCTCCAGCACTTCCGTGCCCACCGCTCTCGCCTCCACAGACTTGATGAACTGCTTGACCACCTTGAAGCTGACATCCGCTTCCAGAAGCGCAAGCTTTACCTCTTTCAGAGCGGTCTTCACATCCGCTTCCGTCAGCCGGCCCTTGCTCCTCAGGTTTTTAAACACATTCTGCAATTTTTCCGATAAACTGTCAAATGCCATCTATAGCTCCTCCAGGATCGCAGCGGAGATCTTCCCGATCTCCCTCATGGCGTGATCGTCCGGCTGTCCCTCCGCAATGCTCCGGATCTGTCCGACCTGTTCTCTGAGACTGAGGAACTTCTCCACCAGATGCAGCTTCTCCTCGTATCCCGCCAGCAGCCGGTTGCACCTCTTAATCATATCGTGCACGCCCTGACGGCTGATACCGAGATTCTCCGCCACCTCGCTGAACGAATAATCATTCAGGATCACGTCCTCGTATACCCTCTTCTGATGTCCGGTCAGCAGTTCTCCATAAAAATCGTACAGAAGCGCCTGCTTCAGAATCTCATCCATTTCGATCACCCTGGTTATCTTACACGAAAACAAACCGGGTGTCAAGTATTTTTTCTTGACGAAGCGGAAAATGTCACGTTCCGTCTTTGTTTATCCTGCTGTTTTTCACTGTTTTCCGCAGCTCTGCAGATCTGTCATGTCTCTTCTTTTTCCTTGATTGTCACAAAATTTGTCACAGAAATTGTCACAAAATATGTCGGAGGCACCTGCGTATGCAGGTGCCCCGAGTCATCATACCTCTATTTTCTTCCAAGTGTTTTAATTTCTTCCACAGACAGCAGCGGAACATATTCATGAATTTCTTCCGCAGAAAATTTCCCTGTTTTCAGCATTTTAAGCGCTGTTCCTGTCGATGTTTCTTTTGCTGCTTTTGTTGCTGCTTTTGTCGCTGCTTTTGTTGCTGCTTCATCTGCAATTTTACTGATTTCCGGTTCCATAATCTCCAACAATGCCTGACACATACTTTCATCTCCTCTCAATTCTCCTACTACCGCCTGATTCGCTTTCACACTTACTTCCAGAACGGCATCTGCAAGTTCTCTGTCAAATTTGTGTGTAAGATTATAAATTTTATCCAGCAGTTCCTTCATTTCCTGCTTTTCCAACTGGCTGGATAATGCTTTCAGCCATGTATGATCTTCTTTTCTCAGTTCTCTTGTCACAATGATCTGTGTTGGGAAAAGAACTGCGTCCAGTATATAATAGACTCCCTTATATGGACTGGTCATTCTGATTCCATGGCTTTTAAAATACCGAAACAATCCTTCCGGACGCGTTTCTCTGACAATAGAAACCGTAATATCATCTGCCGTCCGTTCATCTACCGTCTCTCCATAGGCTTTGTACAGACTGGCATATGCCCCTGTCTTATAAAAGGTATCAATATTCAGATGATCCTGAGGGGATTTATATTCCATGATATTATATCCTTGAAATATTTTTCCTATTTCATTGGCAAGCTGAAGATTTTTATCTTTTTTAATTACCAGAAGATCAATCTCCAGAGGTCTCAGATTCAGATTATATTCTTTTTCATAAATCAATTTATCTCTGTTATCTGCCAGTTCCAGATTCATGGCAGCCACAAAACCCGGATGCCATTGTATTTCCATATCACTCATTTGCTTTCTCCTGTCCTTATCTGCATTATATCAGATTTCTGTATTTTTACAACAATATAGTCCCATTTCAGCTGACAGATACTCCTGTCAGCTGATCCAGATTCTATTGATCGCCTCCTCCTGTTCCTGCCTTTTATTACCACGTAAATGCGTATAAACATCTCTTGTCGTAGCCTCCGATGAATGTCCCAGACGGAATGCCACTTCCTTTTCGTCTATTCCGGCTTCATATGCCATTGTCGTGTATGTATGCCCTTACGGTATAATAAGGACAAATCGGAAAACCTTTTATTACCAAGGTTGCTCAAGTGTTGAAAAGCGCGCATAAGACACTAAATACAGAATGAAATAACGTGTATATCACTATATATTGTTGTTTTCTGAAAACAGAGAATTTCATGAGCAATCTATCTCAAAGAGGATTTTCGGATTTGCCACCATTCTTTTTCCATTAAATCCATAACCGTTTTTTTCATCCCATTAAGGAAACTGCTGGAATCCCCTATGGATTTAAAAATACCTTCATGATTGACTGTATTCAATTCATTTTCATTTTTTGCTTTTTGAACCAGCTCCACTTTACACATATTATACAAAAGCCCTACAAGCAAAACTGTATTTTCTGTTAAAAGCATTTCATCATCGGAAAATTCCAACCAGTTTGTTTTATGAGCAACACTCACAATATGTTTCAGATTTCTCAAATGTTCCATGTATACGGTTTTTACTGAAGACAGCGCTCTTTTGTACTGATTTGCCGCACTGCCCAAATCATCCATATAGTCACAAATACGGTTAATTTCTTTTTCAGCCCGTTCCATCTGCCTCCAGGCTTCATCTGCTTTATCCGACAAAGAAGACCCTGTAACGCTGAAAATAACTCCGCCGACCAGAAGTCCTACCCCAAGCGTAGCCGCACCCAGGATCGTAGTGCCCAATGCAATACCGCCGCCGCCTGCTGCAATCGCACCACCTCCCAGTGCCGCAAGAGTTGCATTTGTAGCTGCCGCTCCACTCAAACTGGCAATAGCCGTTCCTGTTGATGCCGTACCAAGGGCCATAACAGCTGCTGTGGTTGCTCCTGCCGCTGCAAAACCGCCTGCCGTACCTGCGGCAGCGCCTCCGATTCCTCCCAGCAATACACCTGCACCAACGGAAACTTCTTTTAATTTTTCTCCATTATACTCTGGTATACTGACCCCGTTTTTCTCATATTTTTTGAATTGTGGCCTGTTCTGAATTTTTTCAATCACATCCGAAAAATCATCAAAACTTTTGGCTCTTCAAGGGTGATGGTGGGTAAAAAATACCCACAACCCCAGTGTTTA
>CAJUAA010000064.1 GCA_910584205.1 uncultured Lachnospiraceae bacterium
CGGCCTAAATGGGCATATCTATTTACTGCAAATCCAATCGGTGCTTAGTATATCTTAAATTTTCTTCAATGGTACAAGCTTGATCCCAAATGTAAACTGTTCTTCATCAAACCGGTAGCATTCTTTGACCAGCGGGCCGCAGCTGTTGGACCCGATGCCGTTCTGGGCGTAGTCCAGGCACAGTACCGTACTGCCGGAGGGCTCCAGTTCATAATTGTGCGCCTTTTTCTCCAGCTCCTCCTGGGTATAGACGGAAGCGTTGAAGGAAAAACTCTGTTCCGATACCGCCGCCAGTGCAGCGTTTTCATCCGACAGCAGCACATAATCGCAGCCCAGGCGGCTCCCGTTTTCCTGGGGACGGGTGTAATCTTCGTGCAGCGCCGCCACCTCCCTGTGGTACAGCCCGTAGCAGGACGCCCGGTGTTTGTCCACATAGCTTTCCCCGGGGCCCATGCCGCAGTAGGACACCTGCTGCAGTTTCTCGTCCAGGAACAGACGGAGCCCGAATCTGGGAAGCTCCGGAAATTCCATGTTTCGCTTTACCTGAAGGTCCGCGCGGATCCCGCCGAAACGGTCCACCGCCCAGACGGCTTCCACATCCATCATCCGCTGGACCGTGTCCGCGGACAGAGACAGGCTGCTTACAATCTCCACAGATGTCCGTGTCCGGCGGACACTGGTCGTATAAGCCCTTGCATATGCTCTGTCATACCCGGCCCTCTTCCACTCCAGTTTGACATACATGTCATTATCCACAGGCGCCCGCCAGATATTCAGCTCCATGGGCCGGTCCAGATACTCCCTGTCCCCATAACGGATACTGGAAAAAAGCCCGGTCCGTTTATCATAGACATAAGCAAAATCCGGTCCGTTCAGGATCACCTCGCAGTCCGTCTCCCGGACCTTTACGGAAAGCGCATCCGGAGCCTGCGGCGTCTTCGGCTGTTCCAGGAACTTCAGCGCCCTCTGGTTCCTGTCATCCTCCGTCCGAAGCCGGATCTCCTCATAGCCAAGCACATGTCCCGCCGGAATCAGCGCTTCCGTTTTTTTCTGATAATAAAACAGTTTCAGATACGACTTTCCCCGTTTGGGGATACCCGTCTTCACGCGGATGCTTCCCGTCTGCCCCGGTCCCGCCTGCACCGGGGGAAGGCCCCCGCTCTCCTGACAGATACCGTCGCAGCTGACCTCGTAACGAATCTCCACCAGATCCTCCAGATTCGTAAAATCCATCTGGTTTCGGACAGTAAGCGTTCCGGTCTTCTGCTCAAAAGAAACCACCCGGACCGGGCGGTATACATTCCGGTATTCCAGGAGCCCCGTATGAGGCGTCCGGTCCGGATACACCAGGCCGTCCATGCAGAAATTTCCGTCGTGAACCACCTCTCCATGGTCTCCGCCATAGTACCAGATCTTCCTGCCCTCCGGCGTCTTTCCGTGGTAAACGGCATGGTCGCACCATTCCCATACAAACCCGCCGCACATCTGTCCATGCTTCTGAAACAGTTCAAAATAATCTTCCAGATCGCCCGGACCATTTCCCATGGAATGACAGTATTCGCAGAGAATCATCGGTTTTCCCGGGCCCCGGCCCAGATATTCCTCGATCTCCTCGAACGCCGGGTACATCCGGCTGTACAGGTCCAGACAGGAATAATCGTATGTTTTTCTGCCGTTCCGGTATCTGGCGCTCTCATAATGGGTCAGCCTGGCCGGGTCCTGTTCCTTCGTCCACTTAAGCGCCTTTTCAAAATTGCAGCCGTAAGCGCTCTCATTTCCCATGGACCAGATGACGATGCATGGACGGTTCTTGTCCCGCTCCACCATCAGCCGCACCCGGTCCAGGATCGACGCTTCCCACCGGGGATCATCAGCAAGGAACTCGTTCCAGCGGTCGAACTTATGTTCATCACTGTTGTCCCTGTGATAGATCTCCACCGGCCCGTGGCCTTCCACGTCCGCCTCGTCCACGACCAGAAAACCGTATCGGTCGCAGAGCTGCAGAAACACCGGCGCGTTGGGATAATGGCTGGCCCGGATGGCATTGATATTGTGCCGCTTCATCAGCGTCAGATCCTCCATCATCTGTTCCATGCCGGCCACGGGTCCCGTAACCGGGTCCGAATCGTGGCGGTTGACTCCGCGGAAGATGATGGGTTTTCCATTGAGGCAGACCGCATGGTCCGCGACCTCGATCCGCCGGAGTCCCACATGGTCCACGATCACCTCCGCTTCCGTGTCCAGCACCAGTGTATAGAGATACGGCGCTTCCGTATTCCACAGAACCGGGTCCGGGATCTCCAGCAGCAGTTCTTCCCCTTTTTCACACCGGGCACCGGCTACCTGATTTCCTTCCCCGTCATAAAGCGCCGCAGCCGTCATGACTGTTTCCTGAAAATACCAGAACCGAATCGACACTGCCGCAGCCGTCTCCCGGATGTCCGTCCGGACCATGTAATCCCGGATCCCCTGTTCCGGGCGCTTCAGCACATACACATCCCGGAAAATGCCGCTCATGCGGAATTTATCCTGATCCTCCAGATAGCTTCCGTCACACCATTTCAGCACCAGGACAGCCAGACGGTTCGTCCCTTCCCGGATCACTCCGCTCACGTCGAACTCGCTGGTACAGTGAGACACCTGGCTGTATCCCACATAGGTTCCGTTGAGCCACACATAGAAGCAGGAATCCACTCCTTCAAAGTTCAGATAAGCCTTTGGCGCCGCAGCCTCTTTGATATAGACAAATTCATGTACGTAGGCACCGCACGGGTTATCCTGCGGCACAAAGGGCGGATCGAAGGGAAACGGATACCGGATATTGCTGTACTGGTGGGAATCGAAGCCCGCCGTCTGCCACACGCCGGGCACCTTTACCCGGTCAAAGGACGACACGTCAAAATCCGCCTCATAAAACGCATCCTGCAGATCGTAAATGCTGTTGTAATAACGGAAACTCCATGTTCCGTTCAGCAGCTGCAGCCGGTCGGAATTCTCCCTGCTCTCCACCAGCGTATCCATCCGTACGGACGCCGGTATATAATACGCCCTGGCCGGCATGGTATTCTCATGAAGCACGTTCAGATCCTCATAATGTCGTGGTACAATCATGTAAAAACCTCCTTCATTTGTCATATTGCACGTCCCCGTTCGCTTTCTACCTGTATTATAGTCATATTAGTCCAAAACGTCCATGGACTCCATTGGACAAAACATGCACAAAATGATACAATAGCATGGAAATCTTCTGCAATGTGACCGAAAGGAGCGCCGACCCCATGTATATTAACTCCGCATATTTGAACCGTTCACTGGTGGATTTTAAAGACAAAAGCAGGCCGCTCATCGTGGGAAGCTGCGGGACCTACCATCTGTATACCCGTCCCCGGCTGCCTACCCACAGGCCGAAAGGAAGGCTGGATTTTCAATTACTGTATGTTGCATCGGGAAAAGCACACTTTTATTTTGACAAAAGTGAAGAAGACACGGTGGTCACCGCGGGACATATGGTTCTTTACCGCCCGAAGGAACCGCAGCGGTATATATATTATGGAGAAGAACAGACCGAAGTATACTGGGTCCATTTTACAGGAAATAATGTGACGAACATCCTCCGGCACTACGGAATCGGCAGCGGCATGCGCGTCATTGAGACCGGAACCTCACTGGAATATCCCAGAATCTTCAAACAGATGATCCAGGAGCTGCAGCGGTGCCAGGCCCACTATCCGGACCTTCTGACCCTGCTGCTTTTGGAACTCCTGATCCGGATCGAACGTCAGATCGGCAGAGAACACCGGCCAAAAGACGCGTACCTGAACGCGGAGATGGAGCTGGCCATCCAGCATTTCAGCGACCATTACAGCGACGAAATCAACATTGAGGAATACGCCCTCTCCCGGGGTATGAGCGTCAGCTGGTTCATCCGCAGCTTCAAACAGTACGCCGGGACCACGCCCATGCAGTATCTGGTGGAACGGCGCATGGCCAACGCCCAGGTGCTTCTGGAAACCACCAGCTACAACATCTCCGAGATCGCCGCCCTTGTAGGCTACGACAACCCGCTCTATTTCAGCCGGATCTTTCGAAAGCAGAAAGGCATGTCGCCTTCTGAATACCGGAAAACAACCGCCGGCGTCTGACCGGCCGCGTCCGAAGCGCGGCTTTCTTCCGACGGAATTCACCTGTCACTCCTGAGCGTTTTCCCATATGGCGGATTCCGGACGCTTCAAAACGTATGTTGCCGGGACCTGCCTGTCACTCCGAATCCCGCAGCCGCCTCTGCGCCTCCTCCAGCTCTTCCGACTCTCTGGCACGTTCCGGGTCAAACAGCCGGATCAGATGCATGGAGCAGAGCAGTGCGATGACGCCGAAACCTATGATGAGATAGAAAAAGATAATCTGTCCGAACCAGACGGGAAACGCCAGAACCATCAGCGCCGGAAGCACATTCAGAACCATAATGAAGACTGTAAACACGCCGTTGCTCATGGAAAGGAAAAAAGCTTTTCGAATGCTTTCCCGAACTCCCGTGTCAAAATACATCAGAACCGGAAATACGTGAGTCAGCACCGCCAGATAGAAATAAGCCCCTGCGAGGATCACTGCGACCACCAGAAACCGAAAGGGGGTATTCCATTGAAACGCACACCAGAGATCAGCCGCAAGGAACAGCCCGGCGCCCAGAAAGAGGAAGAACAGCGCCGTCGCCTTCTTTAAACATCTCCGGAATGCCTGAAAAAACGTGCGGATCACCGCCGGACTCTCATGAAGCGCGTACCGCATGGTCACATCATACAGGGCACAGGTAGACGCTCCCAGTGTAACAAGCGGCAGGCTGCACTCCTGTGGTAAAAAAAGCAGGTTGGTGGAACGGGTTCCATAATAAAAGGAGGAAACCTTATGAACATGAAAAAAGTTTTAAGTGCGCTGCTGATTTCTGCCATGACCATGTCTCTGACAGCCTGCGGCGGTTCCGGCGGATCAGACTCCGCAGCAGGTACGTCCGGCGACGCCGCTTCCGCAGACGGCGTAGTCAACGTCACCATCTGGAGCCCCACAGATAAAGAAGCCGTGGAAGCATGGTGGACGGAAAAACTGGCGGAGTGGAACGCGGAACATCCGGAGATCCAGGTAAGCCGCGAGGCCATTGACCGTTCCGACTCCTACGCTTACGAGAATAAGATCACGACAGCCGTTACTTCCAGCGACCTGCCGGACATCTTCTATGTGGACGGACCGACCGTTTCCTACTATGCCGCCAACGGCATCATCGTTCCCATGGACGACTACTTTACTCAGGAAGATCTGACCGACTTTGTACCTTCCACGGTTGCACAGTGTACATACGACGGAAAATTATACGCCATCTCCGCAACCGAGTCCTCTGTGGGACTGTACTACAACAAGGATTATCTGAAAGACTGCGGCGTGGACGTGGCGGATATCGAATCCCGCACGGTAGACAACCCGCTGACCTGGTCCGAACTGGAGGAAATCGCAGAAAAGTGCACCACGGCTGACTATGTAGGGACACATATCATCATGGACCACGGCGAGGGCCTTTCCTACGCACTGGAACCCATGTTCCTCTCCAACGGCAAAGATTTTGTCAGCGAAGACGGCTCCACCGCAGAGGGATACATCAACAGCCCCGAATGTGTAGAAGCAGCTGAATATCTTGCAAACATGATCGCAAACGGCTATGCCAACATCGACCCGATTCAGGACGAATTCTTAAACGGCGCCTGCGCTACCATGCTGGGAGGTTCCTGGGACGTCTCCATCCTGGAAGGAAGCGCGGATTTCGACTGGGGCGTAACCTACTATCCGGTATCCGACTCCACCAAAAAGGCAGTCTCCCCCTGCGGCGACTGGTCCGCGGCCATCAGCAAGGACTGCAAGAACGTGGACGCTGCCGGACAGTTCCTGCAGTGGCTCATGAACAGCGACAACACCGCTACCTATGCGGCGGCCATTGCAAAACCGGCAACCCGCAATTCTTCCTATGAGAATGAGGCCATGGCAGAGTATGCGGAAGGACCGCGCGCCATGTTCGTAGAGCAGCTCCAGAATACGGCAGTTCCCCGTCCGAGAACTCCTTCCTATTCGGTATTCTCTACCAAATATGCGGAGGCGATGACCAACATCTTCTCCGAAGCCGCTTCCTCCCATACGGTGGATCAGGCTTATATCCAGTCCGAGCTGGACGCAGTGGCAGCTGCTTTCCAGGAGGACTATGACATGTACTATGCGAACTAACTGGCAGATCATATAAGTATATCTGACGGATATCAGTTGCAAAAGGGCTGCGCCTGATATGACGGCGCAGCCTTTTCTGTCCAAAAACAAATCGCATCCGCCCGGGGCATGCCCGGAAGGATGTTCTGGCGCCACGCGGCAGGACATCCTTCCAGACACAGGGCATGATCCGGATACATGCGGAACTATAATAGGAGGGAACGAATATGTCCAAGACATCCAGCCTTACAGGCAGAAAGAGAAATGAACGCGTAGCGGCCTATCTTTTCACAATACCGGCCATGTTCCTGTTATTCGCATTTCTGGTCGTCCCGATTCTGTATACGGTCTATTATTCTTTATTCCAGTATCAGATCGTAAGACCGGACAACATCACATTTATCGGCCTTAAAAATTACCTGAAGCTGTTCACGGATAAGGATTTCTGGCTGGCATTCCGAAATACGGTCTATTTCACCGTACTGGTGGTGCCGTTCCAGTGTGTCCTGGCACTGGCGCTGGCCATGCTGGTCTCATCCAAATTCCGCGGAGTAGCCATCTTCCGTACCATGTACTTCAGCCCGCAGCTGACCTCCATGGTAGTCATCTCCATCCTGTGGACGGTACTTTATAATTCCAATCCCAACACCGGCCTCATCAACTCGCTGCTGACCAGTCTGGGAATGGATCCCATCAATTTCCTGACCAACTCCAAAACAGCCATGAACTCCATCATCTTCATGTCCGGATGGCAGGGCGCCGGTTATCAGATGATGATCTTTCTGGCCGGCCTGCAGGGAATTCCAAGAGATCAGTACGAAGCCGCTTCCGTGGACGGCGCCAGCAAAGTACAGCAGTTCCTGTACATTACGCTGCCCGGCCTGAAGGGGACGATCAAATACGTCGTCATGATCACCATGATCCAGGCCATGAAGCTCTTCACCCAGCCCTACGTCATGACCCAGGGCGGACCGAAGAACAGTACCAAGACGCTGGTCTACTACATCTACACCCAGGGCTTCCAGCAGGGTAACTTTGGTTATGCATGCTCCGTTGCAGCCGTCTTCTTCGTCATCGTGGTCATTATGTCCCTGTCCATGAAGAAGCTGATCGCAGAAACCAATTAGAGAAGGAGGATACAGATTATGACCAAATCCATGAAAACGCAGAATTTTCTGACAAAGCTTCTGTTTTACGCGGGAAATATCATTATCGGCATTATTTTTGTATCGCCCCTGATCTGGATGATCTCCGCATCTTTAAAACCGGAGGCCGAGATTTTTGCCAACATGAATTCCATCGCAACTTTTATCCCGGTGCAGGCATCGCTCAATAATTTCAAAGAAGTGTTCTCCAGGCTGGATATGCTGCAGGTGTTCAAGAATACCTTTGTCTATATCGCGCTGATCCTGGTGCTGGACCTGCTTTTGAATTCCATCTGCGGATACGCGCTTGCCAAATTCGACTTCAAGGGCAGGGGAATGATGCTGAATTTCATCGTCGCCCTCATGGTTATGCCCATGGAAGCGATCATGCTGCCCCTGTACATCGAGATGTCGCAGCTTGGCTGGGTCAATACCCTGGCTGCGCTGGTTATTCCCTTTGTGGCAAAATGCTTCTCCATCTACATGTTCCGCCAGTTTTTCTGTGATATTCCCGATGAACTGCTGGAAGCAGCGGCGCTGGACGGGGCAAGCCCGGTGCGGACCTTCTTCACGGTGGTCATGCCCATCTCCAAGACCGTCTACGCAACAGTGTTCATCCTGGACTTCGTGGCGCACTGGAATGACTTCATGTGGCCGTTCCTCGTGATGACCGGAGAGAACAAGCGGACGATCCAGCTGGCAATCCAGGTATTTTTCGGAACGCAGCCGATCCACTACAGCGCGATCATGGCGGCGCTGGTCGTATCCGCGATCCCGATGCTTGTCATGTTCATCTTCATGCAGAAGTATTACATTGAAGGTATTGCTTCCTCCGGAATCAAGGGATAATTGACAATTCAGCAAAAAAACCGTAAACTTAATTCCAGAGAATCATGAAATATATTATTATGGGGAATTAACATATGGCTACAATTCAGGATGTTGCAAAGCATGCGCAGGTGGGGGTTGGAACCGTCTCACGCGTGCTCAGCGGAAAAGGTTATGTAAAAGAGGAAACCAGGCAGAAGGTACAGGCTTCCATAGACGAGCTGAATTATACTCCGAACGAAATGGCGCGGAATCTTTTCTTTCAGAAAAGCGGAATCGTGGCTGTGATCGTACCGGAGGTGGCACATCCTTTCTTTGCACAGTTTGTAAACGCTGCCGAGATGGTTCTGTGTGAAAAGGGATACCAGACCATGATCTGCAACACCTATTATGAACAGAACTATGAGCAGCGCTACCTGGAGATGCTGAAGCGCCGACGGGTGGACGGCATCATCTTCGGAGCACATACGGTTCTGGATATTTCTCAATATGAGAATATCCGGCTGCCCATCGTCGCTCTGGACCGGGATCTGGGGAAAAACATCCCCCGCGTCTCGGTCGACCACCGGGCAGGCGGCAGGATTGCGGCGGAGGAACTGATCCGTTCCGGCTGCCGCAATGTCCTCCAGTTCGTCGGAGCCAAAAGGGGAACCGAGGTGTCCACGCCCGCCAACGGGCGGCATGACGTCTTTGAGGAAACCATGAAGCAACATGGAATCCCCTGCCGCTCCATCGGCGTCAAATGGCCCACGGCAGATATCAGCTATTATCAGACGGTGGCGTCCCGGCTGCTGGAGGACTATCCGGACATCGACGGGTATTTTGCCACAGATCTCATGAGCATGGCCATTCTGCAGTCCGCTCTGCTCCACCGGAAACGGATCCCGGAGGCTCTAAAGCTGATCACCTACGACGGAACAAACGGCATTGGACTGACTTTCCCCCGGATTACAGCCATCGTCCAGCCCATCGAACGGCTTGCCAGCGAGGCGGTCCAGCTGGTGGTGGACCTGATCGAAGGAAAGTCCGTCGAACATAGAAAAGTGGAACTGCAGGCCGTACTGCGTCCCGGCGATACTACCATAAAAGGGAACCCATAAAGCAGACCGCCAATGGGATTTCCCTGCCGGATGGTAAACGGCTTATACCCTATGGAAGTTTTATGTTTTTCTTCACCTCTTCCAGTTCCTCTTCGCTGCAGCCGGAAAGCCGGATGATCTCCTGGTCGGATACCTGTTGGCCAATCATATGGCCGATGATCCGGCTGAAAGTTTCTGTACGGCCTTCTGCACGACCCTCTGCAAGGCCTTCCGTACGACCTTCTGCAAGACCTTCCGTACGACCTTCTGCAAAGCCTTCCTTCCTCGCCTCTTCCCTCTCATACGTTTTCCAGGCTCTCTCGTCCCGCACCTGCTTCATGTGCGCTTCATACCGCAGGCGCATCCGCCGGCTGAGGCTCATGGTCCTCACTTCTCTGATAGCCTCCAGAATTCCTGGATTTTTTGTTTCCTGCATATTCAAATCCTCCTCTGATTCTGCCCGGAAAAACCGGATCCACTCTTCCATTTCTCCGTCTTCTTCCAGTTTTTTATGAAGCTCCAGGATATGGATCTCCAGAACATCCAGAATCCCCTGCTTCTGTTTCCGATGGCTTCTCCACAAGAATGTATTTTTCATACGTATGGTGCAGATGCTTTCCGGCGGGACCGCCAGTACCGCACTGACAAAATATCTCAGGACCGTCTCGTTCCGGAACAGCTCTTTTATGCAGACGTCGGACTTTGGAGGGATAAACATATCTCCGCCTCCTTAAAGTACCAAAAGAAGCAACGGAATGTTTTATTTCTTCCATTATATCCGCTTCTCCGGTATTGCTCAATATTTATTTTCAGGTTTTGGAAATTTTCAGCGATTTGCTGAAAAAGACGAATGGCGGTTGCGAACTGCCCTTTCATTTAGAATTGTATCAAAAAAAATACATTCCGTCAATATTTTAATGCGAAAATCAGCCGGAAAATTCCGGCTGGAAAGTTCCGGGATCCGCCCGGAGCAGACGGGTCACCGACATGCCACCAGCTTGTGAATAGGATTTCCCATGGCGGAAAACCGTTCCTCATACTCGGTCATGACATTTCCTTTCATCAGTTCCCTGTCCCCATGCAGGTCATAAGTCACTGTCTGCAGCTTCCATCCTGCCTCCTTCACGGATTCCACGGAAAAGTCAAAAAGCGCCCGGTTGTCCGTCTTGAATTCCACCCGGCCGCCGGGCGCCAGGATCTGCCCGTAGCGGGCCAGAAATTCCCTGCTGGTCAGCCTGCGTTTCGCATGGCGGTCCTTGGGCCACGGATCTGAGAAATTCAGATAGATTCGATCCACCTCGCCTTCCGCGAACACTTTTCCGATGTTTTCCGCATCCATCCGAATAAAAACCAGATTGGACAAAGGCTTCTCCTCCTGCTCCATCTTCTCCAGCGCACGGATCAGGACGCTGGAATATTTCTCGATTCCCACAAAGTTGATCTGAGGATTTTTTTCTGCCAGTTCCATGAGGAATTTCCCCTTCCCCATGCCGATCTCCACATGGATCGGATGTCCGTTTCCGAAGATCTCATGCCAGCTGCCGGCCCTCGTCTCCTCCTCGTGGATCACATGGCCGCTGGCTGCGATCGCTTCCCTGGAACCTCTGATATTTCTTAATCTCATATCTTCTCCCCACTCTCATTCCTGCTTCTCTTTTCGCTGCATATCTCAACGTTCCTATTGTACACGATTCTCCGGTTTCTGAAAAGATATTTTGTATTTTCTGACAATACGACCTGATGTGAGACATTTCAAAAGTCAAGAAAAACTTTACAATTTCATGGAAAATATGCAGATTTAGCGGATAGTCACAAAACACTTGTTTTTTTTGCTTTCGGTGTATAAACATGCTTTTACACACCGAAAATGTGGATAATGTGGATAACTTTGTGAACAACTACAGATTGTCCATCTTTTCCATGGTCTGCCGTGTGGATAACTCTGCGGGTTTTCTGGGGAAAACCTTTGATAACTTTTTCACGTTCTTTCTGAACTGCTTCATTTTTGTGCATTATGCCACTTAAGGTTCTTTTTCAAGGTTACTTCACATAAAATATTAGCTGA
>CAJUAA010000065.1 GCA_910584205.1 uncultured Lachnospiraceae bacterium
GGATGCGATCTGCACAGGCTGAAAGGCATGCATCAGAGTTATCTGCACTGGAAGGATGAATACAGGAAAAGTTTCGGAACGGCCAGAACGACTGCCCTGATACAGCAGGGCCAATACAGGAACAACCTGATAGGGTATCTTTCCTGTCTGCTGGACACCGGACACATATGCCAGAGCGAGTACGACCAGCTGTGGAACAGCCTGGACGTTGATTGAGGAGGAGAAGCATGAACGAGAGCCTGAAAAAAGAGATTGAAGAGTGTATCGCCGATCTGGAGAAAAACCAGTGGTCGGGATATGACGGCGCAGTCTATGCTGCGGGATACCTGCATGAGTATCCGGAGATGAGAAAACTTATGCTGATGATTGCCGGCATGGACAGCGCACTGGATGAATAACGACTTCTGCGGGTTCGAGTCCCGCAGGCGCTGATCGGGTGCAGCTGCAGGCGCCCGCACTCCGGACAGAGCTGCAGCAGCGGGGATGGAGCACCCCGCTAAGGTCCTTTAGCTCAGATGGAAGAGCATCCGGCTCATAACCGGACGGCCGCAGGTTCGAATCCTGCAGGGACCATTCACGCGTGAAATATTTTACAGAAGGGAAACAGAGATGACAAAACTGACAGAGGTTATGACGATTCTCGGAGCAATGTTCTTTTTTTCAGGCACCGACAGCAGCATCTGGTGCGGCGTTCTGGGACTGGCTCTGCTGGCGCTGCTCTGCCTGGAACTGTACATATGGGAAGGAGGCCGGAGGGCATGAACGACCGTGCTGTCATGGAACGGCTGGCAGCCGACAACATGGGACTGGCCTACTCCGTTGCGAATAAGTACAGAGGCTGTGGTATGGATATGGCTGAACTGGAGTCGGCGGCACTGTTCGGGCTTGCGAAGGCAGTGATAATGTATGATCCATCCAGAAATGACCGCTTTTCCAGATTTGCATGTGTGGTAATAGAAAATGCGGTACGAAAGGATCTGAGAAAGCTTAAACGGCACTTTGGGCAGCTTCATCTGGATGCGGAAATGCGCGCCGCAGAGGATGGAAAAGCAGTTACTCTGATGAATTTTGTTCCATATGAAGAACCGGGATTTGAGCGTGCAGACAATTCCGATCTGATACCGTCTCTTCTTTCGGGGCTGTCGGAGAAAGAATCACAGACGATCCGGCTGGTCGTGTGCAGCGAATTAACGCAGAGGGAAGCAGCCGAAAGAATGGGTATAAGTCTGTCAAGTGCATGCAGATACCTGAAATCCGGGCTTGCGAAAATACGAAAAAAGATGGAAAGCGAGGTAACAAAATGAGTTTTGAAAGGATCACGACGGACCGGGCCCTTGATGAGATGAAGGCGGGGCATGAGGTTTATCGCCTGTTTCCGGCAGATTTGAGCATAAGTCTTGCCGAATGGCTGACCGAATGCTTTGTCATTGAAGAGGATCCACCGGCTCCGGTAATCGGGGACTGCCCCCCCCCTCAGGGCCTGAAAAAGCAAAACCGCAGAAAGCAGCCGGGACAAAGAGAAAGACACTGGACTGGGGAAAAATCCAGGCGCTGCACAATGCGGGCTGGTCACATGCAAAGATTGCGGATGAGGTGGGCGCAACCGCGGGGACGATCTCATCCGGACTGTTAAAGCTGAGAAAGGAAGGTCAGAATGGGAAAGAACAAAGCGGTGAAACCGACGCTGGCGCAGAAGAAGCGGATCACGGATGCGGGACTGGTGGCGAATAACTGGCTGGTCATGGATGAGAGTGAAGAGGAGCTTCTGCTGGTCAGCCGGAATTCCGGCCGGTTCCGGAAAATTAAGAAGAGCCCCCTGCAGGGAAGCAGGAAGGCTCGGAAAAACACCTGACATTATTGTAAAAAGAGCAGACGGAAATGTCAATCAAAATCTGTAAAACGAAAGGGAAAACAAATGGGAAGTGTAAAAATCAACAAGCTGGAGATTGAAAACGTAAAGCGTGTGCGTGCCGTGAAGGTGGAACTGACCGCGGCCGGCCTGACCGTCATCGGCGGAAGGAACAACCAGGGGAAGACGTCGGTCCTTGACGCCATTGCCTGGGCGCTGGGCGGGAACCGCTACCGCCCCTCACAGCCTCAGCGGGAAGGGTCTGTGATCCCTCCGTCGCTGAAGGTCACGCTGAGCAATGGCATCATCGTGGAACGTAAAGGAAAAAACGGAGATCTGAAAGTCACGGATCCCAGCGGTAAGAAGGCAGGGCAGCAGCTGCTGGACAGCTTTATCGAGCAGCTGGCCCTTGATCTTCCGAAGTTCATGAATGCATCCGGAAAGGAAAAAGCGCAGACGCTCCTTCAGATCATCGGGGTGGGGGAACAGCTGGCGGCCATGGAAAAGGAAGAAAAAACACTGTACAGTGAGCGGCTCACCATCGGAAGGATCGCAGATCAGAAAGAAAAGTATGCGAAGGAGCAGCCGTATTATTCGGATGCACCGTCCGAATTAGTGTCGGCGTCCGAGCTGATCCGGCAGCAGCAGGAGATTCTTGCAGAGAACGGAGAGAATCAGAGAAAACGGGAGAACGTCCACAGACTGGAGCAGGAATCCCAGCGGATAAATGAGCAGATGGAAGTCCTTAACAGGCAGGTGAGAGATCTCCTGCAGCGGCAGGAACAGGTACAGAAGGATCTGAATACCGCGCGCATGAGCGCCATGGATCTGCAGGACAGGTCGACCGAAGAGCTGGAACGGAACATTTCCGACATCGAAGAACTGAACCGGAAGGTCCGCGCCAATCTGGACAGAGAAAAGGCGGAAGACGATGCAAAGGAATATAGAAACCAGTATCAGGGACTGACTGCCGAGATCGAAAGGATCCGCCGGCAGAAGATGGACCTTCTGAAAAATGCGGACCTTCCGCTTCCGGGGCTTTCCGTGGAAGACGGGGAACTGATCTACAATGGCCGGAAGTGGGACAACATGTCCGGATCCGACCAGATGAAGGTGTCCACCGCAATCGTGCGGAAGCTGAACCCGAACTGCGGTTTTATCCTTCTGGACAAGCTGGAGCAGATGGATCTGGAGACCATGAAGGAGTTCAACACATGGCTGAGCAGGAGGGGCTGCAGGCGATCGCCACCAGAGTCAGCACCGGAGACGAGTGCAGCATTATCATCAGTGACGGATATGTGGAAGGAGAAGCGCCGGCGGAGCCGGAGAAGGCAGAAACTCCAAAGTGGAAAGCGGGTGAATTTTAATGAGAATTATCAGAGGAAAACTGTCAGGGGCCAGAAAGGTATGCGTATACGGTCCGGAGGGAATCGGGAAATCAACCTTTGCTTCACATTTTCCGGATCCGGTGTTCATCGACACCGAAGGCAGTACAAAAGACATGGACGTGGCGCGCATGGAAGCGCCGTCCAGCTGGCAGATGCTGATGGAGCAGGTGAAATATGTAAAGGCTCATCCGGAGACCTGCAGGACGCTTGTGATCGACACGGCAGACTGGGCGGAGATGCTCTGCACGGAAGCGGTCTGCGCCCGGTCTCAGAAATCCGGGATTGAAGACTTCGGATATGGAAAAGGCTATGTCTATCTGACAGAAGAATTCGGCAGGCTGCTGAATCTCCTGCAGGAGTTGGTGGACATCGGGATCCATGTCGTGATCAATGCCCACGCAAAAATGCGGAAGTTTGAACAGCCGGATGAAATGGGCGCATATGACCGGTGGGAACTGAAGCTTCAGAAGCAGACGGCGCCGCTCCTGAAGGAATGGGCGGACATGGTGTTTTTTGCCAACTACAAGACAATCGTGGTCAACGTGGACGGACAGGGCGCCCAGAAGGGGAAAAACAAGGCCCAGGGCGGGAAGCGCGTCATGTACACGTCTCACCACCCCTGCTGGGATGCAAAGAACCGGTACGGGCTTCCGGAGGAACTGCCGTTTGATTATCGGGAGATTGCTTCCATCATCGAACCGGCAGCCGGTCAGGAAACACCGGCACAGACGCCGCCTCCCGTGGCAGAAAAACCCGGAACGGAAGCGTCTTCCGCTCCGGAGCAGCCGGCCGTGAATCCTCCAGTACAGGAGCAGAAGGCGCCGGAGCCGGAAAGAACCGTTCCGGACTATATCGTGCTGCAGCAGTCGAAGGAAGAGAATATTCCCAAAGCGCTGCTGGATCTGATGATCGCGAACAGAGTCACGGAATGGGATGTGCAGAATGCAGTGGCTACAAGAGGAATTTACACAAGTGATATGCCGATTGAAAGATACGATAAAGACTATATCATGGATGTTCTGGTTGCCGCATGGCCAAAGGTATATGCGGAAATTTTAAAACAGCAGAAAGAACTGGACAGAGAAGTCCCGTTTAACAGGTAAAGGAGAGTGCAGATTATGGCGGAAATGGGAAGAGAACTTAACTGGGATGACGAGATCACAAAAGACAGCAGTTTTGTGGAACTTCCTCCGGGAGATTATGATTTTACAATCGATCACTATGAGAGGAGCCGTTCCAAAGGCAGCGACAGGATGCCGTCCTGTAACATGGCCATTGTGTATTTTAACATCAGAACGCAGGATGGACAGGAGACACAGATCCGGGAATATTACATTCTTCATGAAAACCTTGAATGGAAGCTGTCAGAGCTGTTCTGCGGCGTGGGACTGAAGAAAAAGGGAGAGACGCTGAGAATGAACTGGCCTGCACTTCCGGGACTTACGGGACGGGCGAAGGTTTCTCTGGAACCGGACCGGAATGATCCATCGAAGAAATTTAACCATATCGAAAAGATTTATCCAAAAGAGGATACCGGATCAAAGCCTGCATATAAGGCAGGTGTATTCTGATGGAGCTTCGTCCATATCAGCAGGAAGCAAAAGATGCGATCTTTTCGCAGTGGGAGTCGGTAGATAAGACATTGCTGGTACTGCCGACCGGCTGCGGGAAAACGATCGTTTTTGCGAAAGTAACAGAAGAATGTGTGCGTCAGGGTCGCCGGGTGCTGATCCTGGCGCACAGAGGGGAACTGCTCCAGCAGGCGGCGGACAAGCTGAGTAAGGTTACCGGTCTGGGATGCGCCACTGAGAAAGCAGAAGAGAGCTGCCTTGGCAGCTGGTTCCGTGTGACGGTTGGATCCGTGCAGACGATGATGCGGGAAAAACGTCTCAGTCAGTTTCCGGATGATTATTTTGACACAATCATTATTGATGAGGCGCATCACTGCGTCTCAGAGAGTTATCAGAGGGTGCTGGGACATTTTCCGGAAGCAAAGATACTGGGAGTCACCGCGACGCCGGACCGCGGAGACATGAGAAATCTGGGACAGGTATTTGAATCACTGGCATATGAGTATACGCTGCCAAAAGCCATAAAGGAAGGGTATCTGTCCCCGATCCAGGCGGTTACGCTGCCGCTGAAGCTGGACCTGTCCGGCGTCGGGGTGCAGGCGGGAGATTTCAGAATACAGGAGCTGGCGACGGCGCTGGATCCGTATCTGTATCAGATCGCAGATGAGATGAAAGAATACTGCATGGACCGGAAGACGGTCGTGTTTCTTCCGCTGGTGAAAACCAGTCAGAAGTTCCGGGATATCCTGAATGAGCGGGGCTTCCGTGCAGCGGAAGTAAACGGGGACAGCAGAGACCGGGCGGAAATCCTGGAAGCCTTTGACAGGGGAGATTATAACGTCCTGTGCAATTCCATGCTGCTGACAGAAGGCTGGGACTGTCCGTCTGTGGACTGTATCGTAGTGCTCCGGCCGACAAAGGTCAGAAGCCTGTACAGCCAGATGGTGGGCCGGGGGACAAGGCTTTCTCCGGAGACGGGGAAAGACCATCTGCTCCTGCTGGATTTCCTCTGGCATACGGAGCGCCATGAGCTGTGCCATCCGGCAAGCCTGATCTGTACAGATGATGAAGTGGCCAGACAGATGACAGCCAATCTGGAAGAGGCCGGCTGCCCGGTGGACATTGAAGAAGCGGAGCGGTCTGCGGCGGAAGACGTGGTTGCGCAGCGTGAGGCATCGCTGGCAAACCAGCTGGCGGAAATGCGCGGGCGCCAGAAGAAACTTGTGGATCCTCTGCAGTTTGAGATGAGCATACAGGCGGAGGATCTGTCCGGATATGTGCCTTCGTTTGGATGGGAGATGGCTCCGCCGTCCGATAAGCAGAAAAAAGAGCTGGAAAGATTCGGCATTGCTTCTGCGGCGGTCGAAAATGCGGGGAAAGCATCCATGCTTCTCAGCCGCCTGTATAAAAGGCAGCGGGAAGGCTACGCAAGGCCGAAGCAGATCAACGTGCTTGAGCAGAAAGGATTCCAGAATGTTGGCACATGGACTTTTGAGCAGGCTGATAAAATGATTGACAGGATCGCACATCTTGGATGGAAAAGGATACCGCCGGGAATTGATCCCAAAACTTATATACCGGAGGAAGTATAGCAGATGAAACAGAAAACGGGCCTTCTTGAGCTGATCGGATACATAGACCCCGCAGATCTGGCCTATCAGGACTGGGTAAACGTGGGCATGGCGCTGAAGCATGAAGGCTTCTCCGCGGCTGACTGGGACGCATGGAGCCGCCGGGACACTGGAAGATACCATGCGGGAGAATGTGCCCGGAAGTGGGAAACATTCCGTGGGAACGGGAATCCGGTGACCGGCGGGACCATTGTGCAGATGGCCATGGAGCGCGGCTGGGTGCCGAAGCAGGGCCATGAACTGGACTGGGATGATGTTATTGCAGAGGATAAAGATGATCTGGTTGTTGTAGACAGAAGCTGGATAGAGGGGAAGGAGATCCGGGAGCCGAAGGTTTGGGATCCGGTAAAAGAGCTTACCACTTATATCGAAACACTGTTTGGCACCGACGAAAAAGTCGGCTATGTGACGAAGGTCTGGGAAAGGGACGGCAGAAAGCTGCCGTCTAAAGGCTGCTTCGATAGGACTGCACGGCAGTTACTCCAGGCATTGAGCAGATGTAAGAGCGGCGATATTGCGGACGCGGTTGGAGACTATGATCCGGAAGCAGGAGCATGGATCCGTTTCAACCCTCTGGACGGAAAAGACTGCAGAGATGAAAACGTGACCGATTACCGTTATGCCCTGGTTGAATCGGACAGCGTTGATCTGGAAAAACAGAATGCCATCATTCGAGAACTGGAACTTCCGGTTGCCTGTCTGGTACATTCCGGAAATAAAAGCATCCATGCGATTGTAAAAGTGGACGCTGCGGATTTTCAGGAATACAGAAAACGCGTTGATTATCTGTATAAAGTGTGCGAAAAAAACGGGCTGAAGATCGACCGGCAGAATAAAAATCCGTCCCGTCTGTCCCGGATGCCCGGAATCATGCGTAACGGAAAGAAACAGTTTCTGATGGATACCAGTATCGGGAAACCATCATGGGACGAATGGTACGAGTGGATCGAGAGCATCAACGATGATCTTCCGGAACCGGAGAGCATTGCAGACGTATGGGACAACCTTCCGGAACTGTCGCCGCCGCTGATCGAAAACGTGCTGCGTCAGGGACACAAGATGCTGCTGGCCGGTCCGTCAAAGGCGGGAAAAAGCTTCGGCCTGATCGAGCTGTGCTGCGCGATCGCAGAGGGCCGGAAATGGTTTTCATGGTACTGTGCGCAGGGAAAGGTCCTGTATGTGAATCTGGAGCTGGACCGGGCAAGCTGCCTGCACCGCTTTAAGGATGTGTATGATGCGCTTGGCTGGGCGCCGGAGCATCTGGAGAACATTCATGTATGGAACCTGAGAGGGAAGTCCGTGCCCATGGATAAACTGTCGCCGAAGCTGATCCGGAGGGCTGTGAAAAAAGACTACATAGCTGTCATCATAGACCCGATCTACAAAGTCATCACCGGCGATGAGAACAGCGCGGATCAGATGGCCCGTTTCTGCAACCAGTTTGATAAGGTGTGCACGGAGCTGGGCACGGCGGTAATCTACTGCCATCATCACAGCAAGGGTGTACAGGGCAGCAAGCGGGCCATGGACCGGGCGTCCGGTTCCGGCGTGTTTGCCCGGGATCCGGACGCGCTGCTGGATCTGATCGAACTGGAGCTGAATGAGGACATTCTGAAGCAGGAAGAAAATAAAGCAGGGTGTGATGCCTGTGCGGCTTTTCTTAATGAAATATACGATGACTGGGAAGAGGATATCTCTCCGGACGCCGTATACAGCTTTGTGCAGATGCTGGCATACTGTGAGAAAAAACTGGACAGGAATTCGATGCCGGAACTGAAAAAAGCGGTTGAAAAGGCAAAGAAAAAGGTCCAGGAGATGAGCGCCTGGCGCGTAGAGGGGACGCTGAGAGAGTTTCCGAAGTTTGCGCCGGTCAATCTGTGGTTCGACCATCCGATCCATCATGTGGACCTCTCAGGCGTCCTGGGAGACATCCAGCCGGAAACGGAGAAACCTGCATGGCAGAAACGGAAGAAGACTCCGGAAGAACGGAAAAAGGAAAAAGAGGACAGTCTGCGGACAGCATTTGACGCCAGTGATCTGGACGGGAGCGGAAGCGTAAAAATTTCAGATCTGATGACGTATATGGGAGTATCGGCCAATACGATGAAAAAATATGTGGATGGGTCAAAGGAATTCAGACGGGGAAACGGAATTGTCTTCCGGGTATCAAAAGGGAAATCTGACACCTGACGGCAGGAGAGTGTCAGGTGTCAGAAATCGAAAACTGACAGCTGACAGGGAAAGAAAAACAACATACAGATGGTGTCAGAAAAAGCTGTCAGGTGTCAAAAATACGATAACTGACAGATGCAGTGAGGTGTCAAAAAATGGGTGTCAAATACTACGTAAGTAGTAGTATTTGACAGCCCCCCATTTTTGACGCCACACCTCGGGCGGAGCCTGAGAGAGAAATTTGACGAGGAGGGAAAAAGTGAAAAAACAGACAGGCAAAGACAGGCTTTTGAACGCAGCGCGAAAAATGCCGCCGTTACACCATAAACTTCCCGGAGAAGATTTTGACTGGATGAAAAGTGAGACGGTGAAATGGCTGGTCTCTCAGCCGGAAGTTTTGAATTTTATCTGGCAGAGTGTGAGAAACAAAACCGGAGAGAACACATTGATCAGTTATGACGCTGACACAGGAACATGGCAGGGAGTTGACTGTAATGGCGACTGAATTTTTCATGGCAATGGATCCGCCGACCTGTACGCATCAGGAAAAGCAGGTGGCGGTCATAAAGGGGAAACCGGTGTTCTATGATCCGCCGGAAGTGAAAGCGGCGAAACAGAAGCTGATCGGACATCTGGCAAAGCACAGGCCGAAGGAAAGGTATGAGTCAGGGGTCCGCCTGCTTACAACATGGTGCTTTCCAAAGGGGCGTCACAGAGACGGAGAATACCGGATCACAAAGCCGGATACGGACAACCTCCAGAAGATGTTAAAGGACTGCATGACCATGTGCGGGTTCTGGAAGGATGACGCGCTGGTGGCCAGTGAGTTTGTGGAGAAGTTCTGGGCGGATATCCCCGGGATCCATATCAGGATCGAGGAACTGGAATGAAAAAAGCAGAGATAATTTACCGGCTGATGAATGACATGCTGCGGTATCTGCTGAAATACGGCGCACTGAAGGACTTTACGGAGTCCGATATTGAGCAGGCGCTGGCAGAGTCGGAGCAGATCTGTGAGAAATACAGAGACGCTCCGGACGATATCGGATATCTGGCGCGCAGGATGTGCGTGGCGGCAAACTCATATTTCAACAGGCTTGACAGGAGGAAA
>CAJUAA010000066.1 GCA_910584205.1 uncultured Lachnospiraceae bacterium
TTTGTATGAAAACTAAAGTATAAACCGCAAATCTAATCGGTGTTTAGTATAAAAGCCAGGAAAGAAGCTGAGAAAGAATAGAGAAACGAACTGAGAAAGAACTGACAGAAATATAATCCGCCGCCTCGGGGGTCTGATGCATGCAGCAATCCGGAACGGATCCTCGAACCTGCCGTGGAATTGTATAGAAACATATGGAAAAACAAGGAAGGGAGTCTGTTTTCATGCAGGAAAAAACATATTTAAAATGGTATAACAAAGTGGGATATGGTTCCGGAGATATCGCTGGAAATGTGGTATATGCATTCCTGTCCTCCTTTGTCATGATCTATCTGACCAACACCGTAGGGCTGAACCCTGGAATTGTGGGTTCTCTGATCGCCGCGTCCAAATTTTTTGACGGGGTCACGGATGTCTTCTTCGGAGCCATGATCGACAAGACAAAGACCAGGCTTGGGAAGGCCAGGCCGTGGATGCTCTACGGGTACATCGGCTGCGCGGTGACGCTGGCCGCCATCTTCGCCATCCCGGTGGATCTGGGAAAGACCGCTCAGTACGCCTGGTTCTTTATCGCCTATACGCTGCTGAACGCCGTCTTTTATACGGCCAACAACATTGCCTATTCGGCGCTGACCGCCCTTGTGACGAAGAACAGCAGGGAGCGGGTGCAGATGGGCTCCTGCCGGTTCATCTTTGCCTTTGGCACCAGCCTTCTGATTCAGTCCATTACCATCGGGGCGGTGGCGTATTTCGGCGGCGGCGCCGCGGGCTGGCGGACCGTAGCCATCATCTATTCCCTGGTGGGGCTGGCGGTCAATACGGTATCCGTTCTGTCGGTAAAGGAACTTTCGGAGGAAGAGCTGAACGAGTCTGCGGAAGAAACCGGGGCAGAGACGGAGGAAAAGTACGGACTGGTCGCGGCGGCGAAGCTTCTGGTGTCCAACCGGTTCTATCTGATGATCTGCGGAGTCTATATTCTTCAGCAGGTGTACGGCGCCATGCTCAACATGGGTATCTACTATATGACCTATGTATTGAAAAATGAGAACCTGTACGGCGTATTTTCCTGGGCGATCAACATTCCGCTGATCGCGGCGCTGGTGGTGACGCCTTCGCTGGTGACCAGATGGAAAGGCATGTACCGGCTGAATCTGAGAGGCTACATGCTCGGTACCTTCGGGCGTGCCATGGTGGTGGTGGCTGGTTATATGGGAAGTATTCCGCTGATGCTGCTCTTTACCGGAATCGCCGCCCTGGGGCAGGGTCCCTGGCAGGGAGACATGAATGCGGTGATTGCGTCCTGCTCCGAATATACGTACCTGACGCAGCGCAAACGGGTGGACGGGACCATGTATTCCTGTACCTCTCTGGGGGTGAAGCTGGGCGGCGGCCTTGGGACCGCCATCGCGGGCTGGATGCTGGCAGCCAGCGGTTTTGACGGTAAGCTGGCCGTGCAGTCCCCGTCGTGTATTGCCATGCTCTACTTTATGTATCTGTGGATTCCGATGTTTATCAATCTGGTGATTACCTTCATACTCTCGAAGATGAACGTGGAGGAAACCAACGAGAAGCTGAAGAAGGAGATGGGAATCGAATCTGCCGTATAAAGAAAAAAAGCGCCGCCTCGCGGGAATCTGTTCCCTGAGGCGGCGCTTTTTGGCATAAAATCTCATTTTGTGAGATTATGTTCTTGAGTTATGAAGAAGGTGGTGTATAATAAAAGACAGAAGAACAGGGTATGGAATATGGTGAAAAAGGAGAATGCGCCAGCATGACAAAATTTATCGAAAATGTAAATCTTTATCTGTCGCAAATGAAGATCAAACAGACCTATGTCAGTTTCAAAAGCGGAATTAATGAGAAGAAACTGTCCCGCATTCTGACAGGAATACAGGATGTGAACAGCAGGGATATGGAGAAGATCGCGGATGCGCTGGGGCAAAATACGGGGTTTTTTCTCAGCGATTCATTTTCGGTGCCTGCTGTTTCGGATTTCATGCGGGAGAAAATTGCATTTTATGCCGGAGAACCAACTGCAGAGCAGGAAGAGACTGCTGAAAAACTGTTTCAGCTGATGGAAAATATAGATGAAGTCATGAGCGCGAAGAGTCGTTTTTTAAATATGTCCGGGAGCAGCAGATGAAGATTGAACGTTTGAAAAAAATCATTGCATACAGCCACCTCCATAAAGAAGAGACAGAGGCGAAGGTAAAGCATTTTTATTCCTGTGCAGGGATGAACAGTGAACAGGAGGTGAGGAATATTGTTCAGATTATAAAATCATCCTTTTTAAAAAAAGGATATTTTGTTCTGGAGATTCCGTTTGCAGATGAAGAGATCGGCGCGCTGTCTTATAAAGGGGACGCGCTGAGCTATATTGTGCTGAATACGTCTCTGCCTGAGGTAAATCGGAATTTTGCCCTCTGTCATGAGATTTATCATGTTTTTTATCAGGAAAGCGGTCTCCGGTCAAAAGTAGAATTTTCCAGAGACTGCCATGATGAGGATGAGGAAGAATTTGCGGCCAATCTGTTTGCCGGGACTCTGTTGATGCCGGAGACAGGCTTTCGATTTATGTACAATAAATTTAAAGGAGAATCGGACGGAAGCGAATGGGACATCTGCCTCCGTCTGATGAGCTACTATCAGGTACCCTATATGGCGGCTCTGGTCCGGTGCTGCGAGCTTGGCCTGCCTGCTTCCGGAACGGTCTCTGAGAAGCTGCTGCATGCGGATCGGGATGCCGTCAGATCGGGGCTGGCCAGACGCTGGCTGGACGTCAGCATTCTGGACGCGACAAAAAGGGATGATTATGCGCATCTGGAAGAGATGGTGGCGCAGATTGGAAGAGAGTATGTTCGGGATTCCTATATAAATGAAAGGACACTGCGGAAAGTGTTGCAGAACATACGTTCCCTCTATTCTGATATAAAGGGGGAGTGACGTATGGCGACGGTCTATACAGAGATCCCTCTCAATTTCCATGAGATTGCCGATGATGTGATTACGGATACAAAAGAAATTTCAGCCGGGATTTTCAGAAGCAGGACATGCTGTTTTTATGATGCCTGTTCCTTTCGAAGGCATGCGAAGCTGGAAAAAGAGGCAGCGGATTTTCTATTTGAATATGTGAAAAGGCAGGAAGGGCTTTTTATCATTACAAGATGTATATTGATGGAGCTGGCATCCCACAGCGGTGTCCTGAACGAAGAATACATACAATATATAAAAATCATTCGGAGGGCCGGCATCAATATACTGCTTATGTATGAGGAAGATTTGTTTACTGTGATGGATGTCTGTTTTGGAGCGAACGCAGTGATCAACAGCTATCTGTCCTGGGCGGTAAGGATGATAAAAAATCCGGTGAGTACCATTACGGATACATGGAATCAGAACGGGAAGCTGAGGGAGGAAATCATCAGGGGAAAAAATGCAGAAAGCCGGGAGATATACCGAAGATTTTTTTCTGCGGTTCGGAATCATAAAGAATCCGGAGACAATCTGGGGGAAGAGCTGCTGTCAGTCTGTCTGCATATATTGTCCCATATTCCGGGAGAGGAGGACGGAAAGTTCTGTATTTTTACAGATGACAAAGGAGCGGCAGGGAAGATCGCTGCATTATTTCAGAGGACAGCCAGGCAGTTCCGCGGAAAAAGAATCGTTATCTTCAGTACGCCCAGACTGGTGCAGGTGATGTATCACGAAGGCATTCTGACAGATAAGGAATCTGTAAAAATGATTCTGAGCACAGGCAGCCATGAAAAAATAAAGGTACTGGGAACCAGGCTTTACGATTTGTGGAGCCGGGAGATGACAATAGACTGCGGGGAACTCACAGATCTGATCGTACAGCCAAATGGAATCAACATTACATTTTAGCCAAAGAAAGAACAGAAACAAAAGGAGCATCCACCATTATGATCGTACAGAAATTAAAGGAAAACAGCATTCGAGAGGAATATTTTGCACTGATCCGGCTGTCGAAGGCAAACCGGGAGATCGCGGAGCGTTATCTGGATCTGGATCAGCCGGAGGAGCCGGAGCTTTTCGCAGGGATCGAGCATCAGGATCTGGCCTCTTCCGTCCACTGGATCGAGGCGAAGGCGGATTATGTGAAATGGCTTCAGAAAAAGAAACGGACCGGGGAGCTGGAGCGGCTGGTCCGCCTGCTTGCGGAGGTGGGCGGGTCCACCGCCTGGAAGCCGCTGACCAGTTATGAATATGCAGCCCGCCCGGAAGCGCTTGAGAAGCTGCTGGATTATCTGAAAGGGCCTGAGGCAAAGGCGCAGAAGGCAGCGCTGCGGGCGGGGCTTGGTGCGCTGTCCCTGCTTCTGGGAAGGCCGGAGGATGTAAGGGAGGTGTGCGGGGCCGGGCCGGAGGATCCGCACACCTTTCTGGATGCGCTGCGGTACTGCGGCAGCCGCGGCTGTATGCCCGGTTCGGAGCAGGAGCAGAATGCGTACATGCTCCTTCAGGCCATGTACCTGCACCATACGGAAGCGGGCGCCGCGCCGGAGGTGGCGTGCGATCTGGAGGACCGTCTGACGGCGGCCATGGAAGATGTGATGCCGTTTGAACGGCGGGAGCTTGCCTGCATTCGGGAGTTTGCCCGGACGGCGGGCCGGGAGACGCCGTTTCCGAACCGGATCCTGTCCATCTACGGCCAGAGACGGACCGGGACCAACAGACCGGCGCTTATCTCTGCCTGCGCGTTTCTGGCGCTTCGGCATTCCGCGCGTTTTGAAATCCTGCTGCGGCTGACGGCGGCCATCGATTACCGATATCAGGGGAGAAATCTCATGCTGTCCACCTGCATGGGCGTGGCGGAGGAAGGTTATTTTGACGCCCATATGGAGCAGCTGGAAGACATGCTGCCGATTCCGGATGAAAATTATATCATCTGGTGTCTGGAGTACGGGTATACGAAGGCGGTGGAGCGCATGGCGGCCAAGTGCCCGGACGGTATCCGGGAAGCGGCTGCAAAAGCGGACTCGAAACTGTACCGGGAGCTGATGGAAATCATACAGAAGACCGATACGGACATCAGCGGAGAACTGAGCGTGGATTACCAGAAGACATACCGCGACAAAATCACGTCGGAGATGGTGTCAAGGGTCAGTCCGGGAAGGGCGGAGGCGAAGGAATATCTTCTTGGAAACTGCCCGGTGGAGACGCTGGAGTCCTGCATCAGGGAGTGGGGGTCCGATCTGTATGAAGAAAGGGAAATGTATGAGCGGCTGAACATCCTGAAAAGGATGGACCCGCCCATGTACCGGCGGGGAATCGTACTGGAGGCGCTTCGGAAGATGGCGGGGTATTTTGCACACTGGCCGATCTTCGATCAGGAGCCGGGCGTGCAGGACGAGTATGCGCTTCTGACGGATGCGCGGCAGATGGACGGGATCCTGGAGGTATTTGCGGAGGAAGGCGTCCCGGTCCGCTGTCAGATGGAAGCGCTGGGCGGCATGGGGGACTGTCTGGATAAAAAGAGAAAGGCGAAGTATCTGGACCGGTGCGTGGAGCTTTTTGTCCGGAGAGGAAACGAGGCGGGCGCAGAGCGGTGGAAGGAAGAGATGGCGCGGACCGTCCGGGAGGGGAGCCCTTCCGCGTGCTGCCTGGGCCTTCGGGTACTGGAGCAGTCCGGCGGCGATAGGTACCGGGACCTGTTCCTCTCCTGCGCCGGAGGCGGCACGAAGCAGGTTCGTACTCTGCTGGCCGGTATCTGCAGGAAATACCGGGACTGGATGCCGGAGGTGCTGGGGCTTCTGGCGTCCAAAAAGGTGAAAGAACGGGAGTTCGCCGTTCTGCTTCTGGAAGAGTGGGGAGATCCGTCCTGCCTGGAAGCGGTCTGGACGGCGCTTTCGCGGGAGAAAAATAAAAAGCTGGCGTCGTCCCTTCAGGAGCTTCTGGCGGAGCTTAAGCAGGAGGCGGACGGCGCGGACGCAGAGCAGTCCGGCCGGGCAAAGCGGACGGAGGAAAAGCTGGCGTCGGAAATCTACAAAGGAAGCAGAAAGAAAAAGGTGGAGTGGGTTCAGAGCCTGTCTCTGCCGGAGGTGCACCGCCCGGATGGAGAATCTGCTTCGGAAGCGTATCTTTTTGCCATACTGACTGCTTATGCGTCCATGGATTTCCCGGGCGTCAACGAGGACGCAGGCCGTCTGGCGGCGGCGCTGGCGCCGGAAGAGCTTTCGGACTGGATGCTGGCGCTGTATGAGGGATGGCTGTCCGCCGGGGCGGAGGCAAAAAAACGCTGGGTGCTCTATGCCGTTTCCATTCACGGCGGAAAGGCCGCGGTGCCGGTGCTCCACCGCCAGATCAAGGACTGGGCGGAACATTCCCGGGGCGCCATGGCGGCGGAGGCCGTCCACGCTCTGGCGCTGAACGGCAGTCCGGAGGCGCTGTGCCTGGTGGACCAGATGTCGAGAAAATTCCGGTTCCGTCAGGTAAAGAACGCGGCGGGAGAGGCTTTGACGCATGCGGCGGCGGCTCTTGGCATCAGCCGGGAAGAGCTGGAGGATCGCCTGGTGCCGGCGGATCTGGAAGGAATGACGAAAAAGCAGCAGAAGGATCTGACCGCCAGCCAGAAGCTTCGTCTGGAGCAGGCGATGCTTAAGGCGCGCTTCTGGGAGCCACAGAAATGGCGGGAGCTGTTCGTGGAGCGTCCGCTTCTGCGTCCGTTTGCCGTGGGGCTGGTCTGGGGCGTATATGAAGGAGAGAAGCGGAAGGGCGCTTTCCGGTATATGGACGACGGCACGTTCAACACCGCGGAGGGAGAGGAATATCCGTTCCCGGAATCCGGGCAGATCGGACTTGTACATCCATTGGAGTTGTCCGGGGAAGAGCTTGCCGCATGGCGGGAGCAGTTCTCGGATTATGAGATCACCCAGCCGCTGGAGCAGCTTTGGCGTCCGGTCTTCCGGCTGGAAGAGAAAGAAATGGAAGAACTGGCGTTTGACTGTCTGGAGGACAGGACGTTGAACGGACTGACCCTGTCCGGAAGGCTTCTCAAGATGGGATGGGTCCGCGGCGAGATTCAGGACGCGGGATTTTTTGAAAACTATTACCGGGCCGACGGGGAGTTCGGCGCGGAGCTGACTTTCTCCGGCTGCTCGGTGGGACTGGAAAATGAGGAAGTGACGATCGGAAAGCTGTATTTCCATCGGTTTGCTCCTGCAGAGCAGGGCGGCGGGGCGCATCCTGCGTTTCAGAAGGAAACCCGGTGTCCGCTGAAGGATGCGGCTCCCCGGTATTTCAGCGAAATCGTGCGGCAGGCGTCGGCGGCAGCAGGCGCGTGAGCGCGCCTGCTGCGGAGGAAGAGGCCCATGGCTGCTGCTTTGCTGTTTCTTCCGCCGGTTCGATCCATGAAGTAAAAAAATTACAGAAATAATGTAAAAAAATTACGGGAAAGATTGTGATATACAAAAAACGATGTATAATAAAATCAGAACATTTTCCATCGGCCATGGAGGAACCTAACATGCTGGCAGAGTTTAAAGTAAGAAACTCAAACTTCCCGCACCGGTTGGTGTGCTGAACCTTGAAAAATCAATACTTTAGTCCATAAAAAAGGCACAAACCTGCTTTCAAGCCGGGTAATTAACGATTTCATGAAGCCGCTTACGAACGAGAGCCGTAAAGATGTCTTCATTATTGATGACAGCCTGTTTGACCGTTCCCGTTCAAAGAAAACGGAACTTCCGGCGAAAGTCTTTGACCACTGCTCTATGAAGTACAAGAGCGGTTACCGTATGCTGACACCTGGATGGTCCGATGGGAACTCATTTGTTCCGATCAACCATTGCCTTCTGTCGGCAGCCGATGACAAAAATCTGATCTGCAAGCCTGCCAGCTTCGATGGACACTCTCTTGCCGGAAAACGGCGAAAAGAATCCAGACGAAAAGCAACAGAAGTCATGGTTGACCTGGTCAGAGCGGCACAGTCATCTGGAGCCTGTGCAAAATATGTTCTGTTCGACAGTTGGTTTTCATCACCGAAGACCATTACTGCATGAAAGACCGGCTGCGAATTAGACACAATCGCAATGGTTAAGAAAAGCAGTAAAATCAAATATGGCTATCAAGATGGTAAATACAACATCAAAGAAATCTATAAGCAGTGCAAAAAACGCAGAGGCCGCTCCAAATATCTGCTTTCCGTTGACGTAACCGTTGGTGACGAGGCAATTCCGGCAAAAATCGTCTGTGTCCGGAACAAAAGCAGGAAAAAAGACCGGCTTGCCATCATCAGCACGGATACAACTCTCCCAGAGGAAGAAATCATCCGTATTTATGGGAAGCGCTGGGATATTGAGGTGTTTTTCAAGACCTGCAAATCCTGTCTGCATCTGGTAAAGGAGTGCCGGAGCCTTTCCTATGACGCTTTGACCGCTCATGTATCCATTGTTTTTGCACGATATATGATGCTTGCAGTTACACAGCGATGCAATACGGATGACAAAACGATTTGCGAACTGTTTTTCTGCCTCATGGATGAACTGGATGACATCACGTTCAGTCAATCCATAAGGATTATCATAGATGCACTAATGGATGCCGTTATGGAATATTTCCACATCACAGAACAGCAGCTGGAGGAATTTTGTGAGCTAAAGTATTGATTTTTCAAGGAGCAAATCCCATTTTTAATTTCCAAGCCTTAGGTTAAATCCACCGCCTTTCAGGCGGTAGAGCTTTA
>CAJUAA010000067.1 GCA_910584205.1 uncultured Lachnospiraceae bacterium
TCCGCAATCAATTCTTCCAGTCTGCTCATTCTGTATCACCGCCCTTTTCCTTCAACGCCGGATGCTGCATATAGAAAATTTCTTTCTGCCGTTCGATTTCCGCCCGAAGCTGCTCTTTAGTCGGAAGGTAGGTCATATACTTGGACATGAACAGCCGCTCATTGTCATGCAGTACAGAGTATCTGGCAATATCCTCGTCTGTTTCGGCGCAAAGCAAAATCCCAATAGTCGGGTTGTCGCCCTCCTTGCACTTCAGGTCATCGTACATACGGACATACATATCTATTTGCCCTACATCCTGATGGGTGATTCTGCCCGTTTTCAAATCGATCAGCACATAGCATTTCAATTCAATGTTGTAAAAAACCAGATCGATGTAATAGTCCTCGTTGTCTGTGATGATATGCTGTTGTCGGGCCACAAACGCAAAGCCCTTTCCCATCTCCATCAGGAAATCCCGGATATGTGAGAGAATGGCAGATTCCAGGTCGCTTTCCAGATAGGAATCTTCGGCCTTAAAGCCCAGAAATTCTGCCATGACCGGGTTCTTAAACAATTCAAAATGGTTCTTCCGATATTCCTCCGTTTTCTGTTTCATTTCCGCAATAACAGCATCTTTTTTCGGAGATTGCAGAAGCCGATAATAATATTGCGTACCAATATTTCGATCCAGCGTCCGGACACCCCAATTTTCAGCAGCCGCTTCATTCATATACCACATTCTTGCGTCTTCGTCAGGCACACGCAAAAGGCTTCTGAAATGCGACCAACTGAGATTGCGAACACGCGTGTTCACAATCTGCTCGTCTGGAAAGCACAAATAGAATTTTCTGAAATATTGCAGATTCCGTTCGGAATAGCTTTTTCCAAATTCTTTTTTCAGTTCTTCCGATAACACGGCAATCAACCGCTTTCCATATTCCGCCCGCTCACTGCCTTCCTGTTCCTGCTCTACGATCCGTTTGCCGATATGCCAGTAGGTCAGCACCATAGCGGTATTTGCGGCGCTGTATGCGCTTTGCTGGCCTGCCGAAATAATCTCTTTTATATCTGTGATGATCGGCTGGTATAGCATTAATTCCTTTTCCATATCAGCCTACCTCGATTTCCGCAATAATTTTGTCAATCTCATCCCGCAAGGCTTGCTCTCTTGCCACAATTTCCCGAATCTCCGCATTGAGCTTCACGATGTCGATAACCTCTCTGGTGTCCTCTGCCTCTACATAGGTGGAAACAGACAGGTTATAATTGTTTCCGGCTATCTCATCATAAGGAACACAGCGGGCAAAGTAATCCACATCTGCACGGGAAACAAACTCCGCAACAATTTTCGCAATGTTCTCCTCCGTCAGTTTGTTGTTGTTTGTAACTTTCACGCACTCGCCGGAGGCATCAATAAACAGAGTGCGGTTATCGGATTTGCTGCGCTTCAAAACCATGATACAGGTCGCTATGGAAGTCCCAAAAAACAGGTTGCTGGGAAGCTGGATGATACAGTCGATGAAGTTGTTGTCGATTAGGTATTGGCGGATTTTCTTCTCGGCTCCGCCACGGTACATGATGCCGGGAAAGCAGACGATTGCCGCTGTTCCGCTGGTGGCAAGCCACGATAGAGAGTGCATGATAAAGGCAAGGTCAGCCTTGGATTTCGGCGCCAGCACCCCGGCAGGAGAGAACCGGGGATCATTGATTAAAACAGGGTTGTCATCGCCCTCCCACTTGATGGAATAAGGCGGATTAGAAACAATCACCTCAAACGGTTCGTCATCCCAATGCTGGGGAGATACCAATGTGTCTTCATGGGCAATGTCGAATTTATCAAAATCAATATCATGCAGAAACATATTGATACGGCAAAGGTTATATGTAGTCAGGTTGATCTCCTGGCCATAAAAGCCCTGCCGCACATTTTCTTTACCGAGTATCTTCGCCGCTTTTAGGAGCAAAGAGCCAGAACCGCAGGCAGGGTCATATACCTTGTTGACCTCTGTTTTCCCGGCAACCGCAATTCTGGTCAGCAGTTCCGAAACCTCCTGCGGCGTAAAGAATTCACCACCGCTTTTCCCCGCATTGGATGCATACATACTCATCAGATATTCGTAAGCATCGCCAAAAGCGTCAATGGAATTTTCCTTGTAATTACGAAGTCCCATGGCCGCAACGCCCTCAATCAGCTTTACAAGGTTTGCATTGCGCCTGGCAACGGTAGCTCCCAGTTTATTGCTGTTTACATCAATGTCATCGAACAGCCCGGCGAAGTTATCCTCGCTTTCACTGCCTTTCGCGGATTCCTCAATATGATTAAAAGCAGCCTCCAAAGTCATGTTCAGATTTTCATCGCCTGCCGCTCTTTTCCTGACATTACAAAAAAGCTCAGAAGGAAGGATGAAAAAACCCTTTGTTTTGACCAAATCTTCACGGGCCTGTTCTGCATCTTCATCGGGCAGCAGAGCATAATCAAACTCTTCATTTCCGGCTTCCATCTCGCCCTCGTTGATATAATTGGTCAGGTTTTCAGAGATATAACGGTAGAACATCATGCCCAACACATAGGATTTGAAATCCCAGCCGTCTACACTGCCTCGCAGTTCATCCGCAATCGCCCATATTGCACGATGCAGCTCATCGCGCTCCTGCTTTTTTCTTGTATCAGACATTTTTACTCTCCTTTTCAACCGGCATAAAGTCCAGAATATCATCCACCTTACAGTTCAAGGCAAGGCATATTTTTTCGATGCTGTCCATCATGTACGCTGCGTCAATGCTCTGGCTGCCCGCCAGATACGCCGCATATTTAACAAAAAAGGCAGCTGATTAAGCCGCCCTATACTGCGGATAACAGGACTTGAACCTGCACGGGATGTCCCACCAGAACCTAAATCTGGCGCGTCTGCCAATTCCGCCATATCCGCCTTTCCCCTGCATGTCTACAGAGTTCTTTTTTATCTTATCACCTGCTCCTGTAAAAGTCAATCACCGGAAAAACGCGTTCCAGCACTCCAGGATCAGCAGGACTGCCGGCTGGTGAAGCATGTAGAGAAACAGGCTGTGCTTTCCGATCCATGCAAGAACACCCGCCCGGCGGCAGAGCGCGCTTTGCACACATTCCCGTTCCATGAGCATTCCGTACAGGAAATATCCGCACAGGTACAGGAAGAACCACGGAAAAAAGGAAAAATAGTCTCCTGAGAAAAATCCGGGACCCGGAAAGCCAAGCGCCGCCGTCAAAAGCCCGCGGTAGCACACATCCGGCACCTCCCCCAGCACCAGGGACTCAAACCCCAGCTGCCCGCTGTTCACATTTCTCGTCAGAAAGAAGAGAAACGCGCTGACCAGGAATCCTGCCTGCTGCGGCATATTCCGGAGGCAGCCGTCCAGGGGCACCAGCGCCAGCATGGCAGCTCCCGTAAAAGTCAGTATCCCGAACAGGATCCGCTCAGACGGCATAAAGACAAACGTCACAAATGTAATGACCAGCCCGCAGGCCGATATAACAAGCCCCCGCTTCCACGGGGCCCGTCCCAGCCGCCAGCAGAAACCGGACAGCAGGATAAAGGTCCAGCAGATACTCTGCTGCCACACATACCCCGGCGTCCGGAAAAACCACGGAACCGGCAGGCCATACATGACCACCAGATCAAACATCCCGTGGTACAGGATCATGCTGAGCAGCGTAATGCCCCTCAGGCCGTCCAGCAGATGATATCGTTTCTTCTCATTCACTGTTTTCCACCTCTGTATCCTTTCCGCTTCCGGATGTCTCCTTCCCGCTGTCCCCGTCGGAAATCTCTGCGCGTTCAAACAGGATGGTGATCCGTGTCCCGCGCCCCGGTTCGCTCTGAAGCAGCAGTTCCGCATGATGCTGCGCCGCCATGTGTTTCACGATAGCGAGGCCCAGGCCGGTCCCCCCGGTCGCTTTAGAGCGGCTCTTGTCCACCCGGTAGAACCGCTCAAATACCCGCTCCTGATATTCCTTTGGAATCCCGATCCCCGTATCCTCCACGACCAGACACACCCTTTCCCCCTCCGGCTCCACGGTCACCAATACCTTTCCGCCCGGCACATTGTAACGGATTCCGTTGTCACACAGGTTATACACGATCTCCTCCACCATCTCCCGGTTTCCCAAGATGCTGCACGGAATACCTTTCATGGAAAGCGTCACCTGATGGTTCCCGGCGCTGACCCTCAGCATTTCCACGCATGCCTCCGCCATCTCATACAGAGGAACCTGCGTAAAAACCATCGCGTCCGCCTCCATGGTATCCAGTTCCGACAGGCGGATGATATCATTGATCATCGCCAGAAGCCGCGACGCGTTCCTGTGAATCTCTCCGGCAAACCTTGGAATCTCTTCCCCGGAAACCATCCGGTGCTCGATCAGCTCCGCATAGCCGGAGATCGCTGCCAGCGGCGTTTTCAGTTCATGGGAGACGTTTGCCGTAAATTCCTGCCGGAGCCTGGCATTTTTCACAATGTCCTCATGTTGCCTTCGGATCTGATCCACAAAAGGTTTCATCTCCCCATATACCGGCGCCTCCCCGCATTCATCCAGATGGTCTGCCAGATATTCCACCGGCGCCACCAGCATCTTCGTGGCACGGCCCGAAAGCAGCATGCAGACCAGAAAAACCGCCCCGCCCATCAAAAGGATCACCGGAAAAGCGCTTCGGAATATGCTCCATATGCTGGACGCCTCTTTTGCCACCCTAAGAACCGTGCCGTCCTCCAGCAGCACCGCATAATAAAACGCACTCCGCTCCAGGGTATCCGACCGCCGGACAGACTGTCCGCTGCCCCTGCTTCTGGCATCCGACACCTCCGGGCGGTTTCCGTGGTTCTCCATGCCCCCGATATCCACATCATTGTCGTAAACTACCGTCCCCTGCCCGTCGATCAGGGAGACCCGGAACTGCTCCAGCCCGGCCCTGCCCATCTCCTCTCTCGTCCCGGCCGCAGCCGAGGCGATCCCCGCATGTTCCAGAACCTCCGCGCAGACCCTCAGCTCATTCAGGATCTCCTGCCTGAAAAAATCATAAAATACGGCTGTAACCAGCGCCGTTGTCAAAAAAATCGTCGTCAGGGCCACAAAGACAAACTCCCGGTGTATCTTTCGTTTCACTCGATCTTATACCCCACGTTCCGGATGGTCCGGATCAGCGCGCCCGCATCCCCAAGTTTCTGCCTCAGCGTCTTGACATGTACATCCAGCGTCCGGGATTCCCCTTCAAAGCTGATATCCCAGATCCGCTCCATAATTACCTCCCGGCGCATGACGATCCCCCGGTTCTGCAGCAGCAGTTTCAAAAGCTCATACTCCTTGTAGGTCAGGCTGCAGAGCCTGCCGCCCGCATATACCGTACGCTTTTCACCGTCCAGGCTGATCTCCCCGGCTGTCAGAAGCCGTTCCTCTTCCAGGCCCGTGCAGCGGCGGAGCAGCGCCCTCACCCGGGAGATCAGCTCCATCACTCCGAACGGCTTTGTGATATAGTCGTCCGCCCCCATATCCAGCCCCTTCACCTTGTCAAGCTCTGTGGTTTTTGCCGTCACCATCATGACCGGAACTTTCCGAAGTTCAGGAAGCGACCGGATCCGCTTCAGAATCTCCAGCCCGTCCTCGTCCGGAAGCATAATGTCCAGAAGGATGCAGTCCGGCGCCTTCTCCTGCAGTCTCCTGCCAAAATCCCGGGCACAGGCAAACTCCTCCACCTCATATCCGCTGTTCTGCAGAGCGAATCGTTCAATCTCCCGGATATTCTGATCGTCCTCCACAATATAGATCAATGCCATCGTCTTCAAACCCCCGGTTTCTTTCCGGCAGATCCATAATCGGGCAGAACATATTTTGCCCGATACTCCTCACAGGCTTTCCGAAATCCCGGATTATCCTCTCTGCGAAGCTCTGCCGCATACTCATGCGCCTCATACCCGTCTGTTCCGGACTGCAGAAGCGCGATCGCGATATTGGAACAATGATCCGAAATCCGCTCGTAATCCGTGGTCAGATCAGACAGCGCAAAGCCAAGTTCTATCGTACATTCTCCTGTCCGCAGCCTTTCCACATGGCGCTTTTTCAGTTTGCGGTTCAGCCGGTCTATGGTTTCTTCCAGCGGCTCCACCCGGGCTGCCTTCTCAAGATCCTCCTCCGCAAAAGCATCCGCCGCCATCTCCACAATCTCCAGCAGCGCATCCGAAAATATCCGCAGTTCCTCTTTTGCCTTTCTGGAAAATTCCGTCCCCTTCCGATGCAGCTCCTATGCCGTCTGAGCCACATTCACCGCATGATCCGAAATCCGCTCAAAATCCCCGATGCAGTGCAGAAGCGTCGACACCAGATAGCTGTCCTTCTCCGACAGGTCCCGGCTGCCAAGCTTCACCAGATAACTGCCCAGTTCATCCTCACAGCGGTCTGTCAGGTCCTCCAGTTCAAACACCTTCTCCGCTGTCTGTTCCTCATAGTCATCCAGCAGGCTGACTGCCCGCATGAGCGACTGGCGGGATATGCCGGCCATCCGGACCGCCGCGTCTCTGGCCTGTTCCACCGCATAGCCCGGCGTCTCCAGAAAACGTGTATCCAGCATCTTCAGATCCTCCTCCTGCTCCTTCTCCAGATCCTCTGCGGACTCCGGGATTGTCAGATATGCCAGCTGAACCAGGACACCGGAAAAAGGAAGCAGCACCGCCGTAGCCGTAAGATTGAAAATGGAGTGTACCGCCGCAATTCCCGCCGCGCCAGCAGGCCTTCCCAGAAACTCAAAATCCAGAAGACTGTGAAGCAGATAAAATGCCGCCATAAAGAGCACCGTACCGATCAGATTAAAATACAGGTGAACCAGAGCCGTCCGTTTTGCGTTCCTGCTGGCGCCGACCCCGGCGATGACCGCCGTTACGCAGGTTCCTATATTCTGCCCCATGATGATGGGAATGGCCGTCCCGAACGAAACCGCTCCTGTAGCGCACAGCGCCTGCAGGATCCCCACGGAAGCGGACGAACTCTGGATCACCGCCGTCAGCACTGCACCGCAGAGCATCCCCAAAACCGGATGGGAGAACCATGTCAGAATTCCCGTAAATTCCGACACGTCCGCCAGCGGCTTCATGGCACCGCTCATGGTCTCCATCCCGGACATCAGGATCGCAAATCCCACAAGAATCATTCCCACATCCTGTCTTTTTTCCTTTTTGGAAAACAACAGAAGGCAGACACCCGCCATGGCCAGCACCGGCGAGAACGAAGCCGGTTTCAGAAGCCGCACAAAAAAGCTGCTGCTCCCGATCCCTGACAGGCTCAGGATCCACGACGTCACCGTCGTCCCGATGTTGGCTCCCATGATGATACCAACGGTCTGTGTCAGTTTCATGAGACCGGAGTTTACAAATCCCACGGCCATGACAGTCGTCGCCGAAGAAGACTGAATGACTGCGGTCACACCGGCGCCCAGCAGCACCGCCTTCCACGGACTCGACGTCATTTTTTCCAGAACACGCTCCAGCCTTCCGCCGGACACTCTGGCCAGCCCCTTTCCCATCATATCCATGCCGTACAAAAACAGCGCCAGTCCGCCGACCATTGTCAGAATACTGAAAAAATCCATACTTTATTCCCTCTTTTCTTTCCTTCATAAGTAATATTTCCATTTCTCATGTACCTATGAGCCATCGTAACGTATCCATGTAAAGAACAGAGGGAATTCATGTAAAATCCCGGTAAAATTTTAATATCAGTATAGTCTTCGAACCCGAATCCGTCAACAACAGAAAAACCAGAGACGGGGGACCTCTGGTTTTTCTGCAACAACTTTTTATATATTTATCGACGATACTGCATATAAAGAATAATCAAAAGGGAGGGTTTATTCATTAAAAAGGGGGATTAGGGGGCGCAGTACCATCCATAAATACCTCATTCAGAAAACAGCCCGGGCTTCCTGCAGCCTTTCCTGTTTTCTGGCATTATTATACGTCCTGCACGGACATTTGTACATTGACAAAACATATAAATTTTCGTTTTTTTTCGACAGAATCTCAAACAAAAAAACCAAAAACGAAAATTGGAGAAAAAGAAAGAGCACCGTTCTACAGTGCTCTTCTCATGAGGCATCGGGGATTCGAACCCCGGACAACTTGATTAAAAGTCAAGTGCTCTACCGACTGAGCTAATACCCCATCCTGTGTGCATTCTCCAATGCCCGAACTGGGCTAGCTGGATTCGAACCAGCGAAATGCAGGAGTCAAAGTCCTGTGCCTTACCGCTTGGCGATAGCCCATGATCTTTGATTCAGGGTGGGTACAGGGATTCGAACCCTGGACCTCCAGAGCCACAATCTGGCGCGCTAACCAACTGCGCTATACCCACCATATTACTCAGACCGGATCAGAAATCCGATCCAGTGTGCCCGAAGGGATTCGAACCCCCGACCCACGGCTTAGAAGGCCGTTGCTC
>CAJUAA010000068.1 GCA_910584205.1 uncultured Lachnospiraceae bacterium
GTAAATCCTGTCTCTGCATGGTATATCCTCCTCCGTTATAACCTTATGTATAGATAATAACAGATTTATGCATTATTCAACACGACCTAATTACTTGATATCTCCCCGACAAAATTATAAATAATCTTGACTTCCTGGCATTTCTGCCCGTCCACCTTCTTGATCTCACCCACCGAAATCTTACTGATAAGCCGGTTCAACACAGCTTCGTCCAGTTCCTGGATTGCAGCATATTTACGGATTTCCTGTATAAATGTCCGGACATCACTTTCCTGCTCTTCCGTACGGCTCATCACCAGAACCAACTCCTGAATCCGCTTCCGATTGGCTTCCTGTTCCTGCTCCAGTGTGGCAGTCAACTTCAGAAAACGCTGCTCTGTCAGGATGCCTTTCGCCTTATCTGTATAAAGGCTCATAAACATGCTGTCTATTTCCTGATTCCTTGCTTCCAGCCGGTCACATTCCTTCTGCATTTCGGAAGCATCCGCCATATACCGCCGTTCCATGCGGCTGGACAGCCGCTGATAAAATACATCCGCATCTTTCAAAGCCATCGCCGCCAGATCCTGTATATCTTTCAACACAAGATTATACAAGTCCCTTACTTCTTTGATAATGTTGGAAGAATTTGCCTTTGCATACATATTTGCACCCCTCAGTTCCTTTGTGTCTCTGGAGTGTGCAAACTCGTCTGGAAAATCTGCACCTATGTATACCATGTCTGATGTTTCTGTAATCTCCGCACACTGACCGATATATTCTTTCAGGCACTTCTCAACAATATTCCAATCTACGCTCCTTCTTCCCTTGAAGCATAAGTCATTGATGACCACAATACTTTTGCCGTCAGCATCCTCGAACCGTCCAAAGTTTAGGATGCTTATTTCTTTTTATAAGCCAATTTACGGAGGGCAATCGGAACTTCGCGTCCGACCAAATCTCTGGGTAAATTATACATTGGAGCCACTTGTTTTGCAAGTGGCTCTTTTTAGCTTTCCGTCAGTATCATATTCCCCTCTCTCCTTTCATATACTTCCATGAAACAAATCCTGCAGAAAGGATTATGAGATGCGCATATCATGGTTTTCCAGAAAAGCACTGGCGGCGGCCTGCTCGCTTGTACTGGCCTTTCCGTTTTCCATCCGTGGATATTCCTTCGACCGTTTTACCATGGAGATCTTCCGCCATGAGCTTTCCGCCAGCACGATCAATCTGCACTACACCCTGACAGACCCGGAAGCCTTCGGCATCCGGGAAGGCGATCCGACCTTCGGTGTCCTCAATCAGGAAAGCGTCCGATCAGAACTTGATTATCTGAAAAAATGCCGCTCAAAGCTTTCCAGCTATCTCAAGTGGGGGCTGAACGACGAAGACCGTCTGACCGCCCGCATTCTGGACTGGTGGCTGGAAGGACAGCTTCTGTCCGAAACTTATTATTACTATCAGGAACCTCTGGGAGAGGCGTTGGGCGTTCAGGCGCAGCTTCCGGTCCTTCTGGCGGAGTATCCCTTCCGCAGCGAAGAAGACGTCCGCACCTATCTGGCGCTTCTGACCACCCTTCCGGACTATTTCGAAGAAATCGCCGCATTTGAACAGGAGAAATCCAAACAGGGCCTTTTTATGCCTGATGAAATACTGGACAAAATACTGGCCCAGTGCCGCTCTCTCTTTCCCATAGACGACGGCCATTTTCTCGTCACCACCTTTCAGGAGCGGCTGGAGGAATGCGGTGCCCTGGAGCCGAATCTGCGGATTTCCCTGGAAGCAGAAAACCTCCGGAACCTGAGACGGTATGTGGAGCCCGCCTACGAAACACTCGGCCAGGCTCTGGAACACTTAAGGGGAACGGGGCGGGAGCCTGGCGGACTTTACCATACCCCGGACGGGATCGGCTATTACGAGTATCTTCTGACCTATTCGGTGGGCACCGATCTTGGCATGGCGGAAATCCATCGGCTGCTGGAGGATCAGATGGAAAGCGACTATGAGACCATGCTTTACGCACTTCATCAGAATACGGACCTTCTGCACATTACCGACGACGCGCCGGCCCTGGAGACGCCGGAGGAGATTCTGACCAGCCTCCAGACACAGATCGGAGAAGATTTTCCGCAGCCGGGGGACATCTCCTGGCAGGTGAAAGAGGTTCCGGATTCCCTGGCGGATTTTCTAAGCCCCGCCTTCTACATGACCCCTGCCATCGACGCCCCCCAGCAGAATACCATCTACATTAACCCTGCGTATGAACCGGACCGGACCGGGCTTATCACCACGCTGGCGCACGAAGGCTATCCTGGCCATCTGTATCAGAATTCCTTTGAAAACACCGCAGACTATGCGCCTGTACGTAATCTTTTCTATATAGGCGGCTATACCGAAGGCTGGGGACTTTACAGTGAATTCTATGCCTATGACCTGCTGGGGCTTTCCGAGACGGAGGGAGACTTCCTGCGCGCCATGTCCTCCCTGAATTTCGCCGTCTGCGCCAGCCTGGACCTGGCCATCCACGGAGAGGGCTGGACGGAAGATGAATGCAGGACCTACCTCGCCTCCTTCGGCATCACCGACGAGGCGCAGATCCACGGGCTGTACCTGAACATCCTGGAGGAACCGTCCAATTACCTGAAATACTACCTGGGTTATCTGGAAATCTGCAGACTAAAAGAGAGCGCCAAAGCACTCTCCCCTGAACTTACAGACTGTGATTTTCATACATGGTTTCTGGAAACAGGCCCCGCGCCCTTCTCCATCCTGCGGGAATGCTTAGATTCCCAGCTCCTTGAAGTATCTTCTCACCTTCTCCAGCGCCCGGGTCAGGACTTCCATCTCCTCGTCCTCGAACCCGTCCATGACCGTCTTTACCATCTGCCTGTGGAAAGCCGCATGCTTTTCATAGGCAGCGACCCCCTTCTCGGTCAGGGACAGAAGGACCACCCGCTTGTCCTCGGGACTGCGCACGCGTGACACATATCCCTTCTTCACCAGATTGTTGATGGCCGTCGTCAGCGTCCCCACCGTCACGGACACCGCCTTCGCCACCGTGGACATGTTCCTGGGCTCGCTGATGCCGATGGCGTCGATGATATGCATGTCGTTGATGGAGATCTCCTTAAAGCTGCCCGTAATCAGCGCCCGGTTCTCCATATCCAGCACTTCATTGAACAGCATCACCAGCAGATCATTCAAAAGCTTTTCCCTCTCCATGCACCCTTCACCTCCGCGCAGAAACTCATCTGCGTCCCAGTATACCATATTTCCGGCAGAGGCGCAACGACCGATGACAGGTTCCTGCCTGGCGCTAAAGAATCAAAACCTCTTTTCCTTCAAATGCAAATCCATACTTCCGAATCCTTTCTGGCGAAATTCCCCTGTCTTCCAGAGCCGCTTCATAATTTTGACGTCTGATCTGAGCCAGCGCTTCCCGGGCGGTGTCTTCCAGGCTCTTCTCTTCCTTTGGATCCCGCACCTTAAATTCCAGAATGACCGCATCGTCCTCTTTTTTTCTCGGTTCCAGCATCACATCGTATCTTCCAAAACCGCTCTCCCGATTGGATGTGATTACATAACGATCCGACAGCTCCACTGTAAGTCCCAGCACAAAGCCATGATAAAAACGTTCCGGCTCCATATCTTCAGACGGTCTTCTGCCGCTGTCAAAATAACTGAATGTCGACAACGCTACTTTATTGATATACACATTCATCGACTTCCTGTCGTCATGGAGCAACGCTTTGATAAACCCGTTATAAACCGTTTTCGAACCGGAAAACCATTTTCGAATCATTTTCCGAAACAGAATCCGTACTTCTTTATTCGTCAGCGCCAGCTGGTACAGCTCTTCTCCTGTATTCCGGTCCAGAACATGCCCTTCCGCCTTCAGATATCCACTCGCCAGAAGCAGGCTCCAGATTGCATTCTCATCTTCATCCAGCTGGTCAAATACCATCTGCTCATCGAGCTCCCTGTGAATGTCTTCTCCCTTTAAAAGGAGCTCCATATCTGACTTGATCTCCGCGCTTCCTTCCCGAATCAGTTTATCAACCAGGCGATTGCTGCTCGTATTGGCCCAGTACGTGGAAAGCCGTCCCTTATCCAGATAGTTTATGATGGACCATGGATTATAGATATCCCTGCTCCTTCCGAAGACAAACCCGTCATACCAGTCCTTCACATCCTGCCTCTCTTCATAGAGGCCGCATTCTTCCAACGCCGTCCATACTTCGCCTTCTGTAAATCCAAAACAGGTCTCATATTTTTCCGACGTAGTCGTTACTACTTCCAGATTATTCAAATCCGAAAAAATGGATTCTTTGCTGACCCTCGTAATTCCTGTCATGACTGCCCGGTCCAGATATGGATTGGTCTTAAATGTGGAATGAAACAGACTTCTGACAAATTCCGCCATTTCCTGCCAATAACCATACACCCAGGCTTCCTGAAGGGGCGTATCGTATTCATCCAGCAGAATGATCACTTTTTTCCCATAATACCGGGAAAGACAGCAGGACAGCTCTCTCAATGCACAGGAAGCGACGGAATCTGTCATCTCTGAAAAGATCTTTCGGAAAAACCGAATCTCATCTTCCTTCAAAATCCCGCTGTCCGGCAGAAAATCATACCTGCTGTACAGCTTTTGTATAATCATGCAGATCTTTTCCCTTGCCAACGCAAAGGTATCCGCTTTCACATCCGCAAAACTTAAAAAGATTACCGGGCAGGTTCCCTGAAGCTCCTGATACTTTTTTTCTTTCCATATGGACAGGCCCTCAAACACCTCTCCCTGCCCCTGGTATTCCACGGAAAGAAACCGTTCCAGCATATTCATATTCAAGGTCTTGCCAAACCGCCTGGGACGGGTAATCAGAGTGACTTCATCCTGGTTCTCCCACCACTCCCTGATAAAATCCGTTTTGTCAATATAAAAGCAATGATTTGTCACAAGCTTTTCAAAGCTCTGAATCCCGATTCCTATGGTTCTTCCCATATGCCTGCCCCCGCTGTTCGGATGATATCGTTATCTGTATTCATCTTCTGTGATGTCATCTTATCATGTGAGCCGTATTTACGCAAGGACTTCCGGATGGCCGGCCATGGCCGCAAACACCAGATCAGTTTTCCAGATACCTCTTCACCCTCCAGATCAAATACAGCGGAACACTGTATACCTTCGTTCCCTCTACTTCGTGATTTCCAACATTTTTCATGGAAAATTATGGGTGAATTTAGATTATCTCTTTAGAAGTTCTTATATGTCGGTATAGCCCGTATTTCCGGGCTTTTCCGGCATTTTAGATATGGGGAGAAGTTCTCATATACTCTCAAAACCTTTTAGGTT
>CAJUAA010000069.1 GCA_910584205.1 uncultured Lachnospiraceae bacterium
TTCAAAAGAATTTTCGAAGACTTTCAAAACACTGTTTAATTATCAAGGTTCATGTATCGCTTGCTGTTCCGCAATGACTGATATATCATACCAGATTTAGTTTTTTTTGTCAACATCTTTTTTTGATATTTTGTAAAATCTTTTTTACCAAAAACGAAATCCTGTATTTTTCTCTGTCTCTCCCGCAGTCAGCTTGATTATAATAGCACCGGAGCCAAATGTTGTCAACACCTTTTTTTAATTTTTTCCTGTTTTTCCATATTACGGTTCTCGCCTCCGCTTCCGGGCAGCTCCCGAAGCTTCCCGGCCTTCGCCTGAACGGCCTTTCCTAGATATCCAGCAGAAGAAGAATTCCCAGCAGAAGAAGCAGATTGTGATCGTACAGATACCCGATCCACATGCTGTCCCGGATCATCTGGTACAGCGCATCTCCCCAGCCGGTATGGCTGAAGATCGTGATCACCAGAAAGGCCATCCACAGAATCAGAAGCTGCTGGAACAGTCCCAGTGCCGCACCCAGAAAACGGTTTACCGCACTGAGGCCGGGAACCTTCGCCATGATCCCCAGAGACAATCCAAGCGCCAGAAACAGAATCTTCACCACCGCATAGGTCAAAATCACCGACAGGACCCGGGAGATGAATCCATACAGATACCGTTCCGCCTGCTCCCCCAGTCCGCTCAGAAGAAGCAGCTGATAGACCTGGCTGTCTGTTCCTGCCAGCTTTTGTATGGAAAGCGCCTCCGGCAGAATTCCTTCAATAAACTGTGCCACATAGGGCGACACTACATAGACGATCAGCAGCGTGCCCAGCGAAGCTGCCAGTGAAATTCCTTTTTTTACAAATCCCTTCAGATATCCGTCCAGAATCCCCCATCCGAGAAATATCACACCCAGAAGATCCGCCAGATTCCACATTCTCATTCCTCCTGCTCTGTGTTCTCTGCCCTGTCCTACCGCAGCCTGATCTGATCGGTCCGGGATGCATGCATGACAATGTATCTGCTCCGCCCGGACATGGTGTACAGGTTGGAGACGGATTCCTCAAAGGTCCCCGTATAAAAGACCTTTCCGCTGTCGTTCATCATCATGCACTCGAATTCATTGTAGATCAGTATGTTGTCGCCGGAAAACTTCAATGTCTGATATTCCATGTCAAATCCGGTCTCGAACCGAAGCCTTCCCTGTATGTCATATACCATGAGCGCATATTCCTGCTCTTCTCCTTCTGTGACCAGTCCGATGTATTTCTCCGAATAGAACACGCTCCGAATCTCCTTTTCCAGCGTAATCTCCTGAACCGGCTCCGGAATCTGCATTCCCTCATAGATCAGAAGAAGTCCCGGCCCCAGAGCAAAGCAGTGCGTACTGTCCATGTATTCCACCGTCGGCGCCACCAGCCCGGTCATGATTCTGGATGCCACCAGATGATCGTTGTAATTCTCTCCCACAGACGAAAAATTGTAAAAAGCAAGACAGGTATTCACATTTCCGTCCTGAACCTGCAGAAACGTCACCGCAAGTTTCGTAGCGTCCGAGCTCAAAGACATCCTGAGGGGATACCCCACATCCTGCAGCCGGAACTGGGATTCCACAAGCTCCTCTCCTTTTTTATTATAAAGGTTCAGACGCATGGTGTCTCCGTCCTCCAGGAGCACCGCAAGCACCCCCTGGGAGGACACCGAAATCTGGTGGATGGGAAGACGGGTCTGTATGGTTCCCTGGATTCCTGTCTCATCAAAGATCATGGCCTCTGTCCCGTTTTCCTCCGCCACCGCCGCGCTGTTTCTGCATATGTCCACAATGGGATGCTGCATATTATATGTCTGGCTCCACACCAGATGATTGCCGGAATCCACACAGGAGATCCCGTCTCTGCCATATTTCAGGACATATCCCAGAAATTCCGTGTACTGCGTCGTCAAAGTATCTACACGTTCAAAACTTCTGACGACTTCGTAGGTCTCAAAGGTCCGGTTCTGCAGGCCGGACCACGCCAGGCATGCGCACAGAATCACCGCCCCCAGAACGCCCGCTCCGATGGCAAAAGAACGCAGATGGTGCCTGCGGAGGCTTTTTTCATAATGATCCATATCCGGATCGGACTGCCCTTTCCCTTTCAAAAGCTGTATGCTCATCTCTTTTGTCCATTTCTTCAAATACTTGATCTTATGTAGTATATCATTTTCCATCACGGAAGTAAAATCATTTCTCCTGCATATATGATATCGCCATCCTCCAGCCCGTTGAGTTCGCAGACCTCTGCCACCATGTCGTCATTCCCGTATCTTTGCCGGCAGATGTTCAGGAGTGTGTCTCCGACCCTGACCTGATAACGCTCCGGTTCCTTCTCCTGAGGCGCTTCCTGCGGTTCCTGCGCCTTTTCCGGCTCATTTGCCTCCTCCGGTGCGGCTCCTTCCGGCTCTTCCTCCGCCGCATCTGGTTCCTCCGCCGAAGGCTCTTCTTCCGGTTCCGAACCTGCTTCCGATCCGGACGGCGGCTCCGCCGTTCCGCCTGCCAGCGCCTGACGGTTTTCCTCTTCCATGCCCTCCTCCACGGAAGATGCCGATACCGGCTGATCCTCTTCCTCACCGGTCACCAGACTTTCCGAGATCTGATGGAGCGCATCCTCCATATTTGCCATGCGGTCGTAATTGTTGACCATTGTCACTCCGATCACAAGGATGACCAGCACCAGAAACATGCAGGAGGTGTAAAGGAACGCCAGCAGTTTTTTCTGTGAATTCTGCTCCCTTTTTTCCTGCATGACATTCCGGAATTTCGCAGCTGCGCGGTCCTTCAGAATCCCTTCCGGTTCAATTCCCCGTCCGCCCTTTTTCCTGCTCATATATTCCTGCATCCGGTCATTTCTTTCATAATAAATGTAATACCCGTTCACGGAAACCAGGCTGCTTCCTTTTTGTATGTAGAAGATTTCCTCCTGATCCAGCACGTCCATCTGAAAAAACACGCAGGAATTTCCCTGGAAATTCCTGATATGCACATCCTTCAGCTCGTCCGTCAGCGCTGCCGAAAATCCGGGATTCGCCATATACCAGCCCACGATCTCCTGTCCGTCGAACCATTTTCCGGTTTCGTGGAAAATTTCTCTCCAGTGTTCGTGGGAAAACCATTCCCTGATCTCCTGGCCCATATCCACTTCCAGAGCGCCCTGAATACAGACTGCCGTCTCTCCCTCCACCCTGCCGGTCAGAACCGCTGTCTTAATGCAGGTCAGATTGCTCTGCGTCATCTGGTGCAGAAATGTATATACATAATCCTCGATCAGGATCCTTCTGCCCGTTCCGGGCTCCCCGATCTGCCGGATATTTTTGGGAAACTTCCACTCCTCTTTGGTCTTCTGAGATTCCAGTAGTTCCATCTCCTCACCCACCTTCACTTTTTGCTACATAGTAGCACAGAAGCTGTCCCATTTTTGACGAATTCCGTAGGCAGGCCCGCTCATTTTATCGACAAAAACCATGCCGCGGACACCTGTACGGCTCCGCGGCACTTCTTATGAACTCAAGTCTTAATTTTCTTCCTGTTCTTCTCTGCTTTTCTTCGCAATGAGGAAATAAAATGTCCCGAATCTCCGGCGGCGTCTCTTCATTTTTCTGAAGTTCTCCGTCGTCCGGCGTCAGCGTCTCTGCAGGCGTTCCGTCCGCCGTTTCTCCGGTCTCTCCCTGAACACCGGCGTTTCCTCCGGTCAGCTGCTCGCCCACGGAGCCTCTTACGGCTGTCGTAACGGCCGCTCCCTGACCTGCTGCCACAGCGGCAGGAGCTGCTGCCGGCGCCGCATCATCGGACGAACCTCTGTGAGAACTGCTGCTCTTTCCGGAGCCGCCCGAGGATCCGGTGCCGCCGGTATTACCAGAATTGCCGGAATTGTTCGTACCTGAAGAATCTCCTGTGGACGGATTGCCGCCCGGCGCCTCCGTCTTCTCCTCAATGGTCACCGCAGTGGAATACTCCATCTGCCACTGATCATACTGAGACGTCACAACCGCAGTGACGACAGCTTTCCCGGGCTTCAGACCGCGGATCACGCCATCCGTATAGGACACCAGTTCCGGTTTCTCCGACACATAGGTGACTTCCACAGCGTCCTTTATACTGCCCGGAAGCGTGAACAGCTGTACGCCGGCGTCTTCCTTAACCGCGGTATAGAGCTCCGGCGCCACTACGGACGGGAACGGATTCCGGTAATCTTCCAGATAGCACAGTTCTTCCACTGCCTGCTGAAGACGTGCGTAAGCCGTCCGAATGGAAGAATAGCCGTCCGCCTCGCTTGGAAGCTTCAGATCATATTTGATCTCGTTGACAGACTTATTCTCGCCCAGAATCTTCCGCGGCTTCAGCGCCAGCGCGTCATTCATCCAGGACGTCAGCATCTGCTCGAAATATTCTCTGTCCTGATTCTGAACCTGCTCCTCTGTCATATCCGCGGCATATACCTTGACTTCATCCACCAGGCCGTCAAATGTACGGTCCCAGTTATTGACTCCGATATAGATATCCTGGTTCTTTCCCGCCAGCGGATGATTGGTGGCTGCAGACGCTGCTTTCCGCCCGTCCAGATAAGCGGTCATCGTCGAGGACGTACCGGTCAGGACCAGCTGATGCCATTCTCCGGCGCTGATCTTCGCCGTTCCATGGGTCGTCCAGGTACTGTAAATATCTCCTCTGGACCAGATCCTGCACTCCGAGGAATTCCCCGTTCCCGACACCGCCGTCCAGTTTTCCGGATCATGATGCCCAAGGAACAGAAGAATCTGGTTTTCCGCAAAGCTGCTGTTCGGCTTCAGCCAGAGTGGTTGCGTCAGGGCGCTGTAAGGCTATCAGCAGAGTGTTGTTGAAACTGTAATTATGGAATTTTGACATAGTGGAGAGATAGCTTTTGTATTTCTCGCTCTCAAAAAGCTCTTTTAAACCTTCCTCCAGCTTGTCAGTGATCTCTTTTACTTTCTGCTTTTCTGTTTTTGCGTCTGCCATATTTGATTTTCCTTTCTTTGCACGAAAAAAGACAATCTGTTATGACTGTCTTTCTTCCCGAAAACAGAAAAAGCAGCAAATTGTTTTCTCTAATAAAAACAATTCACTGCTTTACTGCTTGTGTTATTAAGCT
>CAJUAA010000070.1 GCA_910584205.1 uncultured Lachnospiraceae bacterium
TAGCTCAGCTGGATAGAGCGTCTGACTACGGATCAGAAGGTCGGGAGTTCGAATCTTCTCGCGCACGTTCAAAACCATCTGCGCAGGCAGGTGGTTTTTTCTTACACCACGGAAAAGGAGGAGTAGAGGGTGGACAGGCAGACATTTACAGATGAACTTGGCAGGGCATTGTACGGTAAGGTCAGCGATGCGGAGCTTGCCGGGCATATTCGTTACTATGAAGATTACATTGCCCAGGAGACGGCATCGGGGCGCGGAGAAGAGGAGGTCCTGGCGGAACTTGGGGATCCCCGTCTGATCGCGCGTACGATCGCGGAAACGTCGGGCGGCAGGACGCCCCGTACGGAATATACGGTGTCGGAGGACGGATACGAGGAGACGCAGTCAGGGCAGCGGATTTACAATCTGAGCGGATGGCGCGGGAAACTGCTGATGTGCGGGCTGCTGCTGTTGATCCTTCTGATCCTTGTAATTGTTTTTCATATTGTTGTGGCTTTTCTGCCCATACTGCTGCTTCTGGGGCTGGTGGGATGGATCGTTCGAAGAAGATAAAATTTTTGGAAAAAGAAAGGTATAATTTCAGGGCGGAAGTCTCATACTACTCCTGTAAATATTTATTACAGGAGGTCATACGACTATGAGTTCTAACAACACAAATAATTCTACCAACGCGAACAATGCAAACAATGCAAACAACGCAAAGAGCAGCAGCTCCAAGAGTTCTTCCAAGAGCAGCAGCTCCAAGAGCTCTTCCTCCAAGAACGAGAGCTCTGACAACTGCAACTACTAAGACACATGAGAGAAAAGAAGGCGTGTCCAGAGGGCGCGCCTTCTTTTCTGTGTGCCCGTGTTTTGTGTCATGCATATACTAACTAATAAGAGAAAAAAGGAAAAGATCATGTCAGATATTGAAACAATCTCTGCAAAAGATATCGATCGTTACATTTTTGACAGAGCCTATCTGCTGGTGGATGTGAGAAAACCGCCGGAGTATCGGAAGATGCACATCAAAGGCGCCGTCTGCATTCCGCATGAATATCTGCTGCAGCGCATCCGCGGGCTTGGCAGCGTGGTGCCGATTCTGTACTGCGATCGGGGAGGACTGAGCATGCAGGCAGCCAGAGAACTTCAGGAGCATGGATACCGGGCCATATCCGTGGTCGGGGGAATCCAGGCATACCGGGGAAGATATCTGGAACGATAAGCGGGCCTCAGGAAATGATTGACATTATGGGACAGTACGGATAAGATAGAGGATAGATTGTAGAGCACCGGAAAGGACAACAGATGAGCAGAGTAGAACTGATTGCTCCATGCCATTTCGGCCTGGAAGCGGTTTTGAAAAAAGAGATTATGGATCTGGGGTATGAGATCATCCAGGTGGAGGACGGAAGGGTTACATTTGTCGGGGAAGAGGATGCTATCTGCCGTGCCAACGTCTTTCTGCGCACTGCGGAGAGGATTCTTCTCAAAGTGGGAGACGTACGGGCCGTTACTTTCGAAGAGCTGTTTGATAAGGTGAAGGCGCTTTCCTGGGAGCGTTACATCCCCTCGGACGGGAAATTCTGGGTGACAAAAGCGTCCTCTGTAAAAAGCAGGCTGTTCAGTCCGTCGGATATCCAGTCCATCGCAAAGAAAGCGATTGTAGAACGGCTGAAGACGGTATACCATCTGGAATGGTTTCCCGAGACAGGGGCTGAGTATCCGATCCGGATCTCGTTCATGAAGGACGAGGCGACGGTCTGCCTGGATACCACAGGCCTGTCTCTACATAAGAGGGGATATCGTACCATGGTCAGCAAAGCTCCGATCAAGGAGACTCTGGCAGCGGCGCTGATTATGCTGACGCCCTGGAAAAAAGACCGGATCCTGGTGGACCCTTTCTGCGGAAGCGGCACCTTTCCCATTGAAGCGGCCATGATCGCCGCCAATATGGCTCCCGGCATGAACCGTTCCTTTACGGCGGAGAAATGGACGAATGTCCTTGGGAAGAAATACTGGTATCAGGCGGTTGATGAAGCCAACGATCTGCTGGATATCGGGGTTGAAACCGATATTCAGGGATATGATCTGGATGGAGAGATTATAAAGGCGGCGAGACAGAACGCGGCGGCGGCAGGGGTCGATCACCTGATCCATTTTCAGCAGCGTCCGGTCAGCGGCCTGAGCCATCCGAAGAAATACGGGTTTCTGATCAGCAATCCGCCCTATGGAGAGCGTCTGGAGGAAAAAGAGCATCTTCCGGAACTTTACCGGGAGATCGGGGAACGCTTTCGGATGCTGGACTGCTGGTCCATGTATTTGATTACCGCCTATGGGGAGGCGGAACATTACATAGGAAGAAAGGCGGACAAAAACCGGAAAATATACAACGGAATGCTGAAGACCTATTTTTATCAGTTCTCGGGGCCGAAGCCGCCGAAGAGAAGACCGCAGGAGGGACGGGGATGAACCTGAAGAAGATCATATTTGCCACGGGCAATGAAGGAAAGATGCGGGAGGTCCGGATGATCCTGGAGGACCTGGGGGTGGAGATTCTGTCCATGAAGGAAGCCGGTATCGAAGCAGATGTGGAGGAAAACGGAAAGACATTTGAGGAGAATGCAGCGATCAAGGCCCGGGCGGTCATGGAGCTGTGCGGCGAGACAGTGCTGGCAGATGACTCGGGCCTGGAGGTGGATGCTTTGAATAAGGAGCCGGGGATCTATTCGGCCAGATATATGGGATATGATACTTCCTATCATGTCAAAAATCAAAGCCTTATCGACCGGCTGGAGGGGATGACGGGGGAAGAGCGCAGCGCACGGTTTGTCTGTGTTATTGCGGCGGCTCTGCCGGATGGAAGAGTGATAACCACAAGAGGCACGATGGAAGGGCAGATCGGATACGAGGAACGGGGGACCAATGGGTTTGGCTATGATCCGGTCTTCTATCTGCCGGAACACGGGTGTTATTCCGGAGAACTTCCTCTGGAAGTAAAAAATGAATTGAGCCACAGGGGAAAGGCGCTCAGACAGATGAAGGAACAGTTAAAAAGACTGAAAGAGGGAACAGCATGAAGGTATTGATTGTCAGCGATACACATGGAAGAGAGGAAAATCTGAAAAAGGTTCTGGAGAAGGCCGGTACGATTGATATGATGATCCATCTGGGAGATGTGGAGGGAAGCGAGGAGCGGATCCGTTCCATGGCGGGAGTTCCGGTCCATATGGTTGCCGGTAACAATGACTGGTACAGCAGCCTGCCGGGAGAGGAGATCGTCACAATCGGAAAATACCGCGCGCTCCTGACCCATGGGCATCATTATTATGTGGGGATGGGGCATGAGGAGCTGAAGGAACAGGCGGTTTTGAAGCATACAGACATTGTGATGTATGGACATACCCACTGCCCCTGCCTGGAACAGACGCCGGAGCTGACGATTCTGAATCCGGGAAGCCTGTCTCTGCCCAGGCAGGCCGGACGCGCCCCCAGCTATATTATGATGGAGCTGGACCGGGAGGGAGAGGCGCACTATACGATCTGTTATCTGCGGATCAAACCGGTAAGCTGGTTCCCGTTTTAGCTGCATGGAGGAAGGGTTCGGCGGGAAATCTGTGGCAGTTCCGGAGTTTCGGATTAGAAGTTTTGAAGGAGTTTTGGGGCGAAAAATAACAGTTGACATTTCAGGACAGTTTCGATATACTGTATAAGTGCCTGTTGACAGACAGAAGTACGGGGTGTGGCTCAGCTTGGCTAGAGCGCCTGGTTTGGGACCAGGAGGTCGCAGGTTCGAATCCTGTCACCCCGATTGAGGATACAGGAATTTTGTGCGTGCGGGTGTAGTTCAATGGTAGAACACCAGCCTTCCAAGCTGGATACGTGGGTTC
>CAJUAA010000071.1 GCA_910584205.1 uncultured Lachnospiraceae bacterium
TTCTTCTAAAATCCTTGCACTATTGGGTCCCATCATTGTCTTTGCAGAAAAATACATTGAATAATCACTGCTGTTCATACATTTGCCTCTCAAATTCCAATTTCGGGTTGCTGTAAAGTCCACCTTCTTAAACCTGCGTTCAAGAAGTATCCCTCGCTTTGCTCGGTCAATTCCGATTTATACATCTCATTATACAGGACATCCTGACAAAAAGCACCTGCTATTTCACTTTAAAATTCTTTCAGCACCCTCCCTTCTCCTTAAAATGCAGAAACGCCGGCTGCAAAGGATATGCGGGCAAAGAGAGGACCGTCAAGATAATAGTATTCGTTTTATTCCTTTCGTCTATCTCAGACAGTTCTATCCGGGTTTTTCTGTATACCAGTTCTTATCAGTTTTTCCGCAACAGCAGCGCCGAAATCTTCAAATTCTTTCTCTGACTCGTCGAGACATTTTGCAATCCCTACCGCACCTGTCTGAAAACGATGTCCGGTTCCGGACATTCCGGAGCAGACCAGCATCCCTTTTACCAGCATATGTCTGTGAATTTCCATCAGCGCCGTATCGGTTCCCCCGGCCGGAGACTGTGCCGTAACAAAAGCGGCGCCCAGCTTATCTCTTAAATTGATCCGGAAACTGTTGTCGAACCACCGTTTCAGCTCCCAGCTCATGCTTGTAAAATACACCGGGGAACCAAAGATCACCGCGTCGCTGGCCTCCAGGAACTCCAGATCCACCTCCTTTTCCTGAATATCCATCTGCTTTACCTGGATAAACGGATATTTTGCAAGAATCCCATCCACAATAAACTCTGCCGCTGTTTCCGTATTTCCGGACCGGCTTACATAAACAACCGATATCTTCATAAAAGTTTCCTCCTAATGAAAGTTCCGCATCCATCCTCACCATCCCCAGCGTCTGGAAGAATTTCCGGTCGCAGTCGCGCCCTGAAATCCTTCCGGGGCTGCTTTGGATAGATGCTGTTTTTCACAGACTGCCTGGAACTTCCTCGTACCCGTCACTGTAATCATTCCAGTTACAGCTTGGGTATAAAAAAATACATTTTAAAAATGTATTTTTTCCCCGATAAAATCGGTGATGTCCTTTAAAGAATATCGTGCCAGCGACTGTTCCATCGCCTTCTGCGCATCATATAAAGGTTTTTCCATCGCCTCCGCAATATTCCCCCCCACAAAGCACGCCGGGTTGGGGTTCGGATGAAAATCAAACAGAGGCGCATCCATATCTTTCTGAACTGCTTTATAAACAGCAAGCAGCGTAATTTCCTCCTGCGCCTGGGTAAGTTCGATGCCGGGCGCGCCGTTTCTGGTCTCAATCAGTCCCGCCTTTTTCAGAACGGACATCATCTGACGGATCACCACCGGATTGGTTCCTACACTCTTTGCCAAAAGCTCGGAGGAAGCCGGCGTTCCCGTATGCTGAAGAAAGGCAATCAGCGCCATCATATGGACCGCTACTGTAAATCTTGTGTTGATTCTCATTTCATCACCTATAATTATTTTACTTACAGTTCTGATTCCTGTCAATCCTTTTTGAAAATGATACAAAATGACGCATCTGCGGTTCGTATTGCCTTTCACACCCTATTCATACCGCAGCGCCTCGATCGGGTTCATCTTCGCCGCCTTGTTCGCCGGATAATATCCGAAGAAGACGCCGATGAAGACGGAAAAGCTGACGGACAGCAGAACGCCCGGTACGGAAGGACTCACCGCATACCCCATGAGATTTGTGGCCGTGGCCGCGATGCCGATGCCAAGAAGAATGCCGACGGCGCTTCCGATCAGACAGATCACCACCGCCTCCATGATAAACTGAAGCCTTATGGAGCCGTTGGCCGCCCCCAGCGCCTTGCGCGTGCCGATCTCCCTGGTGCGCTCCGTGATGGAGACCAGCATAATGTTCATCACTCCGATCCCGCCCACCAGCAGGGAGATGCCGGCGATGGCGGCGATGGCCAGGGATACGGTGGACAGCATCTCCGTCATGCTCTCGATGACCGATTCCATACTCATGGCATTGATCTCAAAGCTTTCGTTGCTGCCGTACCAGCGGCGGTTCATATACTCCTGTACCTCCTCCCCAAAATCCGACGCGCTTACACCGGAAGCCGTCAGGATCGTGAGCTGACTGTAACCCGAGGTGTTGTGGATCTGATTTCTGGCGGCCTGAAGGGGCAGGTAAAGAGTCGTCTCCGTATCCTCATCCGAACTGCTGGAAAATCCCATATCGGACGCCTCGTATTCATAGACGCCCACAATCGTGTAACTGTAATACCGGTCATCAAACAGCACATCCAGCGTCTTTCCGATGGCGCCGGAGTCGTCGTCTTCGAACATCTGTTCAACCAGCAGATCCGAAGCCAGCGCCACCTTTCTGCCTTCCTGCTGATCCCTTTCGGTGAGCAGACGGCCTGCCAGCAGTGTAAGGTCCGTATCTTCCAGACTGACCTCATTGACGCCCACCGCACTGACGCAGGCATACAGGGCGCCCTGCCTGGCCGTCCCGCTGCCCACCGTCTCCTTCAGGGAAAGTCCTTCGATCTCCTCCTCATAGCGGGAGGAAAGGTCGTAAAGCATCTCCTCCGTGATATAGTCCTCCTCCGTCGGCTGCGCCATCCGCGGTCCGAAGGAAAAGGTCATGCCGCTGTCCGTCGTCTCCGTGGCAGAACTCTTCTGCCTCACTCCCATGGTGATATTGTTGACGCCCATGGAAGCCATGGAGTCGGTCACGGAACTGCTGATGGAATCGCCCAGGGTCATGATCGCGATGACGGACGCGATCCCGATGATGATCCCCAGCATGGTCAGGAGGGAACGCATCTTATTGGCCCGCAGGCTGTGAAAGGCCAGCAGAATATTTTCCCATACTAACAACCGTTTCCCCTCCTTTCTTCCACGACCTCCCCGTCCTTCAGCGTCACGATCCGCCCGGTCTCCTCCGCCAGCTCCTGGGAATGGGTGATGAGGACGATGGTCTTTTTCTGTTCCTGATTCAGCCTGTGGAAAATATCCATGATCATCCGCCCGGTCCGGGAATCCAGCGCTCCGGTGGGCTCGTCGGCCAGGATGATGGACGGATCGTTTGCCATGGCCCGGGCAATGGCGACCCGCTGCTTCTGCCCTCCGGACAGTTCATCCGGATTGTGGTCAAAGCGGCTCTCCATTCCCACCATCTCAAGCAGTTCCTTTCCTCTCTCGCTGCGCTCCCTTTTTCCAAGCCCTGCATAGAGCATGGGAAGCTCTACATTTTTCAGAGCGCTGGTCCGGCCGATCAGATTGTAGGTCTGGAATACAAAACCGATCTTCTGGTTCCGGATCAGCGACAGCTCCCGGTCCTTTGCACGGGCGACGTCCACGCCGTCCAGCGTATAGTTCCCTTCCGTGGGCCGGTCCAGCACTCCTATAATATTCATCATCGTGGTCTTCCCGGAGCCGGAAGCCCCTACGATGGAGACAAATTCTCCCTCATGGACCTGCAGGTCGATGCCGTGGAGGATCTCCAGTTCATTGGGCATTCCCACATAGAACCGTTTTATGATTCCCTTCAGGTCGATGACTGTTTTTGATTTTGTCACAGATTTCGTCATAAATCAGAGTGCATATGCGGAATTTTTGATCTCCTCCGCTTTCGCCCTGGCGGCTCTCACG
>CAJUAA010000072.1 GCA_910584205.1 uncultured Lachnospiraceae bacterium
TTTTTGTTTTCATCTTCATGTCTTTCATTTCTTCTTACCTCTCATTCTTCTTCTCCAGGCATATCATTCGCCTGTTCTACTATTGTTAAGTCCTCATCATTCAGCAGTTTGTCAGGATCCAGCAGCAGCTTCACCGAATCTCCTACCTTCCCTATTCCATATACATATTTGTTATGCGTCTTGTCGTTTCTTCCGATCTTCGGCGGCGGCAGGATGTTCTCTTCCTTGATGTCCACTACCTCCGCTATCTTCTCCACGATAAGCCCTACCAGCATTGACTTCACATTTATTACTATGATGCAGGTTCTGTCATTATACTCAAAGGGCTGCTGCTTGAATCGCAGCCTTACGTCTATTACCGGTATTACCTTTCCCCTTAAGTTGATCAGTCCCTTGATATAGTCTTCCGTCTCCGGTATCGCCGTGATCGTCTGGAACTGGATTATCTCGCTTACATACTGTATCTTCAGACCGAAATACTCATTCCCTGATTTAAACGTCATGTACATCCCCATCTGGGCGTCATGTTCGTTTACATCCGTATGGCCTTCATGCATCTGCTTGTTTTCATCCATTTCTTTTACCTTTCCTTTCTGTCTTTTTTGTTTTGTCCAGGCTTGGCTGAACTTAAAACCTTTATTCTACCAGCCCCGCTGCATCCAGTATCAGCGCTATGCTTCCGTCTCCCAGCTGGGTACAGCCCGACAGGCCTTTCACTTTCTTTATGTAGGACGGGATCGGTTTTACCACGATCTCCTGCTCCCCGATCAGCTTGTCAACAAAAAGGCAGACCTTCTTTTCTTCCACTTCCAGGATCAGCATTACTCCGTCTTCTATGGATTCCTTATACTCCGACATGCCGTACCATTTCCCCAGGCGTACCACCGGGTAGCACTCCCCGCGGATCATGATGTATTCATCACCGTCCGGCTCATGGATCATCATGTCTTCCTTCACTCGCACGAATTCCTTGATCACTCCTGTCTCCAGTACGAATGAGGAATTCCCTGTCTCCATCACGATTCCGTCTATGATCGCAAGCGTAAGCGGGATCTTAAGGCTCATTATGCTTCCAAAGCCAGGCGTGCTCTCTATATCCAGCGTTCCTCCGATCTGCTGGATGTTCTGCACCACCACGTCCATTCCCACTCCTCTTCCTGAATACTCCGTCACCTGTTCATTGGTGGAGAATCCCGGAAGGGTGATAAACTGGTATACTTCCTTGTCCGTATATGCCGAATCCGGCTTGTTCTCGTCAAGGATTCCCTGCTTCCTTGCCTTCGCAAGTATCTTTTCACGGTCCAGTCCTTTTCCGTTGTCCTCTACGCTGATCCATACCTTGCCTGCTTCCGTTCTTGCAGACATGATTACTTTCCCTTTGTCCGGCTTTCCGCTGTCTACCCTCTCTTCATTGGTTTCTATTCCATGATCCACAGCATTTCTTACCAGGTGCATAAGAGGATCCGATATATGCTCGATGATGTTCTTGTCTACTTCCGTATGCTCTCCCACCATCTCAAACTCTATGTCTTTTCCCAGCTTCCTTGATACATCGAACACGATTCTGTTCATCTTCTGGAAGGTATTGGTCAGCGGCACCATTCTCATCGACATGATTACATTCTGTAGGTCAGTCGATATCTTCGCCAGCTGCGCCGCCGCCTTGTTGAAGCTGTTCAGGTTTAAGCCCGGCACTTTAAGGTCCGGATTCTGCAGCACCACCGACTCAGAGATTACAAGCTCTCCGATCAGCTCCATCAGCTGGTCCATCTTGCTTACGTTTACGCTGATAAAGGACGCCTTCTCCGTCTTCGGCTTATCCTTCGCCAGCTTCTTCTGTTTTCCTGGCTCCTTGGACTTGATTACAAAGTCTCCAGGTGCTATCTTCGGCTTCTCCGGCTTCTTTGCCTCCTCCTTCGGCGCCTCTTTCGCTCCTTCTTCCTTTTCCCTGCTACGGGTTTCGATTTCTTCCACGCTGGATTCTAAGTCGATATGCTCTTCCTGGCCTCCGAAGTCAAATCCCTGCAGGAATTCTTCCGCCTTGCATTCGAATATGTCCACCTTCTGGATGTCATAACCGATTCCCACAAGCTTACGGATGTCTTCCTCGCTGCACTGCGCCTGCAGCAGGATCTTGAACCCTTCCTCACGGATCACCTCCGCGCTCCTCTCGTCCGAGATGATGTCTTCCGGTGAATACAGCAGGTCTTCGGCTATTTCCTTCAGCGCGTATACCGCCTTGTATGCATGTACGTTCGCCATCTCCGTTTCCGGATAAAATGTGATGTATACCTTATAAAACCGGCTCGCGCTGGTTGCCACCGGCGCTATGTAGAACTGCTTCGGCTCCTCATGTACGTTGGCCGGCGCAGCCTCTTCTTCCACGCCTTCCCCTCCGTTTTTGATCTTTTCCAGGAACTGGTCCAGCCTTGCTATGATCTCACGGGAATCCCCGTCCGCAGAGTCCCCGTTCCTGATCTTTTCCATTTCCCCTGAAATGAAATCCTGCACCTCCAGCACGTGCTCCACCAGCTCTAAGTGCGGCACATTATCCGGATGCGACTCTCTTAAGTAGTAAAACACGTCTTCCAGCTTGTGCGACACTGCTGTTATGTTATCAAACATCATGATCCCTGAGGATCCCTTGATCGTGTGCATGGTACGGAATATCTCATTGATGCTGTCCTCGTCGAAGCAGTCCGCGTCCTTCTGTTCCAGCACCCTGTCCTGGAGCTGCTCCAGAAGCTGCTCGTTCTCAAACAGGTATATGTCCAGCATCCCGTCTGTACTAAATTCTTCTGCCATTTCCTTCTCCTTTCCGCGTATTTTTATCTCATGCCTTCCTTCCCTTCGCCTTCACGCCTTCTTACAGCGCTCTTTCCCGGCTCAGATCAGCTCCAGCTTTTTTAATGCCTGCTCAAATCTCTCCTGGTCGATGGGCTTGCCTGAATAAATCGTGCACCCCAGCTCGAATGCCATCTTTACGTTTCTTTCCTCATTCAGCGCTGTGGTCATGATCACCTTCACTGCTTCTTCCTCCGGTATGTTCCTTTCCTTTTCCAGGTTCCGGATTCCCATCAGCGCCTGATAGCCGTCCATCACCGGCATCATTATGTCCAGGCACACCAGGTCATAGGGTTCTCCGTCTTCCAGCGCCATCATGAATGCATCAACGGCTTCCATTCCGTCCACCGTTACGTCGCATTCTCCATACTTTGACAGGAAGCTTACCATAAATTTCCTTGTAGCAAAATCATCTTCTGCCAATAGAATCTTCATATCCCTTCTCCTTTAC
>CAJUAA010000073.1 GCA_910584205.1 uncultured Lachnospiraceae bacterium
GTAAGTAGGTAATCATCCGTACCTTGACTTTCAAAAATAGCCACCTGTTTATCAGGTGGCTTAAGTCATCTCTTTTTTTTCGTTCTGAATTCATCCGGCAGATCATCCGACCAGGGAAGCAGCCGATCCAACTTCTCCGGCTTCGGGAAAGGCCCCATCTGTCTCAGCTGGTCCAGTACGTATGTCAGGTATACATACGGTTTCAGACCATTCAGGAGTGCCGTCTCCGTGATGCTGTATACGACGGCACTGGCATCTGCTCCCCGAATGCTTTTTGCAAAAAGCCAGTTCCGGCGTCCCACAGCGAAATTCTTGATTGCTCGTTCGGCACTGTTGTTGTCTATGCTCAGGCGTCCGTCTTCCAGATACCGGCGCAGATATGCCTCCTGGTTCAGGGTATATAAAATGGCATCACCAATAAGGGAAGACCTGTCCACAGAATCTTCCATCGAATGCAGCCATTCAAACAGTGCGTCCACAACGGGACGGGACTGTTTCTGTCGCTCTTCATACCGTTCTTCCGGTGTTTTGTTTTTGATCAGCTCCTCGACTTTGTACAGGATCCCAATCCGTGTCATCGCCTGGTATGCAACGGTTTCTTTCAGCTGCTCCTTTGTGAAATCCTTTTTCAGTGCTGTGAGGGCTGCATCAAAACGGCGTCTTGCATGGGTAAGGCATCCGGTCACGGTGATGGAATCGTCCAGACCGTGGTATGCCTGGTAACCGTCGCAGGTCAGGTATCCATGAAACCGGCCGTCAAGGAACTTCACCGGATGGTATCCCGCCCGGGTCCTCTCGTAATCGAAGAGCGCCATCTGCGGGGAACCGCTGTATTCATCCGTAAGATATACCCACATCCAGTTCTGGGTGGAACCCTTCTGGTCCGGTTCGCCAATCACCTGTATCCGCGTCTCGTCACAGTGGATGTACCGGCTTTTGAGGAATTCCTCTTTCATCCGGCCATACAGCAGCTTCAGGTAACGGTCCGCACAGCTGATGATCCAGTTGGCCATGGTTTTTGTGGAAAGGTCCAGGCCATACCGGGCGAATTCCCGTTCCTGTCTCGCCAGAGGCATCCCGTTGACATACTTGGCATTCATAATTCCGGCTATCAGGGACGGTGTTGCAATACTTCCCTTAATCAGAGGCGGTATCTTTTCCGGACGCTTCATGGAACCGCATTCCGGACAGCTGTATACATAGGTCACTTCTTCCACAACCTCGAATCTTGCGGGAACAAACTTCAGGCGCTTTACGGTTTCTTTGGTAACAACCTTGTACTTCTTGCCACAATCCGGGCAGTAACGGTCTTCCCCGGCCAGCGCGTATTCGGCCGTCTCCGTGATTTCAAAGCCTGAAAGATCCTCTTCCTTCTTTCCTGTGCGTTTTTTCCGCTTGTACGAAGATGGATGGATTTCCTCAAATGAAGGCTCAGCTGTCTCCGGGTCAGCGGATGTCTCTGCCTCATTGAACAGCTCCAGCTGTTCATACCCTTCCGCATATTTTTCACTGGAGGAACCGAACTGTTTCCTCTGTGCAAGTGCCAGACGGTCGGAAAGCAGCGCATTCATGAATTCCAGCTCTTTATGTTTATCCTTCAGCAGCTGGATCTCCATGTCCTTTTTGACAGCCTGGGCATTCATGATCTTCATAAGCTCAATCAGGTTTTCACGGCTCATGTTATTCAGCTGTTCCTCTGAAAAAAACGATTCCATTTGCGCCTCTCCCGGTTCTCTTTGTCTGTAAAAAGTATACCATAAAACCGGCTTTTTTTCGAGGAAAAAAGCGCTGGCGGCATGTAGAAATATGGCTTGTAAACAGCATGCTTTTCGTATTTTCTGCGAATTGACACCTGGTTTTACACCACAATTTTGGGATGGTGTTCCTTGAAAGCATCTTTCTGGTCCAGGGAAAGCCCGTCACACAGCCAGTGCATTTCTTTCAGTGTCACCTGGCGGAGTTCATCCGGGGTGTCCGGCCAGTGAAAAGCATCACGGTCAAGGCGTTTCATCAGAATCCAGAATCCGGATCCGTCCCATTGGAGAATCTTGATGAGGGTACGCCGGCGGTTGCAGAATGCAAACATACAGCGCGAGTATGGGTCGAGTTGAAATTTAAGTTTGATGACGGCCGCCAGACCATTGTAGCTTTTCCTCAGATCCGTTGCCCCGCAGGCAAGATATACCGTTGTCCCGCCCGCTAGGTCAAGCATTTTCTTTCAAAGTCCTTATCAGCACCTGGAATAACTCCGGAGGACAGGACGGGGCCGCCTCAATCCGGATGTATCCCGAAATAAGGATGCGGACTGCTGCGGTTCCATCCACGGTATCCCGCATCACGATTTCAGATGCAGAAGGGAGCTTTGCAAAAACGGGCTCCTGATCATTTTCAGACACACATATAGGAAGCTCTTTTTTCAATCTGCGGATCCAGTAGGTCATTGTCGAAACAGGTATCTGATGTTCTCTACACCAGTCCCGACAGGTCTGTCCGCTGGATCGGAACTCCCGAATCCGTTC
>CAJUAA010000074.1 GCA_910584205.1 uncultured Lachnospiraceae bacterium
ACGGGCCGGCATCCTACGCCTGATGCCAGTTCTGTTCCGGGGCCTGCACCTTGATGCATTGAGCCGGACAGCATTCTGAACAGCTTCCCCCGCAGGGCCCGAAGGGAACATCCTCTGGCGTTCCGATCTTCCCTGCAGGGGATTTTTTTACGTTCTACTGCTAAAAGAGGCCCAGACCTCTTCTTGCAATCAGGCAGGCGGCACCCAGATGGATGTTGATGCCATGTTCTCTGCATACCGTCTTCTGTGCTTCTTTCGAAGTATAAGCAGGGTCGACGATCTTCAGTTCCACATTGTCTTTAAAACATCTTCTTTTTACCGCCTCAGTATATTGACCATAGGCGAGCCGGGTGATCATCCGGTTGTAGTTTCTGTTTTTCTGGAGATCGGACTTCTTTTTCGAGAAGTCGAGATCTTCGATGACAAGGTCTTTGCCTTTGAAGCGGGCTTCGGCTGCGATCTCCTTTATGGCAGCCATCATTTGCGTTATTCCTCGGTTATAGTTGTGGTTCTTTCTGCTCAGTCCGGAAAGGCTGAACTTTTTGGCATAGATGATATTTCCGCCTCTGTCTGTCTCGCATAAAGCGATATGGTCGGCATTAAAGTCCAGGCCGATCGCCCCTTCAAAGGAGGAAGTGCTCCATCCTTCCGGTTTTGGCAGATGGAGAAAGAACTGGACATAATATCCTTTCTTCCTCCTCAGGATCCGGACGCTGACTGCCTGTTTTGCCGGTTTTTCGGCTTCAAAGCCGTCAAATGTCTTGTTGAGCAGCTCCAGACCGGAAGCATGGGTGATCTTGACCGGACCGGTGATGATCATGTCCTTTCCTTTCCCGGGTTTCATTACAGGAAGAACTCCGATCTTCCAGGACCCGTCTTCCATGCGGAGCAGATGGCAGAGCTGGTTTCCGTTCTTCTCGTCGTTTTTGCCGCAAAGATACATCATCCGATCACGGCTTCTTACGAACATCTCTTTCCACTCCTCGTGGCTGGAAAGATCGTTTTCTTCCAGATGGTACTGGGCGTTGAAAAGCTTTTTTGTGCCGAAACAGAGGCGGACGTGTCTGTTTTTCAGATCTTTCGCCCATCGTTTCAGTTTTGCTTCCAGCCTGCGGATCAGCTGGCCAAGATGCCACAGCTCCTGCTTCTGCCTGCGGTAGCAGGACAATTCTCTTTCGTCCAGCAGATTGGAGGCGGCTTTTCTGCTTTTTTCTTCGACTGCCTTCTTCAGCTCTGCCTTTCTCTTCTTTTTGCGGACCATGGAAGCACGAAGGTCTGCGGCCTGCGTCCTCGCCAGCTCCAGTCCCGCCTTATGTCTGGCTCTTGCATCTCTGGCAATGGAATTGGCCGTCCGGCTTTTCAGGCCGTATTCGTCCTGAATCTCTTTTGTAAGCCGGCCAAGGTTTCTCTGCCCGCGGTTGATCCGGGAAAAGGCGGTTCTGTACGCTTTGGAATAGACAGCAAACCCGCTGTCGATACAGGTGACGACTTCCGGGCAGAGTCTTTTGTCCAGCCGGATCTCCAGAGGAATGACGATAGAATCCGGCTGTTCGTAAACAGGAGGAACAGGCATGGCCTGAATCGTTTTCGTTCTGTTCATTCTTCGTCCTCCTGGTCGGGTACGGATTCTATGATTTCCCGCATCCTCTTTTTCTGGTTTCCTCTGATCCGGTAAAGCTTTCCGGAAAAGGACGCCAGCAGACTCATCATGTCGTCGACAAGCTCTTCCTGAAGCTCCTTGTTTTCTTTTTCCTGCAGGGCGATCAGTTCGACATCCGCCATGGAAAACAGTTCTTCCAGGTACTCGTAGCCAAAACGCGTGAGCCGGTCTTTGTTCGTAATGAAGATCCTCTTGATCTCATGGTCTTTCGCCATCTCGATCAGCCGGGTCAGCCCTTTTCTCTTTGTGTTAAGGCCGGAGCCGGTATCCCGAATGATGACCGGCTTATCCAGGCCTTCTTTTTCGCAGGCATTCAGGATGTCAATGACCTGTCTTTCCAGATCTCCTCTGTTTTTCTGCTCATGGGACGAAACCCGGACATAAACAGCATCTCTTCTTTCTTCGTCTTCAACAAGCAGTCCAACCTGATCCAGCAGTTTTATTACATTATCTTTGGGGATCAGGATGCGGTTGGTATCGCTTCGCATGGCTTCCAGTTTTCCGGAACGGACCATGTCGGCAATACACCTCTGCCCCTTGCCAATCATATTGCCTACTTCTTTTGGCTTGTAGAAATCTTTTGTCAGCTCGCTTTTTCTGATCATGAAGAACACCTCTTTAAGAGTATTCTGCCAGACGACGAAGCGATAAACAAGATTTAATGATTATCAAATCCAAATATTCCTTTTTTGTGGCAA
>CAJUAA010000075.1 GCA_910584205.1 uncultured Lachnospiraceae bacterium
CGGAAAGCGAGATGGAACTGTACCGCTTAGACCAGCGCATCAATGACCGGGGCGTGCTGGTGGATATGGGGCTGGTAAAGAATGCGGTTTCCTGTGAGCGTCTCCATAAAGAGGTTGTAACGAAACGCGCCTATGAACTGACGGGTTTGGAAAATCCCAATTCCGTGGTACAGCTAAAAGGCTGGCTTGGGGACATGGGGATGGAGGCGGAGAGCCTTTCCAAAAAAGCGGTGGCGGAGATGATAGCGGAGACGGACGGGGAAGTGGAGGAACTGCTCAGACTCCGGCTTATGCTGGCAAAGACTTCTGTGAAAAAGTATGAAGCCATAGAGCGGTCTGCCTGTTCGGACGGGCGGGTACACGGGATGCTGATGTTTTATGGCGCAAATCGGTCAGGCCGATGGAGCGGCAAGAACGTGCAATTGCACAATCTTCCCAAAAACTATCTCCCCGATCTGGAACTGGCAAGAGACCTTGTGAAGCAGGGCAGATTTGAGGATATCGAACTTTTGTATGATTCCACACCGAATGTGCTATCAGAATTAATCCGCACAGCTTTCATTCCAAAGCCGGGATGCCGCTTTGTGGTGGCGGACTTTTCTGCCATTGAAGCCCGTGTCATGGGGTGGCTCTCCGGCGAGGAATGGGTGCTGGACGTTTTCCGTGGTGACGGGAAACTGTATGAGATGACGGCATCAAGGATGTTCGGCATCCCGATGGCGGAGATAGGGAAAGGAAGTTCAGAAAGAGCGAAAGGTAAGGTAGCAAGTTTAGCTTGTCAATATGGCGGCTCCAGTGGCGCTCTTGTCAGCATGGGTGCTTTGGATATGGGGCTGACAGAAGAGGAACTTCCTCCGCTTGTGGCGGCATGGCGGAAAGCCAATCCGCACATGGTGCAGTTCTGGTGGGATGTTGATGCCGCCGCTATCAAGGCAGTCACCGAAAAGCAGAAAACGAAGGTAGGGAAGATCATTTTTGAATATAAGAGCGGGATTTTATTCATCACGCTCCCGTCAGGCAGGAAGCTGTCCTATGTGAAACCGAGGATGGCGGTGAACCGATTCGGCAGGGACGGGCTGACTTATGAAGGGATTTCCGAAAATAAGAAATGGAGCCGGATAGAGACCTACGGCCCTAAGCTGGTGGAGAACATCGTGCAGGGGACGGCGCGGGATTTACTGGCGGAGGCAATGCTCCGTGTGGAGAAGAAGGGATACCCTATCGTCATGCACTGCCATGATGAGATCATTGCGGAAGTGCCGGAGGGCATCGGCTCCGTGGATGAGATGTGTGAGGTTATGGCGGTACAGCCAGAGTGGGCGGAGGGACTGCCTTTAAGAGCAGACGGTTACGAATGTTCATTTTACCAAAAACAGTAGAGGGAGAAATATATGGAGAGAAGGAATGCGGAAGGGTACCATGACCCCACAGCCTACGGCGGGATGCGTATGGCGGAGCAGAAAGCGGAAAAGGAAACGGTGAAGATGGTTTATAAAAACGGGAGGATGGAGCTTTATATCCATGAATTCTTCCCATGCAGGTTAGCGGTGGCAAAGAAAGTGTTCCCGCTGATCCGGCGCTTTGCGAAAGAGGATGACAGGGAGAAACTGCGGCAGTTCTTACGGATAAAGGCACGGGAGCATTCCGGGAAGGTCAGGGCGTTTTCGGAAAAGGCAGATTCCCTTATGGCAAAATCGGAGGAATGGCATTTCTACCGCAGGAAGGCGAGGGAAGAGCAGATCATCTATAACCAGTGCGTGAAAAATCTGAAATTATTGGAGGGCAGGAAGGAATGAGGATACAGATAGCAACAGGCAATTCAAGGATGGAGAAGCGGTGGAACAACGTGGAGATGGAGCTGGATGAATTCATAGAGCGCATCTCCCACACCATCCGCACGGCGGAGACCGTGGAGCAGTATATGAAAATGACGAAAGCGAAGCAGGACGCCATTAAGGATGTGGGCGGCTATGTGGCAGGGAGGCTGAAAGGCGGCAGACGGAAGAAGGACAGCGTGGAATACCGTACCATGATTGTGGAGGATATGGACCATGCAGTTCCGGGCGTGATTGAGCAGATAGAAATGCTCTATAATTACCGCTGTCTTATTTATTCTACCCATAAGCACACGCCGGAGAATCCGAGGTATCGTTTAGCAATCCCGCTGTCGCGCCCGGTGTCGCCGGATGAATATGTGGCAATCGCAAGGAAGGTGGCGGAGGACATCGGGATTGAGATGTTCGATGACACCACCTACGAGCCGAGCCGCCTCATGTACTGGCCGTCCA
>CAJUAA010000076.1 GCA_910584205.1 uncultured Lachnospiraceae bacterium
ATTTTTGAATATAAGAGCGGCATTTTATTTATCACGCTCCCGTCCGGGCGCAAGCTGTCCTATGTAAAACCGAGGATGGCTGTGAACCGATTTGGCAGGGACGGCCTGACCTATGAGGGGATTTCTGAAAACAAGAAATGGAGCCGGATAGAGACCTACGGTCCCAAGCTGGTGGAGAACATCGTGCAGGGGACGGCGCGGGATTTACTGGCGGAGGCAATGCTCCGTGTGGAGAAGAAAGGTTATCCCATCGTGATGCACTGCCATGATGAGATCATAGCGGAAGTGCCGGAGGGCATCGGCTCCGTGGATGAGATGTGTGAAATTATGGCGGTACAGCCAGAGTGGGCGGAGGGGCTGCCGCTTCGGGCTGATGGCTATCAATGTAATTTTTATCAGAAACAGTAGAGGGAGAAATATATGGAGAGAAGGAATGCGGAAGGGTACCATGACCCGACTGCCTACGGCGGGATGCGTATGGCGGAGCAGAAAGAAGAAAAGGAAACGGTGAAGATGGTTTATAAAAACGGGAGGATGGAGCTTTATATCCATGAATTCTTCCCATGCAGGTTAGCGGTGGCAAAGAAAGTGTTCCCGCTGATCCGGCGCTTTGCGAAAGATGAGGATAAAGAGAAACTGCGGCAGTTCTTACGGATAAAGGCACGGGAGCATTCCGGGAAGGTTAAGGCTTTTTCGGAAAAGGCGGAGTCCCTCAGAGCGAATACAGAAGAATGGCATTTCTACAGAAGGAAAGCCAGGGAGGAACAGATCATTTATAACCAGTGCGTGAAAAATCTGAAATTATTGGAGAACGGGGGAAAGAGGGAATGAAACTGTATATTTCAACAGGCAATTCAAGGATGGAGAAGCGGTGGAACAACGTGGAGATGGAGCTGGATGAATTCATAGAGCGCATCTCCCACACCATCCGCACGGCGGAGACCGTGGAGCAGTATATGAAAATGACGAAAGCCAAACAGGACGCCATCAAGGACGTGGGCGGATTTGTGGGCGGCAGGCTGAAAGGCGGCAGGAGGAAAAAAGACTGCGTGGAATACCGCACCATCATAACGCTGGATGTCGACCATGCAGTTCCGGGAGTAATTGAGCAGATAGAGATGCTGTATAATTACCGCTGTTTTATTTATTCCACCCATAAGCATACGCCGGAAAATCCGAGGCTGCGCCTTGTGATCATCTTATCCCGCCCGGTGTCGCCGGATGAATATGTGGCGGTGGCAAGGAAGGTGGCGGAGGACATCGGGATTGAGATGTTTGACGATACCACCTATGAGCCGAGCCGCCTCATGTACTGGCCGTCCACCTCCGCTGACGGGGAGTTCCTTTTCCGGGACATTGAGGGAGAGCCTTTAAACCCGGACGATGTGCTTTCACGGTATAAGGACTGGCGGGATTCCTCCGAGTGGCCGGTGAGCAGCAGGCAGCAGAACATCGTCCAGAGGGAAATGCGCAAACAGGCGGACCCGCTGGCGAAGGATGGAGTGATCGGCGCATTCTGCCGGACTTACACGATAGAGGATGCGATAGCCGCATTTCTGTCAGATGTCTATCAGCCAAGCGCCATGCCGGGGCGGTATGACTATATCCCGGCTGACTCACAGGCGGGCGTGGTCATTTATGAGGGGAAGTTCGCATACTCCCACCATGCCACCGACCCGGCCTGCGGCAGGCTGATGAACGCCTTTGACATGGTGCGGATTCACAGGTATGGGGAACTGGATGAAAAGGTGGCGGAGGATACGGAGGCGGTGAAGCTCCCTTCCTTTTCCGCCATGAGCGAGTTTGCGGTCAGTGATGAGAACGTGAAGATGACCATTGCCGGTGAGCGGATGGAGAAAGCGGAGCGGGAGTTCTCCGGGGAAAACGAGGACTGGCAGAAGGAGCTGGAATATGAGAAACGCTCCACTGTGGTAAAGAACACATTAAGGAATCTCTTATTAATTCTGAATAACGATGAAAAGCTGAAAGGCATTGTTTTCAACCAGCTCAGTGACGGCATGGAGATCAAGGGCGCGGTGCCGTGGGAGCATCCGGGGCGGTTCTGGCGTGACGCGGACGATGCACAGCTTATCTCCTATGTGGATTTGAATTACGGCACGTTCTCCATGCGAAATTACAATATCGCCGTGACGAAGGCGGCGGATGACCGCTCCTACCACCCGGTGC
>CAJUAA010000077.1 GCA_910584205.1 uncultured Lachnospiraceae bacterium
GGAGGGATGCAGGATGGCGGTTGTGACGCTGGAAGAGGCGAAGCAGTATCTCCGGGTGGACAGCGCGGATGAGGACGGGTTTATCTCCGGACTGTTGGAGACCGGGGAGAGCATGTGTGCGGATATGGCGCGGATGGAATCGGGGGAACTGGGAGAATATCTTCCCATGGCGCGGATTGCCGTTCTGTATGTCACTGCCTATCTGTATGAGCACAGGGAGCAGGCGGACCATGAGGAACTGGTGCAGACTTTACGCTCTCTGCTGTTCGGTATCAGGAGGGAAGTGTTCTGATGGCGGAGGTATGGAGAGACAGCGGGGCGGGCGGGAGTTCCCGGCAGAGGTATCCTTTTGGGGAGTGGAAGGAGCGGATTACGGTCCAGAAGAGCTCTCTGGGGAACGATAAGGCGGGGAACCATGTGCTGGCCTGGGAGGATTATTTTTCCTGTTCTGCTTTTGTGAACAATCTTTCCGGGAAGGAATACTGGGAGGCGGCGCAGGTGAACGCGCAGAAGGATATTTATTTCATTATCCGGTATTGTTCGGAAGTGGCGGATATGGATACGGAGCATTACCGGGTATTGTTCCGGGGGCAGGTTTATAATATCACTTATATTGATAATGTGCGGTATCAGAATAGGACGTTGAAGCTGCGGGCTTCTTTGGTGAAGAGGTGATTGGGTGTCGGAGAATCAGTGGGTGTCTGTGGACCGGATGGCGGAGGCTGTTATGGAGGGGCTTTTGGAGTATGCGGAGCTTGCAACGGACGTGATGAAGGACTGTGTGAAGAAGGCCGGGAATACGGTGAAGAAGGAGACGCAGGCGGGCGCTCCGGTGAGGACCGGGAAGTATAAGAGGAGCTGGGCGGTGAAGCGGCAGAGGGAGACTTCCAGTACGCTGGAGGTGGTGGTACACAGCCGGAAACGGTATCAGCTTACCCATCTTCTGGAGAAGGGCCATGCGAAGCGGGGCGGGGGCAGGGTGAAGGCTGTCCCGCATATTGCACCGGCGGAGGAAAAGGGTGTCCGGGAGCTGGAAGAGGGGATTAAAAGGGGGCTGTCTAAATGAGCCATGGGGATGTGCTGGAAATGATGGAGGAAATGGGGCTTCCTTTTGCCTATGGCCATTTCGTGGAAGGGGAGGCGCCGGAGCCGCCGTTTGCGGTGTTTCTGTATCCCAGGGCGGATAATTTTTCGGCGGACGGGATTGCGTATTTTAAGAAGAGTGAGCTGGACATTGAGCTTTATACGGACTTGAAGGACCCGGGGCTGGAAGAGGCTGTGGAGGCGGTGTTGTTAAAGCATGGGATTTTCTACGGGAAGAGCGAGGTGTGGATCGAGTCGGAGAAGCTGTATGAGGTTCTGTATGAGATGGAGGTTTAGACGGGATGAATAACAAGGTGAAGTTCAATATCTGCAACTGCCATTATGCGCTGCAGAGGGTGGCGGAGGACGGGGAGATGACGTTTGACAAGCCGGTGGCGATGCCGGGCGCGGTTTCGCTGGCGCTGGACCCCAACGGGGAGCCGGAGTCTTTTTATGCGGACGGGATTGAGTATTATATCATTGCCAACAATATGGGCTATGACGGGGATCTGGAGCTGGCGCTGATTCCGGAGAGTTTCCGGACGGATGTTTTGAAGGAGGAAGCGGACGGGAATGAGGTGCTGGTGGAGAACGCCAATTCGGAGACCGGGGCTTTTGCGCTGCTGTTTGAGTTTGACGGGGATGTCCGGAAGATCCGGCATGTGCTTTATAACTGTTCTGCCAGCAGGCCGAAGATCGAGGGGAAGACCAATGAGGAAAGCCGGGAGGTGCAGACGGAGACGCTGACGGTGAAGGCCAGGCCGCTGGCAAGCGGGTATGTGAAGGCGAAGACGGGGAATAAGACTTCGGCGGAGACGTATGAGGGGTGGTATAAGAGTGTGTATCTGCCGGTTCCGAGGGCGGAGGCCGGCGGCGGTGTCGAGGAAGAGGGACAGGGTTGAAGGAGGCTGAAAGGGTATGAGTATTGTGAGGAAGGTCGGGATTGACGGGAAGGAGGTGCTGTTTAAGGCATCGGCGGCGATTCCGAGGATTTACCGGTTGAAGTTCCAGAGGGATATTTATAAGGAT
>CAJUAA010000078.1 GCA_910584205.1 uncultured Lachnospiraceae bacterium
CCAGGGGATCCCGTTCACCTGCCATTTCCCGGATTCTTCTTTCTGTATCAGTCTAACCATTGCGCTGCACCTCCTTCAGAAATTCCACCAGTTCCGTCTCGCTGTTCGGATACCGGCTGTAACGCTCATGCCTTGTCCATTTATCCAGAAAACCGTTCCGGGGCGGTTCCGGCCCGCCCACCAGATGCAGATGACTGGACTCGTATGCAGGTACATGTTTTGTCTCCGGTTCCTGATATACTTCTGCAATCAGCCGGGCTCCGTTCGCAAAATCGTATTTGTAATACTTCGCCCCGATATTTTCATCCTCATACCAGATCCCCCAGTCCTTATAACTCCGCAGCCATTCCTTCCGCTGGTCGTTGTTCCGGAGAACCGGCAGCTCCGGCTGAACCCTGTCCTCCTGAGCCTGCTGCAGGTCCAGATCGCAGATATAACCCGCCAGCGCTGCGACTAAAATTTTCTGTTTTCTGGCGTATTCCTCATTCTCTGTAAATGCGTCAAGTATAAGTTTCAGCGTATGATTTTCCTTCTCCAGCATCCCCTGCGCCAGTTCTCTGTCGGTTTTTTCCGATGTTTCTTCATACCGGTCGTCTTCCGTCGGGTCCTCCGGCTCATGGCAGTTTCCGTCTATGACCCTTTCCTCCGGCTCTTCTTCCTTTTCTCTCACTGCCGCAGCCCGGTCACACTGGTATGCGCACGGAGTATCACAGTTCTTACAGCAGGGAACTGCGGACCCGTCTCCCGCCGCATGTTCAGCCAGATCATGATCCAGGAACTGACAGGGATGATCTCCAACTGCACAGCGGACATGCTCCTGCTCCATAAGCAGCAGCGTCCTGCATGGAAACGGATTTCCCATGGGTGCTTCTACACAGTAACAGTCCTTCTGCCTGATCTGACAGTTATTCATGTGACAACTGAAACAGTCATAAAGAGCGCCTCCATATTCGCCGCATCCAGGTCCTGTAAGCAGGCTGCCCGGAGGATATTCCAGCGCCGGAAGGCCATATGCAGAAAGCTCCTGCTTTTTTTCTTCCTGCTTCGGCTGTTTTTCCGGATGCAGCTGCTTCCAGTGAGACCAGCACTCTCCGCATTCCTTCTTCCCCTGTTTCTGCTGCGCTGCTGACAGCCCCCACTCCTGCCGGCGGCATCCCGGGATATCCGGCGGACAGCTGTTCTCTTCATCCTGTTGCGACGTCGCAACAACTTTCTGATCCGGGACCTCCGGCTTTTTCTGAGCCTTCTCCGGTTTTTTCTTCAGCTCCCGCATCTCCCGGACCGTCATGTCCGGAGTTGCCTGCCCCAGCTGCTCGTCTGTCATGGAGATCATCTCCTGCAGCTGATTCTTTCCATAGCCCCGGTATTTTTCCGCCAGTTCCGGGCTGTTCCCGCCCACGGAAAAACGGTCATTTCGGGACATATGCCGGGATGCAACGGATTTGTCATAGCCATAATGCTTTTCTGCGTATTCGTAGACGTCTTTGCAGCCTGCCTGCTCATACAGCTTCCGATCCCGGATCTGCTTCAGGTAGTAGCCGATCTCAATGGCCGCCTCCACGGCCGTCCTTGCGATCCTCTGGTCAATCTCTTCCAACGTCAGATTTTCAATCGGTTTCATTTCTGCCCCTTTCTGTATCTGCACCTTTTGAGCAGAAAGTCCTTGTAATGACCTCCAGTGTATGTAACTGTTTTTCCGTCAGATCATTACAAAACAACTTCTGCAGGATCATGGCACGCTCAAAATCTTTTCCGTCCACTTTATCTTTCCCAAGCCTTTTCAGAAGCTCCGAATGTCTGTACAGTACCTCAAGGTCTCTACTTCTGCGGATCCCTTTGAGATTTCCTGCAATGCCCTCTTTTAATTCTTTACAGTTCATCTGTTTTCCTCCTGTTTTCCCATGCAGGATCTGTGAAAATACAATTTCGTCCCACGTCTGGTTCTGATGTACTCCGGATTTCTTTCTATCACCTTTCCACACACAGAGCAGATCCTGGGAATTGTTTTTTCGGATTTTTCCGCATACCTCATAACTCCTGTTTCCTCCTGTCAAGCCTGTTGAAATATGAGTTTGCCGCCACGCACATCCTGCGC
>CAJUAA010000079.1 GCA_910584205.1 uncultured Lachnospiraceae bacterium
GGGAGCGAAACAGACAGGCATGTATTGAACTGTCCGCAAAAAATGACCGACTGACATTGAACAGCAGGAAGGTCGGATTTTAAGGCAGGGCAACATGAATGACAAGGTGAAAATATTCCGGTATGTGACGGAGAGAACATTCGACAGCTATTCATGGCAGCTCATCGAAAACAAGCAGAAATTCATCGGGCAGATTATGACGAGCAAATCCCCGGTCAGAAGCTGTGAGGACATAGACGAAGCGGCTCTCACTTATGCCGAGGTGAAAGCTCTGGCAACAGGCAATCCCTACATAAAAGAAAAGATGGATTTAGATATTCAGGTATCCAAGCTAAAGCTGTTAAAGGCGAACCACACCAGTCAGAAGTACCGCTTAGAGGACAATATCGTGAAGCATTACCCGGTGCAGATCGCTTCCATGAAGGAACGCCTTGCGGGGTATCGTGCCGACATTCAGACCTACGCACAGAATAAATTCCCGGATAAAGACACTTTCTCCATAAAAATCGGGAACCGGGTATATACGGACAAAAAGGAAGCCGGGGCAGCGCTGATTGATATGTGCCGGAGCGCAAAACAGCCGAATATGGCGGTCACAATCGGGGAGTATCAGGGTTTTAAGATGAGCGTTTCCTTTGATTCGTTCTTTTCCAAGTTTACGGTGAATTTAAAGGGCAGCATCAGCCATGAGGTGGAAATCGGCACTGATCCGTTGGGAAATTTGCAGAGGTTAAGCAACGCCTTAGAGGGCATGACCGGGAAAATGGAAACAGTGGCGCAGAAGCTGGAGAACGTGGAGCATCAGCTTGAAACCGCAAAGGTGGAGGTCACAAAGCCATTCGCACAGGAAGCGGAGCTTGCGGAGAAACTGGAACGCCTGACAGAGCTAAATGCCCTGTTAAATATGGACGAAAAGGGCGGCGATGGGATTGATATGGACGATGAGCCGGAGAATGACGGGGAACAGGAGGAACTTGATACAGAGGAAATGGGGCGTGATGCGGAAGCGGTGGCGGATGCGCCTTTCAGACCGCAGGTGAACCGGGCAGTATCGGAGAAGGTGGCGGAGCATGGGAAGGAGAGGATGTTAGCCGACAGTCCGAGATGCCGCATTTCCATAAAAGAGAAACTTGCCGAGATGCGTGAGAAGGCATACGGGCAGAAACCGCCGGAAAAGCCGGATATTTCAAAAGGTAAAGGAAAAGAGGAAAGTTTATAAGGAGGGCAAAATGGAAACAGCAGGACAGAACACAAAACAGGTCATGGAGGAAAATGACGCATTAAAGCAGCTTATAGAGCTGCTGAACCAGCAGAACATGAAAGAGCAGTCACAGGATTTTATGGGTGTTTTCTGGTATGTGGCGGGTATGCAGGTACAGCTTGCCGCAATGGTGGATGAATTACAGGGTGTCCGGGAGCAGCTTTCGCAGATGCAGGAGAAACAGCCGAAGTCCGTTACGGAGAACCTTATGGAGAAAATATCCCACCTTCAGGAGAAAGTCACAAGCCTGTCGGAACGCCTGACAGCGGTAAGAAACCGTCTTGTGGAAACAGCAACACAGGCGGTCAATGCTTTTAAGGAAAAAGGCAGGGCGGAGATGTGCAAGGTTCTCCAGAAAGGAATCTCCGGCGTGAAGTCCATGCTTTCCGGCTACCGGGAACGTCTGGTTGACGTGATGACGGACTGTGAAAAGACAGCCAACCAGATTGACAGCATCGGGGACGAATTAAAGCAGATTGGGAACAGCGTTTCCAACGTGGGCAGGCTGTTAGCCGGGAAAGGCACGAAAGAGGTATCGGACGAAAAGCCGGGTGTCGGTCTGACAAGGGCAGTCAACACGCCTGTAAAAAAGGCGGTGGAGAACCTGCGGAAGAAGATTGACGGGGCGGATCAGGCGTTTGAAAAGCTGGATCGGCTCTCTGCCCGTCTGGATGCCGGGAAGGAAGCGGAGAAAGGAGGGCGGGTGTCCGTAAAGGATAAGCTGTCGCAGATGAAGGAAAAGGCGGGACAGCAGAAAAAAGCGCCAGAGCCGGATAAGGCAAAAAGCAAAGAGGAATGTTTATAAAAAT
>CAJUAA010000080.1 GCA_910584205.1 uncultured Lachnospiraceae bacterium
GAAGAATGTACCTGCCCGTGCTGCGGGGGACGGTTAAAATACAGGGATCACAGGCTGCGTATACATAAGTTAGCCGGCGGCGGGAAGGAATGGTATCAGATCAGGCGGCTGAAATGTACAGATGACAAATGCAGGAAGCTCCATAATGAGCTGCCGGACTGCATGTTTCCTTATAAGCATTATGATGCAGGGCTGATAGAGGATGTCGTGGAGGGGATTGTGAGCGAGGATGACATTGAAACAGAGGATTATCCCTGTGAAGGGACTATAAAGCACTGGAAGTGGTGGATGCAGGTGAATGAAAAAAACATGGAAGGGCAGATAAGGCTGGCAGCGCACCGTTTTCTGGACTTTGGCTGTGGATTTCTGAAATCAGCAGGTTCTTTACTGGAAGAAATTAAGAAAAGGATAAGCCCCGGCTGGCTGCGTTCGGCAGCCAGGTTCATATATAATTCAGGAGGACGCATAGAGCCGCATCCGCAGGCAGCCTGAAAATGCACCTGCTTTTGTTCGCTGTCCTGCGGGCATTCGTGTATGCTTGTTTCCGGAAGGAGGAAATGCGTATGCAGGAGAAAAAAGAAGTGAAAAAGTGGCAGGATGAAGAAGCGCTCAGGCGGTACCAGATGATAGCGCCGCTGCTTGATGCGGATCTTGATGAAGGGAAAAAACGGCAGATAAGGGAAAAAGCTGCTGAAAAAAACGGCATATCAAAAAGGAGCTTATACCGGTATGAGGAGAAGTACCGAAGCAGCGGCTTTGAAGGCCTGCGTCCTATGGGCCGCACAAAAAAGAGGGTGCAGAGGCTTCCGGATAACTTTGGCGAGGTCATGGAACAGGCGGTGCAGCTGAAACGGGAAGTTCCAAAGAGGAGCGTGCGCCAGATCATAAAGATCCTGGAACTGGAAGGATGGGCGGCGCCCGGTGTCCTGAAACAGTCCACAATGCAGAGGCATCTGTACAATGCAGGCCTTGGGAAGAAGCAGATGAAGCGGTATGCGGAGAAACGGGAGTCATCTTCGAGGCGGTTCTGCCGTCCGCACAGGATGGAACTCTTACAGGGTGACATTAAATATGGGCCGGACATTAGGACAACGGACGGAGAACTGATAAAAACGTACCTGTCATCACTGATTGATGACCATTCCAGATATATCGTGCAGTCAGAGTTTTATGACAGCCAGAGGCAGGAGATCGTGGAAGATACGTTCCATAAGGCAGTTTTAAAGGCAGGAAGATTTGACTGTGCGTATCTGGACAACGGAGCCCAGTATACAGCCGCCCATCTGGGGAAAGCGTGTGCAAAACTGGGCATCCGGATTGTCCATGCAAAACCGGGTGCGTGCCAGTCCAAGGGAAAAATTGAAAAATTCCACCAGAAAGTGGATCAGTTCATCGCAGAGATCCATGCAGCGCATGTGCATTCTGTGGAGGAACTGAACCACAGGTGGAAAGTGTTTCTGGAACAGGAATACCAGAAAGAGGCGCATGCAGGGATCCGGGAGTATTATGAATCTTACGGGGTGGAAGTCCCGGCATGCGGGATCACGCCGGAGCAGGAATGGCTGAGGGATGCGAGGGGGCTCATATTCATCGATGTATCTGTAGTGGCAGAAGCGTTCCAGCACAGGGAGACACGCAGGATTGACGGGGCAGGGTGTTTCTCTTTTGAAGGCAGCCGGTATGAGGCAAGCGCAGCGCTGGCAAACCTGCAGGCGGAGATAGCATATGATCCTATGGACACAGAGACCATTATGGTTTACTGTACAGGGGCGGAGCCGGTGGCGGCGCACCGGACGGAGATAGGAGCCTATGCATCAAAAGTGCCGCCTGTGCCCCTGGGAATGGCGGGAAGCAACCCCGAGACATCAAGGCTCCTCGACGCCCTTGAGAAAAAATACAGGGAAGACCACCGGCAGATGGCGAAAGTCCTGTCCTTTGAGGAATACGGAAAG
>CAJUAA010000081.1 GCA_910584205.1 uncultured Lachnospiraceae bacterium
GCCAGTCCATTTCCTGGCGGTAGAAAGGAACCGAATTCAGGAACTTCTGATACATGACGAAGGCAGCCATAGACGGCGAAGCCGGACTGTGTGCCAGCAGGGCGGTGGGTACCGGCGCCTTGACGATCGTGCCGGTATCCTCCTCACGGCAGACCGGGCATGCAAGGACCTCCTGCAGATAGTGGATCCGTTCTACTTTTGCGGGGGTGATCCGAAGCTCTTCCCGCACAAACTGCCAGGCGATCGTCTCCATCTCAGCGTCGCAATCCGGACATAACCTCTCCCCTTCCGGGATTGGACAGCGGATCTCTCTGACCGGGAGTTTCTCATAGAGTTCTTCCCGTCTGGCCTTCGGCTTACGGCGGGTATGGCTGCGGACAGGGGAACCCTCCGTTTCCGGTTCCTGTGTGGCTTCCTCCCCGGTTTCGCGGCGGCGGGCCTTTTCACTGGAAGTGCCGAAAAATTTCCTGCGGAATTCCTCGATGGTTTCATTCAGATTCGCAACTGTCACGTTCAGTTCCCGGACCATCTCCTGGAGCTTCTGGATCTGCTCGTTTTTTTGTTCAATTGTTTTATATAAGAGTTCGATCAAATCTTCCGTGTGCTCTGCCATAAGATGTTCCGCCTTTCTTTCCTTGTTCCTTTATTATAGTGGAAACTATGGCGGTCTGCAAACTGTCCCGGATACATCCATCGGCATTTTGACGAACTCCTGATGTGTGGATAACTTCTAAAAATACAGGGTTATCCACCGGCTGCCGGAACTGTTATCCACAGAAATCGTCCGCCAGGCGCCAGTTTGTGGATCAGACTCCTGAAAATCTGCGGCAGTGTGGATAACGGTTCTTTTTCTGACCGTGCAGCACGCAAAAAAGATTTTTAAATTCTCTGTTTTTCACAAATCCGGCTTAGAAATCTCTTTTCTGTGAAGGACGCAGCGCACGGGGCTGGTCAATGGAGAGTCCTTCCATCAGCCACCGGTATTCCTGCCGGGTAAGCATCCGCGCTTCGGACGCACTGCGCGGCCATTGAAAACGCCCGGCATCCAGCCGCATATAAAGCAGTACAAAACCATGTTTATCATGATACAGTGCTTTGAGCCGGTCGGTCTTCCTGCCGCAGAAAAGATACAGGGTATTTGCATAAGGGTCCATCTGATAAGTATCCCGGAGGATCGCCATGAGGCCGTTGATCGAAAGCCGCATGTCAGTACGCCCTGTAATGAGACAGAGCTTTGATACTCCGGAAAGATCGCCTAACACAGGTTCTGCAGCGCAAGGAGGGTATTTGTGATGGTTTCCTGCGCCGCATCATTGGAGATTTCCATATGTACTCCATGGAAATCCAGGTGGAGCACCATAGGATGGACAGCCTGCGGGTTCAAAGCGGAAGCCGCTGCTTTTGTGCCGGAGATACTTTGTGGAATATCCAGGCAGACAATTTCATGCTTTTCATAAGGAACAGTCTGTGCAATTTTTTGCGGGATCGTATAACCATTCTGGCGAAGGCGGCGGGTATGGTAATCCAGTGCCTTTGCGGTGATCCCATGCTGTTCACACCAGGTTTTGACTTTCAAGCTGCTGGTTTTACAGTCCTTAATCAGCTCGAACCATTCCTGATCAGTACGTTTGATACGTTTTTGAGCCATAAAGCTCACCTCTTCCTATTGATTTGGAGTAAGCGTGCATAGGGCGGTGGAATGAGTTGACGGACAACAGGCCCTGAATGCAGAAACCTGAGAATTGGCAGAGGCTTCTCCTGTAAGGGAATTATTGCATGGATTTCAGGATTTGTAAAAACGATAGGTTATTCATCGCTTACCATATATCTGCAGAACTTTTTAATATTTAACGCACCTATTTTGCATCCGAAGAAG
>CAJUAA010000082.1 GCA_910584205.1 uncultured Lachnospiraceae bacterium
ACAATGAGGCTGAAGATATTTTTAATTACCAGCAAAGAAGAATGCATCTGCCCATGCTGCGGTGGAAGGCTTAAATACAGGGACCACAGGCTGCGTATACACAAAGCGGCCGGCGGCGGAAAAGAATGGTGCCGGATCAGACGTCTGAAATGCACGAATGGCAAATGTGGCAGGCTTCATAACGAACTGCCGGACTGTATGTTTCCTTATAAACATTATGATACAGGGCTGATAGAGGACGTGGTGGACGGGATTGTCAGTGCAGACGACCTGGAAACAGAGGATTATCCATGTGAAGGAACCATAAGGCACTGGAAATGGTGGGCGCGGATGAATGAAAAAAACATGGAAGGGCAGATGCGGTCAGCGGCACACCGTTTCCTGGACTTCGGCACGGATTTTCTGAAATCCGAAGATCCTTTGCTGGAAGGATTGAAGGAAAGGATAAGCCCGGGCTGGCTGAAGGCGGCAGCCCGGTTTATTTATAATTCAGGAGGCCGTACTGAGCCGCATCCGCAGGCAGTCTGAGCATGCACCTGCTTTTGTTCGCTGTCACCCGCCTGCTGGTGTATGCTTGTCTCAGAAGGAGGGAATGCATATGCAGAAGAAAGAAGTAAAAAAGTGGCAGGACGAGGAAGCGCTGAAAAGATACCGCATGATAGCCCCGCTGCTGGACGGAGGACTGGATGAGGGGAAAAAACGGCAGCTGCGGGAAGAAGCTGCCGAAAAAAACGGCATATCCAAAAGGAGCCTTTACCGGTATGAGGCAGGATACCGCAGCAGCGGTTTTGAAGGGCTGCGTCCAAAGAGCCGCACGAAAAAGAGAATCCAGAGGCTGCCGGAAAACTTTGATGCGGTCATGGAACAGGCAGCGCAGCTGAAACGCGAAGTCCCAAAAAGGAGCGTCCGCCAGATCATAAAGATCCTGGAGCTGGAAGGCTGGGCAGCGCCGGGAGCACTAAAACAGTCCACGATGCAGCGCCGGCTGTATGATGCAGGGCTTGGGAAGAAGCAGATGAAGCGGTATGCAGAGAAACGTGCGGCATCTTCAAGACGGTTTTGCCGTGCGCACAGGATGGAACTTTTACAGGGGGACATTAAATATGGGCCGGACATCCGGACAACGGACGGGGAACTGATAAAAACGCACTTGTCATCATTGATTGATGACCATTCAAGGTATATCGTGCAGTCAGAGTTTTATGACAGCCAGAGGCAGGAGATTGTGGAAGATACGTTCCATAAGGCAGTCTTAAAAGCTGGAAAATTTGACTGTGCGTACCTGGACAACGGGGCCCAGTATACAGCCTCCCATCTTGGAAAGGCATGTGCAAAGCTGGGCATCCGGATCGCGCATGCAAAACCAGGGGCGTGTCAGTCAAAGGGAAAAATAGAAAAATTCCATCAGAAGGTGGACCAGTTCATAGCAGAGATCCGCGCAGCGCATGTGCATTCTGTGGATGACCTGAACCGGCGGTGGAAAGTCTTTCTGGAACAGGAATACCAGAAAGAGGCGCATGCAGGAATCCGGGAGCATTATGAATCTTATGGCGTGGAAGTTCCGGCATCAGGGATCACGCCGGAGCAGGAATGGATGAGGGATGCGAGAGGCCTTATATTTATAGATGTGTCTGCAGTGGCGGAAGCATTCCTGCACAGGGAAACGCGCAGGATTGATGAGGCGGGGTGTTTTTCTTTTGAAGGATGCAGGTATGAGGCGAGCGCGGCGCTTGCAAATCTGCAGGCGGAGATTACATAT
>CAJUAA010000083.1 GCA_910584205.1 uncultured Lachnospiraceae bacterium
GGTAGCCGCCCTCGGAATCCGTACCCACCTGCAGGGCATTCTCCACATCGAAGAAGTTCTTCCGGCGCATGGCGTTCCAGAACGTCCTCCTGTAATTGTCCGTTGCCCTGCCCGTTTTTTCCTCCCCGTCCGGGTGGTTGTTGGGCTTGTTGGTGATTGGCTCGGAGGTGGGCTTATTCAGCTCCGCGTCAATGGCGGCCTGCCGCTCCAGGCGCTCGATCTCCTTCCCAAGATCGACTACCTCTTTCTCCATCTTCTCATAGGCGGCGGTGTCCTCTGCGGAAAGCAGCCCGTCCTCGCCGCGCTTGCTGTCGAGGAACTTCTTCGCCGCCTCCCATGCCTTTGCCCGTTTTTCCCTTAACTCTAAAATCCTGCTCATAGCATTTCCCTCCATAAATTTAATGTGATAATAACTGTAAACGCTTCTCTAACTGTTCTATGGGTACCTTTGCCTCCGGCTTTTTCGGAATCAGCTTGGTCAGCAGGGAATTGGTCACCGCTGTGCGTGAAAACATCATGCCCTCCATAGCCACATCCCCTGATTCATCTGTACCTTCCCCTTCATGCAGGATGCCGTCCGCAAAGCCCAGCTCCACGGCTTTCTTTGCGTTGAACCAGCTTTCCGCATCCATGAGGTGGGATATCTTCTTACGGTCCATCCCGGTCTTGATCTCGTAGGCGTTCATGATGCCCTCTTTCACTTCATTTAACATCTCCCCCGCCTTCTGCATCTCTTTGGAATCCCCTATCGCCACGGTGATGGGATTGTGGATCATCATCATGGCAAGGGGCGACATCAGCACCGTGGTGCCCGCCATAGCGATGACGGAGGCTGCCGAAGCCGCCAGCGCGTCCACCTTCACGGTCACATCGCCTTTGTACTCCATGAGCATGTTGTAAATCTGTGCTGCGGCGAATACGTCGCCGCCCGGTGAATTGATCCACACGGTGATGTTGCCGCTCCCGGCATTCAGTTCCTTTGCGAACAGGGCGGGCGTCACTTCATCTCCGTACCATGTCTCATCCGAAATCTCGCCGTTCAGCACAAGGGTGCGCTCCTCCTCCCCTCCCGCGTCATTTTTGATCCAGTTCCAGAACTTCCTTTTCATTCTCTGCTAACCTCTCTTTCTGCATAGAAAAAACTGGCAGAACATACCCACCTGTCTTTACAAATTTATTCCTCCTGTGACTCCCCCGGAATTCTCCCGAAAAGTCCTGCGTCCTTTAATCGGCATAGGTTCCCGTTGGTGAGAAAAAATTCACCACCCTCCTCCACAGGTATCAAATCCATGCTTTCCAGCCGCCGTATATCATTCGGACACATGAATCCGTTCTGGATGCCGATAGAGTAGCCTTTCATCCTGCTTTCATAATCACCCCGGAGAAGGCCGTCCACGTTCATCTTCACGAAATACTCCTTCTTCTCCTGCGGAAGGAACAAGGCTTTCTGTATGGACTGCTCCCAACGGATCACCCACGGGTCTAAGGTGTATTTCACGAATTCCAAAGACTGCTGCTCGATGTTGGAAAAGCTGCTCTTGTCAAGGTCGCCCACCATGTGCGGCGGGATGCGGTACAGCCGCGCGATCTCGTCTATCTGGAACTTCCGTGTTTCCAAAAACTGTGCTTCCTCCGGGGGAATCCCGATCTGCTGGTACTTCATGCCCTCCTCTAAAACTGCCACCTTCCCGGCATTCTTCGAGCCGCCGTAAACGGAATGCCAGCTCTCCCTTACCTTCGCCGGGTC
>CAJUAA010000084.1 GCA_910584205.1 uncultured Lachnospiraceae bacterium
GGATGCGTATGGCGGAGCAGAAAGAAGAAAAGGAAACGGTGAAGATGGTTTATAAGAACGGGAGGATGGAGCTTTATATCCATGAGTTCTTCCCATGCAGGTTGGCGGTGGCAAGGAAGGTGTTCCCGCTGATCCGGCGCTTTGCGAAAGATGAGGATAAGGAGAAATTAAAACAGTTCTTACGGATAAAGGCACGGGAGCATTCCGGGAAAGTTAAGGCTTTTTCGGAAAAGGCACAGTCCCTTACGGCAAAATCGGAGGAATGGCATTTCTATCGGAGGAAAGCCAGGGAGGAACAGATCATTTACAACCAGTGCATGAAAAATCTGAAATTATTGGAGAACGGGGGAAAGAGGGAATGAAACTGTATATTTCAACAGGCAATTCAAGGATGGAGAAACGGTGGAACAACGTGGAGATGGAACTGGATGAATTTATAAACCGCATCTCCCATACCATCCGCACGGCGGAGACCGTGGAGCAGTATATGAAAATGACGAAAGCGAAGCAGGACGCCATCAAGGACGTGGGCGGCTTTGTGGGAGGCAGGCTGAAAGGCGGCAGGAGGAAGAAGGACTGTGTGGAGTTCCGCATTATCATAACGCTGGATATTGACCATGCAGTTCCGGGAGTAATTGAGCAGATAGAGATGCTGTATAATTACCGCTGTTTTATTTATTCCACCCATAAGCATACGCCGGAAAATCCGAGGCTGCGCCTTGTGATCATCTTATCCCGCCCGGTGTCGCCGGATGAATATGTGGCAATCGCAAGGAAGGTGGCGGAGGACATCGGGATTGAGATGTTCGACGATACCACCTACGAGCCGAGCCGCCTCATGTACTGGCCGTCCACCTCCGCTGACGGGGAGTTCCTTTTCCGGGACATTGAGGGAGAGCCTTTAAACCCGGACGATGTGCTTTCACGGTATAAGGACTGGCGGGATTCCTCCGAGTGGCCGGTGAGCAGCAGGCAGCAGAACATCGTCCAGAGGGAAATGCGCAAACAGGCGGACCCGCTGGCGAAGGATGGAGTGATCGGCGCATTCTGCCGGACTTACACGATAGAGGATGCGATAGCCGCATTTCTGTCAGATGTCTATCAGCCAAGCGCCATGCCGGGGCGGTATGACTATATCCCGGCTGACTCACAGGCGGGCGTGGTGATTTATGAAGGGAAATTCGCCTATTCCCATCATGCCACCGACCCGGCCTGCGGGAAACTGATGAACGCCTTTGACATGGTACGGATACACAAATTCGGTGAATTGGATGAAAAGGCGGCGGAGGACACCGAGGCATCAAAGCTCCCGTCCTTTACCGCCATGAGCGAGTTTGCCGTAAATGATGAGAACGTGAAGATGACCATTGCCGGGGAGCGGATGGAGAAAGCGGAGAAGGAGTTCTCCGGGGAAAATGAGGACTGGCAGAAGGAACTGGAGTATGAGAAACGATCCACGGTGGTGAAGAACACCCTGCGGAACCTTCTGCTGATCCTGAACAACGATGAAAAGCTGAAAGGCATCGTGTTCAACCAGCTCAGTGATGGCATGGAGATCAAGGGAGCGGTGCCGTGGGAGCATCCGGGGCGGTTCTGGCGGGACGCGGACGATGCACAGCTTATCTCTTATGTGGATCTGAATTACGGCACGTTCTCCATGCGCAATTACAATATCGCCGTGACGAAGGCGGCGGATGACCGCTCCTACCACCCGGTGC
>CAJUAA010000085.1 GCA_910584205.1 uncultured Lachnospiraceae bacterium
CTGGGAGAGAATGATGTCGGCCACCTGCCGCCGGTCGTCGAAGTCGATGTTGTCCTAATTTGGCCCGTCAGAAAATTTTGTGTAAAAGGAGACAAGCTGTAGTCAAGGAAACAGGAGCAAATCAGAGGATTTCCCTTGCTGGACACAACCCGGCTTAACTCGGCTTATCCACCTGTGTTCCGAGCGGAGAGACGGTATGCGCGCGCAGCGTGAATGCCGTCTCCCCGCCCGGAAACGCTAAGGGGAAGCCGGGTTCAGGCAGTCAGGCGGTCCTGGAACATGAGCTGGAGCTGGGACAAAACCACGTCCCAATTTCGACATCTGGCGGTCCAGTGCCCGACAATTTTCCTGCTGGCCAGATAGAGCATCCTGCGCAGGGAATCGTCGTTGGTGAAGCTGGGCTTGTTTTTTGTGATTTGGCGGAACTGACGGTTCAAGCCCTCAATGATATTCGTCGTGTATATGATTTTCCGAATCTCGGTGGGATATGCGAAAAAGGTGCTCAGAATATCCCAGTTGTCCTCCCAGCTTTTGACGCAGGAGGGGTACTGCTTGCCCCACTTTTCTTTGAATGCCATCAGGTTTTCCAGAGCCTCATTCTCGGTGACAGCGGTATAGACCTTCTTCAAATCCGCCATCAGCGGCTTGATGTCTTTATAGCTGACAAAGCGGGTGGAGGAGCGGATCTGATGGACGATGCACCGCTGCACCTGGCTGTGGGGATAGACTGCCCCAATGGCTTCCACGAAGCCTTTCAGACCGTCCACACAGAACAGATAAACATCCAAAACTCCCCTGCTTTTGAGGTCATTCAGCACATTCAGCCAGAATTTGCTGCTCTCGTGCTCCCCGATCCAGACGCCCAGGATGTCCTTTGTGCCGTCCATGGTGACGCCCAAAACCACATAGGCCGCCTTGGTTTGGTACTGATGGTTTTCCTTCACCTTGTAGTGGATGGCGTCCAGGAATACGAACGGATACACCGCCTCCAGCGGCCGGTTCTGCCATGCCGCAACCTCCGGCATGATCTTCTCGCTGATCTTGCTCACCAGCTCCGGCGAGATGTCCACATCGTACAGATTCTTGATCTGCTCCGAGATGTCCCGCTGGCTCATCCCGCAGGCATACAGCCCCAGAATTTTCTCCTCCATGCCGTCCGCGTTCCGGCTGTACTTGCCGATGATCTGCGGCTCGTATTCTCCGTTCCGATCCCGGGGTACCTTCACATCCACCGCTCCAAGCTGGGTTTTCACAGTCTTCTTCGAATATCCGTTTCGGTAGTTTCGGGGCTTATTTTCGACACCAGAATCCGACATCCGCTGACTTTTTTCGTACCCCAGTTCTGTGTCCAGCTCGCTTTCCATCACCTGCTGCAAAACGTCCCGGAACATTTCCTTCATCGCATCCATGATTTCTGTCGTGCTGCTGAATTTCTGGCTGTCCACGTAGGCCTTCAGCATTTCCTTCGG
>CAJUAA010000086.1 GCA_910584205.1 uncultured Lachnospiraceae bacterium
CTGTACCGCATCGTGCAGATGATCGACCAGGAGCGGTGGGTGTCCATGTCCTCCGATGTGAAGGGCGAGATCTATGAGGGACTGCTCCAGAAAAACGCGGAGGACGTGAAAAGCGGCGCAGGGCAGTACTTCACGCCCCGGCCCCTCATCCGGGCCATGGTGCGCTGTGTTCGTCCGGAGCCCATGAAAACCATCGCGGACCCCTGCTGCGGCAGCGGCGGTTTCTTTCTCGCCGCACAGGAGTATATCGCGGATGAAGCCCACTATACCCTGGACCGGGAGAAAAAAGAGTTCCTCAAAAACCAGACCTTCTATGGCAACGAGCTGGTCCCCTCCACCTTCAAGCTGTGCCTGATGAATTTGTATCTCCACAACATCGGGGACATCTACGGAAACGTCCCCGTCACTCTGGGGGATGCACTGCTGACCGACCCCGGCTACCGGGTGGACTATGTGCTGACCAACCCGCCCTTTGGCAAGAAGTCCTCCATCACCTTCACCAATGAGGAGGGGGAGCAGGAGGAGGAAGACCTGGTTTACAACCGAACCGACTTCTGGACCACCAGCTCCAACAAGCAGCTGAATTTTGTCCAGCACATCAACACGCTCCTGAACGCCAGGGGCAAAGCGGCGGTGGTGGTGCCGGACAACGTGCTCTTCGAGGGCGGCGCCGGAGAGACGGTGCGCCGGAAACTGCTGGAGACCACCGACCTGCACACGATCCTGCGCCTGCCCACTGGGATTTTCTATAAGCCGGGCGTCAAGGCAAACGTGATTTTCTTTGACAAGCGCCCCGCCAGCCCGGAGCGGCAGACGAAAGAGGTGTGGGTGTACGACTTCCGCACCAACATCCATTTCACGCTGAAGCAGCATCCCATGACGGACGCCGATCTGGAAGATTTTATCTGCTGCTTCCATCCGGAGAACCGGCACCAGCGCCATGAGACATGGTCGGAGGATAACCCGGATGGCCGCTGGAGGAAATTTGCCGTTCAGGAAATTCTGGATCGGGATAAAGCCAGTCTGGATATTTTCTGGATCAAGGACAAATCTCTTGCGGACCTGGACAGCCTGCCTGCGCCGGATGTATTGGCTCTGGATATTATCGAAAATCTCCAGAGCGCACTGGATGGTTTCCAAGAGCTGATGCAGCAGCTAAACACGACACCGGAATGATAGTTCTATGCACATCTATCATGATGCTTCACGAAATACACCTGCAAGGGTCAACCTCTGCGGGTGTATTTTTTCAGTGGCACTCACAGCAGAATTATTTATTATGTCCAGTTGCAAAAAATTTTATACGCTCCCTCTTGACAAAGCTTACTCAATCAAGTATCCTATACACAGAACATATATTCGAGTACAACAACTGAACAAACTGCCTCGCTCTACTTCCGACTTACATATCCGAGGCTGTGCAAGACCTTGCGGTACGACATTCTGTACCGCTGGT
>CAJUAA010000087.1 GCA_910584205.1 uncultured Lachnospiraceae bacterium
CGCAGAGGTTCATACTCCGCGACACAAAAAATTAATTTATTAAAATTATTATACTCTCCTGTTATGTGTTTTGCAATCAAAAATATTTTCTATTTGGGTTGGACAAGTTACAATTCTTCCATCAAGCCTATTAAACACACAAAGGAGGAACTGCAGGCATGGCAAGAGGAGAAAATATTTATTTAAGAAAAGACGGGCGTTTTGAGGCCCGGTACACGAAGGGAAGGGATGATGCGGGAAAACTGATCTATGGCTTCTGCTACGGCAGGACTTACGGAGAAGCTCAGGAGAAGGCGCGTTATGCCAGGCATGCCCTTGCCGGGGAGATCAGCCAGCCGGACCCGGAGGATCATACGTTTGGCTATTACTGTGACAGCTGGCTTCTGGCAAATTCCGCCCGGCTGAAGCCTTCCAGCTGCGCCAGATATCTGACGGATATCGAAAATCATATCAAGCCTTTTTTTGGAATGGTGCCGCCATACCGGATCGTCTCGGAACACGTGGATCTGTTTACCCAGCACCTGCTGCAGGAGAAAGCGCTGTCGCCCAAGACGGTGAGGGATATTCTTGCTCTGTTCCACTCCATTTTTGTCTATGCCGGCAGAAGGGGCGGGAGGAAACTTCCGGATCTGGAGATCATTTACCCAAAGCAGATCCGAAAGACCGTCCGGATTCTGGACGAAAAGGAGGAACGGATGCTGATGTTGTTTCTGGTAAATGGAATGGATCTCTGTAAATTCGGGATCTATCTGGCCATGCGCACCGGTATGCGCATCGGCGAAATCTGCGCGCTTCGCTGGAAGGATATTTCTTTTGAAATGCGTACGATTTCCGTTCGTTATACGGCGCAGCGGATCAGAAAACCGGACGCCCATACCGGACCGAAGACTGAGATTATAGTCGGAACGCCGAAAAGCGACAGTTCATTCCGTACCATTCCGCTTATGCCGGATCTGGAAAAGATATGCCGCCGGTTTTGTTCGGATATGCCGGATGCGTTTGTACTTACAGGCACCGGCCGCTGCATGGAACCGAGAAAGCTGCAAAGGCGCCTGAAACAGTATACTGCCGAATGCCGTATGGAACAGGTGCATTTTCATACCCTCCGCCATACCTTTGCCACCCGGTGCGTGGAGGCAGGATTTGATATCAAGACATTGAGCGAGATCCTGGGACATTCCAGTGTCAGCATTACTTTAAGCCGATACGTCCATCCCAACATGGATATGAAGCGCGAAAATATGAACCGCCTGAAAACTGTCATCTGATCTGGTTCCGCCAGCAGTCAGCCGGCAGTCATTCCGCCGTCAAAGCCATGTACAGGCCATGAACGGCATGTATGAATGACCGCTGCGGGCGGCGGCCGGCACAGACACCTCTTTAAGATGACGCAGAGTATGAACCTCTGCGTCGCCTTAAAGAGGTGTTTTTAGTTTGGGTGTGATAGG
>CAJUAA010000088.1 GCA_910584205.1 uncultured Lachnospiraceae bacterium
ATGGAGCCGACGGGCCACTACTGGTTCGCCCTGGGGAAATTCCTGCAGGACAACGGCATGAGGCCGGTGCATGTGAACCCCCATCATGTGAAGAAATCCAAAGAGCTGGATGACAACAATCCCAACAAGAATGACCGAAAGGATCCCAAGACGATCGCTGCGCTTGTCAACGAGGGGAGATTCTCATACCCTTACATGCCGGTCGGCATCTATGCAGAGATCAGGAGCTTATCGAACCTGCGCTTCCAGACGCAGGAGGAGCTCACAAGGATCAAGAACCGCCTGGCGAGATGGTTCGCCATCTACTTTCCAGAGTACAAAGACGTTTACGGGGACCTGAAGGCGGTAAGCGGGAGGATGGTGCTGAAGGAGGCGCCGCTGCCGGAAGACATCATAAGGCTGGGGGCGGAAGGCGTGAACCAGATCTGGAGGGACGCGAAGCTGAGGGGCGCCGGAATGAAGAGGGCAAAGACCCTGGTATCGGCTGCGGAGCACAGCGTCGGAAGTAAGGAAGCGCCGGAAGCGGCGCGGATGGAGCTTAAGAACCTGTTGAGCGACATGGATGTATATGCGTCAAGGATGGAGGAACTGCTCCGGAGGATAGAAGAAAAGCTGAGGGAGATTCCATATATTGACAACCTGCTGGCGATCAAAGGGATAGGGATGGTGACGGTCAGCGGCTTTATAGCAGAGGTTGGGGACATAGGACGTTTCGACAGCCCCAAACAGCTGCAGAAGCTGGCGGGATACGCCATCGTGGCAAATGATTCCGGTAAGCATAATGGGGAAAGCCGTATCAGTTACCGGGGACGGAAACGCCTTAGATATGTGCTGTACGAGGCCGCAATATCGCTGGTGGGAAAGAACGCAGAGTTCCGCCAGATACACGAGTATTACCGGACGCGGAAGGAGAACCCGCTCAAAAAGATGCAGTCGGTGGTAGCGGTGGCATGTAAGGTGCTGAGGATCTTTTACACGATTCTTACCAAGGGTGTCCAGTATGACCCTGGGAAGCTGCTGGGCGATATCAGGAGGCCGCAGGTACAGGCTGCATAACAGCAGGAATAAGAACAGACAATACCCTGCCACGGCTGGACTGAGCTTCTGGCAGACGCCGCCGGGAGCTGAGTCCGGCCATGACAGGGAAGGCTGGGAGACATGTGGAACAGGCTGGTCGAAACGTCCACCGCAAGGTGCCGGCCCGGGAACCATGCAGAACAGTAAGACTTATAACAAAGAATGAGCCAGTAGTCGGCAGGAATATTTTCCATAGGGCATGACCCTGTAAAGGAGCTAAGCTGACACCCTGGTTATGGACAGGCGGAACGAAGGAAGTTAGGACCCGCGAGACGGTGATCCTGGTAGACACGGGAGGTGCGCTGCCATAGAAGGAGGGGTATACACA
>CAJUAA010000089.1 GCA_910584205.1 uncultured Lachnospiraceae bacterium
GGCAGAATGCGCCGATCACTCCATCCTTCGCCAGCGGGTCCGCCTGTTTGCGCATCTCCCTCTGTACGATGTTCTGCTGGCGGCTGCTCACCGGCCACTCGGAGGAATCCCGCCAGTCCTTATACCGTGAAAGCACCTCGTCCGGGTTTAACGGCTCTCCCTCGATATCCCGAAAAATAAATTCCCCGTCAGCGGAGGTGGACGGCCAGTACATGAGGCGGCTCGGCTCGTAGGTGGTATCATCGAACATCTCGATCCCGATGTCCTCCGCCACCTTCCTTGCCACCGCCACATATTCATCCGGCGACACCGGGCGGGATAAGATGATCACAAGGCGCAGCCTCGGATTTTCCGCCGTGTGCTTATGGGTGGAATAAATAAAACAGCGGTAATTATAGAGCATTTCTATCTGCTCAATCACGCCCGGAACCGCATGGTCCATATCCTCCACAATCATGGTACGGTATTCCACGCTGTCCTTCTTCCGTCTGCCGCCTTTCAGCCTCCCTGCCACATAGCCGCCCACATCCTTAATGGCGTCCTGCTTCGCTTTCGTCATTTTCATATACTGCTCCACGGTCTCCGCCGTGCGGATGGTGTGGGAGATGCGCTCTATGAATTCATCCAGCTCCATCTCCACGTTGTTCCAGCGTTTCTCCATCCTTGAATTGCCTGTTGCGATCTGTAGCTTCATTCCTTCCTGCCCTCCAATAATTTCAGATTTTTCACGCACTGGTTATAAATGATCTGTTCCTCCCTGGCTTTCCTGCGGTAGAAATGCCATTCCTCCGAATTCGCTTTGAGGGACTCCGCCTTTTCCGAAAATGCCTTAACCTTCCCGGAATGCTCCCGTGCCTTTATCCGTAAGAACTGTTTCAGTTTCTCCCTGTCATCCTCTTTCGCAAAGCGCCGGATCAGCGGGAACACCTTCCTTGCCACCGCCAACCTGCATGGGAAGAACTCATGGATATAAAGCTCCATCCTCCCGTTCTTATAAACCATCTTCACCGTTTCCTTTTCCGCTTTCTGCTCCGCCATACGCATCCCGCCGTAGGCTGTGGGGTCATGGTACCCTTCCGCATTCCTTCTCTCCATAAATTTCTCCTCCTACATTTTCTGATAAAAACTACACTGGTAACCATCCGCTCTCAATGGCAAGCCCTCCGCCCACTCTGGCTGTACCGCCATGATCTCACACATCTCATCCACGGAGCCGGTATCCTCCGGCACTTCCGCTATGATCTCATCATGGCAGTGCATCACGATGGGGTATCCCTT
>CAJUAA010000090.1 GCA_910584205.1 uncultured Lachnospiraceae bacterium
AGATGGTGGAGCAGTACGCCATGAGCGTGTCCCGGTGGATTCAGTGCGAGGAGATCGTATCCTCCACTGGATTTTTAGCAAAACACCCGACCACAGGAGCCGCCATCGCTTCCCCCTATGTTTCCATGAGCCAGTCCTACATGAAGCAGACCAACTACTGCTGGATGCAGATTTTCCAGATCGTAAAGGAGAACTGCTCGGTGGAGTTCCAGGGGAACACGCCAATGGATGATACGATGGAGCGGCTGCTCTGCGCAAGGAAAGGAGTGTAGAGGAAAATGGGAAAGACGACAACTGAGATGCAGCTCATCCCTTTGGGGAAACTGGTGCCGTATGTGAATAACGCGCGGACACATTCGCCGGAGCAGCTTGTGAAGCTCCGCTCGTCCCTGCGGGAGTTCGGCTTCATCAACCCGGTCATCATCGACCGGGATTTCAATGTCATCGCGGGGCATGGCAGGATCATGGCGGCGAAGGAAGAAGGGATTGCAGAGGTTCCGTGTGTGTTCGTGGATTATCTGACGGAGGCGCAGAAGAAAGCCTACATCCTTGCGGACAACCGCATGGCTTTGGACGCGGGATGGGATGAGGAGCTGCTCCGCATCGAGATTGAAAGTCTGCAGGGTGCGGATTTTGATGTATCCCTGACGGGCTTCGGCGAGGATGAGATTGCCGACCTTTTTGCCGGAGATGGGGAAAAAGATGTGAAAGATGATGACTTTGACCTTTCCGCCGCACTGGAGAAAGCGGCGTTCGTGGAGCGGGGCGATATCTGGACGGTGGGCAGGCACCGGCTGATGTGCGGCGATGCCACAAGTGTGGAAGATGTGGCAGCGCTCATGGACGGGAAGAAAGCAAACCTCATCGTGACGGACCCGCCGTATGGCGTATCCTTCAAAAGCGGCAGCGGGCTTTCCATCCAGAATGACAGCATGAAAGGGGATGAATTCTACACATTTCTGTACAATTCATTTTCACAGATGGCGGCGCACCTGGAGAACGGCGGCGCGGCATATGTGTTCCATGCGGATACGGAGGGCTTGAATTTCCGTAAAGCGTTTGTGGACGCAGGGTTCCACCTTGCCGGGGTGTGCATATGGGTGAAGAATTCCCTCGTGCTTGGACGCTCGGATTACCAGTGGCAACATGAGCCTGTGCTGTACGGCTTTCTGAAGAACGGCAAGCACCCGTGGTATTCCGACCGGAAGCAGACCACCATCTGGAACTACGACAAGCCGA
>CAJUAA010000091.1 GCA_910584205.1 uncultured Lachnospiraceae bacterium
TAATCCGCATTTTTGCCCTTGACGTTCCACTGCCCGGTCACGCCGGAAAACTGTATGCCCATGATATTCCTGTCAAGTAAATGCTGCGGCGTTTCAAAGGTGTCACGCATGAAATCCTCCAGGTACTCCGGCTTCACCCATGTTGCGCCGATACGCACCTCAATCTCACTTGCGTCAAGCTCTTTGGGCTGCATCTGCGTGAGCGCCTGCACATTTACGGTATATTCCGGGTGGTTCTCCGCATAGTTTTTCGCTGTTTCCAGCTTATCACGGACGTTGCCGCTCAGATACTCGTCCGCCGTTTCCCATTTGTCCGTCACGGGATTCTGGAAGATAATGCCTGTCAGTTCCTCTTTTATCCTGTCAACGCTTTTTCCGGACAGTTCCGCCATATAGTCAAGGTCAACCCTCGCCTTCTCCGACAGCGACACCGCAAGGGCTTCGGTTGCCGTGTCAACGCTTGTGACAACCTCCGCTTTCTTAATGGTACGCTTTGTGAACATATCCGCCTTGCCGACAAATTTCCCTTCCTCGTCCGTCTTTTCAAGGGAGCATAACAGACAATAGCTGCTGTCCTGGTTAAACGCCCTCTTGTTGGTCTGGGAATTGATAAGCCCATACTTTTTGGAGAAATCATCGTACAGCCGGTTTAACTCCGCCTGCTTTTCCTTAATGACGGTATCCGGGTATTCCTGAAGCTGCACATTGATCAGTTCCTGCGTACAATCCCGGATGCCCACCATGCCCTTAATGCGCTCCAGCATGGAATCTTTCATATCCACAGGCTTCATGACGGAGTTTTCCCGGTAATAGACCTTATCCTCCACAAGCGTATAACTGTAATTCTTTACCTCCGGGTCTGCCGGGATTGTCTGGTCTGACAGTCCATCGTCCAGCCCGTCAAGCTCTGCCTCCTCAATCTCCCCGTCAATGCGGCTTATGGCTTCCGCAAGCTGCTCCGCAAAGGGTCTTGACGTGTCAGGCTGGCAGGTGCTTTCCATCCCATACGGGCCGGAAACCATCTCCATTTTCCCCACGATCATCTCCGGGTGTTCGGCAAAATAGCTGTTCATGGCGATACCGTTTTCATCTTCCGAAAGGTGTACCCAATCCGGCTCCAAGTCCATAACCCGGTCACGCTTCTTTAAGACTGAACCACTACCGGCTAAAGCCGGTAGGTTCGGTATGCTGCTAAAGCAGCCT
>CAJUAA010000092.1 GCA_910584205.1 uncultured Lachnospiraceae bacterium
CTTATCTATGCCCAAAGACCGGACGCCACAGCCTGTGCTTCCATAGAGATATGGAATGAAAAAATGCACTGTTGGGTAAACAAGGGCGCAAAGGGGATTGCACTTCTGGATGAAGAAGGGAGTCCCTACACCGGACTGCGGTACGTCTTTGACATATCGGACGTGCATAAGGCAAGGCGCATCGGGCGTTTCCCTCAGCTTTGGGAGATGCGGGAGGAACATCAGGAAGCGGTTCTGAACCGTCTGGAAGGGATTTACGGGGCTACCAACAAGGAAGCGGGATTTGTGGACAGGATCAGGGAGATTGCTTCCCGGATTGCACAGGACTGTTATGGGGAGCTTGCTTCGGATATGGAATATCTGAAAGAGGGAAGTTTTCTGGAGGAACTGGACGAACTGAATATCGCTGTGCGTGTCCGGGAAACGCTGGCGGACAGCATCGCCTACACCGTCTTAAAGCGGTGCGGCATGGAAGATGCGGAGCTGGCAGAGGAAATCCAGTTCCCCTATATCCATGAGTTTAATACAATCGAAACCCTGTCGCACATCGGTGACAGCATATCCGATTTATCCAAGCCTGTGCTTATGGAGATTGGCAAGGCAATCGGGGCGTATGACAGGGAAATCGCCAGAAAGGAAGCATCAAGAAATTTTGCCGAAAAAGGACTTGCAAATACCTCTGACACACGCTATAATGCTTTAAAGCGTGAAAGTGAAACGGAGGACGTACAACCTACCACACAGACCGGAAATGCCGGGGAAAGGGGAAATAATGATGAATCTGACCTACGAGAAGAACGGGGATTACATGATACCGATGTTACAGGTGGACGAGCAGCCGGAGGGGACGCTTACGAAATACGGGCTGATGAGGAAGAATTACTTACAGGAACACAAGAAGGGGATTTACACCGGGCTTCTGCTGAAAGGGAAGCTGAAAGAGCATCTTCTGACCATTCAGGAACAGGCGGAGCAGAGGATGGAACTGCTGACCGGGCAGATGATGAAGCAGGAGGGAGTGACGGAAAAACTCAAGGCAGAGAACCAGATGCTCTGGGTTCAGAAGATGAACAACATCAGGCACTCGGCGGAGGAAATCGTGCTGAGGGAACTGGTATACAGCCTGTAA
>CAJUAA010000093.1 GCA_910584205.1 uncultured Lachnospiraceae bacterium
AGGCCTTTCTTCTTCAGGTGTATATTTCTGATATACTTGTTCAGGAATGTAGTTGCACACCTGACATATCCCTGCCGAGCACACGCATATGAGTGAGCCTTGTCTCTGGGACATCCCAGTCTGACAAGGCTCTCTTCTTTTTTCCTGATGCTTTTCCACTGCTTCCAGATGATGGCCCTGATTCTTCTCCGGAGCTTGCTGTCCAGTTTCCGCATGTTCTTTTTATACAGCCATGCGCATCTGAAATAATTGCTCCATCCCCTGATGACCTGATTGATTTTCTCCAGCCTTTCTTCAAGGGATACGCTCCAGTTCCGCTTCGTCAGCTTCATTATTTTCTGTTCGAACTCATGGATGGACTTCTCATGCGGTATTGCCTTCCATTCCCTTTTGTTCCTTTTGAAGCCAAACCCCAGATATTTCACTTCATCCGGTCTGGCCACTTTCGATTTTGAAGCATTCACTTCCAGCTTCAGCTTCTTTTCCAGATAATTGCTGAATGACTTCATCACCCTGTTGGCGGCGGCTTCCGACTTCACATAGATGAGCATATCGTCTGCGTATCTTGTGAATCTCAGCCCTCTGCTTTCCAGTTCCTTGTCGGCCTGGTCCAGATAAATGTTGGCCAGTACCGGCGAGAGAGGTCCTCCCTGTGGGATTCCTCTTTCTGTCCTGACCAGCCTGCCGTCTATCATGACTCCCGCTCTGACGAACTTCCTTGTCAGCGACGTAACGTCCCTGTTATGGAACAGGTTGTCTATCAGGCGGATCAGTCTGTCCTGGTCTACCGTATCGAAGAATTTCCTCAGGTCGATGTCGACGATCCAGTCATACCCGTCGTTCATGAACTCGAGGCCTTTCAGTATCGCCTGTTCACATCTCCTGTTCTTCCTGAACCCGTATGAGCTGTTGCTCATCTCGAAGTCCTTCCTGTAATCCAGATAGTTTGCCAGACAGGCCTGCACGACTCTGTCTCTGGCAGCCGGGACATTGAGCCCCCGCATGCTCCCATCCGGTTTCGGGATATCGGTCCTTTTGGCTGGCAGTGGTTTATAGCTGCGGTCCAGTATCTGTTCCCGCAG
>CAJUAA010000094.1 GCA_910584205.1 uncultured Lachnospiraceae bacterium
AGTTTAAGGAGCTTACCAATGGCGTGTTGAATATCCGCCTGCAGCAGTTTGACGCAGGCTACCAATATTTCACCATTTCCGCAATGGACAATGCCGGGAATATGTCAGAGGTCTATAAGACAGCGAACCCGTATTATACCGATCCGGAAAAAGCGGACGGGAATGAGAAGAACCCGGCAGAACAGCTCCCGGTGAACGCACAGGCAACCAAGCCTTCCTCCGCTACCGCACAGGTGACGGAACATACCAAGACGGACAGTGACGGGAACACCGTTTCCGAAAACAGCCTTGCAGAGCAGAAAAAGCAGGCAATGGCGGAAGCGGCGGCATCGGAGAAAAAAGAGGAATCCGGGGAAAAGGAGAAAAGCGAAACGGGGAAGGAATTTTATACAATCCAGACCGCATCGGAAAAAGTGTTCTACCTTATCATTGACCGGGACGGGGAGGAAGAAGTGGTTTATTTCCTGACCGAAGTTACAGAAAATGACCTGCTGAACGTGACAGCGGACAACAGCGATACCTTACCGCAAAATTCCGCCGCACTGGAATCCGCAATCCCTGTGACGGAGGGCGCACTTCCCAACAATAACGGGGAACAGGAAACGGAAGAAGAACCTGCGGAAGAAGCGGCGGAGGACGGGGAGGAAAATACCGAAGAACCCGAACCGGAGCCGGAGAAAACAGGGGAAAACCCGGCGGCAACCTATATCATTCTTGGGATTGTGGCAGTTGCAGCGATTGGCGGCGGCTATTATTTCAAGGTAGTGAAGAAAAAGAAAGAGGAATTTCTTGACGAGGACGATGATGAGGAGGACGAGGAAGAAGAATACGATGATGACGAGGAAAACGAGGACAGCGAGGATGATTTTTTTGAGGATAAAGAAGGGGAGGACGAATAAATGCAGTTAGTCATAGCGGAAAAACCGAGCGTAGCAAGGAGCATTGCGGAGGTAATCGGCGCAACGGAAATCAGTGACGGATATATGGAAGGGAACGGTTATGTTGTGAGCTGGTGCGTGGGGCATCTGGTGGAGCTGGCACAGCCGGAAAGCTACGG
>CAJUAA010000095.1 GCA_910584205.1 uncultured Lachnospiraceae bacterium
GGGATCTTTCCATCATACTGAACGAAGCCAGCAGACGTGCAGGCGCAGGCGGCCCTTTCTGGATCATCGGCTGAATGCCCTGCCACAGTCCGGCCATGAACCCTGTTTACAGATGTTCCGATCTGATTTTACCATGGCCGGAACTGACACACTGCGAAAGAGAGGTACTACCAAATGAATCATCAGAATGACCACGATACCTATATCATCCCGCCTAACTTTGTGGACACAGGCACATTTTTCGGCGGTATGTTCCGGGCAAGGAACGTGATCGAGGCCGGCATCCTGGCCGCCGTGACCGGGCTGCCGGTATTTCTGTTCCTGCCCTTTAGTCTGACCGCACGGATCATCGTGCTGTGCCTGACTACCCTGCCCCTTGTCCTGTTTGCCCTGATCGGCATATCGGGGGAAAGCCTGTCGTCCTTCCTTGTCATCTTCTTAAAATACATGAAGAACCGCCGTATCGTGGGCGGCGGGGAAAGCCAGGAAGCAATGCGGGCGGCTCCATCTGCAAAAAAGGGCAGGAAAAGCGGCAAAAAGAAAAGCCCTGTTCCCAGCGAGAATGCAGCATCCACCGACACCAGTCAGGAGATGAAAACGGACAGAAAGAACCATAAATCCGGCAAAAACGAAAAGATCGGCGGCATATCCGGCTGGCGGCGCAGGGGGGAGGAAGATTTCCCCGCAGAGTTTGACCAGGTAAAGGGATATGAGATCCGCCAGAAGCTCCGCCCCAGCCAGGCACAGAAAAAACAGCAGGCCGGAACACAGCGAAAGAAATCCGCAGGGGGAAAGAAACGGGACCCACAACAGGATTCCAGAAAAACGGCTGCCGGAAGACCGGGAGGACCGAATCGCAGAAACAACCAGCAGAAAAAGGACCGTTCCCCCAGAAAGCCGCTGCACACACCGGAACCGCAGTTTACCCACTTAAACCCGGTAGCGGACTACCTGCCTATCAGCAGGATAGAAAACGGCGTCATCTACACGAAAGACCACCGGTATGTGAAGGTGGTGGAGGTGATCCCCATCAACTTCCTGCTCCGCA